>DVGO01000045.1 GCA_018712645.1 Candidatus Faecousia faecavium | reverse complement strand
GACAAAATATGGCTTACCCTCGGCGCGTTTCTTCTCGAGAAACTGGTACACCAGCTCATTTGCTGGGGCTTTTCTCAGGTAGGTGCAGACGATCTGGTACAGCGTTTTCCGCAGATGCGGTGAGCCACGTTTGGTCGTAGGAACACTCTTGGCACTATGCTTGCCAGAATCGTCCACACCCGGATCGACACCCGCGAAGCCTACAATGGAACTGCGGCGTGGAAAACGGCGCACATCGCCGATCTCAGCCATAAGCTGCGCGGCAGTGGTTTCGCCAACACCGTACATGGCGCGCACAGTATTGTACTCTGGGAGTTGCATGGCAAGCCTTGTCATCTCGGCCCGCAGTGCGGCCAGCGTCATCTTGCCCGCCAGAAGCTGCTGCGCCGCAGTGGTAATGAGCAGCTTGGTGTTGTCATTCTTCGGCAGCGTGGTGAAATGACCACAGCTTCCGGCGTAGAGATCCAATGCTTTCTCTGTGCTGAAATGGTAGCCCTTGCGCTTGCACCATTTCTGATAACGCTCGGTGAATGCTTTCTCGCTGACGCGGCAGATGCAGTCACAGTGCCAGAAGGTCATGACAAAGTCCACCCATTTCTGGTGGCCGTCCGCACGCTCCGGGCTGGAGAACAGTTCGTTCACGCCGGGAAAGGTCTTGTCGGTCAGAGAAATGAGATTGTTTTGCAGTGATACCACCGTTTTCATGTAGAGATTGTACTGGCGTGAGCACAGCTTCAGTTGTTGTCTTACAGTGTCCATGGGAGTATATTCCCGCAGATCCACCCAGTTGTCAAGGCCGTACTTAGCAATCTTCATGGCGTCCGCCTTGTCTGTCTTGACTTTGCGGATGGAACCGCCGCCGCTCTGCTTGATGTACAGCGGGTTCAGGACGCATACGTAGATACCGTATTTGTGTAGTGCCGCCGCAACCGGTTCATGGTAGCGGCCGGTGGCTTCTATGATAACGCGGGTATCTTCCCCCAGCGTAGTGATGGCGTAAGCCATCTGCTCCAGACCGACTTCGGTATGGAGAAACTCCCGTGGCAGCAATGCCACTTCACCCATTGGCCGCAGGGCAGCCACCATGCTTTTCCCTTTGGAAACATCGATCCCTACTGCGTTCATTTTGTTCCTCCTTCTGATTGGATATGGCTTTCCGCCTTTTCCTCATTACCTATTCAATCTCCTGGGTGACACGAGCGCACAAGGTGGCTCTACCTGCGCAAATCGAATGCTGCGAACGAGAGAGGCGGCTGACGGACTCCAGTACGGGCATGTTAGCCCATGGTAATTACTGTCAGGCCATTTACTCTCCCATTCTAACAGCTTCGGCTTTGAGATGGAAAAAGACGCGGCTGGCTGCCGCGCCTTATACCGTAATTATTATTGTAGTCCAATGGTATTAAGTCAAGAGGGGGTGACGCAAAAAAATTGAACAAAAAGGAGCAAGAAGTGGAATGCAGGTAGCAAAAAGGCAACACCAACCTAAGCCCTGTCCCCTGAGTTTTTGAAACAGAGCGATTTCGTCAGAGCGGCAAGCGGTTCGCTCAGCCCTCCGGCGGGATATACAGGCGGTTGTCTTTCAGCAACCTAAAGACCAACCGAACCAGTTTTCTGGCAGTTAGTGCGAGTGCATGTTTGTGCTGGTACTTGTTGACCTCATGGTACTTGAGGTCATAGTAGCGCCGGAACTCGGAGTCGCATCTTCTCACAGAGTTGGCGGCTTCCAGCAGGTAGTAACGGAGATAGCGGTTGCCGGATTTAATCATCCGGGAGTGCTCCGCTTCAAATTCACCGGACTGGTGCTGGGTCCAGACAAGGCCGGCAAACTTGGCGACAGAGGCTTGGGAATCGAAACGGTGGATATTGCCAATTTCAGCGATGATACCGGCGGAGTAGACCTTGCCAATGCCGGGAATGGAGATTAGGGTATTGGGGATGATCTCAAACTGGTGTTCAATAGCCTTGTCCAAGACCTTGACCTGCCTCTCTAAAGCCCGCATAGAGGCAATGGAGACGGCCATGGCCTGATTCACAGAGTTGTTCACAGTGATTGGTAAGCGGTAAGAATCTCTGGCAGCGGTTTGAATCGCCTTGGCTTTTGCAGCCGGGTCAGCAAAGTTCCTGCCTTTCTCATCAATGAAGGAAGTCAGTTCTTCCAGATCAGCGTTTGCCAGATCATCCACAGTTTCAAACCGCTCCATGAGCGCAATGGTGGTAGCGCTGGTATTCTGGATGTCCTTGTCCTGCGCAATGCCGGAGCATTTCAGGAATAGGTAGTTGGCAAACCGCTGCTTTTCCCGAGTCAGATTTTGAATCACGTCGAATCTGGCTCTGGTAAGGGTTCTGAGCGCCTGATAGCGATAGTCGTCCATATAGACCTCCTTGGCGATCCTGCCAAAACGGAGATGGTCGGCAATCACAAAGGCATCCACAAAGTCATTCTTGGGCAGGTCAGGATAGGCTTCCTTAAACTTTTTGACCTGCTTAGGATTGAGAACATGAATTTTCCGCTGGAACCGGCCAAGACTGCCATCCTCCCGGAGAGCATAGACAAGGCTGTCCCCATAGATAGAGGTGGCTTCCAGACCGATCACCACATCACTGAGTTGCATGGAGCCAAGCGCCGACACGATTCTTTCTGACAATATTTTAGCACCGCCAAGGTTGTTCTGCACAGAAAAACTGGAATGCTTACTGCCGTCTGGTTTCATCAGGTAAGCCACATTGTTTTTGCTGCTCACATCAATGCCAACGAATAATGGATTCACAATTTTCACCTCCCCACATGGAGATTTCAGGTCAGCAGGCTTTGAGATACCCATGATAACCGGAGCATCCGCAACCTCGCGTATCAGAATCATTCCGGAACAGGCCAATGCGATAGACCTCACTGCTAAAAGGGCGGCCTTATCTCCGGCAAACAGCCAATGAGTTTGCAGCTAACTTCCGGCTCAGGGGAACAGACTAAGAATGAAGCAGCCTTGTGGCTCAACCAGGAGGTGGAGAACTTAACCCTGCTGTCCTACAGCTATTGTATCACGGGCACCTCAAAGCCTGCTGATACCTGATTGATTAACTTTCAAACTTATTATACGAGGAGGACCTATATGCCAAAGGAAATGAGAGAGTACGAAAACCAGGAAATGGAAAGCAACGAATCCCCCGTCCCCCAGGAGGATGAGGAGCACACTGTGGAAGGCATCCAAAAAGAACAAGCCCCAGCGATGGAAGAATCTGCTGCTCCGGCTGTTCCTGCGCAGACATCTGTCCACAGGCGCCAGGCCACGCAGACTGCGGCCCGGCGGTCCTCTGTGGTGGCCATTG
>DVGO01000044.1 GCA_018712645.1 Candidatus Faecousia faecavium | reverse complement strand
AGCCCCTTTAGGGGCAGCCCGTGAAAGATATGCGGTTGGCAGACCTTTCGACGGGCCTTTAGGCTCAGCCAGAAAAATGCCCTAAGGGGGCTAGTGCAAACCACCGGCACGGCCGGTGGTTATGATTTGTTACAGGGAGGAGTAGCCGAAGCTGTTGACCAGGGCATCTACTTTGACGCCGGCTTTGCAGTAGGGGCAGTCGTGGTAGTCGTAGCTTTCGTAATCCGGAAGATCCTCAATGGAGTATACCGAACGGACGGGATAGCCTGCTACTTCGTCCACGGCCCGGTAAATGGCGGCAACGCCGGCCACACGGCCGCCGTAATAGTCAATGGCTTCAATGGAGCGCTTGGCGGTGAAGCCGGTGGTGACGGAGGCCATCAGCACCAGAACATGCTTGCCCCGGATCATGGGCTGGATATTTTCCCGGAAGATAATCTGGGAATTTGCGTTGTATTCCGGTTCCACAACGTAGATGGTCTGGTGGGCGTTGATGGTGAGAAAACCGCTCTTGGTCAGCTCATCGGCGATGCAGGTACCCAGAACCGCGGTGCCGTCCAGACAAAGAATGGTATCCACGGGGGTGTCGTTGATGAAGTGGGAAACCAGCTGGTAGGCGCTGTCCCGGGCTTCACTCAGACGGGTCTTCTGGTAAGTGATGTCGATGTAGTAATTGATATGGGAGTGATTGGTCACAAAGTGTCCCTTGGCGATGCGCAGGGGAGCGTTGCCACGACGTACAGGCAGTTTCATGAGCTGGATCATAGGGTTTTCCTCCATTTCTAGTCAAGTATGGAAAAAACAAAGCGTTTTTCCGCCCGGCAGAAGCGTTTTCGCCGGACGCCTGAAAAACGCTTTTTTTCATTATATCCCGGATGGTAAAAAAAGACAAGGAAAACCCAGGGCTTTCCTTGCCAAAAATCATCGGATAAAATTGGTTATATTGCGCAAACGCAGTGCCTTTTCCTGACGCAGAAACTGATGGGCAATGACCTTGCAGATTTTTCCGGAACGGATCATCCAGTGCACTTTCCCGAAACTGGCCCACATCACATCGTCGGTCTCGCCGGGAAGCAGAACAATGTCCTTTAACGGGACGGTTTTTTGGATGCAGTAGTGATCGTAAAAGGTGTTGCGGTCTTTGTCCGTGTCCAGGTATTCAAATTCCTCAGGCTGGGCCACAATGCCGGTTTCCTCAAACAGCTCCCGGGCAATGGCCTGACGGCTGGTTTCTCCGGCCTTTACAGCGCCGCCGGAATTTTCCCAGGTTCCGGCAAAGCTTTTTCCTTTGGCCCGGCGGGTCAGAAGCAGATGCCCCCGTCCGTCATAAACCCAGACGCAGACCACTACGCCGTATTCTCCCGGCTTCCAGGGCGTGCCCCGGCGATGGACCCTGCCGGTTGGATTTCGGGATTCATCGTAGATATCATTGAGTTCCATGGGCCGCCCTCCTTTCCTGAATGAGCATATTGCTTCTTTACTCTAGCACAATCCGGAGAAAAACTCAAGGGAAATCCGATTTTCAGAAAACCAGCACCCCTCCCGGCATGACAGGAGGGGTGTGGGGGACTTATTTTCTTGCGGGAACAATTTCCAACCAGTAACCATCCGGGTCGGTAATAAAGTAGAGTCCCATGGCGGGATTTTCATAGCAGATGCAGCCCATTTCCTGGTGGAGCTTGTGAGCAGCCTCGTAATCATCGGTGCGCAAGGCCAGGTGGAACTCACACTCTCCCAGGTCATAGGTCTGAGGATGATCTTCCAGCCAGGTCAGTTCCAGTTCAAAGGTGCTTTCTTCGTTGCCGATATAGACGATGATAAACCCGTCGCCGTTTTTCCGGCGTTTTTCTTTCAAGCCCAACGCTTTTTCATAAAAGGCAAGGGATGCTTCCAGATTGGAAACGTTGTAGTTTTCGTGATACATTTCAAATTTCATAGACAATCCTCCTGAATTTTGTTTTCTTCTGCAGCTGCAATCCGGCTGCTGTACTGGGGATATTCTGACAGGAATCGGCTGATGATCTCAGGGTGTTCCCAGTTGTGCATGGGATAGACGTTTTCGCAGGGAACGTGCTGGAGAAAATAGAGAAGTCCTCTATGGTAGTGTTCCTCTTGCCGGGGATCCAGCACCACGAAGGCTGCCGACAGGGTTTTGCCCTGAAGATCCTGGGCCAGACGGTCTATCTCCTGCCGGTAGGCTTGGGTCATTCGGCGGTTGTCTTCTTCCGGCTCACCCTCCCAGACCCAGTCGTTCAGGTCTCCGGCGTGGTAGAACCAATCGTCTCCATCCTGAATCAAAAACGCTGCACCCAAATCCGTGGAGCGGTAGGTGGTCAGGACCTGCCCCTGGGGCAGGCGGCAGCGCTCGCCGGGGGAAACCACCCGACAGGGTAGTTCCGCCGGTCGGGTTTCGGGCGGAATGTCAGAAGACAGCACCGGAAGAATCTGCTGCATTCCCATTTTTTGCAGCATGGAAAACACTGCCGGGTTATAGTGGTCATGGGGACTGTGGCTGGCCAGTACCACAATGGGCTTTTCCGACTTCAAAGGCGGCAGCTTTCCCTGAAAGTAGTCAAACAAGTAATAACTTTTCTCGGTTTCGGCCAAAAAACAGCTGTGGTACACATACATTACACGCATAGACAGGCTCCTTTTCTGCGCAGTGCATTCCTAAGAACATAGTACCATAGGGAAGCAGGTTTGTCATCATGGAGTTTGAAAGGGGGAGCGGTAAGGAGGGTTGCATTTGAGTGGGTTCGAATCCCTCTTTCTGCAACGTAAAAACACCCGACCGCGGATGCAGTCGGGTGTTTTTGGCAGAGGATGAGGGATTCGATGGCAGTTTGCTATGCAAACTGTAAGGTGTGCGCTCCGAGGAGGGAGCACAGCAGCCCTCCCCCGGAGGGCTGTATCTCAGTGGGTTCGAATCCCTCTTATGCTTCATAGAAAAGAAAAGCCCAATCACGAATGTGATTAGGCTTTTCTTGGCAGAGGATGAGGGATTCGAACCCCCGCGAACGGAGTCAGAGTCCGGTGTGCTACCGTTACACTAATCCTCTGTGCAACGGTTCTATTATATGCAGAAATTCCGAAAAGTCAAGAATTTTGTTAGGCTTTTTTACATTATTTTTCCGGACTGGGCCAAGGCGTTGTCAATCTGATCGAGGGTGTTTTTTACCAGAATATCCGGCTTCAGGTAATGCTGGTAATACTGCTGATTGGCCTGCTGCATGGCGTAGCGGCGCTCCGGGGAGTCTACCAGCTGCTGCACGGCGTCAATGCATTCCTGAGCGGTGGTAAAGGGAAGATAGTTTTGCCCGGGGAGAAAGTCTCCTGGCAGACTGTAATGGAGGGATTCATTGACAATCGCTTTGGCGGCGGCTACATATTCTCCGGTTTTTCCTCCAATGCTTTCGTGCAAACCCATGGAACCAATGCAGATATCGCAGCTGTGAACCAGTTTTAGGTAGTTCTTTCTCTCTGTATATTTTTGGGGAATAATCAGATCAGGAGCTATGGATCGGGACAATGCAGTATCGCTCAGACCACCAATAAAGGCGTTGCCGTACTTTTGGCGCAGGACACGAAGGATGGAGATACGCATATTGTTGATATCTCTGCGTTCTTCGTTGGCCTGTTGGGAAAGGGTCGGATCGTTGCTGTTCCAAAGCTGAGTCTGAAACAGAATTTTTACGGAATTGTTTGCTTGGTTCGTGGGAGAACCTTCAAATACGTTTGGTACGAAGTAACGTTCCGGCGTTCTGCCCATCAGAAGTTTGGCAGCTTCTTTCCAGAGTGGTTCTTGGATGGGACTTTGGGGATGGATTACCCGATAGAATAGTCCCAAAGGATAGATTTTTCCCGCATACTCCGGGAACAGCGTCTGATTCTTTTCAGCGGAAAAACTGCGCTTAAAGTAAAAATCGCAGATTTCCAGGCCTTTTTTTATGCCTTCCGGATTTTGGTAACCGTCCCACATATCATAGATCACTTGCTTATCCCGGTAGCGAACCAGGGCAACGGGGAGATCATAGAAAGGAAAGTCCCGATCCTGGGAACGATCCATCAGTTTTACATCCCAACCCTGCTCTTTTAGCAAGAGAAAGCCGGTGATGATCTGGGACAGGTGATGAATTCTGGAAGGGATAGTTACTTCGATGGTGTCCATGGGCATTCTCCTTGGCGCTCCCAGGGGAAGGGTTCCCCTGTCAGAACAGATTCTTTTAAGTAGCGGAAGGTTTCTGCTTCCCCTTTTTCTGCCAGCATGGTCAGGATATATCCCAGTTCCCGGCTGGTTTTGGGGTGCATCAGTTCTTTTTCCCGGCTTCTGTCGAAATAGATCAGGGCAGAATCATCCCGGTAGGCTGCTCCTTGGTAAGTCATGCAGGCGGCCCGACGGTCCATCACCATTTCCACCAGGTATTTGCGGGGCATGGAAATGGATTCATAGTTGCGGGTTTGGCGATTCATGTCCGTCCAGTATTCATAGTGGTGGCGGTTGCGGCCTTTGTGGTGCATCCAGGCTTCACTATAGCCCTTGTCCTCCCGTTCGGCGGCGTTGGGGCTGCGGGTGCCCTGGTAGTATTTGGCACCTTCCCGGAATTCTGTCAGGGAATACTTGGACAGGTCATGGGTCAGTCCCTGCCAGTAAAGTCCCACCCGAAAGCAGCCGCAGCAGACAAGCCAGCGGTGTTTGGTAATGGTCTTAAAATGCTGCCATGCTTTCATACAGATGCCTCCCTTTTCGGATTATTATATGCGCTTCCCGCTTAAAAAGCAAGAGGCGGAGGAACTTCCTCCGCCTCTTAAGTGGTTATCCTTCGGACACCACAATTTCGGAAACTTTCAGGCCGGGATTTCTCCGGCAGGTAAAGTCGATGGCCCAGAAGCTGCTGAACACCAGCAAACTTCTGCCCCGATAATCTTCCAGCAGCTCTGCGTCGCTGCCCAGGTTCAGGTCGCTCAAATCCCCGGGATATTCATCAATCCGGCGGATTTCTTCATAAGGCAGCATTTCCATCCGCAGGTCCACGCCGTACTCGTTTTTCATCCGGTACTGAAACACATCCAGCTGCAATGTGCCGACTACGCCGACGATAACTTCCTCCATACCGGAGTTGGGAACCTTGAAAATCTGAATGGCGCCTTCCTGGGCGATCTGCTCGGTGCCCTTGACGAACTGCTTGCGCTTCATGGAGTCCTTGGCGGACACTCGGCAGAAATGCTCCGGAGCGAAGGTGGGGATGCCGGAGTAGGAGAACTTCTTTCCGGGCACGGTGATGGTATCACCGATGGAGAAAATACCCGGGTCAAACACGCCGATTACGTCACCGGCGTAAGCCTCTTCCACAATTTCCCGCTCTGCTGCCATCAGCTGCTGAGGCTGGGAAAGACGCATCTTTTTCTTGCCCTGAACGTGGTAGTACTCGGCGTCCCGCTGGAATTTGCCGGAGCAGATGCGCATGAATGCCAGCCGGTCCCGGTGGGCCTTGTTCATGTTGGCCTGAATCTTGAACACAAAGGCGGAAAAATCCGGGTCAAAGGTGTCGATCACGCCGCAGTCCGCCGTCCGGGCCAGGGGAGGGGGAGTCAGTTTCAGGAAGGCTTCCAGGAAGGGCTCAATGCCGAAGTTGGTCAGCGCGGAGCCGAAGAACACCGGAGACAGCTGGCCATCCCGGACAGCCTGCATATCCATTTCCCGTCCGGCGGACAGCAATTCTACATCATCAATCAGCTGCTGGTGCTTTTCCTTGGAGTCCAAAAGTTCTGCTACCCGCTCATCGTACAGGTCGATGGCTTCCTTATCTGCCCGTTTCTTGCCGGTTTCTCCGGAGAAGAACAGCAGCTCTGCTTTCTCCCGGTCGTAAACGCCCTGAAAATCCTTGCCGCAGCCGATGGGCCAGTTCATGGCGTAGGTCTCGATGCCCAGTTCCCGTTCCACTTCGTCCAGCAGGTCGAAGGGGTCTTTGGTTTCCCGGTCCATCTTGTTGATAAAGGTAAAGATGGGAATGTGCCGCATGGCGCAGACCTTGAACAGCTTCCGGGTCTGGGGCTCCACGCCCTTGGCACCGTCAATGACCATCACCGCAGAGTCCGCTGCCATCAAGGTACGGTAGGTATCTTCGGAAAAGTCCTGGTGACCTGGGGTGTCCAGAATGTTGATGCAGTAACCATTGTACTGAAACTGCATCACGGAAGAGGTAACGGAAATACCACGCTGCTTTTCAATCTCCATCCAGTCGGAGGTGGCGGCGCGGGAGTTCTTTTTGCCCTTGACCACACCGGCCTGGGCAATGGCACCGCCGTAGAGCAGGAATTTTTCTGTTAAGGTGGTTTTACCGGCGTCGGGGTGGGAGATGATGGCGAAGGTTCGCCGCCGGCTGATTTCTTCTACTAAAGTTGACATAATTTTACCCTCCATATCGATAATCACAATCCACAGGAGGGCCTACGTCGGACAAGAAACACCCATACTATCCTCCGAATGGTAACTATTTTTTCATAAATCAATTCAGTTTACCACATTTTTAAGAAAGTTACAAGAGGGAATGGAGAAAATTCTTCCAGGAAAACAAAATGGACTTCCCGGAGGAAGTCCATTTTTTGAAAGGGTTTGAACTTAGGCCTTGCCAGCGCAGCCCAGAACGTTCACCAGCTTGTGGCGAACCAGTTCCTTGATGTTGGCACGGGCGGGCTTCAGGTACTCGCGGGGGTCGAACTTGTCAGGATGCTCGGCGAAGAACTTACGGATGGTGCCGGTCATGGCCAGACGCAGGTCGGAGTCGATGTTGATCTTGCACACAGCCAGCTCAGCAGCGTGACGCAGCTGATCCTCGGGCACGCCGATAGCACCGGGCATAGCGCCGCCGTAGGTGTTGACCATCTCTACGTACTCCTGAGGAACGGAAGAAGAACCGTGCAGCACGATGGGGAAGCCGGGCAGCTTCTTGATGACTTCCTCCAGGATGTCGAAGCGCAGCTGGGGGTTGGTGCCGGGCTTGAACTTGTAAGCGCCGTGGGAAGTACCGATGGCGATAGCCAGGGAGTCGCAGCCGGTCTTGGCAACGAACTCTTCCACTTCCTCGGGACGGGTGTAGTGGGAGTTCTCAGCGGAAACGTTGACTTCATCCTCAACGCCGGCCAGAGCGCCCAGCTCAGCCTCAACCACAACACCGTGGTCATGAGCGTACTCAACAACCTTCTTGGTGATCTCGATGTTCTCAGCGAAGGGCTTGGAGGAAGCGTCGATCATGACGGAAGTGAAGCCGCCGTCGATGCAGGACTTGCAGGTCTCGAAGCTGTCGCCATGGTCCAGGTGCAGAGCGATGGGGATTTCGGGGCACTCAATCACAGCAGCCTCCACCAGCTTCACCAGATAGGTGTGGTTGGCGTAAGCGCGGGCGCCCTTGGACACCTGCAGGATGACAGGAGCCTTCTCCTCACGGCAGGCCTCGGTGATGGCCTGAACGATTTCCATGTTGTTGACGTTGAAAGCGCCGATGGCGTAGCCGCCGTCGTAAGCCTTCTTGAACATCTCGGTAGTGGTAACAAGAGCCATTGGAATCAATCCTTTCTTAAATAGCGAACCGGGGTTCGCATTTCTTCGCCTACCATTATAACACATTTTCTCTTCTTTTCAATAAAAATATTTGCCATTTCTTCGGTTGCGTGCTATAATTCAAATGTTGGGATTTGCGGGGGACACACTGCCCAAATCCCTGCCGAGTTCGTATTATTTTTTGGAGGTAATATACAATGTCAGAAAAGACTCTGGTTGGTTCTCTGATCATCGGTCAGTCCGGCGGTCCCTCTTCCGTCATCAACTGCTCCGCTTACGGCGTTATCAAGGCCGGTCTGGAGAATCCCAACATCACCAAGGTTTACGGCGCTTTCCACGGCATCAAGGGCGTTCTGAACGATCAGCTGATGATCATGGACGAGGAAGATCCCGCTGAGCTGGAGAACATGCTCCACACTCCTTCTTCCGCACTGGGCTCCTGCCGTTACAAGATTGCCGATCCTGATGTGGACGACACTGACTACAAGAAGATCCTGGAGATCTTCAAGAAGTACAACGTCCGTTACTTCTTCTACAACGGCGGCAACGACTCCATGGATACCTGCAACAAGATTTCCAAGTACATGAACCGGGTTGGCTATGAGTGCCGTGTCATGGGCGTGCCCAAGACCATCGACAACGACCTGGCCGGTACCGACCACTGCCCCGGCTTTGCTTCCGCTGCCAAGTACATTGCCACTTCCTTCATGGAAGTCAGCCGTGACTGCCAGGTGTACGACACCGGCATGGTCACCGTCATCGAGTGCATGGGCCGTCATGCCGGCTGGCTGACCGCCGCTGCTGCTCTGGCCAATGTCAAGGGCGACGGCCCCGATCTGGTCTACCTGCCCGAGGTGGACTTCAACATGGATCAGTTCATCGCCGATGTGAAGCGGGTCTACGCTGAGAAGAAGAACTGCCTGGTGGCTGTGTCCGAGGGCATCCACTATGCTGACGGCACCTTCGTTTCCGAGGCAAAGACCTCCGGCACCGACGGCTTCGGCCATGCTCAGCTGGGCGGTCTGGCTGCTCGCCTGACCGACATCATCAAGACTGAGCTGGGCGGCGTGAAGGTTCGTCCCATCGAGCTGAGCCTGCTGCAGCGCTGCGCTGCTCACTGCGCTTCCGGCACCGACATTGCCGAGTCCTTCATGTCCGGTAAGGTCGCAGTTGAGTCCGCTGTTGCCGGTATGACCGACAAGATGGTTGGCTTCAAGTGCACCCGTGACGAGAATGGCTACAAGTGCGAGCCCGAACTGTTCGACCTGAGCCTGGTTGCCAACACCGAGAAGAAGGTTCCCCTGGAGTGGATCAACGAGGCCGGCAACGGCGTCAACCAGGGCTTCATCGACTACTGCCTGCCCCTGATTCAGGGCGAGAGCGGCATGGTCAAGGAAGACGGCCTGCCCCGGTTTGTCCACCTGAAGCGCGTGTTCGCCAAGTAAGCAAGTTAAGATCTGTGTTGCGCCTGTCCCTTTGGACAGGCGCAATTTTTTATATAATCTGCAAAATGTCCTTCTGATATAGGCGGATGTTTTTGATAGAAAAGCACTTTTTCTGCCCCGGTATGTTGACAAGGGCAATTTCGGGAATTATACTATACTTCATCTCAGGGGGAAACCCTTCTTTTTTGGGAGGAAATCGCATAATGGTTATCAAATGGGACGTGACGATCCCCAAGCTGTCCGGGGAACAGTCCCGCCGGGTATTTATTTATCTGCCGGACTCGTATGACTTTGAACCTGAGCGGCGGTATCCCGTAATGTATATGTTTGACGGGCATAATGTGTTTTTTGATGAAGACGCCACTTTTGGAAAATCCTGGGGTATGAATCAATATTTGCAGGAAAGCGGGAAACAGCTCATTGTGGTGGGTGTGGAGTGCAACCACCAGGGCAACCGTCGGCTGGTGGAATATTCGCCTCTTACCTACACCAACTCCGAACACGGCACCATTAAGGGCAAGGGCAATGTGATGATGAATTGGATGGTCAAGGAGTTGAAACCTGCCATTGACCAGCATCTGCGTACCCTGCCGGATCGGAAGAATACCATTCTGGCAGGTTCGTCTATGGGTGGCCTGATGGCGCTGTACGGAGTATGCGCCTACAACCATATTTTCCAACGGGGGGCTTGCCTGTCGCCAAGTTTGTGGGTGGCTCCGGGAAAAGTGCTGGAAATGGTGGCCCGGGCCCACATCCGACGGGATACCACACTGTATATGGACTACGGCGAGCTGGAAATGTTCAACCACGCGGCAACCCAGGAATCCATGATTTCCACGGCCCATCTGCTGCTGACCAAGCGGGTGAATCTGGCGCTGCGGATCGTTCCGGGGGGCAGCCACTGTGAAGCTTCCTGGGAGCAACAGATTCCGGTGTTTATGGAATGCCTGGGATTATAAGAAGAAACAACACATTCGGGAGAGGATCACATGGAAATTCGGTACGAAAAACATTGGAGCGGCTATCTGAACCGGGAAATGGAGTTCAAGGTTTACGGTCACGGCGGAAAACCGGTGCTGTTCATTCCCTGCCAGGCTGGGCGGTTTTGGGACTTTGAAAGCTTTCGTATGGTAGATTATTGGGCGCCCTGGATTGAAGAGGGGAAGTGCGTGGTATTCGCCATCGATACCATTGACAACGAGGCTTGGGCGGCCATTGGCGCGGACAACCGCTGGCGCATTGAAAATCACGAAAAATGGTACCACTATGTGGTAGATGAAATGGTTCCCACCATCCGCCATCTGGCGGGAATGGCAAATGGGTGTGACCAGGGAATTCTCACCTTCGGCTGCTCCATGGGTGCCATGCATGCGGCGAACCTGTACTATCGGCGGCCGGACCTGTTTGACAGCTGCTTTGCCATTTCCGGATTGTATGACAACAAGGAATTTTTCGGCGATTACTGCGACGAACTGGTTTATGCCAACTGTCCTTGCTTGTATTTGCAGAATATGCCCGATGACCACTATTACAAGGAAATCTACAACAGCCAGAAGAGCCTGATTGTCTGCGGTCAGGGAGCCTGGGAAGAGCCGCTTCTGGAATCCACCCGCTGGCTGGACACGGTATGCTGCCAGAAGGGGATTCATACCCGGTTTGAATACTGGGGCTATGATGTGAACCATGACTGGCCCTGGTGGTATAAGATGGTGCAGACCTATCTTCCCTGGTTTTTGGGATAACCGGGGATTTTTGGAACAGAAAAGAGAGAAAAGGAGCAATCGACTATGAAAAACTTTGTATTTATCTCCCCGAATTTCCCTATGACATACTGGAAATTCTGCCGGGAACTGAAAAATAACGGCATGCGGGTTCTGGGCATCGGCGACTGCCCTTACGATGGCCTTTTGCAGGAGCTGAAAGATTCTCTGCACGAATACTACAAGGTAAGCAGCCTGGAAAATAACGACGAGGTATTCAAGGCAGTTGCCTTCTTTACCTTCAAGTACGGAAAAATCGACTGGCTGGAATCCAATAACGAATACTGGCTTATGCGGGATGCCTGGCTGCGGACGGAGTTCAATATTACAACTGGTCCCAAGCTTGACGAAATGGACAAAATCAAGTTCAAATCCGTGATGAAACAGTACTATGCCAAGGCTGGCATTCCCACGGCTCGCTATCATCTGGTGGAAGGCTTGGATGACTGCCTGGACTTTGCCCACAGTGTGGGCTATCCGGTGGTGGTAAAGCCGGATAATGGCGTGGGCGCCAACAATACATACAAGCTGACCTGCGATGACGATGTACGGTGGTTCCTCAGCACCAAAGACAGCGATGTATATATTATGGAAGAATATGTCAATGGCTATGTCCAGACCTACGACGGCATTGTGGACTCTCAGGGCAATGTGCTCTTTGAGTCCGGCAACATCACCCCCTGGTCGCTGATGGATATCGTCAACAACGGCGGCGATTCCATTTACTACCTGGTCAAGGAGCTGCCGGAGAAAATCCGGGATGCGGGCCTGCGGACCATTGCGGCCTTCGGCGTCAAGAGCCGGTTCATCCACCTGGAATTTTTCGTACTGAACGAGGATCAGGAAGGTTTGGGCAAAAAGGGCGATGTGCTGGGCCTGGAGGTCAATATGCGTCCTGCCGGCGGCTACACTCCGGAAATGTACAACTATTCCCAGGAAACCGATGTCTACAAAATCTGGGCGGGCATGGTGGCCTTTGACCGGGACACCAAGGGCACCGGCAATCACCACTACTGCGCCTTCTACGGCCGCCGGGACGGACGCAGATACCAGCTGGATGATTACGAAGTGATGATGAAGTACGGCCAGAAGATGGTCATGTGGGGACGGATTCCCGATGCGCTCTCCGGCGCCATGGCAAACCAGATGTACGTTGCCAACTTCGACACGGAAGAGGAAATGTTCGCTTTCTACGACGATCTGGCGGCGACTTACTAAGCAAATATGGGAAAAACCCGCAGAGCCAAAGCTCTGCGGGTTTTGCTTATAGATGAAATTGGGTCAGTCCCTCGTGATGCAGCAGCCACAGCTTCCGCTCCAGTCCTCCGCCGTAACCGGTGAGACTGCCATTGGCACCCACCACCCGGTGACAGGGAATCAGGATGCTGATGGGGTTTCGTCCGATGGCGCCGCCGGCAGCCTGGGCGGACATTCTGGTTTTGCCCAGACGACGGGCCGCTTCTGCGGCTACCTCGCCGTAGGTGCAGGTAGCGCCGTAGGGGATGGTCAGAAGAATGTCCCAGATACATTTTTGAAATACCGTGCCTTCCGGCGCAAGGGGAAGGGAAATGGCTGGATTTTTCCCCTGGAAGTAATCGTCCAGCCAAAGGGCGGCTTCTTCCAGCAGGGGGTGGGTGGCGGTTGTCTGAGGAAGCGTCCGATCCATCCAGATGCCGGTGAGGGCGTCTTCCGTGCAGGAAAGCAGCAGCTTCCCCAGGGGAGAATCGTATTGAGCAAAATACATGAAAAAACCCTCCAGTCTTTGTACGATACTGCCAGATCCCGGCGGAAATATCCGGGGAAAGGGGAGTAGGCGAGAATTTTTGTGCATCTGTCAAAAAAGGCATAAAAAAACGAGGCGCAAGCCCCGGAATTGTGGAAAATATTCATTGACAAATGCAACCTGTAATGATAAAATGATAGTCCATACTGTGGTATTATGCCCAGCTGCGACTATCCCATCCAACACCGTCATTTTACCACAGGAACAGGGTTGTGTCAAGTATCAAGTTTGATAAATATGACAACGAACCCTGGCGTATCGTAAGTAACACACATTCGGAAGAAAGGCTGTGATGATCCATATGGCAATGGTCAAGGACGTAATGTTCGGCAAGACCATGCGTAAATCCTACGCAAAGTATGAAGAAATCCTGGAAATTCCCAACATGCTGAAGATCCAGAAGGACTCCTACCAGTGGTTCCTGGAGACAGGCCTGCGGGAGGTGTTCCGGGATGTGGGCACAATTTCGGATTTCTCCGGCAAGCTGGAGCTGAGCTTCCTGGATTACACCATGGAAGACAAGCCCAAGTACACCATCGAGGAATGCAAAGAGCGTGATGCCACCTTCGCCAAGCCCATTAAGGTTCGGGTTCGCCTGCGCAACACCGAAACCGGCGAAATCAAAGAGCAGGAAATCTTTATGGGCGATTTCCCTGTGATGACCAACGGCGGCACATTTGTGATCAACGGCGCCGAACGTGTTATCATTTCCCAGATTGTCCGCAGCCCGGGCATGTACTACGGCCACGAGGTGGACAAGGCCGACCAGCACACCTACACCGCAACGGTGATTCCTTACCGCGGCGCCTGGCTGGAGTACGAAACCGACAATTCCAATGTATTCTGGGTTCGTATCGATAAGAACCGGAAGCTGCCCATTACCTGCCTGATCCGGGCTCTGGGTGTTCAGACCGACGAGCAGATCAAGGCCCTGTTCGGTGAGGACGAGCGGATTCTGGCTACCCTGGAAAAGGATGCCTGCAAGACCCGGGAAGAGTCCCTGCTGGAAATCTACCGCCGTCTGCGTCCCGGTGAGCCTCCCACGGTGGAAACTGCCACTGCCCACCTGGAGGGCCTGCTGTTCGATGCCCACCGCTACGATGTGAGCAGAGTCGGCCGCTACAAATTCAATAAGAAGATGGACATCTGGAGCCGGCTGTCCGGTCAGGAAGCTGCCGAGCCCATTGCCGATCCCATGACCGGCGAGATTCTGGTCATGCCCGGCGAGTTCATCTCCCGCACCAAGGCTCACGAGCTGAGCAACAAGGGCGTCAGCGAAGCCGTGGTCAAAGTTGGCGACAGCACCGTAAAGGTCTTCTCCAACAACATGGTGGATATGGCAGGCTTCGTGGACTTCGATCCTGCTGAGTACGGCATCAACGAGAAGGTTTACTTCCCGGTGCTGAAGGAAATGCTGGAGACCGTTCCCGCCGACGGCTGGAAGGATGCCATTGCCGAGCGGATCAATGACCTGATCCCCAACCACATCATTGTCGATGACATCATGGCTTCCATCAACTACCTCAACTGCGTGGCCATGGGCATCGGTACTCCCGACGATATCGACCACCTGGGCAACCGTCGTCTGCGCTGCGTGGGCGAACTGCTGCAGAACCAGTTCCGGATTGGCTTCAGCCGTCTGGATCGGGTGATCCGGGAGCGTATGACGGTTCAGGATATGGACGCTGTCACCCCCCAGAGCCTGATTAACATCCGGCCTGTTACTGCTGTTATCAAGGAATTCTTCGGTTCCAGCCCCCTGTCTCAGTTCATGGACCAGAATAACCCTCTGGCCGAGCTGACCCACAAGCGCCGTCTGTCCGCTCTGGGCCCCGGCGGTCTGAGCCGTGACCGGGCTTCCTTCGATGTCCGAGACATTCACTACACCCACTACGGTCGTATGTGCCCCATCGAGACCCCTGAAGGTCCCAACATCGGCCTGATTACCTATCTGGCAACCTTTGCCAAGATCAACGAGTACGGCTTTATCGAGGCCCCCTACCGCAAGGTTGACAAGGCTACCGGCTTTGTTACCAAGGAAGTGGAATACATGACCGCCGACGTGGAAGACGATTTCTACATCGGCCAGGCCAACGAGCCTCTGGACGAAAACGGCTGCCTGGCAAATGCCCGTGTTACCTGCCGTCACCGCAACGAGATCATCGAAGTGGACCGGAACATGATCGATTATATCGACGTGTCCCCCAGAATGATGATTTCCATTGCAACTTCTTTCATTCCCTTCCTGCAGAACGACGACGCCAACCGTGCTCTGATGGGCGCAAACATGCAGCGTCAGGCTGTGCCTCTGCTGACCACCGAACCCCCTGTGGTTGCTACCGGTATTGAGCACAAGGCCGCTGTGGACTCCGAAGTCTGCATCAAGGCCAAGATGCCCGGCACCGTCACCGCCGTTTCCGCTGACTGCATTACCGTCAAGTATGACAACGGCGAAACCTGCACCCACCGTCTGACCAAGTTTGCCCGGAGCAATGCCGGCACCTGCATCAACCAGCGGCCCATCGTGGTGGTTGGCGAGCGGGTGGACACCGAGCAGATCATTGCCGACGGCCCCTCCTGCTCCGGCGGTGAGGTTGCCCTGGGTAAGAACGTGCTGATCGGCTTCGTCACCTGGGAAGGCTACAACTACGAAGACGCTATTCTGCTGAACGAGCGTCTGGTCCGGGAGGACGTGTTTACCTCCATTCACATTGAGGAGCACGAGACCGAAGCCCGGGATACCAAGCTGGGACCGGAAGAGATCACCCGGGATATTCCCAACGTTGGTGAAGATACTCTGAAGGATCTGGACGAAAACGGCATCATCCGCATCGGTGCCGAGGTTCGCTCCGGTGACTACCTGGTTGGTAAGGTTACCCCCAAGGGCGAGACCGAGCTGACCCCCGAAGAGCGCCTGCTGCGGGCCATCTTCGGCGAGAAGGCAAGAGAAGTCCGTGACACCTCTCTGAAGGTGCCCCACGGCGAAAGCGGCATCGTGGTGGACGTCAAGGTCTTCACCAAGGAGAACTCCGACGAGCTGGCTCCCGGCGTTACCAAGTCCGTCCGTGTCTACATTGCCCAGAAGCGTAAGATTTCCGTGGGCGATAAGATGGCCGGCCGTCACGGTAACAAGGGTGTTGTTTCTCGCGTTCTGCCGGAAGAGGATATGCCCTTCCTGCCCGACGGCACTCCTCTGGATGTGGTTCTGAACCCCCTGGGCGTGCCTTCCCGTATGAACATCGGTCAGGTGCTGGAAGTTCACCTGGGCTACGCTGCCCGGGCACTGGGCTGGCACGTTGCCACTCCCGTATTCGACGGCGCCAACGAGAAGGATATCCGGGATACCCTGAAGCTGGCTGGCCTGCGGGAAGACGGCAAGACCATCCTCTACGATGGCCGTACCGGCGAACCCTTCGATAACCTGGTTACCGTTGGTTACCCCTACTACCTGAAACTGCACCACCTGGTTGACGATAAGATTCACGCTCGTTCCACCGGTCCTTACGCACTGGTTACCCAGCAGCCTCTGGGCGGCAAGGCCCAGTTCGGCGGTCAGCGTTTCGGCGAAATGGAAGTCTGGGCCCTGGAGGCTTACGGCGCGGCCTACACCCTGCAGGAAATCCTGACGGTGAAGTCCGACGACGTTACCGGTCGTGTCAAGACCTACGAAGCCATCGTCAAGGGCGCCAACATTCCCAAGCCCGGTGTTCCCGAGTCTTTCAAGGTTCTGGTCAAGGAACTGCAGGCTCTGTGTCTGGATATTCGCGTGCTGGATGAAAACGGCAACGAAATCGAACTGAAGGAAGACGACGATGATGATGAGATCGTCTACAGCGCCGATAACGACAGCGAAGTGGTTGTCGGCTCCACCGACGAGGTGCTGGAGGCTGGCTTTGTGATTGACGAGGACAGCCCTGAGGATATCATGGATGTGTTCGACGGCATGGATGCCGACGACAACGAAGAATAAGGAGGCTGAAACATGGCAGATGCCACCTTTGATGCCATTAAAATTGGCATTGCTTCTCCGGAGATGATCCGGCAGTGGTCCTACGGCGAGGTCAAGAAGCCGGAGACCATCAACTATCGTACCCTGAAGCCTGAGCGGGACGGCCTGTACTGCGAACGGATCTTTGGACCCCAGAAGGACTGGGAGTGCCACTGCGGCAAGTACAAGAAGATCAAGTACAAGGGCAAGATCTGCGACCGCTGCGGCGTGGAAGTTACCAAAGCCAAGGTACGCCGGGAGCGTATGGGCCACATTGAGCTGGCCGCTCCCTGCAGCCACATCTGGTATTTCAAGGGCATTCCCTCCCGGATGGGCTTGGTTCTGGATATTTCTCCCAAAATTCTGGAAAAAGTGCTGTACTTTGCCTCCTATATCGTAACCGATCCCGGCGACGCACCTCTGGCAAGATGCCAGGTGCTCACCGAGAAGGAATACCGGGATATGCGGGAAAAGTACGAAGACGACTTCAAGGCCGGCATGGGCGCCGAAGCCGTCAAGGAGCTGCTGGAGCAGATTGATCTGGAGCAGCTGAGCCATCAGCTGCGGGAAGAGCTGAAGAACGCCTCCGCCCAGAAGAAGCTGCGTCTTGTAAAGCGTCTGGAAGTGGTGGAAGCCTTCCGGGAATCCGGCAACAAGCCCAGCTGGATGATTATGGATGTGCTGCCGGTTATCCCTCCGGATATCCGTCCCATGATTCAGCTGGACGGCGGCCGGTTCGCTACTTCCGACCTGAACGACCTGTACCGCCGGGTTATCAACCGGAACAACCGTCTGAAGCGGCTGGTTCAGCTGCACGCCCCTGACATCATCATCCGCAACGAAAAGCGGATGCTCCAGGAGGCAGTGGACGCTCTGATCGACAACGGCCGCCGTGGCCGTGCCGTTACCGGCGCCAACAACCGGGCACTGAAGTCCCTGTCCGATATGCTCAAGGGCAAGCAGGGCCGGTTCCGTCAGAACCTGCTGGGTAAGCGTGTTGACTACTCCGGCCGAAGCGTTATCGTCGTCGGCCCTGAGCTGAAGCTGTACCAGTGCGGCGTGCCCAAGGAAATGGCCATCGAGCTGTTCCGGCCCTTCGTTATGAAGAAGCTGGTTTCCGACGGCCTGGCCAACAACATCAAGTCCGCCAAGAAGATGATCGACAAGGGCAAGACCGAAGTGTGGGACGCTCTGGACGAGATCATCAAGGACCGCCCGGTTATGCTGAACCGTGCACCTACCCTGCACCGTCTGGGTATCCAGGCCTTTGAGCCGGTGCTGGTGGAAGGCCGCGCCCTGAAGCTGCACCCCCTTTGCTGTACCGCATTTAACGCCGACTTCGACGGCGACCAGATGGCTATTCACGTGCCTCTGTCTCCCGAGGCCCAGGCAGAAGCCAGAATGCTGATGCTCTCTGCCAATAACCTGCTGCGTCCTCAGGACGGCAAGCCTGTTACCGTGCCTACCCAGGATATGATTCTGGGTGCTTACTACCTGACCTATACCCGTATCGGCAAGGCCGAGAAGGGTGCCGAAACCGTCTACGTCACCGATGCCGGTGAAACCGGTCTGCCGGTGGGCGAGATTGTGGATGCCGACGAATTCCTGGCCGCCAACAAGCAGGCCAAGAAGGATGGCAAGGCTCAGGCCAAGTTCCGCCCCATCCACAGCTATTCCTCTCCCGAGGAAGCCATTGCCGCTTACGCCGACGGCGCCATCGGCCTGCACGCACCCATCCATGTGCGCTATGGCAAGATGATCGACGGCAAGAAGGAGTACCGCATCATTGACGCTACCGTTGGCCGTCTGATTTACAACGAGCCTATCCCGCAGGACCTGGGCTTCGTGGACCGCAGCGTGCCGGAGCAGGCATTTGACCTGGAAGTCAGCTTCCTGGTAGGCAAGAAGCAGCTGGGCAAGATCATTGACAAGTGTATCCGCCGCCATAGCTTCACCATTGCCACCGAGATGCTGGATAAGATCAAGGCTCTGGGCTATAAGTACTCCACCAAGGGCGCTATCTCCGTGTCCATTGCGGACATGGTGGTTCCTGCCATCAAGTATGAATTGGTGAAGGACGCCGAGGGCAAGGTGGTGGAGATTGAAAACTTCTACCGCCAGGGCTTTATCACCAACGAAGAACGCTATCGTCTGGTGGTTCAGCAGTGGGAGCAGACCACCAAGGATGTTACCGACGCTCTGCAGGGCAACCTGGACGAATTCAACCCCATCTACATGATGGCAGACTCCGGCGCCCGTGGCTCCATGGCTCAGATTCGTCAGCTGGCCGGTATGCGTGGTCTGATGGCCGATACCGCCGGCCGTACCATCGAAATCCCCGTTAAGGCTAACTTCCGTGAAGGTCTGTCTGTTCTGGAGTACTTCATCTCATCCAGAGGCGCTCGTAAGGGCATGACCGATACCGCTCTGCGTACCGCTGACTCCGGTTACCTGACCCGCCGAATGGTTGACGTTTCCCAGGATGTGATTATCCGGGAGCACAACTGCGGCACCGAAAACGGCATCTGGGTTGGCGCTGTCTACGACAAGAACGGTGACGTCATCGATACCTTCGGCAACCGGATTCGCGGCCGCTATCCGGTGCACGACGTGCTGCATCCTGTTACCGGCGAACTGCTCCATTCCAAGGACGTTATGATGATGCCCGAAGATGCAGAGAAGTTTGAAAAGGCCGGTATTGATAAGATTTATATCCGTACCATTCTGGGATGTAAGGCTCGGGTGGGCGTGTGCGCCAAGTGCTACGGCATGAACCTGGCCACTTCCAAGGAAGTGGATCTGGGCGAAGCTGTCGGTATCATCGCTGCCCAGTCCATCGGTGAGCCTGGTACCCAGCTGACCATGCGTACCTTCCACTCCGGCGGCGTTGCTGGTGACGATATCACCCAGGGTCTGCCTCGAGTCGAAGAACTGTTTGAGGCCCGCCGTCCCAAGAAGATGGCCCAGATTGCCGAAATCACCGGTGTTGTCAGCATTGACGATACCCGCCGCACCGCTCTGCGTAACATCACCGTTACCGCTGACGACGGCGAGGTGAAGGTCTACCAGGTGCCTTACTCCGTGGGCCTGAAGGTGACCCATGGCAAGGTTGTCCAGAAGGGCGAACCCATCACCGATGGTGCTCTGTATCCCCAGGACGTGCTGCGGATCTCCGGCGTGGAGGCTGTTCAGGATTACCTGGTTCAGTCTGTCCAGGCTGTGTACCGTCAGCAGGGCGTAGAAATCAACGATAAGCACATTGAGGTTATCATCCGTCAGATGATGCGCAAGGTGCGGATCGAAGATCCTGGCGATACTGAACTGCTCACCGGCAGCACCGTGGACACCTTCGAACTGGAGGATGCCAACGATGCTATCCAGCGCCGCATCGATGCAGGCGAAACCGAACTGCGCAAGGCAGAAGCCAGCGCTATGCTGCTGGGTATCACCAAGGCAGCTCTGGCAACGGACTCCTTCCTGTCTGCCGCTTCCTTCCAGGAAACCACCAAGGTTCTGACCGATGCCGCTATCAAGGGCAAGGTTGACCACCTGATGGGCCTGAAGGAAAACGTGCTGATCGGTAAGCTGATTCCCGCCGGTTCCGGCCTGATGGCATACCGGGATTATCAGCCCGGCGTGACTCCCGAACCCCGGATTCCGGAAGAAATCATCGAAAACGCCATGAACTAAGAACAACTGTCCGCGTCTCAGTGGACAGAAGAGCATTGTGGGAAAACTCCTATGGGGTTTTCCCACAAATCTTTTGGGAAAAGGCATTATCACAAAAAAATTTCCCATATTTTTGTTGACTTTTTTGAAAAATCGCGTATAATATGTACCTGTATGGATAAGAAAAAGGATTGTATAATACCGAGTTGCGGCTCTTTGCCGGATTTATCCCGGACAAAGATGGTCGTGGGCAGTAAGCAGCTTCGCAAAGCCGTGCTGGCCGGTCGGGTCAGCCAGGTTTATCTGGCGGAAAACGCCGACCCCTCTGTAGTGGATCCCATTGCGGCGCTGTGCGCAGACAATCACATCCAGATCACCTGGGTTCGCTCCATGGCGGATCTGGGACGGGCCTGCGGCATTGACGTGGGCGCAGCGGCGGCAGCTGCCGTCGAGAGTTGATTCTACCGGAGATTTCCGTAGAATAGATAACCCGCCCCAAGGGCGAGAACAAAAGAAAGGAGAAACTTAATGCCTACTTTTAACCAGCTCGTTAGAAATGGCCGCCAGCAGGTTGCCTACAAGTCCACCGCTCCTGCTCTGCAGAGAGGTCTGAACACCCTGGAGAACAAGGCTACTACTCTGCCTTCCCCCCAGAAGCGTGGCGTTTGCACCGCTGTTCGTACCACCACCCCCAAGAAGCCTAACTCTGCACTGCGTAAGATCGCCCGTGTGCGTCTGACCAACGGTATGGAAGTTTCCGCTTACATTCCCGGTGTCGGCCATAACCTGCAGGAGCACTCCGTCGTTCTGATTCGCGGCGGCCGTGTTAAGGACCTTCCCGGTGTTCGTTACCACATCATCCGTGGTACTCTGGATACCCAGGGTGTGCAGAACCGTATGCAGGCTCGCTCCAAGTACGGTGCCAAGCGTCCCAAGGCCGGCAAGAAGAAGTAATTCGGAAATTGCCAAACTGATTTGACTGATACCCACGCCCTTTCGCAAGGCAAGGCCTTGCCATAGCGTTTTTATATATTGTATAAAAACCTCTGGCCAGGCACAACGAAAGTAACACTTTCGAGTACCGATGAAATCATTATATTATGAAGGAGGGAAGCAAAGTGCCCAGAAGAGGTAATGTTCCCAAGAGAGAGGTCCTCCCGGATCCCAATTACAATTCCGTTCTGGTTACCAAGCTCGTAAACAGCATCATGCTGGACGGCAAGAAGGGTGTTGCCCAGAAAGTTGTCTATGGTGCTTTTGAAATTGTCGAGAACAAGACCGGCAAGAACGGCCTGGAAGTCTTCCAGCAGGCTATGGAAAACATCATGCCCGCTGTGGAGCTGAAGGCTCGCCGTGTTGGTGGTGCTACCTACCAGGTGCCCATCGAAGTTCGCCCTGACCGTCGTCAGACCCTGGGTCTGCGCTGGATCACCATCTACAGCCGCGGCCGCAGCGAGAACACCATGAAGGAGCGGCTGGCTGCTGAGATCATGGACGCTGCCAACAACACCGGCGCATCCGTGAAGAAGCGTGAAGACGTCCACAAGATGGCTGAAGCCAACAAGGCATTCGCCCATTTCCGCTGGTAATAAAAGGAGACCCAAATGCCTAGACAGTATTCTCTGGAAAATACCAGAAACTTTGGCATCATGGCTCACATCGATGCCGGTAAAACCACTACCACCGAACGTATTCTGTTCTACACCGGTAAGAACTACAAGATCGGTGAAACCCATGACGGCTCTGCCACCATGGACTGGATGGCTCAGGAGCAGGAGCGTGGTATTACCATCACCTCCGCTGCTACCACCTGTTTCTGGAAGGGCTGCCGCCTGAACATCATTGACACCCCGGGCCACGTTGACTTCACTGTGGAAGTCGAGCGTTCCCTGCGTGTCCTGGACGGTGCTGTCACCGTTCTGTGTGCTAAGGGTGGCGTTGAGCCCCAGACCGAGACCGTTTGGCGTCAGGCCGACGAGTACAAGGTCCCCCGTATGATCTATGTCAACAAGATGGACATCATGGGCGCTGATTTTTACCGCGTCCTGGAGATGATCGACGAGCGTCTGAAGTGCAACGCTGTTGCCATTCAGCTGCCCATCGGCTCCGAGGCTTTCTTCAAGGGCAATGTGGATCTGATCACCATGAAGGCCAATGTCTTCTATGATGAACTGGGTAAGGATGTCCGCATCGAAGAGATCCCCGAAGACATGGTTGATATCTGCAACGAGTACCACGAGAAGCTGATGGATGCCGTGTCCGTCTTTGATGACGACATCGCCATGAAGTACCTGGAAGGCGAAGAGATTCCCGTCGAGGACATCAAGGCTGTCATCCGCAGAGCTACCATCGCCAACGAGATGGTGCCCGTGGTCTGCGGTACTTCCTACAAGAACAAGGGTGTCCAGGAAGTCCTGGACGCTGTGGTTGACTACATGCCCAGCCCCCTGGACAAGAAGGGCATCCGCGGTGTCAACCCCGAGACCGAGGAAGAGGATTTCCGTCCCGCTTCCGATGAGGCTCCGTTCTCCGCTCTGGCGTTCAAGATCGCTACCGACCCCTATGTTGGTAAGCTGTGCTACTTCCGTGTGTACTCCGGTACTCTGGAGAAGGGCAGCACCGTTCTGAACTGCACCAAGGGCACCAAGGAGCGTATGGGCCGCATTCTGCAGATGCACTCCAACCACCGGGAGGATATCGACATGGTTTACGCCGGCGATATCGCTGCCGTTGTTGGCGTGAAGAACACCACCACCGGTGACACCTTCTGCGATGAAGAGCATCCCATCATCCTGGAGTCCATGGTCTTCCCCGAGCCTGTTATCCGTGTTGCCATCGAGCCCAAGACCAAGGCTGGTCAGGAGAAGATGGGCATCGCACTGAGCAAGCTGGCAGAAGAAGACCCCACCTTCCGGACCTACACCGATCAGGAAACCGGTCAGACCATCATCGCTGGTATGGGCGAGCTCCATCTGGAGATCATTGTCGACCGTTTGCTCCGGGAGTTCAAGGTGGAAGCCAACGTGGGCGCTCCCCAGGTTGCTTATAAGGAAACCATCCGCAAGAGCGTAGAGCAGGATACCAAGTACGCCCGTCAGTCTGGCGGTAAGGGCCAGTACGGTCACGTTAAGATCCGTGTGGAGCCCAACGAGCCCGGCAAGGGTTACGAGTTCATCAACGCCGTTGTCGGCGGCGCCATTCCCAAGGAATATATTCCTGCTGTTGATGCCGGTATCCAGGGCGCTATGCAGGCCGGTGTTATGGCCGGATTCCCTGTGGTTGACGTGAAGGTTACCCTGTTCGACGGTTCTTACCACGAAGTTGACTCCTCCGAAATGGCATTTAAGATTGCCGGTTCCATGGCATTCAAGGAAGCCTGCCGGAAGGCCAACCCCGCTATTCTGGAGCCCATCATGAAGGTTGCCGTCAGCGTGCCTGATGACTACATGGGCGTTGTCATTGGCGACATCACTGCTCGCCGTGGTAACATCCTGGGTCAGATCACCCGTACCGGCAGCGTTCAGGTTGACGCCAACGTGCCTCTGGCCGAGATGTTCGGCTACGCTACCGACCTGCGTTCCAAGACTCAGGGCCGCGGCAACTATTCCATGGAGCCCAGCCACTATGCTGAGCTGCCCAAGTCCAAGGCCGAAGAGATCGTCAAGGCTCGCGGCAAGGAGTAATTCGGGAATAATCACAGAGCGAAAGCCTGGCTTTTGCTCTGTGAAACGAATTATTTTGCGGGAAAGTAAAAATTTCTCTTGTGTTTCCCCGGCTTGTGTAGTATTATGTACGTGATGTGCGGGGACGCACAAACCCAAACTGTTACTCATTTTATTTACAATTATAACAGGAGGAATATTTCAAATGGCAAAGCAGAAGTTTGAAAGAAATAAGCCCCACGTTAACATTGGCACCATCGGCCACGTTGACC
>DVGO01000043.1 GCA_018712645.1 Candidatus Faecousia faecavium | reverse complement strand
TCCACCGACTGACAGTCCCAGGCCGCCGGGCCGCAAAGCGGCCGTTGGTCACCGCACCAGC
Organism: Candidatus Faecousia faecavium; assembly: GCA_018712645.1. Taxonomy (GTDB): domain Bacteria; phylum Bacillota; class Clostridia; order Oscillospirales; family Oscillospiraceae; genus Faecousia; species Faecousia faecavium. The sequence continues at coordinate 6,870 of DVGO01000043.1, read as the reverse complement.
GGCCGCTCAGCACCGCAGAATGCAGCACTCATTGATGGTGGTTTTACCATCTCCAGTGGTTTCTGCGATTTCCCTGCTGCTCATCCCGTTGGTAAAATGCAGGGCGAGCACTCGTTTGTAGTCCATGTCTGAACCTCCTGGAATGAATTCCTCTTCTGCAAAGAGGTAATTTCATTATAGGCGAAGGTTCTGTAACTGGCCGGAAATCGTGTCCTCACCTGGCCGGGCATTATGGCCCTGACTGGCCCGAAATTACGGCCCTGCTGGCCCGTTACGGTGACAATCTGCAGCATGGACATATCAACCTGATTCTTCAGTTGCTTGATATCATTTTCCAGCTTAGCCTTTTGGGCTTCTAAATCTGTAATTTTGTTTTTCAGTGCCGTTGACGCGAATCCTTCCAGGAGGGTGTCAACGGCATTATTTAGTTTTGCGGTAACTTCCCGCTCTTCGGCAATCAGCGCATTCAGCCGGGCAGCGGCACCGCCCTGGATGGTCTGGGCCTGCTCCCGGAGGATCTGTAGCAGCTTGTCCACATTGGTGGGGCTTCCCAGCATTGCCCGGGTATACTGCACTGCCAGCTTTTCCAGCTTGTCCACCCGGATCGGGGAGGCGTCACAGTTGTGCAGCCGTTTTTTCCCGGTGCATTTGTAGTAGTAATACCCGCCCTTGGAGATACCTACTGACATAGCTGCGCCGCAGGAGGCGCAGAACACCTTTCCTTTCAGGGGGTAGTCCCGATTCTTAGGCGGCCGCCCTGCCTGCTGACGTCGGTTTGCGGACATTCTGGCCTGTACCTTGTCAAACAGTTCCTGGGAGATGATGGGTGGAAGTGCATCTTCAATGCGGATGGTGTTTTCCGATGGTGCGGCATGACTGTTTCTGGTGCCGTCCTCCCGGTAGGGGACTGCTCCGTATACCAGGACGCCGATATATTTTTCATTTTTCAGCAGATCGTGGAGACTGTTGTTTCCAAAGGCGTTTCCTCGCTTGGTTTTCAGCCCATCGGCGTTCAGACCGGCGATAATTTCCCGGTAGCTGCGGCCGTCGGCGTACTCCTGGAAAATCCTCCGCACAATCTCTGCTTCCTCTGGCTGGATGGCAAGACGGCCGTCCACAACCTGGTAACCCAGGGCGGGCTTTCCGCCGGTGTGCTGGCCGTTGCGGGCCATGAAGCGCATTTTCTCCATGGTTTTCTGCCGGGACTGTAAGCTCCAGATCTGGTTGAATAGGGCCATACTGCCCTCAGACAGAAAATTCATTGGGTCCCGGAGATCACCGCCGATACTGGGCTGGGTGACAGAGACAACAGACACGCCCATGCGGGTCAGATCGTCACGGAAGGTGAACCAGGCGGACATTTTACGGAACATCCGGCTCTGATCGTAGATCACCACCGTATCGGCGAGACCCAACTGCAAATCCCGCATCATGGCTTCAAATTGGGGCCTGGTGTCCTTCATTCCTGAGATGGCCATATCCGCATAGACACCCAAAATGGGCAGTTGATGCTGCTGGCACCATTCGGAGCATTTCGCCACCTGGACTTCGATGCTGTCTGGGTTCTGATTATCGGTGGAATATCGGGCGGAAATAAAAGCGCCGTGGGTTCTCACAATATACCTTGCCTTTCCGGGACGGTTCTGCTATTATAAAAGGGCAGAATGTCCCTATCTTAGTCGGGGAGGGTGCTGCATTGCTCTATCGGCATTGGCGTGCCGGTGAGCATCTTTGACCGCTTCGGTGCTCCAACACCGGGGCGGTTTTTTGTTATCCTGCCATATCGCTGGAATGCGCCTCTCCAACGGTATCGCCGGTATCGGCGTTGATGAAAGTGACGGCTATATCGTCAACCTGTGTACCGTTGAAAGCATGATACATTCCACCGAACATATAGAAGCCAAGAACGGAGAAGCTTTCAACAAGGCCAAGCTCTGTGGAAGTGGTTTCGACGGTGAACTGAGTAAAATCATCATTTGCTTCGACTTTGGTAAAGGAAGGGAATTCCTCAGATCCAACCATTTCCTCAAGGGCCTGCTGAATGTTGTCCCGAACACCAACCATCATTTCATCATGGACAGCTTTGGTCATCACATAGGTAACGCTGCCATCGTCATTAAGCTTGGCGGAAATATAGTTGGATGCGGCGGCATCAGCATCCAGTGATTCCTGGGTAATGCCTTCGCCAAGAAAGTCTGCAGGAACAGTGATCTCCACGGTAAACAGATTCTGATCCACTTCCAATTCCCCGATGGCTTCCAGATCCTCAAAGCCAGTGGTTGTTTCCGTGGATGTGGTCGAGTTGGTGGCGGCTTGTGTGGTGACGGAAGTTTGGGGTTCGGAAGATCCGCAGCCAGCAAGGGAGAGAACAAGGAGCAGCGCAAGGGTAAATGCGATAATCCGATTTTTCATGTCATGTCCTCTTTTCATTTGTATTTCCACCAAGCAGGGCTTGGGTGGCAACGGAGAGTTAAATATATCTAATGCGGATATTCACAGTAAAATCAAGGTTGGACTGAAATACATCTTTATTTTCCGACACAATTTTATATTCTCCTCCGCCAATAAAACCAGAAATAAAAATGATTTCATGGTTACCCAAGATATCATGCACATGGAGATTGTCCTCCCGGCTGATGTAGCCGACAAGTTCACCAGCGATATAAACAGAGATGGCATTTTTGTCGTGTATATTCTCAGGTTCGGGAACTAACTTAATCGGCTTGTTTATGTAGTTATAGTGAAAAATCTTTTTTCCAACTTTTCCTTCAGAAACAAGCTTTGTGGCGGATAGATTCCAATTCGGATTCACACAGGCAAGCTTGCCGATGTTGGATTCATAGTATCCAATGCCAACAGCATGAAAGGTTTCCTCGTGCATAGTTCTGGAATGAGCAGCTTCACGGGACTTGCCTGGAATATAGCCTTTCTTTTTAAGACCAAAGTATAGAAATCCAGCACCAATCAAAATTCCCGTTACAAAGACAGAGAAGCCATCTTTGATACTGACGACACTGCAGATAATAAAGAGAATGCCAACGACCATTTGCCAATTCATGGTAATACCCCCATGCATTATTTTCTGTTACCGAATCATACTTGTAAAAGCAACAGCTTTTCCAAGAATGTGCACTGTGTTCATTTCATCTCCCCAAAATACAAGAGGCTTATACATTGGGTTTTCCGGTTCCAGCGATATATGATCGTCAAAGAGTCTTACCCGCTTCAGGGTTGCGTCTCCATCAATCAAGACAGCGGCGATTTCACCGTTGTCAACGGAAGGCAGCTGCCGGATATAGACAATATCACCATCGAAAATCCGGGCGTTTATCATAGAATCGCCTTTACACGTCAAGGCAAAGTCAGCGTGGATATTCCTGGGGATGTCCACATAATCCTCGATGTGTTCTTCAGCAAGAATAGGGGAACCGCAGGCGATTGAACCAAGCAGTGGAATTCTTTGCATTTCGGGAAGCGGGATTATGTTTCTGGGTAGAGGTAGACTTGAATCAACAGAGAAAAAGTAGTTTGGTTCAACATCCAAAGCCCAGCACAAATTTTGTATTGTATCCGGGTCAGGCATATTCTGATCATTTTCCCAGTTACTAATAGAATTATGTGCAGCCTTTATTTTAGCAGCTAACTCTTTTTGAGTTAGCTGTTTTGCTTTTCTCGCTGCCCTAAGTTTACTGCCAAAACTCATTTGTGCACCTTCTTTCATTGCTTGAATTTAGATTATCACAATTTCGAAAAGTTGTAAAGAGAAATTTCGAAATTTTCGAAAAAATATATTGACATTTCGATATTATCGAAATATAATGCAAGTGTACTTCGAAATAATCGAAATTTAAGGAGGGATAACATGGACGTTGGAGCTAAAATCAAGGCTTTTATTGATGACCGAAAAATATCTCAGACAGACCTAAGCGCAAAAACAGGAATACCAACAAGCAAGCTGTGTCTTTCATTGAGCGGAAAAAGGAGATTGACGTTTGTTGAGTACCAAGTGATATGCGTCAAGCGAAGCGCCGGATCTGGGCAGGGGTGATCTGTGAGCAAAAGACCTGTTTGTCAGCCAGTCCGCCCTGACAGGAGAGAGTGAGCCTGTGGAGAAAACCGGGATGATCAGTGCCTGCAAGGAAAGCATTACCGACTACGGCGACATTGCTTTTATGGGCAGCAACGTGATTTCCGGCAGCGCTACCGCAGTAACCGTCAGTGTCGGTGACCGGACGCTCTTTGGCTCCATGGCCTCCGGCGTGGCGGAAGAAGCAGTGCAGACCAGCTTCACCAAAGGGGTGAACGCAGTTTCCTGGGTGTTGATCCGATTCATGCTGGTAATGGTGCCGGTGGTGTTTGTGGTCAACGGCATCACAAAAGGCGACTGGGTGGATGCTTTCCTGTTCGCCATTTCCATTGCCGTGGGACTGACGCCGGAAATGCTTCCCATGATTGTCACCGCCTGCCTGGCAAAGGGCGCCGTTTCCATGAGCAAAAAGCAAACCATTGTGAAGAATTTGAATTCCATTCAGAATTTCGGCGCTATGGATATTCTCTGCACGGACAAAACCGGAACCCTGACCCAGGACAATGTGGTGCTGGAATACCATTGGAATGTCAATGGAGAAGATGACAACCGGGTCCTGCGCCATGCGTACCTGAACAGCTATTTCCAGACCGGCTACAAGAATCTGATGGATCTGGCAATCATCCGCAAAACGGAAGAAGCGGAAGCGGCTGACCCCACCCTAACGGACCTGTCGGAAACCTATACCAAGGTGGATGAAATTCCCTTTGACTTTACCCGCCGCCGTCTGACCACGGTGGTGCAGGATACCACCGGGAAAACCCAGATGGTGACCAAAGGCGCAGTGGAGGAAATGCTGTCCATCTGCTCCTATGCCGAGTATGACGGCGTTGTCCACCCCCTGACCCAGGAGGTCCGCCGCAGAATCCTGCGCACCGTTGACAGCCTGAATGACAAAGGCTTCCGGGTGCTGGGAATTGCTCAGAAGAGCAACCCCTCCCCGGTGGGAAGCTTCGGCGCAAAGGATGAATTTGACATGGTTCTGATTGGCTATCTTGCCTTCCTGGACCCCCCGAAGGAATCCACTGCTGGCGCCATCCGGGCCCTGAAGGAGCATGGTGTTACCACCAAAATCCTCACGGGAGACAATGACAAGGTAACCCGGACCATCTGCAAGCAGGTAGGGCTGAAGGTGCGCAATATGCTCCTGGGCTCCGACCTGGAGAAGATGAGCGATGCCCAGCTTGCCAAGGCTGCGGAGCACACCGACGTGTTTGCCAAACTGACTCCCGATCAGAAGGCCAGGGTGGTCAGTGTTCTGCGGGAGCATGGACATACCGTGGGCTTTATGGGCGACGGCATCAATGACGCCGCAGCCATGAAATCGGCGGACATCGGAATCTCCGTGGACACCGCCGTGGATGTGGCGAAGGAATCTGCGGATATCATTTTGCTGGAAAAAGACCTGATGGTGCTGGAGCAGGGCATTCTGGAAGGCCGGAAGACCTATGCCAATATGATTAAGTACATCAAGATGACGGCTTCTTCCAACTTCGGCAACATGTTTTCCGTGCTGGCAGCTTCGGCGCTGCTGCCGTTCCTTCCCATGATGAGCATTCATCTGATTTTCCTGAACCTGATTTACGACCTGTCCTGCACCGCCATTCCCTGGGACAATGTGGACGAAGAATTCCTGGCGGTTCCCAGAAAGTGGGATGCCTCCAGTGTAGGCAGCTTCATGATCTGGATTGGCCCTGCCAGCTCCATCTTTGACTTTATTACCTATCTATTCCTGTATTTTGTATTCTGCCCCATGTTTGTGTCTCACGGCGTTTTGTTCAACGACCTGCCCAGCCATTTCTCCGGGACCCAGCTGGCGCTGATGCAGGCAAGCTATATCGGCATGTTCCAGGCCGGGTGGTTTGTGGAATCCATGTGGAGCCAGACTCTGGTCATTCACATGATTCGTACTCCCAAGCTGCCCTTCCTGCAGAGCAGGGCCTCCGCACCGGTGACGCTGCTTACCATGACAGGCATTGTGGTGCTGACGGTGATTCCCTTTACGCCTCTGGGAGCAGCCCTTGGCTTTGTTGCCCTGCCGATGACTTACTTTGCCTATCTGATTCCCTGTATTTTGCTCTATATGGTGCTGGCTACCAGTCTGAAAAAGGCTTACGTCCGCCATTACGGGCAGCTGCTGTAAAGGAGGGTATTTTATGATGAACTGGAAAATGCTTTGGCTGCACTTGTTTGGAACCACCCAGTTTCTGGGGGTGGATCTGGGATTCTGGGTTGCCATGGGGGCAGTTGCGCTGATTGTGGCGGCGATGAATCTGGTATTCTGGCTGCAGAAGCCCATGCAGTAAAAAGCTTTTGAAAAAAGAAAATAAAAACCGAGAGCGTGATTTTATCACGGAAGATTGCCGCCTTCCTGGGTATACTGTAGAAAAAAGAAAAAGGAGCGATCATTATGACCGTACAGAATATGAATCAGCAGCAGTATACCCAGGCAGTGCAGGGCAGCAAGCCTGTTTTGGTGGATTTTTGGGCTCCCTGGTGCGGCTACTGCCGCCGCATCGCACCGGCACTGGATAAGCTGGCCCAGCAAATCGGGGAAGAGGTTACCATTGCCAAGGTAAACATTGATGAAGAACCCAGACTTGCCGACCAGCTGGGCATTGAGGTGATTCCCACGCTGATTTTATACCGGGATGGCAAGGCTCTGGGCAGCATTGTGGCGCCGGACTCCAAGGCAACCATCGAGGAATTTATCCGGAAGACCCTGGAGCAGTAAGGAGGCCATTATGGAGCAGCGGATTTATGACATGGTCATCATCGGCGGC
>DVGO01000042.1 GCA_018712645.1 Candidatus Faecousia faecavium | reverse complement strand
AGGTTATTCATATTGCAGAGAATCAGATTGTGGGAAACTGCATTTTCCCCGATGTAGATACCTCCCGGCTCCTGGATTTCCTGCACCTTGAAGGGCATAAATGCCGCCAGGCTCTCCGTAGTCAACGTACGGAAAGTATCGATTTTCCGGGTGCCGATGGGCAAAGCTGTGTTCAGTCCATCCAACTGCTGATACCGCAGCACCGCCATCTGGCATACATGATCCGCACCCACTTTCAGCAGCGCCTCAGTATCTGCATCCAGCTGTTCCTTGCTATCTGCCAGATGGACAATGTTCAGCACTGCCAGCATCATCCGCTGGTCCCGGCCTGTCAGATCGTCCATGTATTCCTTTGTTTCCTTTCGCTGCAGCTCCATGTCATAGGGAATCATGGCAGAGAAATTGTTGTTGGCATTCTGGCGGCGCTGCCAGTTGGTGATGTTGGTTTCCACCCCCAGCATCTTCCGCTCTACTTCCCGCACCGCTTCATCTGTGGCAACGGGAACAATATCGATGGAGAGCATCATGCTTCTGGTCTGATCGGTCAGCTTGGTCACAAACTTATCCGAAATGAAGGAAGCATACTCTTTCAGGTAGATGACTCTGGCATACTTGCCGCCCAGCATCAGATAGTCACTGCGCTTCTCCATGGAATCCGGGCAGATGTAGTCCCGGAAGTCATGGCCCTTTTTCATCATCTCCTCCATGTCGAACCGGAAATACACTTCCTCGCCGCTGCGATAAAAGTCATGGAGAATCATCTTATAAGCAAATGCTTTCTCCGATGGCAGAATCTGTTCCCGCTGCAAATTGGAATCCACCATGACCACCACTGCTTCTTCCAGCGTCAGCTCCCGCACCACACAGGGAATTTTAGTCTTACCTGCCAGTTCGCAGGCAGCTTTCCGGCGGTGGCCAGCCACCATTTCATAGCGGCCATCTTCCTTTTGCCGGACAATGGCCGGGACCAGAACGCCATACTGCTTGACGCTGTCTGCCATCTCCGTCATGCTCTCATCCATACGGACTTTGAATGGGTGGTCCGGAAAATCGTCAATGAGATCAAGGGAGATTTCCTCAACTCTGGGCTGCGATGCCAGATCCCGCTCTTGCTGGGTGGTAAACAGGCTATCTATGGATGTCAGAAGATTTGCTGCGCTGTTTTTCTCCAATCTCTATTACCTCCTTTACCAACAGTCTGTAGGCTTCTGCTGCCCGTCCCTTGGGCTCATGCTTGAAAATGCTGTGGTTAGCTGTGCTGATCTCTGCCAGCCGAACGGTTGCTGGGATTTCTGCCTGCAGAATCGGCAGCTGCTTTCCATAGGCCGCCTTCACCGAGGCTACAATGTCCTTGCGAAAAATGGTGTCGTTCGCCATAGTCATAAACACGCCGCCAATCTTCAGTTTGGGATTGATCTGGCGTTTGATGTTGTGCACTGTATTGACCAGTTCCGTCATATTCTCGGCAGCAAAATACTCTGCCTGGACCGGAATCAGTACATAATCCGATGCAGACAGAGCATTGATAACCAGCATACCCAGAGACGGGCGGCAGTCCAGAAGTACGTAGTCATAGTCCTTTTTGATCTGGTCCACGTATTGCCGCAGCACCGTTTCCCGGCTCATGACATTGACCAGGCCCACCTCCACCGCAGAGAGCGTGCGGTTGCCAGGAACGAAATCAAAGCCTTCGTGATGGTGACAGATTTCCGCATGATCACTGCCGCTGACACCGGCCACGATATTGTTCATGGCGTTTCCCAGTGTCAGCGGCAAGTCATTCGGCTTTCGCAGACCCAGCATTTTTGTCAGATCCCCCTGCGGATCAACATCCAGCAGAAGGATCTTCTTGCCCTGCATCGCCAGCCCAACGCCCAGGTTGTACACCGTAGTGCTTTTCCCCACGCCGCCCTTCTGGTTTGCAACGGCAATGACCTTTGTTTTTGCCATTTGGGTTTTCCTCCTGAAATAGATTTAGCCGCCTGCAACGAAGCAGGCGGCTATGTATTGGGAACACATACTTCCAATGGTAATAGCTATTGCATTATACAAATACAAAATCAGAAATAATTGCCTTTTCAGACTTGGCAGTTTCTTTACTGGATGGTTCCGTTTTTGAACATCATCATTTCAGCGGCTCTGGTTGACGGTCATTGACAACATAACCGTTCACCAGGATGGACCGTTGGTATTCAAATTTCCTACCATCCACGAGATTACGGTTTGATTCCATACTGAAATGTTTCCCACAGGTTTGCTGGTCTGTGGGTTTTATTCTATCCACTGGAAAACTGCAGGAATATGTAGTAAAATACAGTCAATTACAAGTCTAAAAATCGGATGTTTTTGATGTCTTTTGTATTGCAGCTGGTATCATCATATTTTAGAATAATCGTTGAATCTTATACTCAGTGGTGGTACGATTCTTGATGAGGTGGCCATATGAAAATTGCCGAAATAGAAGCCCAGATGAAACAAGGTAATTGTTCGGACAAAATCATGGAATTATTCCGAACCGCATTAAGGCGTGTACCTGAAAGTAATCGTTGTCAGCATTGCTATGTCACGGCATCTGCAATGCCGCTACAATGCCACGAGCAGGCCCTCTCCCTGATTGCGTTCGGCATGTCGGAGCATTGCTGCTGTTGGGTTGACTATAATGGTCCCTTTGTCCAGACCAAATTGAAAAAAATTATCGTGAACGCATGGACGGAATCAATGACCCATTTTGCTTCCTGAGCCCAACTCCTTAAATGCCAGAAAATGGCAGCCGCCCTGCGTAGCAG
>DVGO01000041.1 GCA_018712645.1 Candidatus Faecousia faecavium | reverse complement strand
TTCATCAGAACTAACCCTCGATTGAAGTTGCAAGTAATTCAATCGAGGGTTAGTTCTTTTTTATAAACAGTTTTATTGAGGCAGTTTTCCATTGTAATAGTGCTTCCTTTATGCTATTATTCTACTGACTGCGTAGAAATTGGATCCGGAATCTACGATTCGCTGCCCAATTCCAGCAGCGGGTTCACCTACGAATTCCCTCTCACAAGTGTCGGTGGTTGCAGTTACTTTTGTTTTGATTGGAAAGGAAGCTTTGTCATGTATACCTATCAGTGTCTGGTTAATCAATCCTTTGCCGAAATTGTAGATTGCCTGAATCTGGCCTTTTCCGACTATTCCCTTCCCATTCAAATGAACGCAGAACAGGTAGAGGCGTTTTTCGCATCCAGCGGTGCTGATCTGAGACTATCCTATGGTGCCTTCTATGACCATCGCCTGATTGGGTTCATGGTCAACGCCTGCAGCGTCTACAACGGAGAGCGGGCCGTCTTTGATGTCGCCACCGGGGTAGTTCCGGAGCACCGGGGGAAGAAAGTCTTTACCAATCTCTTTTCCTTTGCAGAGGGAGAACTTCGGAAACAAGGTGTTGAAAAATACTATCTGGAAGTTCTCCAGCAAAATCAAAAGGCAATCAACGCCTACCAAAAGCAGGGGTTTGCAATCTGCCGGGCATTTTCTGTCCTGAAGGCTTCTCACCGTACTCCCGACTCCGATACTTGCTCCATAACACAGGTTGATCTGGATGCCTTTGATTTTGAAAAAGCGCACCAGTGTGTCTGTGTGCCGCCGTCTTTTGAAAACAGCACTGCCATTCTGATGCGAAATCCGGCTTCTTATGCCGTTGCCTACCGGGAGCAGGAAAATGGGATCGGGGCATTCTGTGTTTTCCACAAGCAGCGGGGGCAGCTGATGCAGCTGGGGTATACAGACCTTACCCAGCTGAAAGAGATTCTCCAGTGGCTGTTCTCCCAATACCCTGAGATCGTCATCAAGAACATAGACAAAAGCTATCCGCAAGTGATTAAATTGCTTCAGTCCCTGGGAGCGCAGGAAGTGACCAAACAGTTTGAAATGGTCAAAGTGCTAAGCAATTGATTGTGCATAAAACGGCACCAGCTGTCTGAAAACTCAGATGTGATGAAGCACTTTCAGTCAGATATCCCTTTGCATTGTTCCGATAGCATTGATATTGTTCCGCAAGTGGAGCCAGGCTTTTGTTACGAAGCCTGGCTCTCGTTCTATGCTATTCAACCATCATTTCCGCCATCATCCTGGCCCCCAGCTTGAAGCTGCTCTGAAACAGCAGCAGTTCTGCCAGGGACTGAAACTCCCGGACACAGTCGGAGTACCTGGAGAACAGTTCCTTCTGCTCCTGCGTCATGGTGGACAGGAGCTTTTCTTCGTTGCGGGAAACCAAATGCAGCAGTTCCTTATATTCCCGACTGGAAGAGAAGGAGTATTCGCTGGGTTCCAGATTGCCGTACCACAATTCTTCCAAAACGCTCATACTTCTTCCTCCCAGATCAGCTCCCGGAGTACCACTTCCTCTGCCCGGCTGCGGATGTTGTTCATGGCCCCGGCCCAGGCCACGGGATTGGCAGCTTTCAAATCCTCTGTGACGGACTCCGCAGATGTCATCTGGTTGATGATCGTTTCCAGACGATCCTGGGTCTGCTCATTGACCTGGGCCAGCAAGTCCCACAGCTGTCCGCTGAGAATCAGAGCGTTGTACCGGACCGGATGGTGGTTTTTCAGGAAATCCCGATAGAGCCGCCCCCATTTGCCCATGGATTTGGAAGGCTGGGGCAGGGAGATGTCCGGGATGTAATAGTCTCCCACCTGGATGTAATGAATTACGATTTCAGAACGTTTTTCCATGATCTCTTCCCCCTTTCTCACAGCTTCCGGGGGTTGGCCGGGCGGCAGTATTCCATCAGCATACAGGTCTCCATCTGATTTTGGAATCGAGACTGGGCCTGAAGAACCGTTTCCATGAGGACGGAGGAATCCTCATCCCACCGGGCAATTCCCCGGTAGTAGGCCGTCCTGCGCTTGTCATCCAGGATAAAGGGGTCTACGCCGTAGCGCAGACACTCCTTAATGAGAATCAGCCGCCCTACCCTGCCATTGTAGTCGGCAAAGGGGCGAATCCGCTCGAAGCGCACATGAAACTCCAGAATCTTCTCCAGATCGGCTGACTCCTTTTCGTAGTCCATCACCAGCTTGTTCAGCTTCCGGGCAATCTCCCTGGGGGCTGCCGCCGTGTCCTTGTACAGCCGGGGCGGCTTGGTGCGGAAAGTGCCGCTGCCGAAATACTGCTTCCGGTCAGCATAGGTGCAGTAGGTCAGCAGATAGTGGAGCTTTTTCACATAGTCGGAAGTCAGCGGCTCCAGAGCCGTTCGGATCACAAAATCCATAGCCCCCAGATGATTGATCACTTCCAGAATGTCATCCACCTTCACCGGCTCAACCCCCGGGTCAATCCGGTTGGTGCGGTAGATGCTTTCCACCTGCTGCCGCTTCAGCCGGTTGCTGGCCATCCGGTTAGAACTGTAGGCGGCGTTCAGCTGGAGGTACTCATAGATGCCGAAGTGATTGTTCCGCTCCTGCTGGTAGCGGAGCTTTCTCAGGAAGGGAGTGATTTCCACTTCTTCCCGCACTTGTGCCCCAGGTTTTTCCGTATTTTCCGGGATCATCCAGCGTCCATCCTTCAAAATGGCCCCTGGAATGTGTCCAC
>DVGO01000040.1 GCA_018712645.1 Candidatus Faecousia faecavium | reverse complement strand
AAGCCCCTTTAGGGGCAGCCCGTGAAAGATATGCGGTTGGCAGACCTTTCGACGGGCCTTTAGGCTCAGCCAGAAAAATGCCCTAAGGGGGCTAGTGCAAACCACCGGCACGGCCGGTGGTTATGATTATTCTTTGATGATGTAAGCCCCGACGATTTCGCCGTAGTAAGCAATGTGCAAGTCCGGTGTTTGACCAGGATAAAACTGCTGGCGAATTTCTTCCGGGATTTGCGCCAGATCCTGAAGCTGCTGATAGATTATTTTGCACTCCAGCGTCAGCGGAAGCTCCCGAATGCCCGGAACCTGGATCGCAACAGGCGGCTCCAGCGTAAGAGACAAATCCTGAATTTTATCGGTATCTCTGCCGGATTTACTGCCGCAGTAGCCCAAAATTTTGCTGTCACACACGCCATAGGGAATATTCACAGTAAATTCCCCATTCTCGTCCAGCATATTCCTGGTAAATCTGCTTTCCCGAACATAGGCAACAAAGACAGGCTTGTTCCACTCTACTCCGATTTTGCCCCATCCAATGGTCATAGTGTTCACTTTATCGCCGACTTTGGTCGTTAGAAGTACGCCCTTTTTGAGCGCATGACAAATGGTACCTGCATAATCGAAAACATCAATTTCCTGCTTCATATACATCCCTCCAATGTTGGTATTGCATTTCACTCACATCAGATCCGATACTTTTTCAGAAGTTCTTTTCTCTCCTGTGGTATCCGCCTGCTTTCTACCGCTTTCTGGATTGCCTTATTGTGCTCCCATGTTTCCAATCGTTTTTCTGTGATATATGGTATAACTGCATCGTACTGTTTGGCAAGCGCGGTAGAGAAATACCAGGCCACCATCATTTTCACATAATAGTCCGAATGGTGCACGCCAGCAACCAGCGCAGGGTAATCAGGATCAAATGCATCATCCAGGTAATGGCACATCAGCATTTCAACTGCAAATCGGATGGTATATGGATGGGGTGAGACAAGCCACCGGTGAATATGCGACAGAAGCTGACTAGGCTTCCTGGCAAAAACACGGGGCCTAAGCTGGTCGCAGGTTGCCCAATTATCCACAAAAGGAAGAAAATCCTCCACTTTGGAGACAGCAGGTTCAAAATCTCTTTCCTGGGAGAGAATCAAGCTGTGCAGCTGGTTCTCCTCAAAATACCGATGGGGCAACGTACGGCAAAAAAGTTCTCTATCTTCTAATTGCCCGGCAATGGTACGTAATTCTGGAGTTCTGACTCCCAGAATTGTTTCCGGGTCGATATTGGGAACCAGACGCACCATCATTTGGCGATAATCCAGATCCTGCACTGAGCGAAGGCAGTGCAGCAGCTTCTCCTGTTTCATGCTTACACCCTGCGCTCAGTCAGACTTTTTGCCAGAGCAATCATAAATTCCCGGTCATCAAATGCTTCCAGGGCAGAAATTGCGTAGTCTGTATATTGCTGCACCAGTGTTTCGCACTTTTCCAAGCCGTACAGACGGACAAATGTATTTTTCTCTGCGTCTGTGCCAACGCCCTTACCCATTTCCTCACGGGTTCCGATCACATCCAGCATATCGTCCCGAATTTGAAATGCCAAACCAAGACCTGATGCAAACTGAGAAGCCGCTTCAAACTGATTCCGGCTGGCTCCGCCTGCCATAGCTCCAAGGCAGCAAGCGATATTGATCAGCCGCCCGGTCTTGCGGGACTGAATATCCAGGACTTCCTGTTCAGACAATTCCCGCTCCTGGCTCATAATGTCCAGGACCTGGCCGCCAACCATTCCCAAAGAACCAGCGCCTTCCGCCATCAGAGAAATCGCATCGGCCATGGTCCAGGGTTGAGGCAGTTTCCCCATAGAAGCAATCATAAACGCGTCTGTCAGCAGTGCGTCCCCTGCCAAAACCGCCATACCTTCTCCAAATACCTTGTGATTGGTTGGACGTCCGCGGCGGAAATCGTCATTATCCATACAGGGCAAGTCATCATGAATCAAGCTGTATGTATGAATCATCTCGATTGCGGCAGCAAAAGGCGCGGCATCCTGCCACTGTCCACCACACATGCGGCAAAACTCATAAGCTAAGACGGGCCGCAGGCGCTTTCCTCCTGCCAAGAGGCTGTACTCCATTGCATCGAACAGTTGTGTCTGCGGTTCTGTCCGGAATTTTTTATAAATATTTTTCAGATAGTCCTCTGTAAAATCCCGGTACTGCTGAATTTGTCCATCAAGGTTCATCCTGGAACGCCTCCTCCACCGGGCTGCCATCCTGAGCGGTCATGATTTTTTTCACCTCAAGTTGGGCCTCATCCAAAAGCTTTCCGCAGCTGCGTACCAACTCTGTTCCTTCCTGGAACAGCTTCAAGCTCTCTTCCAGCGGCACATCTCCTCGCTCCATAGCCCGAACAATCTGTTCCAGGCGGGCCATGGATTGTTCAAAGGTAGCATTGCTCTGGTTCATTGGGATTCCTCCTTCTTATCCATAACAGTTGCAGAGAGTATTCCGTCTGTTAATCGTATGCTGACTCGCTCCCTCAATTCCACCTGATGAACGGAGCGCAAAACTTCTCCCGCACTGGTCTGTGCCATAGAGTAGCCACGGGTCAATACTTTCAGGGGACTCATCGCGTCCAATTTCGAAACAGCTGCAATGTAGCGTTGTTTCTTTTGGTTGATTGCCTGATTTTGGGCAGAGATCAATCGATTCTTCAACAGTTCTAATCCCTTCCCCTGCTGCTGGATATAGCCTGTCGGATTGCGCAGAACCGGAGACTGGGCCAATGTATTCAGATGCTGTCTTGCGGCTTTCAGCTGGCGATTCAGTGCAACTGCCATGGCGGTGGACATGGCATCCAAATTTTGCCGCAGGGCATCCTGATCGGGTACCGCCAATTCCGCCGCGTTGGAAGGCGTCGCTGCCCGCAAATCCGCTACAAAATCAGAAATGGTTACATCCGGCTCATGGCCAACCGCCGAGATTACCGGAATATTGGATGCGTAAATCGCCTGCGCAACCCGCTCATCATTAAACGCCCAAAGGTCTTCAATGGAACCGCCGCCTCGTCCAACAATCAGCAGATCTGCCAATTTATAGTGATTGGCATAGCCTATAGCGGCAGCAATCTCTCCTGGCGCTTCTGCACCTTGCACTCTCACCGGAAGTAGGCGAACACGGGTCAATGGGTAACACTTGCGCAGAATGCGCAGCATATCGTGCACGGCCGCACCGGCAGAACTGGTGATGATGCCGATGGTACCAGGATATTTGGGCAACGGTTTTTTATGTGTTGGATCGAACAGGCCTTGGGCTTCCAGCTTTTTCTTCAGCTGTTCAAAAGCCGCATACAGATCTCCGATACCATCCATAGCCATGGCGGCACAATAGAGCTGATACGCACCGTCTCGAGGAAACACTGTTACCCGGCCCATAGCGATGATCTTCATACCGTTTTCCGGGCGAAAACGGAGCCGAATGGCATTGCCTTTGAACATAACACATTTCAAGGCGCTGCTTTCATCCTTAAGGGTAAAATAATGGTGTCCTGAAGGATATAATTTATAGTTGCTGATTTCCCCACGGACAGCCACTTGGGTCAGCAGTGGGTCCGTATCCATGCGGCCTCGGATATACTCATTCAGTTGTGTAATGGACAAAACTTCCTGCGCCATGTTATTCCTCCATTGCGCGCATCGCCAGAACTGCAACACCCATGGCGTTGTCTGTAGAGAACTGAGGCGGCGAGAAAACAGGGTTAAGATGCTCCACCGCCTGACGCAACATGCGGTTGGAGGCAACACCGCCGGAAAAAACCACAGACAAACCAGGATACGCCTTTTGGGCCTGCTGTGTTGCTGCCACCACTGCTGTACAGACACATCGCAGTGCATAGGCTGCCGTCTCTGCGGCATCAGAATGGACAGCATAGAATTGCTGTACTTTATTCTGCACACCAGACAACGAAAAGGTCATATTGTCGCACTTAACCCGGAATACATCCTTTCCGGCTGCTTCCATACTCAGCTGATCCAAATGTTTTCCAGATGGAAACGGAAGCTCTAATAACTGTCCAGTTCGATCAATCAGCTGTCCTGCAGAAATATCGGAAGTACCACCAATTTTTGTACAGGTAACATTTTTCCCCTCAGGTTCCACCAACAGCAGCTCAGTGGTTCCGCCGGATAGGTGCCAGGCCAAGTGAGGCTGATCCATCAGTTCCATATGTCCGGAACTCCAAAGGGCCGCCGCAACATGACCTTGCTGGTGAGAAACTTCCACCAGCGGCACTTTCAATGCCTCTGACAACATTCTGGCGTGAGAATACCCCACCATAAAACAGGGCATGTAGCTTCCCTCAACTGCTCGGGGCCGTGTGCTGACACCAACAACATCAATGTCCTTCCCCGAGAAATGGGAAAACAGCCTGCCGGAAAGCTCCGGCAGGCTTTTAATGTGAGAAAAAACGGCATCAGACTGGCGCAGTCCAAGTTCCCCCTGCTTAACAGGAAGTAACCGAGAGCAATTCTCGCCTGCATCTCCATCAAAGTAGGCAATCGATGTCGTATAGTTGCTGGTGTCAATTCCAACACTAATCATGGCACTTCCTCAGTTTCGGGAGCAGCTATGCTCCGGGCAAAACTTCCCAATATACCATTGACAAAAGAACCGGTATCATCACCGTCATACTTTTTTGCCAGCCTCACAGCCTCAGAAACTGCGACACCAGTGGGCACATCCTCCACATAGAGGATTTCAAAAATCGCCAGCTGAAGAATGCAGCGAGTCAGTCGAGAAATCCGACTGACATTCCAGCCAATCGCATATTTACTGATCTGTTCGTTCAGTTCATCCGCGCGATTCGCTACACCGGATACCACTGTGTCCAGATACTGCATCTGCACCCGACTGGGACGTTCTTCATAAATATCATTTTCCGCACCTAGATTACGGTAATATGTCTTATCCAGGCGGGTAGACACAATCTGCTCCGGCTCTTCACCGGTAAACTCCCGGCCGTAGATCAAATGTACTGCCAGTTCTCTGGCATTGCCTCTCGTCATACTGAAACCCTTACTTACGGACAATGCCGCAGACATTAACATTGATATCCGAAAACGTTACACCAGTTACAGATTCCACTGCATTGGCAATGGCATCCTGCACTGCATTTGCAACGTTGACAACGCTGTCACCGTAACGGACAATCACATTGCATCCAATGCTCAGGGTATTGTCTTCGGAAATGGTAATCCGCATTCCCTTGCCCCAGCTCTTCTTTCCAACGATTTCAGATCCGCCTTTTACCACGCCATCTACATCGATAAGCGCATGCTCTGCAATAGTAGCGATGACATCCTCAGAAATCATAACAGATCCATTTTCCTGGTTCTGCGTAATGTACTGCTTATATTCAGCCATAGGGATACCTCCTGAATCCTGCCACGCAAAGCTGCATGACATAGTTTTGTATATTATACCACAGTTCCAGGAAAATACAAGGAAAAGATTAAAGATTCAGAATCTTTCTTAACTATGAACCACTTTCGACAGATTTCGACAGAATTCGCAAAATAGGTTTGAATGTTTCTTCTTAGTGTGATATTATGTTCAACGGTTTGAAAATTAAGGAGGATCGCACATATGAAAAAATTTTCACGAAAAACACTATCTCTTTTCCTTTCCGCTACGCTGTTTCTGCAATTCTTCGTTGTACAGGCTTTGGCACAATCCGTTGAAGACATTCCCCAGCAAACAGAACAAGCAGTAGAAAGCACTCCGGGCCCCGATATTGCATCAGAACCTTCGGAAACTGTATCAACCGTGCCACCTCAAGAGGTACCAGAACAGGTAGTGGAGCCTACTTCCCCAGAAACCGAACCATCGTCTGCTGAGCCAGATGTGCCAACAGGACAACCCGATGCATCCCCAATTTCTATTGCGGATGCAATTGCGGCATCTAGCAATAGCTTACCTATGTTGATTCAGGGCACTGTTATTTATTCTGCGGACACTTATGTGGTTATCGAAGATGACACAGGTGGAATGGTAATTGCAGTTGATAATTCTAATTTCTTGACACCTGGAGATTACATTGAGATGCTCATCCAGTTTAATGGAACGTTTACGTCCATCTCTTATGAGAACATCGGCACCGCTCCCCTGCCAATGACTGAAGTCTCCCTTTCTGATGTGCCAGAAAACAGGCACATTTCATTAACGCAGATCACCATAGAAGATGGCATCCTTACACAGGATAGCGCATCTGTCCCTTTGGCAACCACTCTTCCCCAAGGTATCCTTCCAGGTGATATAGTGAATGCATCCGGCGTTGTAATCAATGGGCAATTCTACGCAGATGAGATTATAAAAGTATCTTTTAAAACCGATAACACCTTGACTACCTGGTACTCTGTTGATTATTCAGAAGTCCATTCAGGCGATACCGTAATTATTACTGTAACTTCCGGAGATAATATCTGGGCATTGGATGTGGAAGAAGAAACTTTGACCGCAGTCCCCGTACGTTTTTCCTCAGATACAATAGAATGCCCCGAAACTGCTGATGCTTTTACCATTACAATGGCAGGTGATGCATTGGCATTTCAATGTGCATCCGGCTGGTTATCCTGCGATGACAATCATCACGGATTAAGCATTACGAATGCCCCCAGTTGTCCGTGGAAAATAGAAGGAAATTATCTGCTTCACACGATCAGCAACCGATATTTGACCACCTCTCAAGACGGAACGTGGCAAATGCTTTTGGACCATCAGTCAGATGCTTCCGATCAGATTCTTCGTTTTTGGAGTGCAACCCCGGATTCTAACCCAAAAGACGATTTGTTAGAAGGAGAAATTCGGCCATACTTCGGCCTTCTGCACGCTCATTCTACCATATCCGACGGAACAGCCAGCGTCAAGGATATGTTTGAAGCCGCCAGTCAAGTAGAAGGTTTGGATTTTTACGCAGTAACAGACCACAGTAACTCCTTGGATCAAGCCAGCAGCGGAGCCATTGACGCAAACGGCTCGGAAATCAGCACCGAATGGAAAAGCGGAAAAGATGCAGCTGCCGCTGTGAGCAATGATACCTTTCTAGGGTTGTATGGATATGAGATATCCTGGGGAAATGACCGCTTACTGGGGCATATTTCAACACTTGGAACTTCTGGATGGACCACACGCGAGCAGGCCGTAGCTTTGGAAGATTATTTTTCGATACTGTCTTCTGTTCCTGAAGCAATCAGTCAATTTAACCATCCCGGTACCTCTTTTGGTAACTTCCAGAATTTCAGCAATTATCAAACACAGTACGATACCATGATGCATTTAATTGAAGTGGGTGACCAGGGGAACTTTGATGGGTATGAATACTATATTAAGGCATTGGATAACGGCTGGCATTTGGCACCTTCCTGCAATCAGAATAATCACGATGCATCTATTGATATTCAAAATGCGAGGACTGCAGTTCTATGTGATCAGCTGACGGAAGGCAGCCTTTTTCAGGCCATCCGAAACCACCATGTATATGCAACGCAAGATCCGGATCTATCTATAACGTACAAATTAAACGGCTCCCTCATGGGTTCCACGATTCATGATTCTGGAACCTTACAGGCAGAAATTATTGTATCCGATCCCACAGATGCATCTATTGGCTTGATAGAGGTCATAGCTGACGGTGGCACTGTGATTGCCTCTCAAACTGTCAACACCGCTAAGGAACGCATCACTTTCCAAGTGCCTGGTGGCTATCACTATTATTTTCTCAAAATATCCCAGCCGGATCAGCAGCTGGCTGTCACCGCACCTGTGTGGGTAGAAGATTATTCCGATATCCGAATCGACAGTTTCCTTTCAGATGTAGAAAAACCGGAGCAAGGACAGCTTGTAACACTGACACTATCCCTTTCCAATCAAGAAGCCTTTGAGTTTATGATTGACACAATCCGCATCTATGCAGAAGACTCTCTGATACAGGAGGTCTCCGCACCAGGCTGTGTAGGAGCAGCAGATCAATACACCCATGACATTCCTTTTACGTGGGATCAAGAAGGAATTGTGCACCTGCGCGCAGTCGTCACAGGCAAGATCAACGGTGTTCCGCGGACTTTGGAAGAAACTTTGGCACTTACCTTTGGACCAAAAGCAGAATCAGTCACCTGCAGCCCAATTTTGGAGGTTCGAAACGGCTCCATTGGAGATGTGTATAAAATAAAAGGTTACATTACTGCCGGAAATGCAAACGTGAACACTACATTTGCAGATTGCATGTACCTTCAAGACAATTCCGGCGGTATTGCAATATCTGGTATTTCTCAAACTGGTATCCAGATTGGCTGCCCCATGGAAGTAGTTGGCGTTCTCAAAGACTCCGATAATCAACTGTATCTGGAAGTTACAGATTATACACTTCCGGCCGAGGAATACTATCGGTTTGTTCCCCGAACGCTTGCCGCAAAGCTGGCTATGGACTACTCGATCCATGGTGGTGAACTGCTGCAAGTGGAAGGAACCGTTGTATCTGTTATTAAAACATCCGATAGCAAAGGCATTTCTCGTTTGACCATCAAAGACATGCAGGGTGATCAGGCTGTTATTTTGATTGAGCCCAACATCAAGTCCGGCAGCACGGGATTAAATGAACTTGCCTTGGAAATCAAGCCAGGGAGAACCGTACGCGCCATGGGCATCTGTTACCTGGACGACTCAGGGGCATGTGTGCTGCGTGTAAGAAATTGCGACGAAGTAACGTATATTCCGCCAAGAGCAGATCCTACCAATCCAAAGACAGGTGACTGGCTGGCATCCATATTGTCCAAAATAAAATTATAACATCAAAAGTTACCGGAAGCCCATAGGCTTCCGGTAACTGCTTTTTATGGAAAATCACTGCACCTCTACTACCCGGATATCACCCAGGGAGTACGCCGACTGGGACATGACGATATCTGCAATTACAGCCACATCTTCCTGCTGCAACCCGCCTTCTGGTGAAGATACTGCAACCGAAATCCCCTCACCCGACATGTAAGCAACACAATCTGTATAGCCTTTGGCTATGATCAGGCTTTCAATCTGCGCCTCACTCAGTGCAGTCTGAACAATTTCCTCCAATTCCATGGCCGATTCCACTTCCTTGGAGCTATCGGTCCCATTATAGGCCATCGCTTCCTGGAGAAGATTTACCGCACTATCCCGTGCCTGCTGACGTGACAAGCGAACCGCAGCAAAATAGTCTGTAGCCGTTGTCTGAACGTCTGAAGAAACCGCTTCCATATCTTCACTGAGAATCAGCGCATCATCAGACATCACCTTTTCTACATCCACAGTGTCCATCAGACTGGCAGCGGTTGATTCCTCCGTATAGAGCCAGTTGACGTAGATTCCGGCGCATACCGTAACCAGCACCGCCGCTGCTACCAGATTCTTCTTCCATACTTTCATAAAAATGCCTCCATTCATTTCATTTTCAAAACCGTAATACAGTCAGAGCGCAGACCTGTGACACTCATGACAGCCTCCACAATGGAAAGCCGAATATTTGCATTGTCCGCACCTTGACACAGGACAATAGCCCCCTGATACGTTGGCGGGTTGATCTGGCGGATCAATCCCGTTTCTCCCCGATCGCTTCCGCTTACCAGTACTGTTTGCCGATGGGTGTCCGTATTTCCATCGGAAACCGATGTATCTTCATCCGTCTGGTAAAGTGTCTGCTGTCCCTTGGCTTGGGTTAGCATCACTTCTACCTTTCCTGCGCCTTCCAGATGACTAAGTAACTGGGCCAAAGTATCTTCCAGCTGCGGTTCTGTCTGTTCTGCCACCTGCGTGGTCTGCTCAGGGAGAGATTCCTGTTCCGGCAATGCCATCAGAAATATTCCTACCGCCAGCACCAACAGCACATAGCGGTATTTCTTCATAAACACAGCAACAGTCTCTTTCCCCTTCAACCAGTCCATACCTGATTCTCCTTTGCAATGCCCAAATCCGTTTCCAAAATGGACTCCAGCTTCTTCCTATTGTAAGGAGAAACTTGGCCGCTGATTACCACGGATAACGGCTTCGGCGTTTCTTCTTCGCTGACGGTAACTTCAGCAGTGATAGATGCATCCAGTTCAGCGGCTTTGTCCAAGATATATGCTTGGGATTTCTCTTTTATGAGTTCCGTCATTGCCTGATAGGCCATATTTTCTCCCAGGGCTGCAGTTTGCTCCGCATCTGATTCGAAGATGAGAGATTCTTCCCAAATATCTGACAAGTCCACCCCTGTAATTGGCTTTAAAACGGTGAAAGCCAAAAAGATTCCGCAGAGAATTCGCAGCAGATCTTTGGATTTTCCTTGATGAAAGATACTGGATAGCACACCGCAGAGCAGTGCTGCTGCAATGACGGTGAAAATATATTGCCGAATGCCATCCATTATCCCACTCCTTTCATAAAGCAGACGGTACTGATCAGCAGCAGAAGGCAAGTAGCGCCTGTCATTGCCAGCAGCAGACCCATAGCGGAGGAAAAGTCCTCAATGAGGCCCGTTATCCTTCCTGATCCAAAAATTCCACAGATAGATGCAGTGGCTTTCAGCATCAGATAATGGAGCCCGATGCGCAAAAACGGCTCTAAAAAAACTGCCAGCACTGCCAAAATTCCGTAGATGCCCGCAGCATTTTTCATAACGCCGGCGCTGACCAGTACCGCTTCTGACGCATCTGACAAAATTCCTCCCACTACCGGCACCACGGAAGAAATCGTCACCTTTGTCGCCTTCAATGCCGCCGCATCCGTGGTGCCGCTGACCACACCTGTGATGCTCATATAAGTAGTGAACACCGTCAGCAAGGTTTTCAGGCACCAGCTCATGGAGTTTTTGATAAAATCCCGCATTCTTTTCAGGACATTCTCCCCCACAGCGCTGTTTGCCACGGCCAGCACCAGAAAAAGGTAAACCATTGGAAGCAGCAACTTGGAAATCAGGCTGCCCAGGACTGCATCAAAAATCGTTGTCCCGGTATAGAGTGCTGCGGAGGAGGTAACGCCGCCCTGAGCCGCCAGCGCAGCTGTCATAATCGGAAATAAAAGTTTCCCATAGTCACTTAGCAGCAGAACCGTTTCCGATCCAAGATGGATCATAGAATTGGTGCGCAGCATCAGCGTTCCTCCCACTGTAATACAGCCTACCAGGTTGGCAGCAGACTGGCTGCCTTCCTGGAAAGAACCCAACAGGGACACCAGCATTACCGCAGCAATGACCCCCAGACTGGCTGCGCAGGCTTCCTTGATATCCGGGCGCAGAGCCAATAGCGAGGACTGAACCAATTCCCAAAAACCATCGGAAAAGGACGTTGTATTTTCCGGCATTCTGTCCTCGGCAGCTCTCGGCACTTCTGGAGCTGTGAACTCCATTGCATATCCTTTGGGAGCCAAAGCGAAAACCAGGAAAAGCAGCAATATCAGTTTTTTCATACTTGTCCCAATATCTCCTGTACCAATGTTAAAAAGCCTCGGAAAAGCGGTATGGATAGGTAAAGAATGACCACTGTCCCCAGTGTCTGAATGGTCTTTCCTAGAGAACTGTTGCCAGAGTCTGTGCAGATCATCCCTGCAACCTCCACCACCAGACCGATTCCCACAGCCTTCATCAGAATTTCCATCATTCCACCCTGGACATTTGCCATAGATTCCAGTTCCCACAGCAAGTCCAGTACCGGCTCTAAATATGATATTGCGGTGACGGTAACCATACAGCATACCGCCATGGTCAGCAATACAGAAATGTCTTTTTCCCGTTTCCCCAGGGCGAGAACCATTACCACTGTCAACAGCACAGCAGCTGAAGCTTTCCAAAATTCATCCATTAGAATTCAAACAGCGTTTTTACCAAGTCAAAAAGATCTGCAATCTTTTGGGCTACAATCATCAGCACCACAACCAATCCCGCAAGGCTTGTCATGGTTGCCTGCTCTTCCCTTCCGGAACGAGACAAAACCTGATTGAGAATCGATACAATAATGCCAATCGCGGCAATTTTGAAAATCAGATCAATATCCATAGTCATGCAAACAATATGGCCAGAGCTGCTCCGGCACAAAGTCCCAATGTTCGATAACTGCGAAGACGCATCTCCCGGTTTTGCTCCAGTGCCTTCTGCTCCTGCATGCAGGACGCCTGAACTGCCTGCAGTCCCTGTATCTGTCCTGCAAGGTCAAAACGCCCCAGAGTTCTGCCCAGTTGAAGCATGAGCCGCCGGAATCTTTTGGGAAAGTCCTGATAGTCCTCGATTGCTGCACGCATACAGCTGGACACGTCCGGCGCAATCTGACTTTCCAATTCCCTGGCCAGCTTGTTCAGCACGTCCCGAACGCTGCCGCCGGTTTCCATGGCTGCTTGGCGGCACAAGTCCGGCAATGGTGTCAAATGATATTGCAGTTCACACTCCATATATTGCAGCGCCCGGAGTAGCTGTCGCAGTCGTTGTTCTTCTCTCCGGTATCCGGATGCAATCGTAAATCCGAAACCACCGCAGCTGACCAATACCAGTACTGCTCCAATCCATTTGTATGTCATAGCGTCATCCTTTCTACATGATAGGATTTATCCTGGTGCAAAACAATCAATGTATCAAAGATTTTTTGATGAACCAGTTCTCGGTAGACACCTCTTTGGCAATAGTCGCGGGAAGATCCAGCGTGTGCAGTTGCCAGAAGCCTGACCCCACAGTTTACCGCCTGTATCAGCGCTTGACAATCCGCAGCCGCGGTGATTTCATCCACAGCGATACAGGCTGGCCCCATGGTACGAAGCATCATTTCAATCCCAGCAGACTTTGGGCAGCCCGTTAAAATGTCCATTCGCCTTCCACACAAAAAGCCCTGCGGGAACAATTCGCCTCGCTCGTCCACCACGCTGACCGCTTCCTCCTGGGCGACCTGCCGAATAAGGCAGCGAAGCAGCGTTGTCTTCCCCCATCCAGGTGCCCCCAAAATCAAAACAGAACCTTCAAGCCGTTGCAGACTTTTCAGCAAATCTGGGAAATCCCTTGCCACACGAATACAAAGATAGGAAATATGGCGCATTCCCGTAATATTTCCGTCCTTACAAACCGCCTCTCCACAAATTCCAATTCGGTGGCCGCCGGGAGCTGTCAGGTACCCTTGTGCCGCTGTTGACGCAGCCCAGGGAGAATACCGGCTGGCAGTATTGACTACGAAATTCAGCTCGTCCTGGGTAACATTTCCTGACAGCCAACTTACCTTTCCTGTCAGAACCAGTTCTGGCGGCGCATTGATTCGCAGGCGCAGTTCCTGAAGGTTCTCCCTCCCCTGCTTGTCCACATCCGCTCGCAGACGCATCGGTAAGATCGCCAGCAGTTCTTTCCATGCACACATCATTTGCATCACTCCTGGGAAAGACTATGTGAGCAGACGCTGCAATAGCACCGGGCACAGAAAAAACCGGCCGCAAATTGCGACCGGTTTCCGTTACCGTTTATTCTTTTTGTAAAGGATATTCAATCCTTTGAGCAGCAAGTTCTTTTCCAAAATGATATCGTGCTTGCACAGCGGTGTGATGAACTGAGCCAGTCCGCCGGTTGCAATGATGGTGGAGGTATGTCCAAGTTCTTCTTCAATTCGATCAACCAATCCATCCAACATAGCGGCCGTACCGTACATCATGCCGCTGCGCATGCAGTCCACTGTGTTTTTTCCAATCACCTGCTTGGGTTTGTCCAGGCTGATGCCTGGCAGCTGAGATGTCCGGCTGGTCAGTGCATCCAGCGACACCCGGACACCAGGAAAAATAATGCCTCCCAGATAGACGTTATCCGGCTCCACCACCTCGATGGTTGTGGCAGTACCCAAGTCCATGAGAATCAGCGGCGCCGTATATTCTGCCAAAGCTGCTACCGCAATCACAATTCGGTCGCTGCCTACCTGGGACGGTACATCCATATGAATGTTCAATCCGGTTTTTAATCCGGGGCCAACAACCATAGGCTGCTTACCGAGAATTTTAATGACACCCGTACGGACGGAGTTGAAAACCGGGGGCACAACAGAAGAAATGATACAATCATCAATCTCTGCCAACTGTACACCGTAGGCTTCCATCATGTTTTTGATTTCCACACCGTACTGGTCGGAGGTACGCAGCCTGTCGGTTGCAATACGGGCCTTGAAGAGTATTTTATCATCTTTGATGCAGCCAATCACCAGATTGGTGTTGCCGATGTCGATTGCCAGAAGCATAATCAGGTCTCCTTACCGTTTTTTCGCCTGCGCCATCAAATGCAGAAGGGATTTTCCAATGACAGTTACCAAAACCGCAGCGGCAATGGCTTCTGGAATGCCGGATGCTGTAACGGTCCCCATTACCAAGCCAAACACCGCCGTAATAGCCACATTTTTTGCCTGGGCATACTGCTGCGCCAGCAGAATATAAATGCTGCCCATAACCAGACAGGTATGGCATACAGTTGCCACAGCTGCAGTAACCGGAAGTGCAGCATAGTCCCGTTTCAGCACAGCCTTAAAGAACTTCCAAAGCCATCCGGCGATGGCTCCAAACAAAATCCGACACCCCAGCGCAATCCATACGCTTTTCATAGCCCCCAATAAACCTTCCGTACTCATAAAGGGGGAAAATGCAAAAGCAAGCAGTCCCGGAGAAGTAGTATTGGCCCAAATAGAGCAAAGACCAAACAGTCCGCCAAGTACAGCTCCAGCTCCCGGGCCAAGTAAGACCGCTCCCAGAATCACTGGAATGTGCATTGTCGTCGCTTTGATCACAGGAAGCGGGATAAAGCCGATTCCCGTCATGCCCATGACCAGCAGCACGCCACACAGCATGGCAAGCACAGCCATGGATCGGGTGTCCAGGGTTGTTTTCTTCATAATTCAATTACCTCCTGCTGCCGTTCCTCAGAATAAGGATACAGCGCAAATTTTGGAGCCGTAGCTCCAGGGACATTATAGCAACGGAAACTGGAAATTACAAGCAGAAATCCAGGCTTTACAGCACCTGGGTTATTGACTATAATAACAAAAAACGATTCAGGAGGCATATATATGCTGAAAGGAAAAACGATTCTTCTTGGAGTTACCGGCGGAATTGCTGTATACAAAGCAGCTGCCTTGGCTTCCGCGTTGGTCAAGCAGCACGCTGCAGTGGAAGTGATTATGACCCAACACGCTACGGAGTTTATTGCGCCGCTAACCTTTGAACAGCTTACCGGGCGGCGTACCATGGTAAATACGTTTGACAGAAATTTCACCCATCAGGTGGAGCACATCTCCCTGGCAGAGCGCACTGACCTGGTTATCATTGCCCCTGCTACTGCCAACGTCTGTGCCAAACTCGCCCACGGGTTGGCTGATGATATGCTGACCACAACGGTGCTTGCCTGCCGCTGCCCGAAACTAATCGCACCGGCAATGAACACCAACATGTATGAAAATCCTGTTACCCAGGATAATCTGAAGCTTCTGCAGCACTATGGCTGGGAAGTCATTGAACCAGCCAGCGGCCGCCTGGCCTGCGGCGCAGTTGGCAAAGGGAAACTGCCGGAGCCGGAAATTTTGCTGGAGCATGTTTTACGCCATGTGGCAATGCCTCATGATCTGGCTGGAAAGCACGTTCTGGTAACAGCAGGCCCTACTCAGGAAGCTTTGGATCCGGTACGGTATCTGACTAACCACTCTACGGGAAAAATGGGCTGCTCCATCGCCAAAATGGCCATGCTTCGGGGTGCTGAGGTAACACTGATTTGCGGCCCCATGACAGTTCAGCCTCCTGTTTTTATAAACGTAGTGCCGGTCACGTCGGCTCAGGATATGTTTGATGCAGTGGCTTCTCTGGCACCGAATGCAGATTTTATCTTCAAGGCGGCAGCTGTGGCAGACTATACCCCATCGGAGTATCAGGATAACAAAATCAAGAAGTCTGGTACCGACTTGTCCATCCCGTTAAAGCGCACTCAAGATATTCTGAGATATTTAGGTCAGCACCGCACCGCTGGCCAGATCATCTGTGGATTCTCCATGGAAACCCAGAATTTGGTTGAAAACAGCAGAAAAAAATTGGACAGCAAGCATGTGGACATGATTTGTGCCAATAATTTGAAAGTGGACGGTGCCGGTTTCGGAGTTGACACCAATGTTATCACCCTCATAACCAAGGACAGCATCACCGAACTTCCCCTTTTAAGCAAAGATGCTGCAGCCAACGCTATTTTGGATCAGGCTTTGCATCTGCAAAAAACACGCTAACGATAAAACCTCCTCCTGGACCCCAGGAGGAGGTTTTGCAATTATACATCTTCCGAAAAGTCCTGCAAATCATCAAAATCCATTTGCTGACTATTCCCGTTCTTCTTGGCCTGCCACTGCTCTTTTGTAATCAGAATGGATCTGGGTTTGGAACCCTGGAAGGGGCCAACAATCCCCTTCTCTTCCATTTCATCCACAATCCGGGCAGCACGGGCATATCCCAGTTTCAGCCGTCTCTGAAGCATGGAGACAGAGGCCTGTCCGGTTTCCAAGATAACATCCACTGCAGCAGGGAGCATCTCATCCCCTTCCAACTCCTCATCACTGGGATCCGGGTCAGAGACACTGGGCGTTTTCTTGCCCGTTTGCTGGGCTTTCTTCTCGATCTCAGCCAGCACCTGCTGGTTGTAATCGGCAACGTAATTTTCTTTTACATACTCGGCAACGGACTCAACCTCGGAATCGGTAACAAAGCATCCCTGAACACGAAGGGGCTTTCCGCACCCAATGGGCGCAAAAAGCATATCGCCCTTGCCTACCAGTTTTTCAGCGCCCATAGTATCCAGAATGATCCGGGATTCCATAGCAGACGCCACCGAGAACGCAATCCGGGAGGGAATGTTGGCTTTCATCAAGCCGGTAATCACGTCCGCAGAAGGACGCTGGGTTGCAATAATCAGATGCATTCCGGCTGCACGGCCCATCTGGGCAATCCGGCAGATGGAGTCTTCCACTTCCTTGGCAGCAACCATCATCATATCTGCCAACTCATCAATGATGATAACCACCTGAGGCATCTTCTGACCGTCCTCTTCCGCTTCCACAATGGAATTATAAGATTCCAGGTCCCGGGCACCGGCATCTGACATCAGTTTATACCGCCGCAGCATTTCCGTTACAGCCCACTGTAAACTGCCTGCCGCTTTCTTGGGATCAGTCACAACCGGAATCAGCAAATGGGGAATGCCATTGTAGATGCCCAATTCTACCATCTTTGGGTCAACCATAATGAGTTTGACATCATCCGGGCTGGCCTTGTACAACAGACTGATGATAATCGAATTCATACAGACCGATTTACCGGAACCAGTTGTACCTGCAATCAGCAAGTGGGGCATTTTTGCGATGTTGCCAATAATGCAGTTTCCGCCGATATCCTTGCCAACAGCAAAGGAGGATTTGGATTTGGATCGTGCAAATTCCGTTGAGTCAATGACCTCACGCAGGGAAACGGTAGTGACCACACGGTTGGGCACCTCGATGCCAACCACAGAAATCTTTCCTGGCACAGCCGCTATCCGAACGCCAGATGCGCCAAGACTCAGTGCAATATCGTCAGCACATCCCGTCAGCTTGTTCAACCGAACACCCTTATCCAGTTCAACTTCATACCGGGTAACACTGGGTCCGCGGGTAACGTTAATGATATGTGCATCAATACGGAAGCTGGCCAGGGTTTCATTCAGCCGGCGGGAATTTTCCCGCATCTCTTCCGTTCCGTCACCCCCACCTCGCATTGGACGCTTCAGCAGGTCAATTGGCGGGAAACAGTATTCTGTTTTTGGTATGGTCTGCGCCTGTGCAATCTCCTGCGCAACCTCTTGCGCAGATGCTGCCGTATCTTTGGCACTGACTTTTCCTGTTTTGGTTTCCGGAACAGGAGCAGGTTTAGTCGGCTGCTCCGCCTTCGCGTAAGAGGCAGTCGGTTCTTGACGTTTCAGTTCCGGCATCCGGGACGGAATCTCCGGCTCCAATTCCTCAGCATCCACACGAACAGGCACAGCGACCGGTTCCTCAAAAACATTAGGCACAGGTTCACGTACATATTCCGATGTTCCAACCAGAGGAGCATTGATTTCCCGGTCAATCCGGTCCATAAAAGAAGCACCCTTACCAGGAACTTGCTTAACATCTTCCTGGACATCAGGTTCCGCCTTCGATGGTGCCGGAGTCGGTGGCTCCTGGCGTTTCTGAGGCATCTGATTCTGATCGAAATGTTTGGGTTGCTCTGCTGCAGCAGCTATGCGCTCAGCTTTCGTCACCTGCGCCATAGCAGCCTGTTCTCTGCGCCGCTGTTTATAGGCAATTTGTTTGTTTGCGATGTGGTTGACCACAATGGCTGCCGGTTCAATATAATCGTCCTCTTCCCAGTCATCTCTGGGGCGATTTGCGATAGCCCGGATAATACTGGGAATGGTAATTTGCATGGCACCCAGCAAAGTAAAAACAGCAACTGTAATAGTAATAACAAACGACAGCGGAAGCCCACAGGACCAGCGAAGCAGCAGCGCAAAGCCACCACAGATCACACCGCCGGTTCTTCCGGAAGCACCGCCAGTATACAGATCCTTGATGACCTCCATTCCCTGACCAACCATGTCGTACTTTTGTACCAGCAAGTGATAGATGGCACCGCACATCAAGACAAAAATTACCAAGCAGATACTGCGCATTCTGACAGCCGTTTTACGGCTGAAAGTATGAATGACAAACAGATACAGCAGTGCTGGAATGGAAAAATAAAATCCTGCTTGTCCAATCAATCCAAATACCACAGATTTGATTACCTTCAGTAATGCACCATCAGGGTTAATGCTGATGACGACAAACAAGACAAACAACAACAGACTGAGAATCGCCACCACTGCGCTTGCCGGAATGGGATTTTCATATTCCGTCTTTGCTTTTGGTGTCTTTTTGGAAGATACCGTCGGCTTCTTCGTATTCTTTTTTTTCGGAGCGGATTTGGTTGTCGATGATGCAGGAGTCTGCTTCTTCGTATCGGAAACCAATTTTTCTGCTCGGCTGGAAGTTTTCTTCTGAGCCATGACAAACCTCCTATGCCACAAGATTTAAGATAAATGTAAATAAAGCCAGGCCGGTGCAGTAAAACGCAAACACCGCATAGCCGTGATCAGCAGCCAAATAACGCATCAATTTAACGCCCAGCAGACTTCCTCCGAAGGCTATCAGTGCCGTGAGTAAGTACCGTATGACAATTAAGAAGGATAGGGTCCCCAAGCCAGACGAGAACACTCCAAGAAGGTCATAAATAGCCAATCCCAGATTCAGACCCATGTTCATCATCAGCGCCATGGTCAAACTATAGCTGCGGTCAATACCGCACAGCGATCCAATAGATATCGCCGCCCCCACAGCTGACATTCCCGGAAGAACGGATACCGTAGCACCAAGCCCTACCAGTAATCCTTCTACTCTGGACAACGTGCGGGAGTCTCGGTTGCTGCTGGGAAAAAACTGTGGTATGTACAACACCACACCATTGACCAGCAGGAAAATGGAGATCAGCATTAAATTATTGTTTAGCTTCACCGCATATTGATACAGGAACAATCCCAGCACGACTGGTATCAGCATGGTTTTCAGCATGCTCCAATCCATCAGACTGCGAACATCCAACGGACGTCTTCTGCGCCGTTTCGGAATTCTCGCCAGCGCACGGGCACGATTAATGCGGATAATCTGACTTTGGCAGCTGAAATACAATCCAGCAAAAATCCCCAAATGAATCAGGAAATCCATTGTTTCATTCGCAGTATAGCCACCCAAGAATTTCAGCAGGAGCACCTTATGCGCCGGTGCTGAAACAGGCAAAATATCCATAAGGCCGGAGATAAAACCATATAATCCGCTTTGCAGCCAAGTAAGATTCACAGATTTCCCTCCTTTAACAAAGCATTACACCATATGATACCATATTTTATTGGGGATTTCCAGTCCTTTTTTGCAATATTCGGCCGAACGGTGTGAAGATTTCGCTTCGAGCGGTGTGACGGTTTCGGCTTGATCGGTGCGGTGTTTTCGGATAACGGTGTGACTGCCAGGTTGATATGGTAAACTCTTTCTTGCAGCAATGCTGCAAGAAAGGAGACAAACAAATATGCAACCCTGTTCCACGATTTTAGGCATCATAGAAATGCGTTTGAGGGGCATTTCTTACGACGATTGCCGCCG
>DVGO01000039.1 GCA_018712645.1 Candidatus Faecousia faecavium | reverse complement strand
ATCTGGTGACGATATTATCTCATGGAAGCTGTCCTATATTTCGGACTGTTACAAGATATGGTGACTTGCTGAGTTAAGTCGATAAGCACAAAAATTTTTTGTTTTATCACATAAACGGGAATATCTCAATTCCTTGCTGAATAGTCATCGTGAAAACTATTTTCACCGGTCCACGGCAGCAGTTCCCTTTCCTTTCTCCACAGCCAAAGAAAACCAGACCTGGAAATTTGTCTTTGTCCCAGGTCTGGTTTTTTCATATCAGCGTCATATCTGTCGCTGATATCCCACTCTGCAACGATGCGCGACGGTTGCGACGATTGCGACGATGTTTTTGGGGGTGGTATTTTATCGTCGCACCGTCACGCAGAGAGAAAACAGCTCCTAAGATTGGACCCTTCTTATCCCCTTCGCATGATATAAAATATAAATCTTGTTAAAAAGGTGTAAAACCAGTGTTAAAGACAAGGAAGAAAAATCCTGCTATAGTGATATCAGCCGATTGGCAATGGACGATCTGAGACAAACCAAAAAAAGCAGATGTCCCCGCGTAGCTTGAAAACAAAATAGAGATGTCAAGCGCATTTGTAACTCGGCAACCGCTTGACATTCACTCAGCAATTTCGTACAATAGTGCCCAGTCGTTGGGCACTTGACCGCCCGACGGCTTTTGCATAGTGCGCTGTCGTTGGGCTTGACTGCCCAACGACTTTTTGCATTACAGAAAGAGGGTGAAAAATACAGATTTTCGAAGCGCACACACAATCGAACAGAAAGGAGAAGCTATGTCAAAAGCAAAAGAAACGACCGCCCTGAGCCCATCTGTTGGCGCGGATGGAGGGCAGCCGTCCAAAACGTACACACTTAGTATAGCAGAAACAGAAGAAGAGTTCAATGAAAACTTTTCGCCTTCCCGAGATTTTTTTCGAAAGCCCCAGTGGGATCAAGGGCTGAATACTCAGGCGGATGGACAGCCCACTAATATGTCGCTGAACCCTTGCCGTGCAATGATACGCGACGATGCGACGATAAAATACCACCCCAAAAAACATCGTCGCAATCGTCGCAACCGTCGCGCATCGTCGCGGAGGGAAGAATTCGGCCTGTTGGGAAGGCGATCAGACCGGAAAAAATCGGCAGCGGGCAAGAGAACGGGAGAGATAATTTCTCTTTCCTCTCCAGTAAAAAACACTAGCCGGAGGCCGTCGGGGATTGGGGGAACACCCAACAGGCCCTGAGTGGGGAAAGAATTTTCCTCACTTAGGGATCCTGTTCTCCTTTAACCCACAGAAAGCCCCAAAACATAGCTCAGCGAAAATTTCAGAAAAACTTTACCAATACAATATATTCAGAAAGGAAAACGATTATGGAAAATCTGATTCAGCAGGATCAGAACCTGCCTATCGATCGGAAAATGCTGCTGACCATCCGTGAAGCAGCACAGTACAGCAACATCGGCATCAACAAAATCAACGCCATGCTGAAACAGCCCAACTGTCCGTTTGTACTGTATGTCGGAACCAAAAAGCTGGTGAAGCGTGCAGCGTTTGAAGCGTATATTGACGGAAAGGTGGCGATTTAGGCAATGTTTCTCGTGCAATGTGGTGCGCACCAAAAACGGGAAATTGTATTGAAAGTTCCCGTTCTCTATGGTAGAATAAAAAGTCGTGATGAACCTTCTTTTCTTGGCTGTAAGAAAGGAGTTCATTAAATGGGCAAAAATCTGAAAGGCAAAGAATGCGGCAAAGGAATCTGTCAGCGTAAAGACGGAAAGTATGCGGCGCGTTTTACCGCAAAAGGTGGTACCCGGAGAGAGAAACATTTTCAAACTCTGCCGGAGGCCAGAAATTGGTTGGCCAGTATGCAAAGCGGAGGAGAACCAGAGGTCCGCAAGGCATCCAACGAAATGACTGTGGATGCGTGGTTTGATTTCTGGCTCAACAATCTGGTGGCAGATCTGGCACCCAATACCAGACGGAACTATCGTGAACGGTACATCTACAATATCCAGCCAGTGATTGGCTCCATGTATCTGTCGGATCTGAAGCCCATGCACTGTAAGATGGTTCTGAACCGAATGGATGCACGCTATGCTGGTTCTACCATTCGGCAGGTCTACATCTGCATGGGCACCATGCTCCGGGCTGCGGTCATGAATGATATCATTTTCAAGCATCCCATGGACGGCGTTCGATATTCCAAACCCGTCCGGGCGGTAGATGATATCAAGTTTCTGACATTGGAAGAACAGGCAGCTTTCCTGGAAACGGCAAAGAAATCCCACAACTACCGGCAATATGCTTTGCTGCTGGAAACCGGACTGCGGACGTCGGAATTGATTGGTCTTACCTGGGATTCCATTGACTGGAAGAGACGAACTCTTACGGTCAACAAGACTTTGGAGTATCGGCACCAGGAGGGTATATGGCGCGCCGGGCCACCCAAAACCACCACCAGCTATCGGACCATTCCCCTTACCAACCGGGCATATGAAATCCTGAAATCGTGCTATGACGAGCGTACTGTGCGAAAGGAGTCCGAAACCCTTTCGAAAGTCCTGGAGTACATGGACCGGCGAACCGGGCAAATGGGCCGCCTGAGGATGAAGGATCTGGTGTTCATCAACTACCGCACAGGGGAGCCGACCAAAAACAGCTCCTATGACATGCACCTTTATAAGCTGTGTGAAAAAGCCAACATCAGAAAAATCTCCATGCACGCCCTGCGCCATACCTATGCCACCCGGGCCATTGAACGAGGCGTTCAGCCCAAGGTGCTGCAAAAACTGCTGGGTCACGCCAGTATCAAAACCACCATGGACCGCTATGTTCACGTTACCGATCATGCCCTGGTCAAGGCTGTCAGACAGTTTGAAGGCGCATCCGCCCAGGTGCGATTGGATGCCTGAAATTACCAAAATTGGTGCGCAATTGGTGCGGAATACATCCCTGAAATTAAAAAACCGTTGCAAATAAAGGAGTTTTTGAGAATATGAAATTAGGTATCGTCGGACTTCCCAACGTGGGAAAATCCACTCTTTTCAATGCCATTACCAACGCAGGTGTGCCTGCGGACAACTATGCGTTCTGCACCATCGACCCCAATGTGGGCGTGGTCAGCGTGCCGGATGAGCGGCTGGATTGGCTGGCTCAGCTGCACAACCCCAAGAAGCTCACCCCCGCTGTGATTGAGTTCGTGGACATCGCCGGTCTGGTAAAAGGCGCGTCCAAGGGCGAAGGTCTGGGCAACAAGTTCCTGAGCAACATCCGCACCACCGACGCTATTGTCCATGTGGTACGCTGCTTTGAAGATGCCAACGTTACCCATGTGGAAGGCAGCACAGATCCTCTGCGGGATGTGGACATCATCAACCTGGAACTGGTGATGGCAGACATCGAAATGGTTGAGCGCCGGATTGACAAGTGCCAGAAGGCTGCCAAGGGCGGCGACAAGCGCTTTGCCCACGAAGCCGACGTATTCTCCCAGCTGCTAAAGCACCTGAACGAAGGCAAGCTGGCCCGCACCTTTGACGGCAGCGACGAAGATATGGCCCTGATCGCCACCTCCGACCTGCTGACCCTG
The DNA here is from genome assembly GCA_018712645.1 of Candidatus Faecousia faecavium. Taxonomy (GTDB): domain Bacteria; phylum Bacillota; class Clostridia; order Oscillospirales; family Oscillospiraceae; genus Faecousia; species Faecousia faecavium. The sequence continues at coordinate 2,176 of DVGO01000039.1, read as the reverse complement.
AAAAAGACAATTTACGTTGCCAACCTGGCAGAAAATGAAGTCAACGACCCGGAAAGCAACCGCCACTACATGGCCCTGAAGGGCCTGGCCGACAGCGAAGGCAGCCAGCTGCTGCCCATCTGCGCCAAGCTGGAAGCCGACATTGCCGAACTGGACGATCCGGACGAAAAGGCCATGTTTATGGAAGAGCTGGGCGTGACGGAAAGCGGCCTGGACCGGCTGATTCGCAGCTCCTACGCCCTGCTGGGCCTGATCTCCTTCCTTACCGCCGGCAGCGACGAGTGCCGTGCCTGGACCATCAAGCGGGGCACCAAGGCTCCCCAGGCCGCCGGTAAGATCCACAGCGATTTCGAGCGGGGCTTTATCCGTGCCGAAGTCATTGCCTTTGAGGATATGAAAGCCTGCGGCACCATGGCCGCCGCCAAGGCCAAGGGCCTGGTGCGCAGCGAAGGCAAGGAATACGTCATGAAAGACGGAGATATCGTAAACTTCCTGTTCAACGTGTAAATCTTAAGTTCCCGCCGGAATTTGCAATTGCATTTTCCGGCGGCTTTCCTTATAATATATCGCAGGAATCCTGAAAGCGGCAGCATGGGAATTGCTCTTCCGGCATTTTTGAAAACCATGTCACATTATGGTTGACAAGCGCAGAAAGCCATGCTATAATCTCAAGGATAAATATGGTTCAGCGGCTCGCCGCACTCCGTCTTGCCGCTTCGGCAGGACATTTTTTTAGGTATTTACAGCGAAAGGAGACAACTATGACTGATCGGATCAAGGCAACGGTTATTTCCGCTTCCCTGGGCAGTTCTTTCATCGACACCATTGGTGCCTCCATTTCCACCCTTTCCGTTTTCAACTCTCCCCGTTTCGTGGTTTTCCCCGGCTTTTGTGATGTGCATGTGCATTTCCGAGAGCCGGGTTTTTCATACAAGGAAACCATCGGAACGGGAAGTTTGGCATCCGCCCGGGGTGGTTACACTGCGGTATGCACCATGCCCAATCTGAATCCGGTTCCGGACAGTTTGGAGCATTTGAAAATGCAGCTGGATTTGATTGAAAATTCCGCCTGCATTCATGTCTACCCCTACGGCGCCATTACCGTGGGCGAAAAGGGGGAAACTCTGGCTGATCTGGAGGCCATGGCACCTTATGTGGCAGGCTTCTCCGACGATGGCCGGGGTGTGCAGTCGACTCAGATGATGGAGCAGGCCATGCTTCGGGCCAAGGCTCTGGGCAAGATCATTGTGGCCCACTGCGAGGACAACTCCCTGCTCCGGGGCGGCTACATTCACGACGGCAGCTACGCCAAAGCCCACAATCACCGTGGCATCTGCTCCGAAAGCGAGTGGGGACAAATTGCCCGGGACTTGGAACTGGTGGCAAAGACCGGGGTTTCCTACCACGTCTGCCACATCTCCACCAAGGAAAGCGTAGAACTGATCCGCCAGGCCAAGGCCCAGGGACTGGACGTCACCTGCGAAACCGGCCCCCACTACCTGGTGATGGATGACAGCATGCTGCAAGAGGACGGCCGATTCAAAATGAATCCCCCCCTGCGCAGTCGGGACGATCGGGACGCTCTGGTGCAGGGCATTCTGGATGGCACCATCGACATGATCGCCACCGACCACGCTCCCCACAGTGCCGAGGAAAAAGCCAAGGGTCTGGAAAAGAGCGCCTTCGGGGTGGTGGGCATTGAAACCGCCTTCCCCATTCTCTACACCTACCTGGTAAAGCCGGGAATCCTGTCCATGGACCGGCTGGTGGAGCTGCTGTGCATCAATCCCCGCAAGCGCTTCGGCCTGAGCCTTGGCTGCGACTACTCCGTGTGGGATCTGGAGGCAAGCTATGCCATCGACCCGAAAGACTTCCTGTCTCAGGGAAAAGCCACGCCCTTTACCGGCTGGCAGGTCAACGGCCAATGTATGGCCACCGTCTGCGATGGCAAACTGGTCTATAAGGCCAAATAACTTTCGTCAACCAAACTTTTCTATATAGGACTAATTTAGGAGGATATCACATTATGGCAAAGAGAACGGATATCAAGAAGATTCTGATCATCGGCTCCGGCCCCATCGTCATCGGTCAGGCTGCGGAATTCGACTACGCCGGTACCCAGGCTTGTCTGGCTCTGAAGGAAGAAGGTTACGAGGTTGTGCTGTGCAACTCCAAC
>DVGO01000038.1 GCA_018712645.1 Candidatus Faecousia faecavium | reverse complement strand
CTTCCCGTTACCCCAACAGTGGAAGTATATCAAATACATTCTCCTGGTTTCCCTGTTTCTTATATTCCTGTTGAGCCGCTGCGTAGGTACCAATGCCCCCGAAGCCGCTGAAACAGAACCGACAGTACCCGAAACTACCGTTGCCATAACGGAGACCACCGTACCGGAAACCGCAGAAACCGCTATTGAAACCACAGAAGCTGTGACAGAACCTTCTGAAACTGTGATTGAAACCACACAGCCCGTTATTGAAACCACCGAAACCGTTGCTGAAACTACACAGGCTGTAACAGAAGCCACTACACAGGCTACCGAACCAACAGAGGAAATGGTCTGGATTCCCACCAAGGGCGGAACCAAATACCACACCAGAGCATCGTGCAGCAACATGGATAATCCGTCCCATGTCACTATCTCCCAGGCAATCGCAAGAGGATTCACCCCCTGCAAGCGTTGTCATTGACCGGTGTCCGAATCGGACACAAATAAAAAACCGCCCCGGTGCGCCAACACCGAAGCGGTCAAAGAAGCTCACCGGCACGCCAATGCCGAATGAGCAATGCAGCACCCACATCCACCAAGATAGGGACATTCTGCCCCTTTATAGTAGCAGATTTGCCCCGGAAAGGCAAGGAAAATATGTCTTCACTCCCCTACTCCACCGGCAGCGTCCTCCGTGTCGCCCTCTACCCCCGGGTTTCCACGGAAGAACAGTTCCTCCGTGGCTACAGCCTGCAAACCCAGGAAGAAGTTCTGACCCAATACGCCAATGAACACGGCTACAAAATTGTCAACGTCTACCGGGACGAAGGCCACAGTGCCCGGAAGCCTGCCCTGAAGCGGAAGGTCATGCAGGATCTGCTGGCGGATGTCCAGGCCGGGAAGATTGACCGGATACTGTTCATCAAGCTGGATCGCTGGTTCCGCAATGTGCGGGAGTATCACAAGATCCAGGAGATCCTGGAAGCCCATGGCGTCACCTGGCAGGCAACCATGGAAGATTACAACACTGCCACCGCCGACGGCCGTCTGAAGGTCAATATCATGCTCTCCGTTGCAGAGAACGAGTCAGACCGTACCAGCGAACGCATCAAGTTTGTCTTTGACGGGAAGCGGCGCCGGAAAGAATGGTGCTTTACCGGCGGGCCTGGCCAATGGCCTTATGGCTATATGCCCCAGGTCGTTGATGGGGTCAAGCGCTGCGTGAAAAATCCGGAGGTTGAGCCAATTGTTCAAGACTTCTGGGACTATGTTCTGAAATACAGCAGCGTCCGGAAAGCGGGAATGTACTGCTGTGAAAAATACGGCATTACACGGAATTATCGCACCTGGATGGTCACCGCCAGAAGTGAGCTGTACACCGGCACATTCCACGGAGTGGAAGAATATTGTGAGCCATACATTTCCCGTGCCGACTGGGAACGGATCATCCTTGGCCATGAGGTCATTAAGAAAACCCAGAGCCCGGACCGGGTGTATTTGTTTACCGGTCTGATCCGCTGCCCTGTCTGTGGAAACACTCTGAAAGCCACCTTTAAGACCTACCCCAACGACCGGAGCAAGGAATACAACGGATACCGCTGCAACAACGGGAGGCTTCGGACTTGTACCTTCCGGCATCAGCTGTCAGAGAAGAAGATTGAAAAATACCTACTGGCTAACATCCGCCAGGATCTGGAATCCCTGGTTATCCATGCGGAAGCAGAAGAAACAAAAAAGCAGCGCAAGCCGAAGGCCCGGGACATTATAGCCCTGAGCGAGCAGCTGCGCCGCTTAAATGTGATCTATATGGCTGGGAATATCTCCGATGAAGAATATGCCGCAGAAACCAAACGCCTGAAATCAGAGATTGAAAAAGCAAAGGCAGAAGAATCCGAAAGCAAACCAGCAAACCTGGAAAAGATCCGGGCTTTGCTAAGTCAGGATTTCCTCGCTGCCTATGACACACTGGACAAAGAGGATCAGCAGCGTTTCTGGCGCTCCCTGATCTCAGAAATCTATATTGACGGTACCAAAGTCACCGGGATTCGCCCCCGGTTTTAATCCTGGCCATATGGTGGACTAAGTTCCTTACTCTGTACTCACTCCGGCGCCGCCAAAAAAGACGATGCGGTTACTTTCCTTCACCCACTGTTTCAAAGTTTCCAGCTTGTTCATGGTCCTCTGCCTCCATTTCCTTCAGGAGTTTCCGATCCTGTTTGGAGCTTAAATCCAGCTTTTCATACATGTCCGGACGGCGGACTTTGGTTCGGCGCAGGGCCTGCTTGCGCCGCCACTGGCGGACTTTTTCGTGATTTCCTGACAGAAGTATAGCCGGTACTTCCCTGCCGTGCCAGACTGCCGGGCGGCTGTACTGGGGGTATTCCAGCAGACCGTTAAAGTGGCTTTCGTCCTCAAAGCACTCCGGGTCAGCCAGAACCCCGGGTACCATCCGGCATACGGCATCCGTCACAGCCATGGCAGCGATTTCACCGCCGGTCAGGACAAAGTCTCCCAAGGAGATTTCTTCATCCACGCACTCATCAATAAAGCGCTGGTCAATGCCCTCGTAATGTCCGCAAACCAGAATCAGGTTGTCCATCTGACTCAGGCGAATGGCATCGGCCTGCTTGAACGTATGCCCGCAGGGGGACAGATAAATGGTATGCACCGGCCCTCCGGCTTCATCGCACACAGCCTCCCAGCACCGATACAGAGGGTCCGCCTGCATAATGGCGCCCCGCCCGCCGCCGTAGGGATAGTCGTCCACCTGGTTCTGTTTGCTGGATGTGTAGTCCCGGATTTGGTGAGCGTTAATTTGAATGTACCCCCGCTCCTGGGCCCGACCCAGAATGCTCTCCGACAACACATCTCCCAGGGTATCAGGAAAGAGGGTCAGAATATCAATCCTCATCGGTGCGCATCCCTTCCAGCAGCTTCACCTGCATCCGGTTTTCTTCCAAATTCGTAGACAGGACAAATTCCTTCACCGCAGGAATCATATATTCGTATTCGCCTTTGACCACATACACACTGTTGCCAGGATAATCCAGCACCTCGGTAATGGCTCCGATTTTTTCTTCCTCGGCGTAGACTTCCACGCCCACCAGCTCGGCGGCGAAAATGATATCATCATCAATGTCTTCCCGGTACAGCTTTAACACCTTTCCCCGCATAGCCTGGGCTGCTTCCATGGTATCGATGCCTTTCAGCTTTACCAGATTGCAGGTTTTCTGTACACGGACAGACTCCATGGTATACTCTGTATGATCTATGCAGCAGCGATCAAATTCGCACAGCATCTGAGGGTCATCCAGGAAGGTCAGCACCTTTACCTCACCCCGGACACCGTGGGTGGTGACAATTTCACCAGCTTCAATCAATGGGAGTTTCATATTGTACGCTCCTAATCTATATTGGACAACGAAAAATGCGTGACGGAATCGTCACGCATCATCGTCAATCTACGATTTCGACCGTGACCTTCTCGCCGGTGCGCTGGGCAACAGTCTTAATAATGGTACGGATCTCTTTGGCGATCCGTCCCTGGCGGCCGATCACCTTACCCATGTCACCTTCGGCAACACGCAGCTCCAGCACCTTGCCGTCCTCGTTATCGATTTCGGTAACGGTAACTGCCTCAGGATCATCCACCAGATTTTTTGCCATATACAGCAAAAGTTCTTTCATCGCGGAATTCTCCTTTAAGGATCTTACAGCACGCCAGCGCTCTTCAGCAGGCCGCGGACGGTGTCAGTAGGCTGTGCACCGTTCTTGATCCAGGTCTGAGCCTTCTCGGCATCGACAGTGATGGTAGCAGGCTCGGTCAGGGGATTGTAAGTGCCAATCTCCTCGATGCAGCGGCCGTCACGGGGAGAACGGGAGTCGGCAACAACGATACGGTAGTAAGGAGCCTTCTTAGCGCCCATTCTTCTCAGTCTGATCTTAACCATGAGAGTTTCACCTCCAAAATTTTTCTAATCTATATCGCAAAGCAATTTGCTTTCAGCGAACCAATTAAAGTCCTGGGAAGCCTCCGCCGAAGCCGCCAAGGCCCCGCATCCGCTTCAGTTTCTTTCCCATACCAGGGCCGGAGAACTGCTTGATGAGCTTGCGCATCTGCTCGAAGGATTTGAGCAGTCTGTTCACATCCTCCACCCGGACACCAGCACCGGCGGCAATCCGCTTTTTCCGGCTAGCACCGATAATTTCCGGCTTTTCCCGCTCCTTGGGGGTCATGGACAGGATGATGGCTTCGGTGTGAGCCATGGCCTTCTCGTCCAGCTTGACACCCTTCAGGTTGGCACCGCCGGGCATTTGGGCCAGCAGTTCTTCCATGGAACCCATGGACTTCATCTGAACCATCTGGTCATAGAAGTCCTGGAGGGTGAAGCGATTGGTCTTCAGCTTCTGCTCCATTTCGGCGGCTTTCTTGGCATCGTAAGCCTTTTCCGCCTTTTCAATCAGGCTCAGCACATCGCCCATACCCAGGATACGGCTTGCCATCCGATCCGGGTGGAAGGGCTCAATGTCTTCCAGCTTTTCACCCATGCCCACAAACTTGATGGGCTTACCAGTGATGGCCTTAACAGAAAGGGCAGCACCACCACGGGCGTCGCCGTCCAGCTTGCTGAGCATGACGGAATCAATATCCAGCCATTCGTTGAAGCTCTGGGCCGCGTTGACGGCATCCTGACCGGTCATGGCGTCCACCACCAGCATGATCTCATCGGGTTTGACAGCCGCCTTGACGTTCTTCAGCTCGTTCATCAGCGCTTCATCCACATGAAGCCGACCGGCAGTATCCAAGAATACCATATCATAGCCGCGCTGGCGGGCATAGAGGACAGCTTCCTTCGCCGTCTGAACCGGATCTTGGGTTCCCCGTTCAAAAACCGGGATTCCCAGCTTCTCACCACAGACCTTCAACTGCTCAATGGCAGCAGGACGATAAATATCACAAGCTACCAGCAGCGGATTTCTCCCCTGCCGCTTCTGCAGTCCTGCCAGCTTGGAACCATTGGTGGTTTTACCAGCGCCCTGCAGGCCCACCAGCATCACCACAGTGGGGCCGTTGGGGTTGATGTTCAGGTGCTTGGTATCATTGCCCATGAGCTTGCACAGCTCTTCGTTGACAATTTTGACAATCATCTGGGCAGGTGTCAAGGATTCCAGCACATCCGCGCCGATGCAGCGCTCCGTGACGGACTTGACAAAGTCTTTTACCACCTTATAGCTGACATCCGCTTCCAGCAGCGCCATCCGGATTTCCCGCATGGCTTCTTTTACGTCTGCTTCTTTCAGGCGGCCTTTGCCGCGCAGCTTTTTGAAGGTGGCAGAAATTTTCTCAGTTAAGCCTTCAAATGCCATAGTTACTCCTCAAGTTCCCGGGCGATAGAAACAATCTTCTGCGCCGGGGCTGAAACATTCTCATCCGGATGGGTCAGCAGCGGCCGTGCCGCTTCCAGGATTCTCCGCACCGCCTTACGGCAGCTGCGATCCCGGCGTACACAGCCGGTCTTTTCCTCCATGTTCCGCAGCAGGGCTTCTGCTCGGCTGAGATTATCATGGACACCCTGGCGGCTGATTCCCAGAATCTGGCCGATTTCCCCCAGGGACAGATCCTGATTGTAACGCATCTCAAAACATTCCTGCATTCTTTGGGTCAGCAGGCCGCCGTAATAATCATACAGCAAAACCAGTTCCAATGCGTCCATCAGCCATCTCTCCGTAAAGTAGGATTCCTTAACACTAGGGCATTATAGCATATACGCCGCATGATGTCAAGTCTTTTTGCTATACAGGATTACATTTTTAATTTCCCGCCATTTCCCAGGAAAATCCAGTACTATCTACCCCAATAAGGAATCCACCCGATACCAGCGGGAGCGCTCCCCGGTTTTGAGAAAGCCCAGCTTTTCATACAGACGTACCGCCCGGGTATTGGTGGAGGCTACCTCCAGCTCCATCTGCGCCCCTTCCACCAACGACATCAGCGTATGCATCACCCGCTCTCCAGCGCCTGGTTTGACCGCCGCCACCGCCAACAGCGTGGTATCTTCCAGCCAACCAATTCCCAAAAGTTCTCCTTGGTGGTGAACAAAGTAAGCACCGGTATACAATTGGGGCACATCCCGCGATTCCAGCGTAGCAGTATTATCCACCTCTGCCATCAACCGATTATAATGCCCTCTCCAGGACTCTGCCGTGGCTTCCGTCACTGGAAACAGATTTTCCAGTTTCTGCGGATTCACCCAGGCCGTAATTTGCATCTTCCAGATGGCTGTATGCAGCGGGAAAAGCTCCAACTCCGGGTGTCCGGCGGCAAAGATTTGTTCTGCACCAGCCGCTTTACAGAACTGCACACATTCCCGCAGGTGCTCCTGCAGCGCCCCGGGCTGAACATCCTGAATCCGAATATATGCCTGCTTCTTATAGGGAATCTCTTTCAAAGTCAAACTGGAAACTCCGGTTTCCGTGGAGAAAATTGGAAAATCTCGCATATACTCACCTCAATTTTGTATCATACCATTGGGAACACATTCTGGCAAGGTAAAGTTTCGGAAAACTTTTCTCTGCAAATTGTATAGATTGCACACAATTTTTTGACTACTCAACGGTTTAAAATTGATTCTTTCTCCAATCTTTTCAATTTTCTTTGGATATTTCCCGGAAAGGTATTGATTTCCGCACAGAAAGATGTATAATAATTCCTGACCCAATACGATGTCAACGAAAGGAGGTTCAATCCCATGAAGAAGATCATCTGCAAGAAGGAGTACGATACCGAAACCGCTACTCTGATCAAGGCATACGCCAGCGGCACCTTTGGTGATCCCGCCGGTTACGAGGAGAATCTGTACCAGACTCCGGAAGGCCTGTACTTCCTGCATGTCGTCGGCGGCGAGGCTTCTATCTATCCCACCGAGGATATCAAGCGTCTGGCCAAGACCAAGGTCAACGAATGGATCGAGAACCACTAAGTACATAGACGAAGGAGCTTGCCGTTGGCAAGCTCCTTTATTTTTTCGTTTTGAAAGTCTGTTATTTTCAAATATCCGTTACGGTGCATGTTCCTCTACTGCAATCTTCACTCCGCCGGACAAATGCAGATAATCCACTTCCGACAGAACAATCGGACTGTCGGACCGAAGATATGCCGATTCTTTTGCTCCCATCGTCTGGAAGAACTCTACTTTCGTTCCGTCCTTCATCATCAAAAACAAATCATTTTCATCGGAAGAATTCCGTTGATCTGCCGCTGAAGACTGATTCACATCCAAGAAAACACAATCGAATGTCTCCACCGGTTCCGGCTTTTCAAATGTAACCGTTATCCCCAAGGGACGCAGCTGAATGGATGTAATGGTGATGGTCTCCACAGCTTCCGTCCATTCGTATTCATTCTCCCCTACACGAGTAACCAGCGCCTTGGCAGAAACGGAATCGCTCAGCAATTCCACCATTTCCCAATCTGCTTGCTTCAGTTCAATTTCAAACTTCCAATCGCCAGCTGCCAGAACGGTCTGTGGATGTACCCGTTTGGCTTCTTCCCCCTCCAGCATATAATCCGTTTGTCCTGCGTACTTCGTAGACAGCAGTTCCTGCTCATATTCCCGATCGTATCCCCAATGGGTAATACTCTCAAGTGTAATTTCACAGGTTTTTCCAGGCCCAAACGCAGGCTCTCCCTCCTGAACCATGTTAGGCTCAATCCGCAACACTATGTTGATGGTATTGTTCCTGCCGTCGCCATCTTCTACAAAATCGGAGATTACAATGGCAGGCAGGTCACTGCCTTCGGGGATTACCTTCAGTCTTTCAAAGAAAAGCGATTCCTGAGAATCCACATCCAGAATTGTTGAAAAATCCACATCTTCTGGCCCGGTCAATCCAAAGGTTACATACGCGCAGTCGCTTTCGCTGATGCTGGATTTCAGTTCCATGGTATAACCGTCGAAGGTCTGGGACAACTGGTGTTCCTGAACATTATCGTGGATATAGTGAATTTGGCTGTCGGATAGAGGCTGCTGCCTTTCCTGGGTAAAGTAAACCGTATACCAATGCCAAGCATATGCGGCACATCCAGCCAAAATAAGCACAGCGGCAACAACCGCAGCAATCAATACCAATGTTTTGCGGGAGTGGGAAATTCTGGCGGAATCTGCGTGGGCATCCATATGGTTTCCGGCCCCAGCGAAGTGTGGAACACGCTATCCAAAGTACTTACCGCCTTATTCAGCGGTCAAATTTACACTATATTGTGGAATTTGATATCAAAGGATTTTTCGATAATGTAAACCACGCAAAGCTGATTCGCCAGATATGGGCCATGGGCATACACGATACGCACCTAATTTACGTTGTGAGAAAGATTCTGACAGCATCAATAAAAATGCCAGATGGGACAATGGTACATCCAGAAAAAGGCACACCACAAGGCGGAATTATTTCACCCCTCCTTGCAAATATTGTACTCAATGAACTTGACCACTGGGTTGACAGCCAGTGGCAAAAGCATCCAGTTACAAGGAAGTACAATGTAAGAAGAAATAAGTCAGGTAGTGAAATCCTCAGTAATGGATATACTGCCATGAAACTCACAAACTTAAAAGAAATGCGTATTGTTCGGTATGCAGATGATTTTCGGATCTTCTGCCGCACAAAAACCGATGCAGAAAAAGCAATGATTGCAATAACGCAATGGTTACAGGAACTGCTAAAGCTGGAAGTGTCCCCAGAGAAAACAAGGGTAGTAAATGTCAAGCGCCGATATTCGGAATTTCTTGGTTTCAAAATCAAGACTTATCCGAAGGGAAATAAAAGGGTAGTGAAGTCACACATATGCGATAAAGCACTCAAAAAGCAAAAGCAGAAGTTCATAGAACAAGCCAAGAATGTAGCAAACCCCAGACCTGGAAAAAAGAGATTGATGAAATCAAGCTCTACAATTCCATGGATATGGGAACGCAAAATTACTACAAAATTGCCACGATGGTAGCCGCTGATTGTAAAGGTCTGAACCGTTCTGTTATGACTATCTTTACAAACCGTCTGCATTGCCAAAGGGGCTCCAGGCTTGTTCGCCGCGGTAGAAAACTTACAGATATTGAATGTCAATTATATGGTCAATCCACATCCATACGGTATCTCGCCGGAAGCGGTGAGCCTATATACCCGATAGGATATGTCCATCACAAAAATCCCATGGCAAAACGGCGGACGGTCAATCCGTATACCCCAGAGGGGCGAAAGGAGATTCACGATTCACTCGGAATAAACCTCCGGCTCATGTGGGAATTGATGCGAAGTCCGCTCCACGGGAAAAGCGCAGAATTTTCAGATAATCGCATATCGCTTTTCTCTGCCCAATGGGGCAAATGTGCAATTACCGAAAAATCCTTTTGCAGTACAAGCGACATTCACTGCCACCACAAGACGCCAAAAGCTAAAGGTGGCACAGATGCGTATGGTAACTTGATATTGGTTCTGGAGCCTGTTCTCTGGCTGGACGAATTGCCCAAACACCTGTGCTTCAGCGGACATCCGGCGATGCAGCCTATGTCCGCTTTTCCATTGCCTGTGACCGGGATTACCGGCAGGTGGACAAGCAGCGGGAGACCGATTTCATCCCCTGTATGGCCTGGCGTCAGACGGCAGAATTTCTCTGCCAGCACTTTCAGAAAGGAAGCGCCGTGATTGTCACAGGCCGTCTGGAGGTAAACAGCTGGAAAACGCCCGACGGGGAGCAGCGCCGGGAAATGCTGGTCAGCGTTGACGCTGTTTACTTCGGTGACAGCAAACCGAAAGAAGCCCAGACACCTGCGCACGTGTAAGCAGATATGGAACTTGACCCCTCTCTTTTCCCGAAGAGAGGGGATTCTTATTGAAAGGAGAATTCCTATGTCCATCAGCCGCAACAACCGCACCTACTACACCAAGGAAGAGTATGAAGCCGCCAAGCGCAATGACAATGCGCTCTTCTACGCCCAGCGTCAGGGGTACGATCTGGTTCGCACCGGGCGCTATTTCTATCTGCGCCAGCATGACAGCCTGGTGTTCGCCCCCTCCGGCTCCTGGTTCTGGAACAGCCGGGGTCTTTCCGGCAGAGCGCTGGAGTTCATTGTGCTCTATGAGGGCCGGTCCTTCCCGGAGGCGGTGCTGATTCTGGCAGGAACGGTTCAGCCCGGATTTGTCCCGCATGTAATCCCCCGGAGCATTCCGCCTCCCGTCAAGCAGCCGCAGCCGATTCCCTTTGCGCTTCCCAAGCCTGCGGACAATAACCGTCAGCTGTTTGCCTACCTCTGCGGCAGACGGAAGCTGGAGGAAGCCATTGTCCGGGAAATGCTGGAGCAGAAAGTTCTGTATGAATCGGTTTCACCCAATCATATTCACAACGCCTGCTTTATTTCCCAGGATGAAACAGGCAAGCCTTGCAGTGCATTTTTACGGGGCATGGGAAAGAAATCCTTCAAGGGAGAAGTACCGGGAGGAAGCAAAAACCACGGGTGGCTGCTTCATGGAAAGCAGCCGGATACCCTGCTGGTTTTTGAAGCCGCCATTGACGCAGCTTCCTATGCCTCCTTACTGCTTCACCAAGGAATTGACCCCTTTCAGGGCAGGGATTACCTGGCCCTGGGAGGGCTGTGCTTTGACCCCATCGCCAACTACTTATCCGCCCATCCTCACATCCGGAAGATTGACCTCCTTCTGGACGGGGACAGCTGGGGGCGGGCCGCCGCCGCACGGTTTGATATGGATTTACAGGAGAAAGGATTTCACGTCTCCACCCAATTTCCCCCTGTGGGAAAGGACTGGAACGATACCCTCATCTCTTCCTGCGGCACCGAACAGATTCAAGCAGATACGGTTTTGTGACCGTGTCTGCTTTTTTCATATCCCTTTTTCTCAGGAGGCAGACATGTTCCGATTCTTTAACTCCGTCAGCCTAACATTATTCCAGCAAGTAAACACCGCATTTCGGAAAACGGGAGTCAATCCCGTTGTCCTGACCACCATCAACGCCAATATGAATCTGGATATGTATGGAATAATGATACTTGCTCACGCCCTCCCACAGACTTGAGGGGGAACCCTGGGATGTTTTGCGTTTTAACAACGCCATTCTGGAGTTATGATGGCTCTGCCAAGAGCCGCTTGTACCATCCCAACTGTCAGGGACATGGAAGATTGGCAGTAATTTTAGAGCATAGGAAATTTCCATTCCAACAACGCTATTTTTCAGAATAGGCGCAGAATGAGAATGGATATTTAAGATCAGATACCATGCGCTGGAGGAGAAATTCTCCAGCGCATTCATGTGATTTTGAAAGTACGCCATTCAATTACATTTTTTAATGGAGGTAATCTAAAATGTGTAAAATTCGCAGCATCAGGCAAGCAGCTGATTATTTCAAGGAACATGATCCGGACACCCAGATCACCGAATATACACTTCGTAAGTTGGTTTTAAGTGGAGCCATCCCCTCCGTTAAAAGCGGGAATAAAAACCTGGTAAATCTTGATCAGATCCTTGAGATTTTCGGCAGCCACGAGATATATTGCGCAAATTAGTTCATTTTTTACGTTTCTTCTTCATATTATGGATAAGAAACTTGCGTAAAAAGTTCCGCATCCCGCAACCTGGCATAAAATCTTCTTCCTCACTATGATTAAGATAACGACATAAGAAATGGAGGAAGCTTCTAAATGGCAACAATTAGAGAACGTAACGGTACATATCAGATTTCTGTTTACTCAGGCTTTGACGTCAATGGTCATCGGAAAAGGCAAACGACAACCTTTGTTCCGCCTGAAGGGTTGTCACCAAAGAAACGAGAAAAAGCAGTTCAGACTTTCGCGATTGAATTTGAAAGCCGTGTCAAAAACGGCTTGATATTGGATGGCGAAAAGACTACATTTCTGGAGTTTGTAGACAGGTGGCGCACTGAATATGCAGAGCAAATGAAAGCAAACCAGCAAAAAGTAAAGCAGGCACTAGGCGCATACTGGAAAGGAAACAACTGGTTGTTTACGCAGTCCGACGGTTCCATGATGAGCTATTCAACCCCCTATGTCACCTTTCAAGAAGCCATTGATCGGTACAACGCTACTGCAGATGCAGAACATCTTCTCCCTCATATTCCGTTTCACGGACTTCGACACACATCTGCTACTTTGTTGATCGCAGGGCATCAGGATTTGCGAACGGTATCTCATAGAATGGGACATGTGCAAACATCCACGACTATGAACATCTATGTACACGCTCTGAAAGAGAGTGATCGAACCGCATCGGATCTTTTGGAAGGAATGTTGGGAAGGCATGCGGTTGGTTCCAGATAAGCAGCAAGCACCAAGGATTTTCTCCTTGGTGCTTGTTTCATGGTCTCTTGATGATTTCTTTCTCAAAAAGGAGAAAAAATAACGCCAAATTTCACTATCTTTTCGTATCGTTCCGTATTTTCAAAAAGTTTGGAGAATCCCGAAAAGATCAAATTTCTTTCTCCTTGAAAATTCCGCAAAAAGTTCGGTATTTTCCGATAATTCAGAAATTGCTTTCCAGCGAGGTCAAAATTCTCAGAAGATAAACGTCAATTCATTTTCAAGCAAAAAGTTCGAAAAATCCAATTTTTCAATTTCCCAATTTTGTTTCAAAATAACTGCTTCAAAAAAATAACGCCAAATTAACGCCAAGCAAAAAACAGGGGCTTTCGCAAGCCCTGTAAAAGTTAGAAAAACCGCCGTTTTCAATCCGAAAACGGCGGTTTTCTTGGAGCTAGTGACCTGACTCGAACAGGCGACCTTCTCATTACGAGTGAGATGCACTACCGACTGTGCTACACTAGCATTGCTTTAGCCCGATCATTATATCGGTTATCGGGCTGAAAGTCAACAACTTTTTATACCTTTGCCCCAACTTCTTTGATCTTCTCCCGCAGTGAAATCAAATCGTCAAAAGTTTCCGGGCGTTTGGATACATCCCGCAGCAGTGCGGACGGGTGGTAAATCGCCGTCATCCAAATGCCGCCTTTTTCCACCCACTGACCATGCTGACGGGTGATCCGGTAATCCGGATCAATCAGCCGCTTGGCAGCAATTCGGCCAAGACAGACGATGATCTTTGGCTTGACCAGCATGGTCTGATTGCGAAGATACCCAATGCAGGCTTCTTGCTCCGTTTCCAGTGGATCCCGGTTCCGAGGCGGGCGGCACTTGACAATGTTAGCAATGTAACAGTTACTGTTCCGGTCCAGATCGATGATTGTAAGCATATCATCCAGCAGTTTACCCGCAGGTCCAACAAAGGGAATACCGGTCAGATCCTCTTGTTCCCCAGGACCTTCCCCCACAAACATTACATCTGCCTGCTCATTGCCCACACCAAATACCACATTGTGCCGGGTTTCACACAAGCCGCAGCGGGTACACGCCGCACTCATCTGTTTCAGCGCATCCCATTGCAGCATCAGCGAATCCTCCTGCGGTTGGCTCTGCGACGACGGCGCCGGGCGCGAAGCCGGGAGCGCATATACGCATTAAACGCCAGGTAGGCGGCCGCCAAACCCAAAACTATCACACAGATCGTTCCGATAATGGAAAAAATACCCGACTCATTCAAACCATTGCGGGCCACAGCCGAATGAATCTCTATACTCTTATCATCAGCAGCTTTGACGTTTCCCATGGAATAGATTTCTGCTTCCGCCATGCAGGAATTGCGGTACCAGATTTCCACAACACCGATCTGTTCTCCAGCCTTTATTGGAGCAGAAAGTCCTTCATCTTTTGGCTTAATGGTAATCGTCAGGTTCTTTACCTGGGCTTTGGCCGGTACAACAGAATCGATATCAACCTGTGTCTGGGCAACTGCGTTGCACTCGCCTCCGGCTACCGCAATTTGGCTCAACGTCATGCCATCATAGACAATTCGGTTCACTTTGAAATTGTCAAATCCCAGTTTCAGGAGTTCAATCATCTCTTCAAAGTTACCATACGTTGTAGGTCTCCAGGTATCCTCTGCATCCATTACACGCGTACATCCCAAAACGACACCAATGTAGTTCATGTCATTATAATTTGCTGTTACAGCCAAACAGGCACCAGAACTGGTTTCGTAACTCTGGATGCCTCCTGTAACTCTTCTGTCATAAAACTGAGGAAGCACGGCGTCGTAGCGCATGTAGTTGGTAGTGGTAAGATCCCGTTGTTCCGATTTATTGGTTGCCGGGATATCATAGGTTTCTTTTCCGAAGAACTCCACGAAGTCTTCATTTTTGGTAGCTTCCCGGATAATTTTGACCATATCCCGAGCAGTGGTGCTGGACAAGCCGCCATCAACACCATGCACAGTGCCAAATTCCGTATTGGTGCATCCAATCTGTTGAACCCACTGGTTCATCAACGGGACAAAACCCTGACGGTTACCGGAAATATGCTCTGCCAGTACCACCGCAGCATCGTTTGCAGAAGTCATCAGAAGTGCGTACAACAAATCCCGAACGGAAATCTGCTCTTCACTGGTCAAACCGATGGTCAGCGAGCTGACAGGAAGCCGCGCCTTGATACCGCTCTCTACCGTAACCACATCGTCCAAATTGCAATACTGCAAAGCAACGATAGCAGTAACGATTTTCGTCAAACTGCCGCAGGCCAGCTTCTGGTCCGGATTATAGGAATACACCACCGTGTCCGTATTAACTTCATACAAAAACGCACCCAAAGCAGTGTCCAACACCCGCTCTGTACCCGCCAGAGGCACCATACCCTCAATGGTACGACAGCCGTTGAGCACACAGACAGTGCCGAATTCCGCCTCGGCAGTCGTCGGCGTCACAACCGGCTGGGTAGCCTGGGTTGTCTGGGGGACCGTATTCTGCGTAGTGGTTTCCGTGGCAGATGCCGGTAACAGGATAACCTGCAGCAGCAAACTTGCGCACAGCAATATCAGAGAAAGGCGTTTGCTTTTTTTCATATTTCTCCCTCAATATTCGGCTGCCGGACTTGTCCGACGGTGAAAAATCGTGTATAATGTGTGTGCATTATAGCATTTTTTTATGCGCTAGTCAATGCAGGAGGCGGTTTCCCATGAAAAAACCCCAGATCTCCCTATTTCTGACCATTACAGCTGTATTTCTTGCTTTTACGCTGGGCTTCTTTCTTGGCAGGAATCCTGCTTCCGGTACAGTCAGCATCTGCGTGCCTCCTGCTGTACAAACAATTCCTGCAGAGAGCACCAGTGCGCCCGCTGAAACAGTGGAAGAAACTCAGGCAGTTTCTTTCCCCATTGACATCAATGCCGCCTCAGAAGCGGATTTTCAGGCATTGCCGGGGATCGGAGAGGTTTTGGCGCAGCGAATCGTGGCCTACCGTCAGGAGCATGGCCCTTTCCGGGCGGTGGAAGAACTGATGAATGTGGAAGGTATTGGGCAGAAACGAATTGCGCAGATATTGGATTTGATTACAATAGGAGGATGAATCCGTGAAAATATTGGTAGTGGATGACGAAGCCCTGCTGGTTAAGGGAATTCGGTTTAATTTGCAAAATGAAGGCTACGATGTAATCACAGGCAGTGACGGTCTGGAAGCCATTCGTCTGGTACAGGAGCAGCAACCGGATTTGGTAGTGTTGGATGTGATGATGCCCAATATGGACGGGCTCACCGCCTGCGGTAAAATCCGGGAATTTTCTGATATCCCCATTATTCTGCTTACAGCCAAGGCAGACGACATGGACAAGCTGATGGGTTTCGACCATGGTGCAGATGATTATCTGACCAAACCTTTCAATATTCTGGAGCTGAAAGCCAGAATCCGCGCACTTATTCGGCGAGCTGGGGGTTCTCAGCGGCAAACTGCCAACAACCAGCTGACCATTGGCACCATCACCCTGGATCTGGATGCCCGAAACGCATATCGCAGCGGGCAGCTGGCTGACCTGACTGCCAAAGAATTTGATGTCATTGAGTTTTTGATGCGCAATCCCAACCGGGTCTACTCCCGGGAGGCACTGCTTGACACCATCTGGGCTTACGAATACCGCAGTGACATCCGTACCGTGGATGTGCACATCCGCCGTCTGCGGGAAAAGCTGGAAGAAAATCCGGCAGAACCGAAATATATTTTGACGAAGTGGGGCGTTGGTTATTATTTCCGAAAGTAAAAAGGCCGCTTACCGCGGCTACAGCAAAACCCAGTTTCGATACGGAATGACCTATGTGGTCATTACCTTTGTGATCATGCTGATTCTGAATATCTATTGTTCCAAAACCTGTCAGCAGCTGTTCTATGAAAGCAAAAAAGCTTCTCTGGTGGAAAAATGCCTGCTGGCATCCACAGAAATGAGCACCCTGGATGTACTCAACACCACCGCCGTAACCGGAATTGTCAACCAGATGGACAGTCTGAAAGTAACCCGGCTGGTGGTTACCGACCAATCCGGGAATGCACTGTACGACAGCAGCGGTTCCGATGCCGGAACTTATACCCTCTTTCCGGAAATTCTGGCTGCGATTCAGGGAAATGATGCCTGCTCCTGGAATTATCACGACGGTGTCATTGATGCCCGGGCCGCCACACCCATTGTCTACTACGGCACCGTAGTGGGATGCGTGTACATGACGGAGTATGACACTGTCCAGGGCGGGCTGATTCAGTCCATGCAGAATAACGTGCTGCGAATCACGTTATTGCTGGAAATTATTGTGATCTTGTTCTCTTTGCTGTTCTCTGCCAACTTCTCCCGCCGCCTGAACAAGATTATGACCTCCATGCGCATTATTCAGGAAGGTGACTATACCCATAAAGTTGACATGGGCGGCAATGATGAGCTGACCATTCTGGGCAACGAGTTCAACGATCTGACGGAACGGCTGAAGACTTCTGAAGAAAAGCGCAGTCGTTTTGTTTCCGATGCTTCCCACGAACTGAAAACCCCCTTGGCCTCCATCAAGCTGCTGGCAGATTCCATTTTGCAGTATGACATGGATTTGGAAACGGTCCGGGAATTTGTAGGCGATATCGGCGATGAAGCGGAACGACTGAACCGAATGACTGCCAAGCTTCTGTCCCTGACCAGAGCCGAGGGCCGTTCCAGCGAAGAAAGCGAAATTATCTATATGGCCCCCACCGTACAGCGTGTGGCCCGGATGCTGCGCCAGAATGCGCTGCAATCCGACATTACCTTTCAGCTGGATCTGGAGCATGACTGCCCGGTGCTGATTCTGGAAGATGACCTGTATCAGGTAGTATTCAATCTGATGGAAAATGGCATCAAATACAATACCCCCGGCGGAACTCTGACGGTACGCCTGGGCCGGGAAGAAGATAATGCTATTTTGGAAGTCAGTGACACCGGTATGGGTATCCCGGAAGATGCCATTGACCACATTTTTGAACGGTTTTATCGGGTTGACAAGGCCCGTTCCCGGGCTACCGGCGGCAGCGGACTGGGACTTTCCATTGTTCGCACCATCGTCCAGCGCAACCGAGGGGAAATCCAATTTTCCAGCATCTTGGGGAAAGGCAGCACGTTTACCGTGACCTTCCCCGTCTTTGACACGGAGGTGGATAAGGCATGAAACGATATCTGCCCGTTGCTCTGGTGTTTTGCCTGCTGATTTGCGGATGCGACGCTGCATCCGTCCGTCTGAAAGAACCTGTGACGTTCTATTATGTTCAATCCGACTATACCGCCGACCTTTCTTCCCCTCTGGGTACCGAGCAGCGGGAAGCTGCCGGTCATCGGGATGACCTTTCCTATCTGCTGGTTCTGTATCTGATGGGGCCTTCCCAGGAAAATCTGGTCAGTCCCCTTCCTGCCGGAACCCAAATTTTCTCTGTGCAGGAAACAGAGCCGGGAATCCGCATTACGCTGTCTGATACCACCAATCAATTAACGGACGGTGAGTTTTCCCTGGCCTGTGCCTGCTTGACCCTGACCTGTCTGAATATGACGGATGCGGAGGTCATCACCATCACCAGCGGAAAGCGCAGCGTTTCCATGAGCCGGAATAACCTTGTATTATTTGACAGCGGTACTCCCGCTGCTACGGAGGAAACCACATGAAATTTATTTCCTGGAATGTAAACGGACTGAGAGCCTGTGTCGGAAAAGGCTTTCAGGATTTCTTCAATGAAAGCGATGCTGACTTTTTCTGTCTGCAGGAAACCAAGCTGCAGGAAGGGCAAATTGATCTTCCCCTACCCGGATATTGTCAGTACTGGAATTACGCCCAGAAGAAAGGCTATTCCGGAACTGCTGTTTTTGCCAAGGAAGAGCCGATTTCTGTTGTCTACGGTGTCGGTAACGAGGAACTGGACACCGAAGGCAGACTCATCACCTTGGAATACCCCGGGTTTTATCTGGTTACCTGCTACACCCCCAACGCCCAGCCCGAGCTTGCCCGGATTGATCACCGGCTGCAATGGGATGCGGCTTTCCGCAAACACCTTCAGAAGTTGGATCAAAAGAAGCCGGTCATTGCCTGCGGCGACCTGAATGTGGCCCATCAGGAAATTGACCTGAAAAATCCCGCCTCTAACCGTGGAAATGCCGGTTTCTCCGACCAGGAGCGGGAAAGTTTTGGAAAGCTCCTGGATGCCGGATTTACGGATTCTTTCCGCTACCGCAATCCCGATGTTACCGGTGCTTACAGCTGGTGGAGCTACCGCTTCAATGCCAGAAAGAACAATGCCGGCTGGCGCATTGACTATTTCCTGGTTTCCAATCGGCTGGCCCCCCAGATTTCCGCCACACCGATTTATTCTGATGTGTTCGGCTCTGACCACTGTCCTGTGGGTTTGGAAATATCCCTGTAACGAAGCATGACCGCCGTCAGATGACGGCGGTCATATTGCTGTGATTACTCCGGAAAAACAATCCCTACCTGTTCCTCTTTTCTGACCAGGAACCCTTCTTTCAGCCGTTCTATGTAGGCAAAGGGTTCTTCCGGGATGATGGGCACGAACATGCCCTGGGTAATTTCGTGCTTGGGAAGCAGAAAAAATTTTAGTTCTCCTTCCCCCAGATGCTTTACAGGCACTTTGGTATCCAAGCCAAAACCGCCGTCCATGGGCACTACAACTCCTATACTTTCCCGCTGATCATCACAAGTTGCTACCAGCCTGCACACCACATCTCCGCTGAGTTTGCATCGGCAGATAAACCGGTAGTAAAGCCCTTGGCGCAGCACCTGAACTTTTCCTGCCGGACGAGTCCCAAAATAGACCGGATAACTTTGTTCCAATGATAACGCCCCCCCTGCCGCAATCCTATGCGTCAGGGGGGCAAAAAATTCATGTGGTTCTGCCGCCGCCCGGTAGGCCGAAGCTAACCGCAATGGCATCATCCACCAGTGCCATCTGTTTTTCATCCAGGTGCCCCATATGCTCACGCAGACGGCGCTTGTCAATGGTTCGGATTTGCTCCAGCAGGATGATGGAGTCTTTGCTGAGTCCCACGCTGCCGCCGGCAATGTTGATATGGGTAGGCAAGCGGGCTTTGCCCGTCTGGCTGGTAATGGCTGCCGCAATTACCGTGGGTGAATGGCGGTTTCCTGTATCATTCTGAACAATCAGGACAGGCCGGGTTCCTCCCTGCTCACTGCCCACCACCGGGGACAAATCCGCATAAAATATGTCGCCCCGTTTGACTGATCCTTCTGTCATATTCTTCACGCTCCGTGCAATTTCTCCTGCGCTACCCTATGGACCCATATGTAACGCGGTAACCTTATTCTCCCACGCCCATATAGATTTTATACGGTTCTACGCTCAAAATATCCTATGCACAGATTCCCGAAAAAGCTACACAACTGTAAAGTTTTTGACGGTCAATGACAAAATCCGTCGGTCATCATAGAAGATATCCGCCCGGGATGGGAGACTCTCTTCATCCAGCCATATGTCCAAGTGCAGAGCATCCTCTTCATAGCGGTCATCAATGCTCAGCCGTACCGTATCTTCTTCCGTACAGGCAGAAGTCAAATAGCCTCCCAGCAAGGTTTTGACCAAAATCCAAGGTGCCGTAATCGGCGTCACCTGGTCTTCGGCCAACGTGTCAAATTGCAGCGCCGTATCCTCGAAGGTAAGCTTGCCGCCCTCCTGAGACACGGTTCCGGTGATGCCGGAAATGGTCTCCGGCGCCGTAACCGTAAACGTCAGATTCCCCAGAGAATCGGACTGGCATGCCATAGAAAAATTATGCACAGTTTGTCCATAATCTGCCGTAATGTCCGCATCAAAGGTAATGGAAGAAGCCTGCGAAAGCTTGCTGCGCAGTGCCATTCCCTGCCGAAGCTCCGAAGATCCCTGGGAGCAGCCGGTAAGCACAAGCAGGAGAACAAAAATGACCCCAGCTTTTTTCAAATTATCCCCGCCCTATTTTAAAAGTCGCGGAAGACGAAGCAGCATGTCCGTCGGAAGCATTCCGTACTGTCCCAGTTCTTTGGCACACAGATCCCCTGCCGCCCCATGCAGCCACGCACCGCAAGCGGCTGCTTCCAGCGGCGCAATTCCCTGGCCCAACAGGGCTGTGATGATACCTGCCAGTACATCGCCGCTGCCGCCCACCGCCATTCCCGGATTGCCTGTGGAATTTATGTATCCGACTTGTCCATCTGTGATACAGGTTTCATGACCTTTGAGTAAAACAAAGCTGTTCCAGTCGGTGGCCAACTGAGCGGCGCTTTCCATGCGGTCCTTCCCTACCGGGCCGCCCATACGGGCAAACTCCCCGTCATGGGGTGTCAGAATGGTTGCGTGCTGTCTTCTGCGCAGTATATCCCTATGCCCGGAAAGAAGATTTATGCCGTCGGCATCCACGACCACCGGACAGGATGCAGTTTCCAGCACCGCTTTTACCACTGCAAAGGTTCCCGCAGACTGTCCCAGCCCACAGCCGATCAAAACGGCATCCATCTGGGGCAGCCGCCGGGAAATCTCCGCAAGTGCCTGCCCACTGAGCTTTCCGTCCTCCTCCGGCAGGGGAAATACCACTGGCTCGTTAAGCTTCACCGCTTCAATGGCGTAGATACTTTCCGGAACCCCCAGAAATACCAGTCCGGCGCCGGAGCGCAGCGCTCCCATTGCCGCCAGATAAGCAGCTCCTGTAAAGCCTCTGCTGCCGCACAGCAAAAGAATTTTTCCAAAGGTTCCTTTATGCCCCCAAGGATCACGCTCCGGCAGTAAGGCCTGGATGCTCTTCTCATCTAGCCGTCTGATTTCCATATACTCCCATCCTTCCAGCACTTGGCTTTTTTAACACCATACCATGTCAGCAATTTCCCGTCAAGGCAGCTAAAAATTTCCCGTACAAAATTTTTCAAAAATCGCAAAAAAGATATTGACAAATTCTTGCAGATGATGTATTATAACCGGGCTGGCAACGAAGCCAAGCACATGGAGAAGTCGCGTAGCTGGCCGAGCGCGCACGATTGGAAATCGTGTATACCCAAAAGGGTATCGAGGGTTCAAATCCCTCCTTCTCCGCCAGAAAACTTCCGATATCCTGCTGGATATCGGAAGTTCTTTTTTTGCAAAAATTGATTGCTACCCTTCCCGACAATCTATTCTGTCAAAGATTTCGTCTGCTTGACGGTTTGTGTGTTTGTCCCTATAATGGGCATATATCCGATGCGCCTTATGCCGCATCGACTGGAGGATTCTATGGATCATTACCGAAAAAGCCTGCTGTCCCTTCACGGTGCCGTAATGCTTATGGGACTGTCCGCAGTTTCGGGGCGGTTTCTTTCTGTTCCCGCAATCTCCATCGCCGCCGGGCGGGTTGTGTGTTCCTCTGCCCTGCTGCTCCTTCTGGTGCTGATTAGCAAACAGGAGCTGAATCTAGATCGGAAGCAGGATTATGGGGTTGTCGTTCTGGCAGGGCTGGTACTGGCTGTACACTGGAGTACCTTTTTCCTGTCCATTCAAAAGTCCTCTGTTGCCATGGGAACCATTACCTTTTCTGCGTTTCCCCTGTTTCTGACCATTTTGGAACCGTTGGTGTTCCGGGAGCTTCCCAGCAGGAAGAGCATTGTCTGTGCCTGTATCCTGGTGGTTGGGGTTTTGATTACCATTCCGGAGTTCTCCGGCGAGAACCAGATTACCACAGGCGCTCTCTGGGGATTGGTTTCCAGTTTTTCTTATGCCATTCTCAGTTTGTTCAATCGGTATCTGTCCAGGAAATACAATGCACTGGTGGTTTGTTTATATGAACAGGCTACCGCTGCGGTGGTACTGTTTCCCGCCTTTTTCCTCCTGCCCTGTCGGTGGGATGCTGTGAATATCGCAGGCATTGCAGTCCTTGGATTTGTGTGCACAGCCCTTGCTCACTGCCTGTATGTGCATGCACAAAAGCACGTCAAAGCCCAGACTGCCGGGATTGTCTCCGGCATGGAGACTGTTTATGGAATCCTGTATGCCATGCTGCTTCTGGGGGAATATCCTACCGCCCGGGAATGGCTGGGAGGCGCTGTTATCTTGTTTGCATCCTTGGCTTCTGGAATTTGAGCGCAAGGCATATCTGTTGGAAAAGTAGCGAACATATAACAAAGCTGGATAAATCTTTGATCTATCCAGCTCTGTATTCTTTCTATCTTCTTAGCCGCATCAAGGGTTCCGATGCGGTGTAAACCTCAAAATCTCCAAATTCTATCATTTTTCTCAAAATAGCACCTCGTTCCTCAGCAAGTATCAACGCCCTTTTTTCTTCCTCTGCACCATTAAAGACGTAAATAGCTTTTTCGTTTTGTTCTGCACCATAGATATCTTGCGGAGTATTGCTTAATTCAACCCAAAACAGATTGTCTACTGCATGCCAGCAACCTGCCTCCAAATCACCATGAGAGTGCACGGCTATCTGAGGTGCTGTCCCCCAGTATTCTCCGTATATATACTCATATCCATTATCACATGCCCATTGACTCAGCTGCACCTCATAGGACATTTCATCTGCAATGATATGCATGTATGGCTGGTAGCCATACAACACGCTCAGCACCCCAACTGCACAAACAACTACAAAAATCCCACAACGCACAATGTTAGGTACTTTTCTAATCACAATCAACCCCGAAAGTGCCGCCATCGGAAACCACATAAACAAATAAATCGAACGCAATGTAACTCCTACCGTAATGGATGCCAGACAAATACCAAAAATACCAATTAGGAACAGAAACCAGCACAGTTCAAGGCCGTTTTCCTGCCGAAAGATCCGGCTACACCACAAAACTCCCGCTGTCAGTACAAGAATGATCATCAGGATGATTTGTACAGCCAGCACTTTTCCAAAATCCCCCCGCAAGATATAGTCAAGGCTGGTAATTTCTATCAATGCATTACCGATTGTTTTTATCTGCTGCAGCCAATATTCAGACGACGCTGTAATGTCATTTTCGTAGATTGGCGCACTTGGTATATTGAAAAGCTTCATAAGTACAACACCAAAAATATTTGCCGCTGCATAGCTTATAGCTCGGATTAGCGTACGCAAGTTATCTGTCCATTTTCCCTGTTTGGTAATGACCATTCGCATCCGATAAAACAGTTCATAGGCCAAGATAGGCAAAATCATAATAGCCGTCTGGCGCAGACTCTGCATTCCGGTCGCAAAGCACAGCAGCATAGATACTCCCCATGCAGCCGGTCTTGCCTTGTCCGAATGGAAGCTTCGTGCATAGTCACCAAACACAACAAACAGAGTGATCAAGTAACATGCATAAAAACTTGCCTGAGAAAAGAAGAGAAGGCTATGCAGTGAACTGGGGCCCCATACGCAAATCACGGATATTGGTAGCAGAAAGCATCCAAACGCAATTTCCCTGATATCTGACGAAAAGGATTTTATCATCCAAATCAAAGAGGTAAAAATCAACACTGTCATAATAAACGTTGCCAGTGGCATAGCAATATTGATATCCCCAATAAGACCGTATAATCCTGCCGCCAAAACCGGCGTAGCAATCACATAGTACTGATTTCCAAAAGTCCACCCCTGAGGAAACAGCGTTTTCTGCTCCCACATTCGTATTGCTACCTGGCAATCTGCATATGTATCAGAGTTACAAAACGTCGCAAATCCGCAAAAATTAAAAAAACATAAAACAACCAGACAGCAGATTGTGCAGAAAATGATTAAAATCGTTTCTGCTCTGTAAATAGCTTTCTTTTTTTCTTCCATTATTTTCATCAACATTCTTCCTCCTTCGCTTTGTGAGCGACCAACCGTATATTTTTTCACGTCTTATCTCATGATATCAGATTTAAAATTTTTTTCAATTATTTTTTATTGACATGTTTATAAAACAATTCAAAATGTTATTATACAATAACAAAAGGAGATCTATATGAATTTTCTGGAAATTGCCCAAAACCGGCAATCTTGCCGCAGCTATGACGAAAGCAAAGCGGTGGAACAGGAAAAGCTGGATGCCATTTTACAGGCAGCGCAGCTGGCCCCCTCTGCCTGCAACGGTCAGCCCTACCATCTTACTGTCTGTCGTGGGGAAACCGCCAAAGCCGTGGCCGCTGCCACTGCCAGCATGGGCCTGAATGGATTTGCCTCCCAGGCACCGATTCTGATTGTGATATCGGAAAAGCCTTACGTCAAATCCGCAGCCGTTGGTGCAAAACTGAAGAAAAACGACTACCGCTCCATCGATATCGGCATTGTCGCCGCATACCTCACTGCAGAAGCTGCGGCCCAGGGGTTGGGCAGCTGCATTCTGGGTTGGCTGGATGATGGAAAAATTCGCTCCATTCTGAATCTGGATCAGCCGGTGCGTTTGGTCATCACCCTGGGATATGCCAAGGAAGGCGACAAGCTGCGCACCAAGAAGCGGAAAGATCTCAGCGAACTGGTTACAGAAGCCTGATTGCATTACCTGCTGACTGTAAAATGTCAGCAGGTATTTTTATGTGTTCTTTTACTTGACAGGAACCTGCCTCCTGTGCTACACTTTATTTAACAATTAAGTTAATTGTTAAATGTATGAAAGGAGGATGCGCATGGGCTTGCAGCAAACACTGAAGGCACTGGCCGACCCTACCCGACGAGAGATTCTGAATCTGCTCCGATCCGGAAAACGTTCCGCCGGGGAAATTGCCGAACAGTTCGACATTTCTGCGGCAGCCATTTCCCGACACCTGTCGGTGCTCAAAGAGGCAGACCTGATCAGCGATACCCGGGATGGAAAGTACATCTTTTATGAGCTGAATGCCACAGTTTTGGAAGAAATTCTGCTGTGGATCTCGGATTTGAAAGGAGAGGATAACCATGATTCCCAGTAGTACCTTTATCGCCTGTTTTATCACGCTGTTTCTTACTCTGATTCTTCCGCTTCTGGTTCTCATCATCATGGGTATCAAAAACAAAGGCAAGGGCATCTGGTCTGCCTGGTTTCTGGGCGCTGCCGGGTTCTTTGTTTCCCAGGTGGTGATCCGCATTCCCCTTCTGGGAATTTTGTCAGGGATGGAATCTGTGGTCATGTTTTCCCAGGAGCATTTCTTCCTGTATGTTCTGATACTGGCGTTTACCGCTGGTCTTTTTGAACTGGCAGGTCGATTTGCTGCCGCCAAATGTCTGGGGAAAAACCGCACGTTCCGACGTTCTCTGGCAGCAGGTCTGGGTCACGGCGGCATTGAGTCCATCGTATTAGTAGGCCTTACTTACATCAACAATCTGGTGTATCTGTTTCTGATTCAGTCCGGTGCATTTGATGCCATGATTGCCCAGACGGAAGCTATGGGCGTAGACCCCGCGCAGCTGATTGCTGTTCGGGACACCTTACTTCAGGTCTCTGCTCCCCTGTTCCTGGCTGCCGGTGTGGAACGGGTGTTGACCATGGTTTCCCACGCCGCCATGTCCGTAATGGTCTGTTACGGCGTTGCCGCAAAGCGTCCCCTGCCCTGGATGCTGCTGTGTCTGGGTATGCACACGCTGCTGGATACAACCATCGCCGCAACCGGATTCTTTTCCCAAACCATTGCCTATGGCATAATTTACACCTGCATGACGATTATGGCTGTGATTTCCATTTGGATTCTGCGCAAACTCTCCCGTCGTTGGCCGGAGGCATCCGCAGAACCCGCCCTCGCTCCGGAAGGAGGTAGCGTATGATTCGCAAAAATCGAAAAGTTTTGATTCTCTCTTCCCTGGTTACGTTGCTGCCGATTTTGGTCGGCCTTATCCTGTGGGATCGGCTGCCGGAGAAACTGGTCACCCATTGGGGTATTGACGGTCAGCCTGACGGATGGAGCGGCCTTCCCTTTGCCGTTTTCGGCATGCCGCTGACCATGCTGGCCGTCCAGTGGCTGCTGGTGCTGATTACCTCCTTTGATTCCAAGGCCCGGGAACGAAACACCAAGCCATTCCAGATGGTGCTGTGGATTATGCCCGTACTGTCCAATCTCAGCTGCTTTACCATGTACGCTCTGGCGCTGGGTGTGGAGTTTTCCATGTCCCGCCTGATGCTTATCTTTATGGGAGTGATCTTCCTGGTAATCGGCAACTACTTGCCCAAGTGCCGCCAGAATTACACCATCGGTATCCGGGTTCCCTGGACCTATGCCGATGAAGAAACCTGGAACGTCACCCATCGGTTCGGCGGACGGGTATGGGTTATTTGCAGTGTAGTTATGATTCTGTCTGTTTTCCTGCCGGCCGCCTGGGGCATCACCATATTCATCATCGCTACCATTGCGCTGGGCGTGGTTCCCATCGTCTATGCCTGGCTGTTCTACCGGAAGAAAAAGCGCAGCGGCGCTGCCATGTCCTCTACCCTGCCGCCGCTGAAAAAAGGGAGCAAAGCGTTGGCTATTGGCGTGCTGTTTTTTGTACTGGTATTGACCGCTTTCATCGTATCCACGCTGTTCCTGGGAGATATTTCCGTGGAATATGGTCAGGATTCTTTTACCGTTGTCGCCAGCTTCTATGATGATCTGACAGTCGAATATGATTCGGTGGAAACCATCGAATACCGGGACGGAAATCTGCCAGGCGTTCGGACCTGGGGCTACGGAAGCTTCCGGCTGCTGATGGGCTATTTTGAAAACGATGAATTCGGCGGCTATACCCGCTACACCTACTACGACCCGGAATCCTGCGTAATTTTGACCGTAGACGGTAAAACCTTGGCACTAAGTGGAGAAAATCCGGAGCAAACCAAGACCATCTACGAAACCCTGAAAAGCCATACCGGACTGTAACATCCGTTTCCCCGCCCAAATTCCAAATTGGGCGGGGAAAATTGGAAAATAGCCTTGACTGTAGGGTAAAATTCCTCTATAATATTCGGAGCTATGGATATTTTATCTGAGAAAGGATTTTAAAATATGGCTAAGGAATTTAAAATTACCAGCCTGCGTCTGGCAGATCTGGAAAAAGAACTGAACTATCTGAAGACTACCCGTGAGCGGGAAGTCGCTGCCATGATCGCAGAAGCCCGTTCCTACGGTGACTTGTCCGAAAACTCCGAATACGATGCCGCCAAAAACGAGCAGGCAAAGCTCTATGGCCGTATTGCTGAGATTGAGGATATCCTGTCTCACGCCGTCATCATTGAAGACGAGAACGAAGCCACCGGTCGTGTCGGCCTGGGCTGCACCGTTGTGGTAGAGGACGAGAAGGGCAACCAGACCGAGTATCGGATCACCGGTTCTCAGGAAGCCAACCCCATGGAGCGTAAGCTCTCCGATGACTCCCCCTTCGGTCGGGCCATTGTGGGCAAGGCCGCAGGCGAGCGCTTCACCGTCAACGCTCCCGCCGGTTCCTTCACCATGAAGGTTGTCCGTGTCTCTCGTGAGGGCTAAGCCATGGCAAAATTTGTACCTCAGTCCGAAATGCCCCTGTCCGATCAGGTAAAGGTCCGCCGGGAAAAGCTGGAGGTTCTCCGGGCAGAAGGCATTGACCCATTCCTGGAAACCCGGTTTGAAGTAACTTCCACTTCCGCCATTATCAAAAGCCAGTTCGAAGCCATGGAAGGCCAGTCCGTCCGGCTGGCTGGTCGTCTGATGAGCAAGCGCGGCATGGGCAAAGTCTCCTTCTGCGATTTGCAGGACCGTGACGGCCGGATTCAGCTGTACGTCAAGTTCGACGAGATGGAAGAATCCGCCTTCCAGCGGTTCAAGAAAAACGACATTGGCGACATTGTGGGCGTGGTTGGCGATGTGTTCAAGACCGAGCGGGGCGAGATTTCCGTTCGGGTTCACGAGGCCACCCTGCTAAGCAAGTCCCTGCTGCCCTTGCCGGAGAAGTTCCACGGACTGACCAATGTGGAAACCCGGTTCCGTCAGCGTTATGTGGATTTGATGGTCAATCCTGAAGTCAAACAGAATTTTGTGATCCGCTCCCGGTTCATCAAGTTCCTGCGCAACTATCTGGACGATCGGAACTACATCGAAGTGGAAACCCCGGTGCTGAACACCATCGCCGGCGGCGCCGCTGCCCGTCCGTTTATCACCCACCACAACACCCTGGATATTGACATGTACATGCGTATCGCCACGGAGCTTCCTCTGAAGCGGCTGATTGTGGGCGGCATGGATCGGGTGTATGAAGTGGGCCGGATCTTCCGTAACGAGGGCATGGATCCCAAGCACAACCCCGAGTTTACTACTGTTGAGCTGTATCAGGCTTACGCCGATTTCCACGACATGATGGACATTGCCGAAGGCATTATCTCCGGCGCTGCCAAGGAAATTCTTGGCACCTACGAAGTGGAATGGATGGGCGAAAAGATTGACCTGACCCCCGGCTGGCGCCGTCTGACCATGGTGGACGCTGTCAAGGAGTACGCCGGTGTTGACTTTGGCGCCATTACCGACGACGCCGAGGCTGTTGCCGCTGCCAAGGCCATTGGCGTGGAACTGGCCGACGCTGCCGAAAAGACCTGGGGCAACGCCCTGTACGCCTGCTTCGACCAGAAGGTGGAAGAGCATCTGATTCAGCCCACCTTCATTACCATGTATCCGGTGGAGGTTTCTCCGCTGACCAAGCGTTCTCCCCTGGATTCCCGACTGACAGAGCGGTTTGAGCTGTTCGTCTGCCACAGTGAGCTGGCCAACGCCTACTCCGAGCTGAACGATCCCATGGATCAGCGGGACCGTTTCCAGAAGCAGGTAGAGCAGCGGGAGCGTGGTGACGAGGAAACCGAAATGCTGGACGAGGATTTCCTGACTGCCCTGGAGTACGGTATGCCTCCCACAGGCGGCATGGGCATGGGCGTGGACCGGATTGTGATGCTGCTCACCGGCACCGATACCATCCGGGAAGTCATTCTCTTCCCCACCATGAAGCCAATGGATATGCCCAAGAGCGAAAAGAAGGAAGAAACCGCCGCTCCTGTGGTTAAGAAGGAGGAAGTCATCGACTTCTCCAAGGTTGAGGTGGAGCCTCTGTTTGCAGATTTCGTGGACTTTGAAACTTTTGCCAAGTCCGACTTCCGGGCTGTCAAGGTCAAGGCCTGCGAGGCTGTGAAGAAGAGCAAAAAGCTGCTGAAGTTCACTCTGGACGATGGCAGCGGCGAGAATCGGGTAATTCTCAGCGGTATCCACGATACCTACGAGCCGGAAGAACTGGTGGGCAAGACTCTGATTGCCATTACCAACCTGCCCCCCCGGAAGATGTTGGGCATTGATTCCTGCGGTATGATCATCTCCGCCATTCATCACGAAGAAGGTGTGGAAAAGCTCCACTGCCTGATGGTGGACGATCACATCCCCGCCGGCGCAAAGCTGTACTAAGAAATACAATATAACAGCCCCACTGGAAAGCTTCTTCCAGTGGGGCTGCTTTTTGTTGTTTATTCCGCTTTTTCAACGGATACCAGTGCCGCTTCCACGGTTTCCGAATCCGGCTGTGCTTCGCCGGTATAGGTAACCGTGACTGTGTCACCCGGTTCCAAACCGGTCAGATCTACGTCGCCGATTTCAAACTGGTAGTATGCATCATCTGCAATCAGGACCAGCATATCCAGGCCGGTGTCAATCGTGTTGACCACACCCTTCATGGTTTTAGTCTGCGCATCATCTGCAACCGGCTGTGTAAGCGTAGAAGAAACCACTGTGGTGGGAGTCTGCTCCTGCTGATTCTGTTGAGAAGAGGCTCCGCACGCAGTCAGCGCCATGGCTGCGGCCAAACATACAGCCGCCACTGCGCATCCTTTTCTATCGTATTTCATGATAAACACTTCCTTATTTTGTTCTGCCGCGTCCCGATTCCCGCGGCTGGGCATACCATAGCACACGGGCGTCCAAGATGCAACAAGGATAAGGATTTCTTAATCTACAGTTAATGGTTTCTTACATTTTTTCCAGAATTTTACGGTAATTGTGAACAAATCATGTAATTATTGTGACGAAGAGTTCTAGCCAATCCGGTCATAGGCAATGCGTTCGGAACCGTCGGCGATGTGGATGATTCCGCAGCGGCGAAAGCCCTGCTTTTCCACCGCCCGCTGCATCACCTTGTTGTCTTCATGGGTATCGACGCGCAGATAATCAATACGCTCTGCCCCATAGGCAACGGCAGCACTTAAGATTCCTCCGGTGCCGTCGGAAGCAATGCGGTGTATGGTTCCGTAGGGACGACTGGCGTGCCAGCTGCCGCAGAAGATTTCCCGGTAGGTTGGATCTTCTCCTATGGAGAAAAAGAACACACCGTGGATTTTCTCCTCTTCCGTCACGACAAACAGATTTCCATCCTGGATATCCTGCTGAAGCTGGTGTTTGGGCGGATGGTGATTGCCCCACTGGTTGGGGTTTCCTGTTTTTGCCATAAAGTCCCTGGCATAGGCGTAAATCTCCAGAATCCAGGGCAGATCTTCTTCCCGGGCGGTTCGGATGTTTCTTTGCATCATGATTTCCTCCTGAATGTTTTCCTCATTATACGCAACCTGCATTGCCATTGCAACCCCTGGACATAATAAGGAAAAACAAAGGAAGGTGCTTTTATGGCAAATCTGAAACGGGGCAGACAAAGCTTTGCCCTGCCGGAACCTCCGGTCATCACCCACTGGGCCAGTGTGGCGGGAAAAAAAGAAGCGGAAGGCCCCCTGGCCCATACCTTTGATATCAAATGCCGGGATACCTATTTTGGTCAGAAAACCTGGGAGCAAGCAGAAAAATACATGCAGCAGCAGGCTCTGCGGAAACTCGCGGAAAAGGCTGGTATGCACCAGAGAGAATTTGACCTGGTGTTTTCCGGAGACCTTTTGAATCAATGCATTGGCTCTTCTTTCAGTCTGCGAAATACCGGGATTCCCCATTTAGGGCTTTATGGGGCCTGTTCTACCATGTCGGAAAGTCTATTGATGGCCTCCATGGCGGTGGGCGGCGGATTTGCGGATAAGGTGGTGGCAATGACTTCCTCCCACTTTGCCTCCTCCGAACGGCAGTACCGTTTCCCACTGGGTTACGGCGGACAGCGAACCCCCACCTCCCAATGGACGGTCACCGGCTCTGGTGCGGCTTTGGTCTGCCGTCAGGGGAAAGGTCCCAAAATCACAGCCTGTACCATCGGCACCGTCACTGACCTTGGCATCAAAGACGCAAACAACATGGGCGCAGCCATGGCCCCTGCTGCCTATGCCACCATCCGCTCTCACTTTGATGACCTGAAAACAGGGCCGGAAGACTTTGACCTGATTGTCACCGGCGATCTGGCACAAATCGGCAAAGAGATGCTGCTGGAGCTGGCACGGAAAGACGGGATCAGTCTGGGTGGAAAGCTGACTGACTGCGGCAATCTGGTGTTTGACAACACCAAGCAGGATGTACACGCCGGCGGTTCCGGCTGCGGATGCAGCGCCATTACCCTGTGCGGGTATCTTTTGGGGCAGCTGCAAAGTGGGAAACTAAAGAAAATTCTGTTTTGCGGCACCGGAGCGCTGCTCTCCCCTACCTCTACCCAACAGGGACTGCCCATTCCCGGTGTGTGCCATGCAGTGTGCATTATAGGAGGCAGGTAACATGGATTATGTAAAAGCGTTCCTGGTGGGCGGGCTTTTGTGCCTGATCGGACAGATTTTGATTGATAAAACCAAATTGACACCGGCTCGGATTCTGGTCAGCTATGTGGTGATCGGGGTTTTACTGGGTGCTGTTGGGCTGTACCAGCCTCTGGTGGACTTTGCCGGGGCCGGAGCTTCGGTGCCCTTAACGGGATTTGGAAACACCCTTGCCAAGGGTGTCCGGGAAGCAGTCCAGGAAGATGGATTCCTTGGCATCTTCACCGGCGGGCTGAAAGCCTCCGCCGGAGGCATCACCGCTGCCATCCTGGCGGGACTGGTAGCAAGCCTTCTTTTCAAAGCCAAGGATAAATCTTGAAAAGCTGGGCATGATAGGGTTGCGGCAAAGCCGTGATCAAAAACGGAGGATACGAAGTATGAATAAGCAGAATAACATGCAGAAGAAGAACCAGACCCAGAACGAGCGCCAGACCTATACCAGCAACGAGCGTCAGAGCCAGAACACCGACCAGACTCAGGAAAAGAACTGCCGCTAAACGGCACATGGGGCACCCTACCGGGTGCCCCAATGACATACTTACACCTTTTTTCGTCAGAGCAAAACCAACTGGCCTCGGTGGAAGAAATACAAATACATGCCGATCACCGGCTGTTCATAAATCCTGCTCAGCGCCTGGGCATAGGTCTGCACCTGGGGGCGGTAACGCTCCACCGCAGTGCTCAGGTTTTGCTCCGTAACCGCATCGGTTTTGAAATCTACGATGGTGATGCCATTCTCCTCCAGCAAGGCACAGTCTACCACGCCTTGCAGCAGAACCTGTTCGCCTTCCAGACCTTCCCCGTAATGGCTGCCGTCGTCCAGAATGGAAAACTTGAACTCCCGGAGGCACTCTGCTCCGGCGGCAAGCTTTCTTCCAATTTCTGTTGCAAAAAATTGCGCCAATTGCCGGCAGTTTACCAGCTGTCCCTGCTCCTGAGTCAGGACACCGGATTGCACCAATCGCTGAACCTCCTGCGCAACCGACTCAGCCGAAGTTCCCATCCGAAAATCCATATATTGCAGAGCTGCGTGCATGGCGACGCCATAGGCACGAGCATCGGTTTTTCGGTTTTTGAAGGTTGGCTGGCGCCAGTTTCGCTGGGTGGGTTTGGGTTCCTGGGTGTCTTCTGCCGTTTCTGCGTCCTTGAGTCGTCCTTTACGGCCTGTGGCTGTCTGTTTGGAGGGCGCCATGGTGGCGGCCATATGGGGATAGTGAAATGCCAGTGCGTTTTCCAGTCGGGTCTGTACCCCTTCCGGAAGGCGGATGCTCTGCTGAAGCTCTTGGATGTTCTCCTGCATGGGCTCTGGGGGCTGGCAGACCGTAATTTTCCACAGATGCTCGTTTAACTGAGTATGGCCTGGTCTGCCTCCTAGGTTGTGAAGTTCCCCAGCCTCCCTGCGGCTCATGGCGGCCAACAGCACCCAATCCCCCAGGCAAATGGCATCCCGGCACAACAGCTCACCGCCGTCAAAATCCTGTCGCAGGGCGATCTGATGCAAATCCTTTTCCAAACTTTTGGCAGCGTAGGTCATAATCAGCCGATCTTTGGCCCGGGTCATGGCAACATACAGAACCCGCAATTCTTCGGAGACACTTTCCGCCTCCATTTTTACCGCAATGGCCCGTTTGGCAATGGAGGGATACCGGATCCGCTTTTCCTGATCCGCCACTGACAGTCCCAATCCCAGAGTTTTATCGCAAAGGATCTGTGCCCGCAAGCTTTCCTGATTGAATTTCCGGGACAAGTTACACAAGAACACCACCGGAAATTCCAGTCCCTTGGATTTGTGGATGCTCATAATGCTGACGCATCCGGAGTTGGCTGCCCCCGGCATCACCAATCCCCGATCTTCCAGAGAGTCCAGGTAGTCCAGGAACTGAGACAAATCCCGCAGATTTCCTTGTTCATAATCCGCCGCCAGCTGATAGAAGGTCTGAAGATTGGCCCGTTTGGCTTCGCCGCCTGCTGTAGCCGCATAGAGGCTGTCCATTCTGGTCAGGCAGAAGCAGCGCTCCAGCAAAGCTGTCAGGGTGCTGTGTCTAGCTTCCTGGCGAAGGGTTCCCAAAATATCCAGAAATTCCTGGCTCTTAAGGGTATCGCTTTGCAGCAGCGCATCGTAAACACTGCCCTTTTTCTGCCGGCTCCGGAACCGGGCGAGGTCATCAGCGGTAAATCCAAAAATCGGGCTTGCCAGTACGGTAATCAACGGAATATCCTGGCGGGGATTCTGGATAGTTTGCAGCAGCGCCCGAAAGGTGGCAATTTCCTCGGTTTGCAAAAGGTCTGTTCCGCCGCCGGAGGTGCAGCGGATTCCCAATTTCTCCAGCGCACGCTGGAAATACCCTCCGGCACTTCCGGGAGAGCGGAGCAAAATCACAATGTCCTCCGGCGTTACCGGGCTGAGTTTCCCGTTTTTGCGGATGGTCGTTCCCTCCCGGAGCATGGATTGAATTTTCTGGGCTACAAAATCCGCCTCTTCTGCGTAAGCATCCTCCCGGACTTCCAGAGCGTACAGTTCCACCCCCGGCTCTTCCAGTGGGACATGGGGAATGCCCTCCCGCAGCTGTTCTGCTTCGCCGTAGAAAAGGCCGCCAACCTTGGGGCGCATGCAGGTACTGAATACCGCGTTGACCCCTTCGATCACCTCCGCACCGGAGCGGAAATTGTGGCTGAGCAGCACCTTTCTTCCCTGTTTGGGCTGAGCCTGTTCTACAGGAAGAAAATCCCGATATTTTTCCAGGAAGATCCCCGGGTCCGCCAGTCGGAACTGATAGATAGACTGCTTCACGTCACCAACCAAAAACGCATTCTGCCGTTTTTCTGACAGAACGGTAAAAATTGCATCCTGGACACCGTTGGAGTCCTGGTACTCGTCCACCAGAATTTCCCGGAAGCGTTTGGCAATTTCTTCCGATACCGCCGTGGGACTGGTGCGGTTTTTCCCCAGCAGCAAATCCAGAGTTCTGTGTTCCAAATCTCCGAAATCCAGCACCCGGCGGCTGCGCTTGGCTGCCGCATAATCCCGGTCAAACTGCCGGACCAAAGCCACCAATCCTTTGGCTCCTGCGGCGCATTGAGAAAGATCCTGGAGGATTCCCTCTGACAAATCCGGGAAACTGCGCAGCTTTCGTTCCAGGCCATCCTTGCAGGCATTGCGGGCAGCTTTCACCCGTTCGCTCAGTTCCGGGTCCGACAGTTTTCTCGGGAAGGTCAAACGACCGTAGTCAATTTTCCCCTGACGGACAATCTCATCCCAGGTTTTGGAGGCACGAAGGTTTTTCAGCTGATTGAGGGTTTGACCCAAATTAGCAGCCGGTTTTTCCAGGCCATCGCTGGCTTCCAGTTCCCGGCGGCACTGCTCCAGAACCTGAATCTGACAGTCGAGATAGTCATAGAGGTCTTCCATCAGGTACTTACCCCACACCGTCTCCCCGGCATCGGTAATATCTTCTGTTTCAGTAGCTTTTAGACAGGCATTCAACCAACCATCGGGGTCTAAGTGACACCGGGCACTGTCATAGACCTTTTCGATGATTTCCGGCACCAGGCGGTCATCCCGCCCCAGGCCCTGGGTATCCGTGAAAGCCAGAAAATCTTCCCTGTTTTCTGCATTTGCATAGGCGCTGTCCAGCAAATCTTCCAGAACCTGGGAGCGAATTTCCCGGCATTCGCTTTCGTCCGCCACCCGGAAGTCCGGGGCCACATCCAATCGGTAGGCATATTCCCGCAGCAAATCGCTGCAGAAGCCGTGGACGGTGGAAATCTTCGTCAGGAACAGTCGCTGCATCTGCTTTTGCAAGTGGCGGTTGTCCGGCTCCTGGGCAATGCGCTCTGTGAGTTTTGCGGCAATTTTTCCCCGCAGTTCCGATGCGGCGGCCTTGGTATATGTAATGATCAAAAATTCGTCCAGATTGGCAGGATCGGCTGGGTTGGTCAGGTAAGTCAGCAGACGATCCACCAGCACCTTGGTTTTTCCGGAACCGGCAGCAGCTGAAACCAGCAGCCGGCCTCCCCGGTTTTCCACCGCCTGGGCCTGTTCCGGGGTCAATTTATCTGCCATGGTGCTTCATCTCCTTCTCAATTTCCTCCCAGAACCGCTGGGGCGACATTGCTTGATAATTTCGCCGTCCAGGCACCTGGTCTTTGTGACAGATGCTTCCATAGGGACAAAAAGCACAGGCATTATGGCTGGTGCCCCGGGTATAGGGGTTCGGCTCCACGTTGCCGGAAGCAATCTCCGTAACCATGGCGGACAGAATATGAAATACATACGATTGCAGCAGCTTCAGCTGCTCCCGGTCTGCCAGGTCACCGGACAGGGAACCGTCTTTTTTGATGGTATAGCACATGCGCTGGGGAGACTCCCCCGGCTCCATGGCCTGCAGCACTGCCTCATCGGACAAGAGCAAGCCTCTGCGCTTCCAGATGGGTTTTCGCTCTTTCTGCGCTTCCTCCGGTTCCAGCTTTCCATCTACCGACAAATACGGTGCCCGGGCGGGAAAATACTGCACGCCCGCGGGAATGGGATGGTCTCCCAGCAGTTCTTCCCCGGACTCCCGGAGGGCAAACAGGTACAGAAGCATCTGAAGTCCCACGCCGTTGAACACATCGCAGTAGTCAAAATCCTTTTTTCCCGTTTTGTAGTCCACCACCCGGTAGTAGGTACACCCGGTTGTATCCCAGGTATCCACCCGGTCCACAAAGCCCCGCAGCAAAGCCTGCATACTGCTGTTGGGAATGGCGATGGCAGGAAGGCCCTCGGGACTTCCAAAACCCACTTCAAAATCTTTCGGCGCAAACTTCGCTTCCTGCAATTCCTGCCACAGCTCTCCCACAACCATATCCAGTTCCTGGATATTTCGCTGGAACAGGTAGGTCAGGCGTTCCGATTCCACCTGAGAAAATCGCTCCTTGGCATATTCCTGGCTGTAGCGGTGGGCAATCTCCAAGGTTTCCTCCTGAGAAACCTGGTGGAATCCCCCCAAATCCCGGACACAACGGGCTGTATGCTCCAGCACCGCATGCACATAAGTACCAAACTCCGCCGGGTCGATTTTGGCTTCTTTACGCTCCTTCGCCCGCATACCGTATTTCAGGAAATAGGACATGCGGCATTCTGCCTGGCGGTCAACCTGAGATGCGGACAGATTTAGCGTGGTACCATAAAGGCCCTGAATTCCCTCTTTGGAAACGGTACCGAGGGTGAAATCCCGGCTGCGGACAGCAGCCTGATATCCTTCCTGCACCGCAAGATGCTGGGCTTCAGCCTGGGCATTCCAGCGGGAAAGGCAGGCTCCTGCTTCCCAGGTGTCCGCTGGGCCATAGCCCAGATCATCCGTTACATTCTGTTCTCCGCCAGCCATTTCTGACAGCCGCCGGAATACAAAGGAGGGCTGCTCTCCGGCGCAGTATACCAGAATACTTTCCGTTGCGCCGCAGAATACTCCGTAAATTTCCGCAAATTCCGCCTGGATACCTTCCATAGCACCGCCGGTCAGGGGAACACCCATCTGCCGCAGGGTGACGCGCTCCTGGTCGGTCAGTAACCCTTGGGAGCCGGAATAGCCGGGCAGCTTTCCTTCTTCCGCACCCAGTACAATCAAGTACCTTTGCTGGTGGCAGCGCATGGCTGTTACCGGGCCCATCTGTACTGCATCCAGCACCGGCGGAATGGTACCGACGTTATACTGGCTCAGCAGCAGGCGCAGCAGCCGGGTAAAATGCTCCGGCTCCCAATGGGTCTGGCCCAAAACGTCATGCATCTGTTCCAGAGCGGAAATCAGGATTTCCCACAGCTGGTTGAGGATCTGAGCGCTGCGATTGTCTCCGGCGTCATCCATTTCCTGGGCCATCTGGGAAAGACGCTGTTCCAAATCAATTGCTTCCAGGAATTGATACAAGGCACTCACCTGCCCCTGCAAGTCAGTGGCATTCCGGAATCCCCGATACAGCGCTTCCAGCGGGTCAATGGTCCTGCTTCTGGCATCATTGAGCAGGTTCAGCAGCTGATGGGATTTTTCATCCCAGACGCCGCCCAATCCATCCGGGTGGTATTCCCAATCTGAGATCCACTTTTTCCCCCGGATCCCCCAGACGATGGCATAATTTTCCACCAGATCGCAGACATCCGGCTCCAGCGGTGACAACGTGGAGCGAAGATAGCGCAGCGTTGCCCGCTGGTCAAATCCTCCCAGCGCCGCTTCCAGTCCCGTCAAGACTGTGGAAATCACACTTTTTTGCAGAATCTCTTCCGTTCCGGAGCGGTATACCGGAATGTGAAAACGGTGAAATACCAGATCTACCAACGGTTGGTATGCCGCCATATCTGTGCAGACCAACGTAATATCCCGATATCGGCAGCCCTGGGACACCCATTGACGTACCTGATTTGCTGCATCCAAACAGGCTTGGTAAGCAGATTCCGCCCGGCAGGTCTGCAGGCAATCCTTTGCCGCCCCAAAGGAAATCGGACCCTGGAACAGTCGCTCCCGAACCATTTGCAGGGGCGTTGGATTTGGCTGAACATACTCGATCTGTACCTGCACACCAGCACGATCGGCACAGCGATACAGTTCCTGGGCGGTATCTCCGGCTTTTTCAAAGGCCAGCAGAGCAGAGTCAATTTGATCGCAGTTCAGGCTTACTGTTACACTGGGGCTGACCCGAATTAGATGTTCCAGAATTTGCAGATTCTGTCGGGTAAAATCCGGGAAACCATCTATGTAAAACACGTGTTCTTCCCCGAAATTCCCCTGCTCCAGCTGTTCCAGCAGCCAGGTCATCTGGTCTCTTGGGTCCCGCTTGCCCCGGCTGCACAGGCTGTCGTAACCTTCCATCAGCAGCGACAGTTCTTCCAGCTTTTGGGCCAGGCTTCCAGTGGTTTCTTCCGAGGCAGAGCGCAGATCCTGGGAAGAAATACAGCAGCGCTTGAATTCATCCACCCCATCAATCAGCCCGGTTAAAAATTCCGGCTTGGTTTCCACTGCGGCGTAGGCTTTCAGGCGGCTGCTGAGCTGTCGGGCGGCGGCGGCCATTGCCACTACACGGCCTCCATCGTCCAAGCAGTCCAGCACGGCGCTTCCCATGGCATCCGCCACCCGCCGTACCAAACGGGTAAAGGACAGTACCTCCGCATAACGGCTGGCGGTATCGCCCGCCGCAGCACAAAGTCTGCGCTCCGTTTCATGGCTGATCAGTTCCGGTACCATTAATATCCGGTTGTCCTTTCGCTCCTTCACATCCGCAGCAATGCGCCGTAAAATTTCATCCCGGTTGGCCGTCCAGTCACGGCCCAGCAGCAGGTGCAGCATAAGCGCCTCCTTTTGATTCTATGTTTCTTTCTCTAACAGGATACCACAAAATGAGTCCAAAAAACAGGGGATATTTCATCCCTGAAACAGGATATTTTCCAGCCGACCCATGGCGTCCAGCAGGTAGAAACGAAGTTCATATCCTTCTTCCCCAGTCAGCGCGCTATTTAAGCTGTCGGGAAATCCTGCCGTTTGCGCGACGTCGGAAAAGCCTTCAGAGGTAGCGGGCAGACACAGCGACGGGAACACCACGCACCACCAGTTGTGCCCCTGTCCTTCTCCAATGACAATGCGCAGCGACTCATACACGCCCGCAGGCAAAGAAAAGGTATCGTATTCTCGGGTATCAAAAGCTTCCTGGCACAGGCTCACCACCGCTTGAGTATCAAAGCCGGCGGCTTCCAGGGTTTGGTTGGCAATTTGCTGGATTTTGGGAAGGTTTTCCCGGATGTATGCTTTGGCCTGCTCCACATCGGCAACATTTTTCAGTTCTTCTTCCAAGCTTTTAATCACGGCATCCCGGACTTGCAGCTTTACAGCCTGGTCTGCTTCCGTGTCGGAATTGGCAACCACATGCAGCCGGATCAATTCCTCATGAAGCTGCTGACGGTCGGCAATCAACGTGCCGCACCAGACCAAAGCTGCCACTGCAAAGCAGATCATGACTCGTTTTACCAGTTTTACCATAAAAAACACCGTCCATACGGAAATACTTCCAGTATGGACGGCATTCGCACAAATTATACCGGTTTGGCAATAAAAATCTGGGGATAATTCTCCTTGAGCATGTTGCACACCACTGCGGCGTATTCAAAGCTAGGCATAATGGCAAATACAGCGGAACCTGAGCCGGTCATCTGCTGGTTCAGGGCACCATAGCTGTTGCAGATGGACTTGATATAATTCAGTTCCAGATGATCGGATGTAACCACCGGGTCGAACACATTGCAGAGATTTTCCGCAACGGCTCCCAGATCCCCTGCCAGCAGGGCACTTTCCATGGCCCGGTTGTCCGGGCGGCGGGCTATGGCCACCTGGTCAATTTTCTGATACAGCTCCGGTGTGGACACGGAGAATTCCGGCTTGCAGATCACGAACACACAGTCAGGCATGTCCGGGAGTTTGCGCAGCCGCTCTCCTCTTCCCTCCACCATAGCGGTTCCGCAGAGGGTGCAGAAAGGCACATCGCTTCCCACCTGAGCGCCCAGTTCCGCCAGTGCCAGAATGGACAGGGGTTCGCCGTAGTGACGGTTCAGCGCCCGCAGCACTGCAGCAGCGTCGGCGCTTCCGCCGCCCATACCAGCACCGGAGGGAATCCGCTTGATAATCCGGATTTCAATGCCGTCGGGGTCCACATTCATGGCCTGACAATATACCTTTGCAGCCTTCCATGCCAGATTGCTTTCGTCAGTAGGAATGCCATCTACGGAGCACAGCAGTTTCCAGGGTTTTCCTGTGCCGATGTCGATCTCTACATCGTCTCGAATGGAGATCGTCTGCATAACACTTTGCAGATCATGGTAACCGTCTTCCCGCTTGCCCAGCACGTCCAGGGTCAGATTCAGTTTTGCAAATGCGCCTTCGTATAATGTTGTCATAGGTTGTACCGTCCTTTGCCCACTTTTTCTGTATTATATCCTGAAAAAACATTTTTTGCAATCATCATCCTGATAAAATTAAAAAACCTGTGCATCCTAATGGCATCCGGAAGTTGAAATGGAGGTAAAAACTATGGATACCATCGCACTGATCCTGTCCATCGTCGGTTGTGTCAACTGGGGACTGGTGGGAATTTTCCAATTTGATTTGGTTGCCTGGCTCTTTGGCGGCGCAGGCTCCCTGTTCAGCCGTCTGGTCTACACGGTTGTAGCCCTGTCCGGCCTGTGGTGTATTTCCTTCCTGTTCCGCAGGAATGCCATTACCGGCAAAGAATAAAAAATGCGGCTGCTCCGATTGGGAAGCAGCCGCATAATTTTATATCGTTTCTTCTTCAATCAGCCGCAGCGAACAATGCAGCTGACTTCCTGGTCGCCATATTTGGCAGTGATGGACGTAGTACCGGCCTTGACTGCCTTAACCCAGCCTTCTTCATCCACCGTTGCAATGTGGGGATGCTCCGAAGACCATTCTACCTCATTCTGCTCCAAATCGCAGTCCAGAAGCAGCTGGAATTCGTAATAAACACCCAACATGACATCGGTCTTCTTCAGCTTCAGGGTGACATCCTTCAATCCCGAACTGCCTTGATTCTGTGCAACGGTCTCCGGTGTGGTGGCCGGGGTGGTTTCTGCCGTATCCGGAGCCTGGGTTGCTTCGGTTGTAGGTGCCTCAGTGGGCTCCTCAAAGGAAACCTTGACAGGAACCTCAATCTTTTGCTGGCCGCAGGTAATGGTCACCACGGTTTCGCCCTCTGCCACTGCCTCAATCCGACCGTCATCGGTAACCGTGGCAATGCTTTCATCCCCGGAAGTGAATACCAGGGCATCTGTAGTATCACCAGGCTTGGGCACCACATTCAGAAGGAACCGGGCGCCAGCTTCGTTCAGCACCACTTCCTGGGCACTGGTCATAACCAGGTTCTCACAAGGAATGGCCGTTGCATCTGTAGCCGCCGTTGTCTGCATGAACTGGGGCAAGGTGGTCTCCGCCGTTCCCTGCTGGTTCATATTCGGCAGGAAGTAACGGAAGAACAGGAAGCCGGCAGCCAGAAGCAGCGCCGCAATCAAAACCGTCAGCAAAATCACCACAAAAGTATTGGACTGATAGGTTTCTTCTTCCTCTTCATCATCGAACAAGGAATCATCCTCATCCTCCAGACTCCGCCGGGGCCTACTGTTGACTTCGTCAAAGTCAAAAATTTCCTTTTTCTTTCTGGACGGGGTGCGGTCATTCTTTGTTTTGGGTGAATCAAAGTCATCCATCAGCAGTTCATCTTCCAGCAAATCTGCCGCAGAATCCCGGGAACAACCGCAAATGGGGCATTGTTCCGCAGTATCCGGATAACTGGTTCCGCAAACATCACAAATAATCTTACTCATCAGGATCCCTCCAGTACACATAACTGCACCATTATTGGTCGACATTATAACACAAAATTCCCCGGAATACAACTACAAAAGTATTGCTTTTTTTGTTATTTTATTTTATGATAGTTTGGTTAAAGGAGGCGATCTGTTTGTCAGAACCCAAGTCCATTTCTCCTTTGCTGGACGGCTTCCTTATGGGCAGTCCCATGAGCAGTCATGACGGCATCATCTGCTGTCCTGCCATCCAGGAGAATACGGATCAAAAGTACATAGTCAAGATTATCTCCATTCCTGCCACCCAGGCTCAGATGGATGCCCTTCTGCTGGCAGGCGCCTATAAAGATCCTGCGGATGCGATGGAATATTTCCGCAAAAGTGGTGAGGCTATCCTGGAGGAAGCCAAAATCCTGAG
Organism: Candidatus Faecousia faecavium; assembly: GCA_018712645.1. Classification (GTDB taxonomy): domain Bacteria; phylum Bacillota; class Clostridia; order Oscillospirales; family Oscillospiraceae; genus Faecousia; species Faecousia faecavium. Next base: position 62,714 of record DVGO01000038.1, on the reverse strand, counting down.
CACCCTTTCCAAAATAGAAGGATTTCTTCCCTATGAGGGCTGGCAGATGGAACCCATCACCCGGCGCAGACTGGGATACGAAGTGTATCTGCTGGGCAGTTACAAGCGCTCTCTGGATAAATACGTCCGGCGCAATCAAGTCACCCACTTGGAAGCAATCAACTTAGGACTGGATCTGTGTTCGGCATTGTCGGTATGCCGTCAGGCCGGATACATATATGTGGATTTGAAACCGGCAAATATTTTTATTTCCGAAAAGAAGGAATACCGGATCGGTGATGTTGGGTTTATTCCCATCCGGGAACTGACCTTTGCCACAATTCCAGACCGATACCGAAGTGATTACACGCCGCCGGAACTTTCCGACCCCATGGTGCCGCTGAGTCTGACCATCGATACGTTTGCGTTGGGCATGATTCTCTACCAGCTATATAATGAAGGGCAGCTGCCTGTCATCCCGGCGGCTGATTCAGAAGAGGCGATTGCCGCGCCAATCAATGCTGACTATGAATTGGCGGAGATTATTTTGAAGGCCATCCATCCTGACCCGGAAAAACGCTGGACAGACCCGAAAGACATGGGCCAGGCTCTGGTTTCCTACATGCAGAGAAATGCCGTCAATGACGTGCCGATTACCCCGTATCTTCCCCTGGAATTTGAAGAAGCCCAGGCAAAAGAGCAGCAGCCGGAGGACACACCTGCCGACACCGAATCCGCAGATTCCCCGCCGGAGCAGGCAGCGTCCGAGGAAAGCCCTCAAGAAGAAAGCCCCCAATCGGATGAAACATCCCTGTCCCCCGAAGCAGCGTCTGAGGAAGATAGCCCACCGGAAGCAGCGGATGCTTCCCCCGATGCTGAGGAAAATCCACAGGAACCTCCTGATTCGGAAGATTCGGAGGATCTGGAGGAAGCGGACACCTTGCTCCCCCATGAAATGTCGGATGAACTATCCCGGATTTTGGAAAAAGCGGATGACCTGATTGCACACGAGACACCAGAAGGTGTGGTACTGCCGGAGATTCCCGATCCGCCGGATCCATTCGCTTTTGTAAAGGAAGATTCCGACGATGTCGACGACGGTTCTATTCCCCGGGATCCGCTGATGGAGGACGAATCTGATTCTGAGCCACGGAAGGTTACGAAAAAGTTCGCCGACCAAAGTGGGAAACAGTTGGCAAAGAAACTGCTGACCACACTGATCGTCCTTCTGATACTGGCCGGGTTTGGTTTTGGCGGATACTGGTATTATCAAAATATCTACCGACAGACCATCCGTAACATTGATATTGACGGAACCAAACAATCTTTGACCGTCAGCATTGACTCGGATGTGGACGATGCCCTGCTTCAGGTCACCTGCTCAGACAATCAGGGAAATACCATGACCCAGGGCGTGCTGAACGGTCAGGCAACCTTCACCGGGCTGACCCCGGATACGCTGTATTCCATTGAGTTGTCCATTGATGGGTTCCACGAGCTGGTGGGAAAAACTTCGGATATCTTCACCACTGATACTACCACCACCATTTTAAGTTTCACCCCTGCAGCCGGTGAAGAGGATGGCTCCGTGGTTCTGAGCTTTACGGTGGAAGGCGAAGAGCCGGAAACCTGGACACTGAGTTATATGGCAGAAGGAGAAGAAGAGCAGGTGCAGACCTTCTCCGGTCACTCTGTTTCGGTTCCCAATTTGTCCATTGGTAAGATGTACACCTTTACCTTGGACGCAGGTGACACCCTCTCTGTCAGCGGAGAAACAGTTCTGGAATACATGCCTTCCCGCCTGATTCTTGCCAAAGATCTGACTGTCACATCCACCGGAAACAATGACATGACCATCCGTTGGAATGTACCCGGTGATGTGGTGGTTGAAAGCTGGAATGTGCGCTGCTACAGTGAAAGCGGCTATGACACACAGTTGACCACTACCGAAAATCAGGTGAGCTTTACGGATATTGATCCCACCTTCAGCTATACGGTTGAAGTGACGGCATCCGGTATGACCCAGCCGGTAAAAACCAGCATTACCGCAAATCCCATCAACATCACCCAGTTTACCATGGCAAACGATGAAGATCCGGAGCTGGAAGTGCTGAAACTCAGTTGGGAGTACACCGGTTCGGCGCCGGAAGGCGGCTGGCTGGTGACATACAGCATTGACGGCGGCAGTGTTTCCGACACGATCAAATGCAGCAATGCCTCCGCTGAAATCGAGCCCATCGTGCCAAGTGCCAAATATGTCTTTACAGTGCAGGCCGCCGATGGAACCTCCGTGTTCAGCAATGTGTATTCTTACACCACTGCAGAGGCGGAGCCCTTCTTGGAGAATGCCCTTACTGCTGACAAAATGGAAGTGCAGCTGCTGAAAACACCGGAAATGCAAAACTGGCGATTTGAGGATCTGAGCAGCGACGTCTATACCGATGAGTTTGCCCCTGGTGACGGCATTTCGCTGGTAGTGCACGGTACCACTGATTTTTACCTTCCCGGATACCCCCTGGAGATCTTGTATGTCATCGAGGACGGCTATGGCAATGTGATGCCGGATCTCATCGCCCTGGAAAATCGTTACTGGAAGGATCTGTGGTATGCCGGTGATTATCATTATGCAGAATTGACCGTACCGAAAATTCCGGAAACTCCCGGAGATTATGCACTGTATCTGTACTTTAACGGTATGTCAGTGGCGAAAGTTCCCTTCACTATCACCGAATAAGCGTAAGAAGCCGCCTGGGAAGCAGGCGGCTTCGTTATTTTTTACAAAAACACCAGAGTAATACAGGGTAAAGTTATTTGTATCTCTGATTTGTTGTGTTGTTCACACATTTTCAGAAACGATGTGCTATAATTGGCATAAATCTGTGTGAAAGGGGCACCCTCATGCGTGGAAAAAGCCACCTCTGCCTGGGGCAGTATCTGACGGAGCGTTATATGCAGGACGCGCCGAAGCGTTGTGTAAAAGCCTTTCTGGTAGGCTGTGTGGAACCGGACCGTAACCCGATTACATATCTGAAGGGATCTTTGCATTTCCAGTGGCTCCGCGGTCACAATTACCGCAACGCCCGCCGGTTTATGCGCCGTATCTCTACCCGGTTGGAGAACAAGCGTTCTCTGAACCTGTTTGACTACTATACCCTGGGCAAGCTGATTCATTACGTCACTGACGCTTTTACTTATGCCCATAATGATGCCTTTACCACCAATCTGCTGGATCATCGGGTTTATGAAGTGGAACTTCAGGAGCACTTCCTGCAGTACATGCAGGACGACCCTCAGGTCAATCCCAGAGTTGCCCGCAGCGTGATGGAGGCAATTTACAGCTTCCATAAGGAATATGAGAAGCTGGAAGCCAGCATCCACACCGATACCCGGTTTGCGCTGAATGCCTGCTGCAGTGTCGTGGGTCTGCTGCTGCCGAAGCCGGCAGTCTGAGGTCGGAGGTCTGGAATGCACAGAATTTCTTCCATGTGCCTGGAAGCCGGTGTTGCCGCTCTGATTCTGTTTCCCATTTTTTTGGCTCTGAATTGGCGGAAGGCGTGCTGCTTACGGCGGACGGCAGAGTGTGTCGTGTTTTCTGTCTACCTGGCAGCAGTGGACGCAGTGGTGGGGCTTCCCAACGTCACCTATGTCCGTTTTGATTTGAATCTGAACCTCATGCCGTTTGCCTATATGTTTTCGGACGCTACTACCAGCCTGCTGAATGTGGCGCTTTTTCTGCCGTTGGGCTTTTTGCTTCCCATCCTTTGCCAGAAGTTCCGGAAACTGCATTGGACGGTTCTGTTCGGCTTCTGCGCTTCCCTGCTGATTGAACTGCTGCAAATTTTTACCTTCCGGGCCACCGATGTCAATGACCTGATTACGAACACCGTTGGAACCATACTGGGCTGGTGCGCCGCCCGGGTTGTATTCTGGCTCTTCCCCGGTATCACTCCAAAGTGGAGTTTGCGGGAGGTGTTTCTGGTCTGTTTTCTGACCCTGGGCGTGATGTTTTTCCTACAGCCGTTCCTGGCAAGGACGCTGGGAATTCCTATTTGATCGGTTCTCTCCCGTGTTTCGCCGGAGCGAGCCGGTCTTTTTTCTGTCTTTTCAAAAATTCTTCCGATTTCGCGATTCCCTCTTGCATTATTCCACCTCCCGTGGTATAATGTCCACAGCTACTGAACAAGGAGATTATCCTTATGACTTCTTCCATCGCTGCTGCACAGTTTTTCTTTGGTTACTATTACTTTTTTACCCCAAAAAAGTAATAGCGATTTGTGCTGCAATGGATTTTCAGAAGCTGAAACCGTTTTTTAAGACGCCGCACGAATTGCTGTGCGGCGTTATTCTTGTTTTTAGGAGATGTTTCTATGATCGCAATTCTGAAACACGGTACCACCCCGGAACAAACACAGCATCTGGTGGACTGGCTGAAACACATGAACCTGGATGTCCATATTTCTCAGGGTGCTGAGGTAACTGTCCTGGGCCTCATCGGCGATACCAGCCGGGTTGACATGGAACTGCTGAAAAGTCTGGACATGGTGGAAACCGTCAAGCGGGTTTCCGAGCCGTTCAAACAGGCAAACCGGAAATTTCATCCCCAGGATACCATCGTAGAAGCCGGCGGGGTACGCATCGGCGGCGGCTACTTTGCCATGATTGCCGGCCCCTGCTCTGTGGAGTCTGAGGAGCAGATCATTCAGGTTGCCCAGGCGGTCAAAGCTTCCGGTGCCAATATCCTCCGGGGCGGCGCTTTCAAGCCCCGTACCTCTCCCTACGCTTTCCAGGGCATGAAGGGTGAAGGTATCAAGCTGCTGCTGAAGGCCAAGGAAGCAACCGGGCTTCCCATTGTCACAGAAATCATGAACATCTCCTCTCTGGATTTGTTTGCGGATGTGGATATCATCCAGGTTGGAGCCCGGAATATGCAGAACTTCGATCTTCTGAAAGAGCTGGGCAAAACCCGCAAACCCATTCTCTTAAAGCGAGGATTGGCCAACACGCTGCAGGAGCTGCTGATGAGCGCCGAATACATTATGAGCGAAGGAAACGAGCAGGTCATCCTTTGCGAGCGGGGCATCCGCACCTTTGAAACCGCCACCCGGAATACCCTGGACCTGTCCGCTGTTACCGTTTTGCACAACCTGACACACCTGCCTGTGGTGGTTGATCCCAGCCACGCCACCGGCAAGGCTAACCTGGTTGCCCCCATGGCCTACGCTGCGGCCGCCTGCGGCGCTGACGCCATTATGATCGAAGTCCACAACAATCCTTCCTGCGCTCTGTGCGACGGCGCCCAGTCTCTGACACCTCAGCAGTTTGATGAGCTGAATCGGAAGGTCGTCAAGATTCGTGAGGCTATCGTATGACGGTCGGGATTCTGGGTTTGGGTTTGATTGGCGGTTCCCTGGCCCGGGCCTATGCCCTGGAAGGGCACACCGTCTATGCTGCAGAGAAAGACGAGGGTATGCTCTCCTTTGCCATGCTGGCCGGTGCCGTTCATGGACGATTGGAGGACGCTGCGGTTTCCCAGTGCGATCTGATTTTGCTGGCAATCTACCCCGGCGGCTGCGCAGCATGGCTGGAAGAAAATGCCCATCTGATTTCCAAGGATACTTTGGTCCTGGACTGCTGCGGCATCAAGCAGGAAATTTGCCAAAGGTGTTTTCCCCTGGCAAAGCAGTTTGGGTTTACCTTTGTGGGGGGACACCCAATGGCCGGTTCTCAATTCTCCGGCTTTAAGTACAGCCGGGCCAATCTCTTTGCCGGGGCCCCCATGGTGCTGGTTCCCCCTGTCTTTGACGATATCCAGCTGTTGGATCGGGTGAAGGAAGCGCTGCGTCCCTGCCGGTTTGGGTCTTTCTCCGTTACCACTGCACAGGAGCACGACAAACTGATTGCCTTTACCTCTCAGATGCCCCACATTCTAAGCAACGCCTTTATCAAATCCCCCACTGCTCAAAGCCACAAAGGGTTTTCCGCAGGAAGCTACAAGGATTTGACCAGAGTTGCCTGGCTGAATCCTCAGATGTGGGCGGAACTGTTCCTGGAGAACCAGGAAAATGTACTCTTTGAACTGGACTGCTATATCAATAGTCTAAAAGAGTACCGGCAGGCCATCGCTTCCGGCAATACCGGCGCTTTGGTATCCCTGCTGGAAGAAGGTAAGAGACGAAAAGAGGAGGTGGACGGATGAATACCGTCACAGTGAGCGCCTCAAAACAATATGAAATCCGCATTGGCAGCGGGCTGCTGTCCGGTCTTGGTCAGGCCATCCGTAGTCTTGCTGCTCCCAAAGCTGTCTGCCTTGTCAGCGAAAGCACCGTATTTCCCCTGTACGGATCGGCTGCGGTGAGCAGCCTGGAAAGCGCCGGTTTTTCTGTGATTTCCTTTGTATTTCCCGCCGGAGAAGAAAGTAAAAATGGAGAAACCTACCTGGAGCTTTTGAACTTTCTGGCCCAGAACCAGCTGACCCGTTCCGACTGGATTGTGGCATTGGGCGGCGGCGTGGTGGGAGATCTGGCAGGTTTTGCCGCTGCCACTTACCTTCGGGGCATTCCCTTTGTTCAGGTTCCCACCACCCTGCTGGCGGCGGTGGATTCCTCCGTTGGCGGAAAAACTGCCATCGACCTGCCCGCCGGAAAAAATCTGGCAGGTGCTTTCTATCAGCCCAGCCTGGTACTGTGTGATACCGATGTACTGGCTTCCCTGCCAGAAGATGTGTTTCGAGATGGCTGCGCAGAAGTCATCAAATATGCCATTCTTTACGATAAAGCCATGTTTTCCTGCCTGGAACAGACAGGATTGGACTTTGACCAGGAACAAATTATCACCCGCTGTGTCCAGCTGAAGCGGGATGTGGTTATGGTGGACGAGTTTGATACCGGTGCCCGGATGAAGCTGAATCTGGGCCACACTGTAGGTCACGGAATCGAAGCAAAAAGCCAGTTTTCCATCTCCCACGGAAAAGCCGTGGCTATGGGAACCGCCATTGTTACCAGAGCCTCCGCTGCCATGGGAATGTGCCCGGAAGCAGACTGCCAGAGAATTGTCAATCTATTGCAGCAGTTTGGCCTTCCTGTTGACACCGAATACAGCGCATCGGACTTGTTCCAGTATGCTCTGTCCGACAAGAAGCGCTCCGGCGGCAGTGTCAATCTGATTCTCCCTCGCTCTATCGGCGACTGCGCCATTGTTCCCACTCCGGTGCAGCAGCTGGAATCCTGGATACAGGCAGGTCTTTGACATGGATATTACCATTACACCAAGTAGATTATCGGGAACGGTAAAGGCCATCGCTTCCAAATCCCAGGCTCATCGATTGCTGATTTGTGCTGCCTTTGCCGACAGCCCTACGGAACTTCTCTGCTCCCAAACCAACCGGGATATCGAAGCCACTGCAGATTGTCTGAATGCTCTGGGTGCGAAAATTCTCCGGACCGATTGGGGGTATCAGGTCACGCCCCTCGGGCAGATTCCTCAAAAGGCGCAGTTAAGCTGTCGTGACAGTGGCTCCACCCTACGGTTTCTGCTGCCGGTTGCGGGTGCCCTGGGAGTGGATACCACCTTTTTCCTGGAAGGCAGACTTCCTCAGCGCCCTTTGTCTCCTCTTTGGGAGGAAATGGAGCGAATGGGGTGCCAACTGTCCAGGCCTACTCTCGAAACCATCCGCTGTCAGGGCAGGCTGCGTGCCGGAGACTACGTTATCGACGGCGGCGTTTCCAGTCAGTTTATTACAGGACTTCTGCTGGCGGCAACTCGGATGTCCGGTGTCAGCCAGCTGCACCTGACAGGAACCGTAGAATCCCGGCCTTATATTACCATGACTCGGGAAGCTATGGCTATGTTTGGCTGTGACAGCCAGGAGTATCGCATCATAGGCGGAGCTTTCCTCCATTCTCCGGGACGTGTGCAAGTGGAAGGTGACTGGAGCAATGCCGCATTCTTCTTGGCGGCTCGGGCTTTGGGAAATGACGTTTCCGTGGAGAACTTGAATTTCGCTTCCGCCCAAGGTGACCGGGCTGTTCAGCAGCTTCTTCCAGCGTTGAAGGAACATACCATCATAGATGCCTCGGATGTCCCGGATTTGGTTCCCATTCTGGCGGTAGTTGCCGCCTGTAACCAGGGTGCCAAATTTACCGGTATTCGACGGCTGCGGCTGAAAGAATCCAACCGAGTGGCATCCGTGATTACCATGCTTACTGCCCTGGGAGGAAAGGCTGAGGCTACAGAAGACACCCTCACCATTTACGGCACCGGCTTGACCGGGGGCATTGTGGACAGCTGCAACGATCATCGTATCGCCATGTCCGCTGCCATTGCCGCCACAGTCTGCAAGCAGCCGGTTACCATATTGGGCGCGCAGTGTGTAGAAAAATCCTATCCCCAATTTTTTGAGGAATATCGCCGGTTAGGAGGAAATTATGAGCAGCACCTACGGTGAAAACCTAAAATTATCTATTTTTGGTCAGTCCCACGGCCCGGCCATCGGGATGACGTTGGACGGCATTCCGGCGGGCCTGGAGGTGGATTTTGACAAGCTTCAGGCATTTCTCAACCGGCGGGCACCGGGACAAAATTCCTGGTCCACTCCCCGGAAGGAAGAAGACCAACCGGAATTTCTGTCCGGTATCCTGGATGGCTTCACCTGCGGCGCTCCCGTTGCCGCAGTAATCTACAACAAAAATACCCGTTCCAGAGATTACGCCAATCTGAAAGACCGTCCTCGCCCCGGGCACGCCGACTATACGGCCCAGGTAAAATATGGAGGTTTTCAGGACGCAGCTGGCGGCGGGCATTTTTCCGGGCGGCTCACCGCTCCCCTGTGCATCGCCGGTGGTCTGTGCAAGCAGTGGCTGGAGCAGCGGGGCATTCAGATTGGCGCCCGGATTTTCCGCATTGCCGGCAGCAGACGGGAAGATGATCCACTTCCGCTGCATGGCATTCCCCAAATCTGCGATGACTTCCCAGTAGTTAACCCGGAAGCTGGCTTGGCCATGCGGCAAAGCATTGAACAGGCCCGGAAGGATGCTGACAGTGTTGGCGGAGAAATCGACTGTGTGGTTACCGGGCTGCCAGCGGGAATCGGAGAACCTATGTTCGGCGGCGTGGAGAGCCGGATTGCCCAGATTGTCTACGGCATCCCCGCTGTAAAGGGTTTGGAATTTGGCGCTGGTTTTGCGTCGGCCCAAATGCGGGGCAGCCAGTGCAACGATGCCTTTACTGCCGAACATGGTACAGTTCAAACCATTACCAATAACTGCGGCGGAATTTTGGGGGGCATCACCAACGGCATGCCGCTGACCTTCCGGGCAGCAATCAAACCCACCCCTTCCATCGCATCGCCTCAGCAAAGCGTAAATTTGAGTCAAATGACAAATCAGCAGCTGAACATCCAGGGCAGGCATGATCCCTGCATTGTCCCAAGAGCCGTTCCGGTGGTGGAAGCGGCTGCTGCCATTGCAATTTTTGATATGATATTGGGCAATACCCAGACAAACAGGAGGAAATAATCCATGGAACTGAAGGAATTACGGCAGGAAATTGATAAAATCGACGACTCTCTGGTAGAGCTTTTCCGGGCTCGAATGGAAGTAGCCGCCAAAATTGCCGACTGCAAAAAGGAAGAAGGCATTCCCATTCTGGTCCCTGCCCGGGAGCGGGAAAAATTGCAGGATGTGGCTCAGAAGGCCGGGCCGGAAATGGCAAATTACACCCGGGTACTGTACTCCATGCTCTTTGAGCTGAGCCGCAGCTACCAAAGCAAGCGCAGCGGCTCCGTCAGCCCACTGTACGACGCCATTACCCGTTCCATTGAGCAGACACCCAAACTCTTCCCCCAGGCTCCCATGGTGGCCTGTCAGGGCGTGGAGGGTGCTTACTCTCAGATTGCCTGCGAGAAGATTTTCAAAAACCCCTTTATTTTCTACTTCAAGAACTTCGAGGCAGTGTTCAACGCCATCGACCAGGGTATGTGTCAGTACGGCATCCTGCCCATTGAAAATTCCACTGCCGGCTCCGTGAAAAAGGTGTATGATCTGATGATTCAGCACAATTTCTCCATTGTGCGTACCTTCCGTCTGAAAGTAGATCACAATCTGCTGGTCAACCCCGGCACTTCCCTGTCTGATATCAAAGAGATCTACTCCCACGAGCAGGCCATCAGCCAGTGCGGCGACTTCTTGCAGAGCCTCACCGGTGTCAATGTCATTCCCGTCGCCAATACGGCGCTGGCGGCGGAAATGGTAGCTCAGTCCGGACGGAAAGATGTGGCCGCTCTGTCCAGCCGGGCCTGTGCGGAACTGTATGGTCTGGATTGCCTGGCTTCCTCCGTTCAGGACAAGGGCAACAACCGGACCCGGTTCATCTGCATCAGCAAAAATCTGGAAATTTACCCCGGTTCCGACAAAACCAGCATCATGATGATTCTGAACCACAAGCCCGGCGCGCTGTACAAGGTCCTGGCCCGGCTCTATACCCTGGGAATCAACGTCACCAAACTGGAATCCCGCCCCATTCCCGACCGGGAATTTGAGTTCATGTTCTACTTCGACCTGGAAACCTCCATTTACTCCGAGGAATTTGTCCAGCTGATGTGCGAACTGGATGAACTGTGCGAAGAGTTCAAGTATCTGGGCAGCTATACCGAGGTGGTCTGATGCAGTGCGGTCTTCTGGGCAGAAAACTAGCTCACAGCTATTCGCCCCAGATTCATGGGCTTCTTGGTTCTTACTCCTATTCCCTGTTTGAAAAAGAGCCGGAAGATGTGGAAGATTTTCTGCGAAATGGGGATTTTACCGGGATAAACGTAACCATTCCTTACAAGAAAACCGTTCTTCCCTATTTGGATGAACTTTCCCCTGTCGCCCGAAAAATGGGGTGCGTTAACACCATCGTCCGTCGCAGTGACGGCAGGCTCTATGGTCACAACACCGATTATTTTGGCTTTGTGTCCCTGGTTCATCACAGCAAAATCCCGGTTGTCGGGAAAAAAGTTCTGGTTTTGGGCAGCGGCGGGGCTTCCAATACGGTTGTTCATGCCCTTTCGGATTTGGGCGCACTGCCGGTGGTCATCTCCCGCAGTGGCGACAACAACTATCAGAATCTTTCCCGCCACGCCGATGCTGCCGTAATCGTAAACACTACGCCGGTGGGTATGTATCCCCAGACCGGTGTCAGTCCTTTGGATTTGGGGCAGTTTCCCCATTTGGAAGGGGTACTGGATGTAGTGTACAATCCCGCTCGGACACAGCTTCTGCTGGATGCAGAAAAACTGGGACTGCCCAACGAAAACGGACTGTGGATGCTGGTGGCCCAGGCGAAGGAAGCGACGGAGTATTTTACCGGAACAAAGATTTCCGATACTGTTATCGAAACCATCCACCGCAAACTTTCCGCCCAGATGCAGAATATCATCCTCATCGGCATGCCCGGCTGCGGAAAAAGCACCGTTGGAAGCCTGCTAGCCCAAGATTTGGGGCAAGTCTTCGTAGATGCCGATGCAAAAATTGTAGAACTGGCTGGAAAATCCATCCCGGAGATTTTCGCTCAGGATGGAGAAGAAGCCTTCCGGAAGTGGGAAACCCAGGTTCTTTCGGAGTTGGGAAAGCAATCCGGCCTGATCATCGCCACCGGCGGCGGGTGCGTCACCCGGGAGCGTAATTACAATTTGCTGCACCAGAACGGACAGATTTTCTGGCTGAAACGGAACCTGGATACGCTGCCTACAGATGGGCGGCCCCTTTCCCAGGCCAATCGGCTGGCAGACCTGTATGAAGCCCGGAAGGGGCAATATCAGGCTTTTGCAGATTTTGTCATCGACAACAATGGAAGCAGCGAGGAAACTGTCGCCGCCATTTTGTCCCATTGGGAGGAAAGAACATGAAAATTCTGGTAATCAATGGCCCCAACATCAACATGCTGGGGATTCGGGAGCCGGGTATTTACGGGAAAAGCAGCTTTTCGGATTTGCTGAAGCTGCTGGAGGAGACTGCTCAGGCGGAAAATCTGGAGATTGAACAGTTCCAGTCCAATCACGAAGGCGCCATCGTGGATGAAATCCAGCGCGCCTACGGGGTTTTCGACGGCATTGTCATCAACCCGGCCGCCTACACCCACACCTCCGTAGCCATTCTGGATGCTCTGAAAGCCGTATCCATCCCAGCCGTGGAAGTCCACATCTCTGATGTAGATTCCCGGGAGAGCTTCCGGCAGATTTCCTACGCCGGTCTTGCCTGCTGCAAAACCATCAAAGGTCATGGGCTGGAAGGATACCGGGAAGCCATTCTTTACTTAAAAGCCCTGCTGGGTGGAAAAATCGCATAACAAAAGCGCAGAGGTTATTTCCTCTGCGCTTTTTTGTTTTTACTTACAGATGCAAAACCCGATCCTTGATTTCCTGGGTTCTGCCCTGGTTCCAGAACTGGGTTCCGATATATCCGCAGGTACGGCGGGCAACATTCATCTTGCTCTGATCCTTGTTGCCGCACTGGGGGCATACCCAAATCAGCTTGCCGTCGTCCTCCTGAATGCTGATTTCTCCATCGAAGCCGCATTCCTGGCAGTAGTCCGACTTGGTGTTCAGTTCAGCGTACATGATGTTGTCATAGATAAACTGCATCAGCTCAAGAACTGCGTCAATGTTGTTCTGCATATTGGGCACTTCCACATAGCTGATAGCGCCGCCGGGAGACAGCTGCTGGAACTCCGCCTCAAAGGCCAGCTTGGTAAAGGCATCAATCTCTTCAGAGACATGGACATGGTAGGAGTTGGTAATATAGCTCTTATCCGTGATACCGGGGATGATACCGAAACGGCCTTGCAGGCACTTGGCGAATTTGTAGGTGGTGGACTCCAGAGGCGTGCCATACAGGGAGAAGTCAATGTTATGCATAGCTTTCCACTGCTTGCAGGCATCGTTCATATGCTGCATGACGTGCAGTGCAAAGGGCTTGGCCTCTTCGTCGGTGTGGGATCTTCCGGTCATGTATTTGACGCACTCGTAAAGGCCGGCATAGCCCAGAGAAATGGTGGAGTAGCCGCCGTAGAGCAGCTTGTCGATGGGCTCTCCCTTTTCCAGACGGGCCAGGGCACCGTACTGCCACAAAATGGGAGCAGCGTCAGACAATGTGCCCTTCAGCCGCTCATGGCGGCACATCAGCGCCCGGTGGCACAGCTCCAGCCGCTCATCAAAAATCTGCCAGAACTTGTCCATATCCTTTCCGGAGGACAGGGCCACATCCACCAGATTGATGGTAACCACGCCCTGATTGAACCGGCCATAGTACTTAGGCTCATTGGTTTCCGGGTCCACATAGGGGGTCAGGAAGGAACGGCAGCCCATGCAGGTATAGCAGTGGCCTTTGCCGTTCTTGTCCACCTTCAGTTCCAGCATCTTCTTCTCGGAGATATAGTCCGGAACCATCCGCTTGGCGGTGCACTGGGCGGCCAGACGGGTCAGGTAGAAATAGGGGGTACCCTCCCGGACATTGTCCTCTTCCAGAACATAAATCAGCTTGGGGAAAGCAGGGGTAATCCACACGCCTTTTTCATTCTTAACGCCTTCGTAGCGCTGGCGCAGGGTTTCCTCGATAATCATGGCCAGGTCTTTCTTCTCCTGCTCGGATCTGGCCTCGTTCAGGTACATGAACACGGTGATAAAGGGTGCCTGACCGTTGGTGGTCATCAGGGTTACCACCTGGTACTGAATGGTCTGAACGCCCCGGCGCACCTCTTCCCGCAGCCGGTCTTCCACTACCCGGGTAACGGTCTCTTCGCTGGGCGCAATGCCGAACAGTTCCATTTCCTTTTCCACAGTCTTGCGGATCTTTTCCCGGCTGATCTGGACAAAGGGTGCCAGATGGGTCAGAGAAATGGACTGGCCGCCGTACTGGTTGGATGCAACCTGGGCAATAATCTGGGTGGCGATGTTGCAGGCTGTAGAGAAGGAATGGGGCTTCTCAATCAGCGTGCCGGAAATCACCGTGCCGTTCTGCAGCATATCCTCCAGGTTTACCAGGTCGCAGTTGTGCATGTGCTGGGCATAATAGTCAGAGTCGTGGAAATGGATAATGCCAGCCTCGTGGGCCGCTACGATCTCCTGGGGCAGCAAAATCCGACGGGTAATATCCTTACTGACCTCGCCTGCCATATAGTCACGCTGCACGGCGTTGATGGTGGGGTTCTTGTTGGCGTTCTCCTGCTTGACTTCTTCATTGTTGCATTCAATCAGGCTGAGAATCCGGTCATCAGTGGTATTTGCCTGACGGGCCAGGCTGCGGATATAACGGTATGTAATATATTCCTTGGCGACTTCAAAGGCTCCGTGGGCCATAATCGCCTTCTCCACCAGATCCTGAATTTCCTCCACAGAGGGGCTGTGGCCCATTTCCTCACAGGAAATCTGGACACTTTGTCCGATTCGCTCAATCTGCAGCGGAGTCAGGCGCACCTTCTCTTCCGCAGCGTTATTGGCCTTGGTCACAGCCATCAGAATCTTGTCAATATCAAAAACAACTTCTGCGCCATTGCGCTTGATAATCTTCATGGGGGCCTCCTTGGGTACATTCTCCATTTGACTTTCTGCGTGCAGGGCCTATTATACTATATCTTGTGTTTTTGTCAAGAAGAATATACAAAATGTAGTATCCGCATTTTCAGCCAGAAAAAGTTCCTGTTTTTCCGGATATTCCTCCACAGCAGCAGGGGCGCTGAAAGTGGGATTTTCTTCCCGATGGAACAAAGAAGTGTTTGAAATCCGTCGAGGATTATAGTATAATCACAAAAACCCTTCTTTACATAATCTCCGGTATTCCGGGTCAAAAAATGAAAGGAGTCATTTTCATGAAAGAATCTTTCGGCACATTGCCCTCTGGAGAAATTGCGTCACTGTACACCATATCCGGTGGTGGTATGACCGCTGCGGTCAGTGACTACGGCGCCACGCTGGTTCGGCTGATGGTTCCCGACCATAATGGCAACATGGCGGATGTGGTTCTGGGTCACGATGACTGCAACGGCTATCGACTGGGCAACGCCTGTCTGGGTGCAACCGTAGGCCGCAATGCCAACCGCATCCAAAATGGTACCTTTGCTCTGGGCGGCAAGGCATATGTCATGACCCCCAACGAGGGAAAAAACAACCTCCACTCCGGCCCGGACTACTATTACAAGCGGATGTGGAAGGTTCTCTCCCATGCCGACAGCGCCATTACCCTGGGTCTTACCAGCCCCCACGGCGATCAGGGTTTCCCCGGCAAAGCCGAAATTCAGGTTACCTACTCCCTGGAAGGGGTGGGCACTCTGCGGATTTCCTATAAGGGCGTCTGCGACCGGGATACCGTATTCAATATGACCAACCACAGCTACTTCAATCTGGCCGGCCATGACAAGACCGATGCTGCCATGAACCAGCTGCTGACCCTGCCGGGCCGTTTCTTCAACCCCGACGATGCGGAAAGCATCCCCACCGGAGAGCTGCGGGACGTGGCGGGTACCCCTATGGATTTCCGCACCCCCAAGGCTATCGGTCAGGATATCGGCGCAGATTACGAACCGTTGCACTTGCAGGGCGGCTATGACCACAACTGGGAAGTGTTCTGCAATCCCTGCGCAATTCTGTCCGACCCGGTTTCCGGCCGGAGCTTGGCCATCAGCACCGACTGCCCGGGCATTCAGTTCTACGCTGGCAACTTCCTGGATGAGCAGGGCAAGGATGGCGTCTACTACTGCAAGCGCAGCGGTGTGGCTCTGGAAACCCAGTTCTATCCCGATGCTTTGCACCATCCCCAGTGGCCCCAGCCCATTACCAAGGCCGGGGAAACCTACCGCAGCGTAACCACCTATCAATTCTCCTGGTAAATTTCAAAATTGGGAAGTCTCAAAGGAGGCTTCCCAATTTTTTCTGCCCCGAAGCTTCCGCAGAAATGTCTGCACTTCCCGGAAATCTCTGCATAAACTGTCCTATAAGCGCTATGCTTATTCTCAATTCGGGAGGTAATTCCAATGTCAGAGCAAAAAAAGGACACTGTGTGCTGTGATCCTCAGGATCTGCGCCAGGCAATGTCCATCCACACACGGAAGATCACCGACTCCTGTCGGGATAAGGACTGCATCGAAGACCTTCGGGTATATCTGACCACCGGTTCCCAAGCCATTCTGGACAAAGCCACCAACGCCCGGGTGCGCTGCGCCGAACTGCTGTGCACCTACATTGATGTAGAGCCTTTGGCCTTTAACCGTAACCATTACTGCATCGATATCACGTTCTACTATCGGATTTTGGCGGACGCCGTGGTAGGCGTTTCCCGTCCCGCCACCCTGTACGGTCTGGCCGTGTTCTCCAAGCGGGCCGTTCTGTGCGGCGAAGACAGCCACTCCCACATCTACCGCAGCGATACCCGTATCGGCGAGGCCGACGGTGTGACCCGTCTGTGCGCCAACCTGCCTACCGCTGTAGTAGAGTTCATTGCCCACAAATAGGCAGGTACATAGCGCCCTGGTCCGGAGCCATTTGGATGCGGCTCCGTTTTTTTGTGATAAAAACTGCGTGTGCTTTTTACAGAAGCTTGTCCTTTCTATGGGAATCTCCTACTATATAGGTGTAAGGCCTTATAAAACAAAAGGAGGTGTCACAGTGGAAGATACCGAAATTGTCCGTCTGTATTTTCAGCGCAGCGAAGAAGCCATTGCGCAGACGCAGAAAAAATACGGTCATTACCTGAGCCAAGTGGCATTTAACATCCTGCACTGCCAGGAAGATACGGAAGAAGTAGTGGGCGATACATACTGGGCTGCATGGAATGCCATCCCCCCTACTAAGCCCAATGTATTGAAGCATTTCCTGTCCCGGATTACCCGAAATTTATCTTATGACCGGATGGACTACAACACCGCAAAGCGGCGCAATCCCCATATGACGGTACTGTTTTCTGAATTGGATGAATGTCTGCCGGACAGGAGGAACAATACAGAGAAACTGTGGGAGGCAAAACAAATCGGCGTCAGTCTGAACCGGTTTCTCGGCAGTGTGACGGCGGAGGACTGCGCCATTTTTCTGAGCCGGTATTATTACGCCATGTCCGTTCCGGACATCAGCCAGCGATATCATCTGCCCCAACGCAAAGTCAAATACCGGCTGAGTCGCCTGCGGCAGCAGCTGCGCAGCCATTTGCAGCAGGAAGGAGTTGTACTATGAGAAGCAAAAAGCTGTTTGACGCTATGGAATATGTGGACGATCGTTTCCTGGATTTGGTGGACAGCCAGGCCCGGCAGACAAATCAGGAAGGCACAGGGAGCATCCGTTCTCTGCGCAGAGCAATTGTGGTTGCCCTGGCCGCCGCAATCTGCGTAAGCCTGTTGGCAGTAACCGCCGTGGCTGCCGGATGGGTTCCTTCCATTTTCGGGCTGCTGAAGGAGCAGTTCCCCCAGGAGACCATATACGCCCAGGCAGAGCAGGCAAGCCAAACCCAGATTCCGGAAGTGGTGGAACTGCCCAAGATGGACGCATCCAAGTTTGTCCTCTCTCAGAGCTACTATGACGGGGAAACCATTCTGCTGGGGTACAATCTGGAGGAAGTGCTGCCGGAGCCGGTGGTGGGATATCAGGTGGACGAAGCTCTTCTGCGGCAGCTCAAAGGTACGAATCTGATGCCTTTCGGCGGCATTGATCGAAAGACCTACGAAGCTCAGTACGGCACCCTGCCGGAATACGTTCAGGAGCATTCCATGAAACGGGACGCTCTGGCCATGGAAGGAGAACTCCGGCAGATGCTGTCCCCGGAGGCTTATGAGAAAATGTGGCAGCTGCTTGTGCAAAATGGCTATGTCTGCGTGGTCACCCAGGATCTATATGTGGGAGATCATATACTGGTCAACGGGGTGGATACCATCACCGCCATGACCGGCAATCCCGATGCTATCGGAATCGCCGATATGTACACAGAGGCAGGAACTTGCCTTTACCTGAATCCCTTACCGGATGTAGGAAAGAATCAATCCTCCATTACTGTGGAGTTAAAAGTAAAATCCAGCTACCAATACTGGTACCTGGAACTGGACGGGCATGCCTACCAAACCTATGCCCCCAATCAGGAGCAGATTGTGTCCCTTACACTGGACAACGTCCAGAGAATGCTTCTTCAAAGTGAAAAGGAGGCATGATGATTATGAAAAAAGCAAATTGGTTTGCACTGCTGCTGGCCATTTTCTGTCTGTCCGGCTGCGCCGCTCCCCAGGCAGAAACCCAGCCCACCCAGACTGCCCTCTGGGAAGCCGGCAGCGTAACCGAACTGTCCCAAACCGTGACGGAAGAGGGCCGTACCCTGATTCTGAAGGGCTCCCTGGAGCTGCCGGAGCTGGAAACGCTGAATCACATCCAGCTGGTACTGGATGAGGAAGCCCTGGAACGATTTGTGCAGGATTATATTTATTCCGCCTACCCGGATGCAAAAAAGGTTGCACGGGAAGACGGACGAATCGAATGGGTGAAGGAAGATGGAGAGCAGTTTTTACTGTCTTTCTCTCAAGACATCACAGGAGACGGGTACTATCTGGATGTCACCCGGGATTTGAATGGGAAGGATTTGGATGAAGGGCACGCATTCGAGCAGGGATATATCACCGATCAGATTCCCGGCGATCTCTCCACTACCGCTGCTGAGGCGGCGGCTGCTGCCGGAGAGGAAATTGCAAGGTATTCTTGTTTTTCCCTTGCGCCCTGGAATGTCACAGCGAATGTCACTGAGGACGGAAAAGGCGCTTACTATGCAAAGTTGCAACCCTATTTTGAGGGATTGCCGGTGACTGGTTACGTTCCCTTTCGCAGTATTTCCGCTCATATTTCCGAAGAAGGGATGTTTTCTTGCGGTGGCTCTTTCCTTCTGAAGGAAATCAGTCGGGAAGCTATTGTTCCCAAATGTACCCTGGAAGAAGCAGCGGAGAAGCTCAAAACAGATTTTCTCGCCCACATGTCTGGTGACGACAAAATCATGGAAGTAGTCAGCGTCAATGTGCAATATTTCGCAGAATTTGACATTGACAACATTTGCCATCTGCGTCCGGCTTGGGTATTTACCTGCCGGACAGAGCGAAACGGTTTCGTCGATGATCTATTCTTTGCCTATCTCATGGAAACCGGCACACTGGAATGCTTCCGCTAAACCCCATAGAAACGCCCGGCACGCAGTTTTTGCGTGCCGGGTTTCCTTATGAGAATCAACGGGTAAATCCCAAATTGTTGGATATCAAAAACACGGCACACCGGAAGGGATTCCCGGTGTGCCGTGCTGGCTGTTATTGGACATTTCGATGGACGGTTCCGCAGCGCTCCACCCTGTTCAGAATCCGATCAACACAGGGTTCCTGCTTTTCCGGTACCTTGGAAATAATGACCTCCGTCCCGTAATGCTCACTGTAGAGTCTGCCCCCCAGGCGGATGGTAAAAAAGGGCGTCATCTTGTTATAGATTTCCGTATCCGAGGGTTTGGGCATCCGGGTCAGATAGGAAAGGAAGTCTTTGGTGATGGTTCCCAGAATCACCGTTCCGTCCCGCCAGGTGGAGGCGACTTTCCGCCCGTACCGCAGGGCAAGCTTCGCCGCGTCACTTTCGTCAGACCAGCAGTGGATTTCAAACACATCCCCCAGAACTGCACAGGCCTGAATCAGATCTTTCCACCAAGTGTTGTCTTCTACCGTTGTGTCAATCAGTATGTAGCTGCTCATATGGTACACCTCTCTTTAACGTACAGCTGCATCGCCGTCTGGATTTGGCAAACAAATTACTGCCGGATTCTGCTGCAATCAATTACTTGTCCAATGGTGCGCACATATTCTCCCGGATTTCGGATGGGGGTCAGGTTCAGAACTTCCTGAAGTTCCCGCAGTCCCGGCTGGGAAGTTCCCAATTCCCTGGAATCTTTCCGTTCCGTACCGGCAACGGATTCCGCTGACCCGCAGGCCAAAATCAGGCGAAGAAATTCCGAAAAATCGTAGGCCAGGGGGTGAATGTCTCCGGTGTCCTTGTCCAATGCGAAAACCGTCTCCTGATATCCTTCCGCAAAGAAGAACAGGCTCTCCCCTGCCGTGCCGAAAATTCTGCTGCCCTGAGGCAAGCGAGAACGGGCTGCTTCCGGGGAACAAAACCGGATGCCCAGCGCCGTCTCGGCTCCGCATATGTTTTTTACACGATCCAACATACTCATATCTATCCAACAGCTTTCCAAAGAGGACCAGGTCCTCCTTTATTCTTTCTCTAGGGTGTCGGTATAAAATCTTCTTGACTATATAGACGATTTTTTCTATCAAAATGTTTCACTTGTTTACAACAATTTACAAAATGTTCACATTTTCTTCTTCTCCCTCCCGGGTAATGGCGCAGAGATTGCGTCAATAGACTATGCATGGGAGGGATCATCTATGGCAAAAAAGTCTGTACAGCCAGTTTATACCATCTTCAATCCCAACACAGCGGATGCCCTCACAGAAGTTTTGCTAAAATTACTGCTGGAAAAGTTTACGGAAATACCGGAAGGCTTAGAATCTGGCATAGCCGAAGGAAGTGTCAGACCATGAAGATTGCCGCCTACTGCCGGGTTTCCACAGAAAAGGAAGAACAGCTTGACAGTCTGAACCACCAGAAGGAATTCTTTCTGACCTATGCCCAGCGCAATGGGCATGAATTATATCGGCTGTACGCGGACGAAGGCATCAGTGGAACCTCCGTCAAACGACGGGAAGCCTTCCAGCAGCTGATGCGGGATGCCGAAACCGGCGCTTTTCAGATGGTGGTGGTGAAGGACATCAGCCGCTTTGCCAGAAACACTGTGGATGCTCTGCAAAGTATCCGCACCCTGAAGGCTCTGGGGATTCGCACTTTGTTTTTAACGGCGAATATGGATTCCATGGGAGACAGTGAGTTTGTA
This sequence comes from Candidatus Faecousia faecavium, assembly GCA_018712645.1. Classification (GTDB taxonomy): domain Bacteria; phylum Bacillota; class Clostridia; order Oscillospirales; family Oscillospiraceae; genus Faecousia; species Faecousia faecavium. The sequence continues at coordinate 41,817 of DVGO01000038.1, read as the reverse complement.
CTGACCCTGTTCAGCGCCATGGCCCAGGAGGAGAGCAATAATCTTTCCAAGCGTGTCAAATGGGGTAAGCGAATAAACGCAGAAAAAGGCCGTGTTCCCCGGGGATTGTTCGGCTACGATCGGATTGACAATTTTACGCTGGAAATCAACCCCATGGAGGCGGATGTAGTACGCAGGATTTTTTCCCTGTACACCCGGCAAGGGCTGGGGTGCCGATGCATCAGCCAGATTCTGAACCAAAACGGGGACAAAACAAAGTTCGGCGGGGATTGGGATGCCCGGGGTGTTCGTCGGGTTCTCATGAATCCCATCTATTGCGGCATCTTGGTTAATCACAAATATGAAGTTCAGGACTTTCTCACCGGGAAGCAGATTGCGCTGCCGGAAGAGGATCATTTTTGCCACAATCGGCCCGAATGGGCCATTGTCACAACGGATACCTTTCAGAAAGCCCAGCAGATTCGGTTGGAACGAAGGATACCGGACACATTGCCCGGTAAGATGGAACGTTACAGCGGCAGGCATCTGTTTTCCACGTTTATTCGATGCGCCCACTGCGGCCACTCCTTCTGCCGGAAAACCTACACCTATGTCAACACCCGGGTATATTGGCACTGCGTTACCAACGATCAGCAGGGTATCCAGGGCTGCGAAAACCGGGTCAGTCTGGAAGAAGCGGAACTAATGGAAGCTTTGAGCCGCTTCATCCTCTCTCAGATCGGAGATCCGGAAGCGTTCACCTCCCGGGTGTTGGCTCAGCTTTCTTCCCGGACTGTTCCAGCGAAAAACCACTGCATCGGCCAAGAGCTGAAACAGGAAAAACTTCTTGCCAAAATGGAGCGCTACCAGGAACTGTATGCCAACGGTCTGATCACCCTGGAGGCACTCAAGGCCAAGCTGCTGCCCATTCAGAAGGAGCTGAACCGAATCTCTCAAGAGTGCGAGCCGCCACCTCCTACCCTAACATTTCAGGAAGGTTTGGAGGCATCCCAGAGATTACGGGTGGATATTCACCGCTTTTTACATCTTCAGTGGTTTACCAATAAAGATCTGCGGGAAATTCTGGATCACATATCGGTCAGCAAGGATGCAGAAGTAAAAATCGTTTTAAAAAAGTTACCGCCTGCCTAATTGGGGGCAGCAGTGGAGGTACTGGACCCCATGGTGCTCAGCTCCAAAGTCAAGGATATCTGCGAATGCACCTGCAACGACTGCCCCTGCCAGGTTCCTGCCGCAATCCGCGGACAGTTCGACGAAGAGCTGGTACTTTCCGGCGACCGCCGTCGTCTCTTTGTCACCCTGGGACAGTTCTCCATCGTCCGGCTGGAGCGGGAAGCCCAGCTGATTGTTCCGGTTCTGGACTACGCCATTCCCTGCAAAGAATGCTGCGAGGCACCCGGCAGCGGAGAAGATCCCTGCGAAATGTTCAGCCGGATTCCCTTCCCCGCCACTCAGTTCGCACCCAGATGCTGCGACGAAAAGCGCGACGGGGATAACTGCTATCAAACCTGCTGACAGGCGCAACGGGGAGGGGCTACCCTCCCCGTTTTTTGCTGCGTAAATCTTTTCCGATTTTTAAGACACAGGATGGACAGAAGTTTACAGAAAGTTTCGACAATCAACATTCGCTGTGATATAATGATATCAGAAATGATGTACAAGAGGTGCATACTATGGCGTTTGTGGAATTTCAGGATGTGGGAAAGACCTACCATATGGGCGAAGTGGAAATTGAAGCCCTGCACGATGTATCTTTTGAAGTGGAAAAAGGGGAACTGGTGGTGATCGTCGGCCCCTCCGGCGCTGGTAAAACCACCCTGCTGAATATTCTTGGCGGTATGGATACCCTGACCACCGGAAAAGTCACACTGGATGGGCAGGAAGTATCTGCTTTGAGCAAAAAGCAGCTGACCCAGTATCGGCGCTATGACGTAGGATTCGTATTTCAGTTCTATAACCTGATCGGCAACCTGACCGCCTTGGAAAATGTGGAGCTGGCAAACCAGATCTGCAAGAATCCGCTGGATGCAGCCGAGGTTCTGACGGAAGTGGGTCTGAAGGAGCGAATGAAGAACTTCCCCAGTCAGCTTTCCGGCGGTGAACAGCAGCGTGTTGCCATCGCCCGGGCACTGGCAAAGAATCCCAAGCTGCTGCTGTGCGATGAGCCCACCGGCGCACTGGATTATCAGACCGGCAAGGCCATTTTGCAGCTGCTGCAGGACACCGGACGCAAAACCGGTATGACCGTTATCATCATTACCCACAACAGTGCCTTGACCGCTATGGCCGACCGGGTGATCCGGGTCAAAAACGGCACCGTTTCCTCTGTCACACAGAACGAACATCCACAGAACATTGCGGAGATTGAATGGTGATGAAACGAAATGCCATGCGCAGGAATCTGCGCCAATCCATTGTCAAGTCCTTCGGACGATATACTGCCATTGCCGCGATCATCGCTTTGGGCGCGGGGTTGTTTGTCGGCCTTTTGATGGCCAAAACCGACATGGTTGCCACGGGGCAGTATTTTACCGACCAGCAAAATATGTTCGACATCCGTCTGGTCAGCAGCTATGGCTGGACTCAGGAGTATGTGGACAAGGTACAGCAGCTGGAGGGTGTCGCCCAGGCTGAAGGCTCTATCTGGATGGATCTGATCGCAAAAACCGGCGAGGATGGGGAAGATTGCGTATACCGCTTCTATTCCATTCCCCAGGATATCAATCAGGTTGCCCTGCGCAGCGGTCGGATGCCGGAGACGGATAACGAATGTCTGGCAGATGGATTCCACTGGACTGAGGACATGCTGGGGCAAACTGTCACGTTGTCTTCCGATAATGACGAAGATTCGATGGATAGCCTGCGCTATCAAACCTTCACCATTGTTGGATGTGTTGCCACACCTTTGTACATGGATATGAACCGGGGTACCACCACGGTAGGCAGCGGCAGTCTGGAAAACTACTATTACATTCCCCAGAGCGCCTTCGATGTGGACTATTTTACCGAAATCAATCTGACCATCCCCGGTGACTATAAAATCTACACTGACCAGTACAATGACGCCCTGGATGCTGCCGTAGACGCCCTGGAACCGGAGGCAGAGCGGCTGGCAGAGGAACGTTTTGCCGAAGTGAAAGCAGAAGCGGAAGAAGAATATGATGAAGGCTATCAGGAATACCTGGACGGTCTGAAAGAATACGAAGACGGAAAGGCAGAAGCCGAACAAGAACTGGCCGATGCGGAAGCTGAGCTGAAAGACGCAGAGCAGGAGCTGAAGGACAATCGTCAAAAGCTGATTGACGCCGGACGGGAAATCGAAGAAGGCAGAGAGCAAATCGAAATTGCCCGTGGACAAATTACTGCTGCCAAACAGGAGTTGGCAGCGAAAAAAGCAGAAGCAGAACCGGTGATCGAAGCAACAAAAAATCAGCTGGATGAGCAGTATGCCCAGCTGAAGCCTGCGTATGACCAGGCAGTTGCCAGTCAACCGGCGCTGCAAGGTCAGATTGATGCACTGCAGGCGCAGATCGACGCACTTCCAGAGGATTACCCCACCCTTCCCCAGCTGCAGCAGCAGCTGGCGGCATTGCAGGCGCAAATGGCCCAGATTCAAGGTACGCTGTCTGTCATGGATCAGATTCAAGCCGGCTACCAGGCTCTGGAAAGCCAAAAACAGCAGCTGGCTGACGCAGAAGCCCAGCTGACCGCCGCAGAAGTAGAAATGTGGGCAAACGAAACCAAGCTTAATGAAGCCTATGATGCCCTGATGGTCAACTGGGGGCTATTCCACGAAGGAGAAGCCGAAGTGGAAGAAGGTTGGGAAGAATACGCCGATGCAAAGGCGGAAGCTGAGCAGGAACTGGCCGATGCAGAAGCCGAGCTGAAGGATGCCAAAGCGGAACTGGATGAAGCCCGTGCGGACATTGACGCAATGGATGAGGCTGACGTATATGTTCTGGATCGCAACAGCAATGTGGGCTATGTGAATCTGGACAGCAGTTCCGACATTGTATCCGGTGTATCCCGGGTGTTCCCGGTATTCTTCCTGCTGGTGGCTTCCCTGGTCTGCATCACCACCATGACCCGTATGATCGAAGAAGAACGTACCCAGATCGGCACATTGAAAGCCCTGGGCTACAGCAACCGCAGCATCATTGGCAAGTACCTGTTCTATTCCGGCAGCGGCGCGCTGCTGGGATGCGGAATCGGCATTTGGGCAGGCTCCACCATCTTCCCCCAGATCATCTGGGAGGCTTACTGCATTATGCTCTATATCCAGCCCAAAATGGTGCTCACCATCGACTGGCCCCTGTGCATTGCCGTGGTTTTGATCTACACCAGCGTCATGCTGTTTGTCACCTGGTATGTCTGCCGCAAAACGTTGGAAGAAGAGCCGGCAGAACTGATCCGTCCCAAAGCTCCCAACGCCGGCAGGAAGATTCTTCTGGAATATCTGCCCTTCTGGTCCAAAATCAGTTTCCTGGACAAGGTAACCATCCGCAATATCTTCCGTTACCGCCAGAGACTTGCCATGATGCTGCTGGGAATCGGCGGGTGTACTGCGCTGCTTCTGACCGGTTTTGGTTTGCGGGATTCCATTGTAAATGTGGCCAATTACCAGTTTGAGGAAGTCACACTTTACGATATGGCAGTCTACTTCCGGGATGAGAACACTCCGGAGCAGCTGGCGGAATTTTCCGAAGCGGTTCAGGATTGTGAGGGTTCCCAGCTTTATCACCAGAGCAGCGTAGAGCTGGATTTTGGCAACAAAGTCAAAGAGCTTTACATGATCAGCTGCGGCGAAGGCCTGACTGATTTCATCGACCTGCACAGCGGCAGTCAATCTGTGTCCATGCCCGGCATGGATGAAGTAGTATTGTCCTCAGGCGTGGCAGAAAATATGAAAATCGATGTAGGCGATACCGTGATTCTGCGCAATGGCGATTTACAGACGCTGGAACTTACTGTTTCCGGCATCTACGACAACCATGTGGATAATTACGCCATTGTGCTGCCGGAAACGATCCAGAGCCAGTGGGGCACCCTTCCGGAGCAGCAGATGGCCTTCGTAAAGGTTTCTCCGGATCAGGAAGTGCACATTGTCAGTGCCGCCGTTTCCTCCCTGGACAATGTGATGAATGTATCTGTCAGTGAGGATTTGAGCCATATGGTGCAGGGCATGATGGATGCGCTGGATCTTGTGGTCGGCGTTGTGGTCTTCTGCGCCGGGCTTCTGGCCATCGTCGTTCTGTATAACCTGACCAACATTAACATTACCGAGCGCATTCGGGAAATCGCCACAATCAAGGTGTTGGGCTTCAATGCCAGCGAAACCGCTGCCTATGTGTTTAAGGAAAACATGGCTCTGACCGTGATCGGCTCTCTTCTGGGACTGGCCTTCGGCAGATTGCTGCTGCTGTTTGTCATGAGCCAGATTAAAATCGATTTCGTGTGGTTCAAGGCCATCGCCAATCCCATTTCTTACGTTTGGGCCCTCTCCCTTACCCTTCTGTCCGCTGTCATTGTAGACTTTATCTTCTATTTCAAATTGGAGAAAATCAACATGGCAGAATCCCTGAAGTCAGTAGAGTAACCATGTAAAAAACCAGGAACTGAACAGTTCCTGGTTTTTTTACATTATTTCCGAAATACCAGCAGTTTGCTTGCAAAGTAATTCATAATTACTACAAGGATCTGGGTAAACAGCTTCCAGATATTGCCATTCCAGTGCATCAAATCCACTGTCAGGAAAATGATCGCCGTCTCCATTACCCCGGATACCAAACGACAGCTGACAAACTTACTCAGTTCCGGAAGTACTGTTTTTGCAGACCAATCATGGCTCTTGAATACAAAAGGCTTGTTGGTCAGGTAGGCAAAGGCCACCGCCACTACCCAGGCCACGATATTACACACGGAAGCAGGTATGTGCAGATAATTATACAGCGGCAGATATACCAGATAATTGACGACCGTGGTCAGCACCCCGAATATCAGATAGGTTATGATATCCCAGTAAGATCGTACCAGGCTTTTGACTTTTTCCAACATTTTCTTTCCTCCTATGGCATTTCCCACACTATAACACAAATGCCGCTTTTTTTGCAAGGATATTTTTCTCACAGTGGGCATCCTAGAGATAAAAATATATTGACAAATCGTCAATATATCGCTATAATATTATCGATACAAAAAGGAGGAATGAAACATGAAACTTGCGTTCTTTGATACCAAAACTTATGATGTTCCCGGCTTTGACCGTTACGGTGTTCCTGCCGGTGTGGAAATTAAATATTTTGAGCCTAATCTCAATGAAGATACTGTCTCCCTGGCTGCTGGCTTTGATGCGGTGTGCGTATTTGTAAATGATACCGTCAATGCCGCCGTTGTTGAAAAGCTTTACCAGTTGGGTGTAAAAGCCATTGTCCTGCGCTGCGCCGGTTTCAACAATGTAGATATCAAAGCCTGTCAGGGGAAACTCCGGGTATTCCGGGTGCCCGCCTACTCCCCTCATGCCGTTGCCGAGCACGCCATGGCACTGCTGCTGACCATTAACCGGCGCACCCACAAAGCCTACAACCGTACCCGGGAGTTCAATTTCAGCCTTCAGGGACTGGCAGGATTTGACCTGTACGGCAAGACGGTAGGTATTATCGGAACCGGTAAAATCGGACGGGTTTTTGCCGATATCTGCAAAGGCTTCGGCATGAACATCCTGGCCTACGACAAATTCCCCGCTCCCAACTCCGATCTGCACTATGTAGATCTTCCGGAACTGTTTGAAAAGTCCGACATTATTTCCCTGCACTGCCCCCTGACCGAGGATACCAAGCATATCATCAACGCTGAGTCCATCGCCCGGATGAAGAAAGGCGTTACCATCCTCAATACTTCCCGTGGCAGTCTGATCAATACGGAAGATCTGATCAATGGCATTAAGGAGAAAAAAGTGGGTGCAGCCTGTCTGGACGTTTATGAAGAAGAGGGCGACCTGTTCTATGAGGACTTCTCCGGTCACATCGTGCAGGATGACAAGTTGGTTCGCCTGATTGCCATGCCCAATGTCATCGTCACCTCTCACCAGGCTTTCCTGACCAACGAGGCCCTGGACAATATCGCCGCTACCACCATCAACAATCTGGTATCTTTCTTCAGCGGCAATCCGGATACTTCTACGGAAGTCTGCTATCACAAGTAATCCCCTGTTTCTGCGAAAATCCGCCCCGGAACCTTAGGCTCCGGGGCGGATTCATCTGTTATATGGGGTTATGCACCCAGGTTGACATTGCCCAGGGTGATGTTCTCGTAGACAACATCCATGGGATTCTTTTCTACCAGCTTGTCAATCATCTTGTTGGTTTCTTCGCCAACCCAATCGCTTTCGGCATAGTATTTCCACTGAGGCTGGGTATCCACAAAATACATCACATGATAGCCATAGTCAGTCTTTACCAGGCCGTAATCACCGGTTTTCCGGCTGGCATCGAAGCACCAGTCATTGAACGAAGGAACCATCTGGCCTTCCATTACCCGCTCATACAGACCGCCATTGGCCTGAGAGCCGGGATCTTCCGATTTTTCCATAGCCAGTGCTGCAAAGGAGTCTTCCGTCTTCTCCCCCGCCAACCATTCGTCCAGAATGGCCTGTGCCTTCTCTTCACACTCTGCCCACTCCTCATCGGTGTAGGTGGTATTGCCCTCTTCATCAGTTGTGCCGCCGGTAACCTGCACCAGAATATGCCGCACATCCACAAACATGCTGTCCTTGGTAATGCCGTTGTTGGCATAATCCTCTTCATGCTCTGTAAAGAAGGCTTCCAGATCCGCCTCGGTGGGAACAATTTTCGCTGTCTCGGCCTGGAAGTAAGGCAGACCTCTTAAATACTGCTCCTGGAAATAGTGGTATTCTTCCATGCCGGCGCCAGGTCCCAGGTTGGTCAGAAGCAGCTCTTCCAAGGTCATATCATAGTTCTGGGCCAGCTCTTCCATCTGCTGCTGCAGATTATCCAGATATTCCTGATCTTCGGGATTCATCTCCACGCCGTTGATAGCGGCTTCCATAGACATGGCCTGCACCTGCTGCCAGTTATTCAGCGCTCTTTGCAGGAAGAATTGCTGCCAGGTCAGGCTTTCGTCTTCCATGGAAATCTGGGTGTCCAGGGGCTTGGTATAATCCAGACCAAAATACGGAGCGTAAGCACCATAGGTGTTCAGGAAGCTCTGTACCTCCATCCAATAGTACACCTGAAGCTGACCATTGGTCAACTGACGCTCGCCAATGGTGGCTACCACAGTCTGCTGGTTCTGCTTTGCTTCCTCGTCGGTAACGGTATAAGTGCCCTTGCAGGTTACATCCTCCGGATTTCCGTCAGCAGGTACGGTAGCCGGCGTTGTTTCTGCCGTAGTTGCATCCGCTGCATTGGCATCCGCAGGCTTCTGCTGTGACAGACCGGCTACAATCAGCGCAATCAGTACAGCCAGCAGTACCACGACCGCAGCCGCCATCAGTGCAATTTTACCAGGTGTTGCTTTCAGGCCCTCCTGGATCTGAGGCTCCTGGGAATCCTGCTGCTGTGCATCCTCTGCAGAAGCAGCGGGGGTTTCCTCCTCCTCATTTACAGCAGGGCTGTCGGAGGTCACTTCCTGTACCTGGGCTTCTTCCTCAGCCACAGGCTGCACGGCCTCAGGTACAGACTCAGCCTGCTCCGGCGCATTGTCCTTACCGCAGTTGGGGCAGACCGTATCATTCTCTGCCAATTCCGCCTGGCAGAATTTGCATTTTTCCATTACTTTCTTCCTCATTTCTCCCAAAATTGGGCAGTGTCTCTGGTACAGTTTACCATAATTTCGTCAGAATTGCAAGGCAGGACACAGATTGTTTACAAATAAGGTTTTGTCTCCTGGTATGATTCCCCCTGGTTTTGTGCCGGACTTGACTTTACAAGGCATATGTTGTATAATTCAGTGAGATTCTCTCGAAATGGAGTACTTTTCTATGAAAAAAACAATCAGAATACTGATTACCATCCTGCTGGCAGTTTTGATTGGTGCCAGTGTGGTGTGGTATTTGTTTGTGTATGACCGTGCTTTTACCCGGGATACTCTAATCAGTCAGGCCCGATTCCACGACCTGCACGGCAATTCCCGGATGTCCTCCTGGTTCTATGATATGGCGTACAACTTTTCCGATCATGATGAAGGTGTTGCCATTGAGCTGGCTAACCAGTATAAGAAAACCGGCAACTATACCAAGGCCGAATTAACCCTCACCCGGGCCATCAGCAGCGGCCCCACCGCAGAGCTGTATACCGCCCTTTGCCGCACATTTGTGGAGCAGGATAAACTGCTGGATGCCGTCAATCTGCTCGATAATGTCAGCGATCCCCAGGTGAAAGCAGAACTGGATGCCCTCCGCCCCACTGCTCCGGCCGCCGACTATGCCGGCGGTTACTACAGTCAGTATATGGACATTCACCTGACCAGCTCCGCCGGTACGATTTTCTACACCATGGACAGCAGCTATCCCACCACTGCTGGTTCTGTTTACGGGGAAGGCATTACCTTGCCAACCGGCGAAACCACCATTCTGGCGGTCAGCGTCAATGAAGACGGACTGGTCAGCCCTCTGACCACCCTGGAGTACACCATCACCGGCGTGATTGAGGAAGTCACCTTCACAGACCCTGCCATAGAGGCGGCCATCCGCAGCCTGATCGGTGTGGACGAGGATGATACGGTTCTCACCAATCAGCTTTGGTCCATCACTGAGTTCACCGTTCCGGAAGATGCTGCGACCTTTGCAGATCTGGAGCTGATGCCCTACTTGCAGACGCTGACTCTGCAGAACCACACTTTGGATTCTTTGAATGTTCTCTCTTCTCTGACCAGTTTGAGCACGCTGGACCTGACCGGCTGTAATTTCCCCTCCGAGGATCTGACCATTCTGGCTTCCTTGCCGGTGCTGTCCCGTCTGACTTTGGCTGACTGCAGCTTGAGTACCATTGCCAATCTTTCCGGCGCTCAGGCCTTGACTTATCTGGACTTGAGCAACAACACCGTCCGGAATCTGGAAGCACTGACCACCATGCCCTCCTTGGCTGAGCTGAACCTGCAGCACAATGCGGTAACGAGCCTGGAGAATCTGAGTAGTTTGGCAAATCTGCAGAAGCTGAATCTGGAATTCAATGCTGTCACGGATCTGTCGCCCCTTACCAGCTGTGCGCAGCTGAGTTGGCTGGATGTGGGCAACAACCAGCTGAGCCAGCTCAATGGCATTTCCAGCCTGCCGGGACTGACATACCTGTCCGTCAGCCATAATACTCTGAGTGATATTTCTGCCATTGCCAGCTGCACACAGCTGACAGAGCTGAATATTTCTAACAACAGCATTACGGACATCTCCGCACTGAGCGCTCTGTCCAAGCTGGAATTCTTCAACTTCTCCTCCAACCAGGTTGCGGAACTGCCCCAGTGGCCTGATGGCTGCCCCTTGCAGAAAATTGATGGTTCTTACAACGCTCTTACCAACATTGATATTCTTCAGAAAATGGAAAGCTTGACGTATGTCTACATGGACTACAATCAGCTGACAAACATCGACGCATTGGCAAATTGCTACCGTCTGGTTCAGGTCAATGTATTTGGCAACCAGATCAGTGATGTGTCCAGTCTGAGAGATCATGATATTATCGTAAACTACGATCCTACTGTTGAATAATTCAGCTTTGTCCGGTGTCCCAAAGGACACCGGACAAAAAAATCTTCGTGCAGGCTGCTGCACGAAGATTTTTTCTTATTTCTTTTATTCCATTGGTTTGTCGGTTTCCTCCGGTGACACCACCTGGGGAATGAACCGGGAAGCCACTCTTCCCTTTCCCTTTTCCTTAACAAAGAAGAATCCAATAATGGAGAATACCACAGCGCCGATCAAATTCACGAACAGGTCTTTCATGGTGTCCTGAATGCCCACGTCCAGATATCCGCCCAGGCCAAGTGCCTCCTTGCTGCCGTCGGAATGAACCACAATCACATCCACAATGTCCTTCACATGCACCACGGTATTGGTCATGGTCTTGTCCAGATTCACCGTATGAATGGCATTGACCACCGTATCTTTCTGCATATCCATTCCAAACAGGTAATCACCGCTGAATTCAAAGAACTCCCACAGTACGCCAACCGTCATGGAAAAGCAGAATGCCACCATTGCCAGATACACGGGAGACAGCTTGAAGGAAAACCGGTCATCTCGATTGAGCATGTCCACCAACGCAAATCCAATCGCAGCGCAAAGGAAGCCGTTAATGGTATGCAGCATCGTATCCCAATGGGGAACCCGGACATAGAAGCTGTTCATTTCACCCAAAATTTCCGCTGCGAAGATAAACAGCAAAATGATAATCTCCAAGGTGCTGGGCAGCATGATCTCCAGCTTTCGGGAAATGATGCTGGGCATAATCAGCAAAATCAGCGACAGGGCACAGAAAAAGACATTCTGATATTCATGCCGGAAAATAGCACGGACCATGGCAAGGATAATCAATCCTCGCAATATCAGGTAGACAGTCAGCGTGGTCTTGTTTTTATAAATTTCTTTCCGGGAACTGCGCTTTTTTCCTTCTTTACCCATATCGTTTCCTCCATAATGATGATACTGCCGGGGCAATAATTCCCAGGACTGCTTTGGTATCATTATAACATGGTTTTTTGTGCCGTCAAGTTTTCTCTTGACACGCCTGATCTTCCTTGCTATAATGCAAGTACTTAGTAATGCTAAATATCAGGAGGGGTTATATGGAAGATCGTTTTTCCCAGCAGCTGAAAAAGGGCGTGCTGGAAATGCTGGTTTTGGATCTGATTTGCAGCAGCCCCACCTATGGCTATGAACTGCTATCGCAGTTGAAAGACATTTCTCAAGGGATGTTCACCCTGAAAGAAGGTACGCTCTACCCCATCCTCTACCGGCTGGAAGATGACGGACTGATTCAGTCCAGATGGAGTCAGGGGGAAGGCAGAAACGCACCGAAAAAATTTTACGAAGCTACCTCTGCCGGACATGCCGAAAACAATCGCCGGAAGGAGATCTGGCAGGAATTTCAGAACACGGTTGAACACTTTCTGGATGGAGGAAGGAAACTATGACGCAAGCAGAAAAAAAGATGAAGCGCTATGTCAACGCCATTGAGCGGCGGCTGAATCTGCCGCTGGAAGTAAAGGCCCGGGTAATGAGTGACTTTGGAAGCTCCATTTCCGCCCGTCGTGAGGCAGGCCAAACCGATGAGGAAATCTATGCCGAACTGGGAGACCCCAAAAAGGTGGCAGCCGAGCTGAACGAGCAGATGCAGGAATTTGCCTACCGGAAAAGCCCCTGGCGATTCGTGTTTGCGGTTTTTGGAATTTATTTTGGCATCAAGCTATTGGGGATTGTGTATGTCCTCATTTTTTCCGCAGCTATGGCAATTTATGCAAAGATGCCGAACATGGCAAGCTCTGTCGGTGTCATCGGCGGAGCCGATGGACCCACCGCAATTTTTGTCACAACAAGCACAAACTGGCTCACTTTTCTTCTGGAGGTTGGTTTGACAGCAGCAGTTGTTGGCTTGTGCATCTGGGGATATCGGCGGCTGTGCAAATGTAGGAAAAAGTAGTTGCCGCCATCGATCGGCACCATGCAGTGTTCCATCGGACTTCTGCATGGAATCCTTCGAATTTTCTCTTCAACCTATAAAAAACAGACGCCTCTGCGAGGCGCCTGTTTTTTGGTGGACCCGAGGAGATTCGCCGTATTTGCTTCCCGGTGGGAAACAAATTATAGTGCTGCCGCCGTCCAACCGGCGGCAGACAGCAGTCCACTGGACTGCTGCATTGAATGGTTCGAATCTCCTTTTGAACATATAAAAATACAGGCACCTTTACAAGGCACCTGTATTTTTTGGTGGACCCGAGGAGATTCGCTGCATTTGCTTCCCGGTAGGAAGCAAATCATAGTGCAGCCGCCGTCCAGCCGGCGGCTGGCAGCAGTCCACTGGACTGCTGCATTGAATGGTTCGAATCTCCTTTTGAACATATAAAAATACAGGCACCTTTACAAAGCACCTGTATTTTTTGGTGGACCCGAGGAGATTCGAACTCCCGACCCCTACAATGCGAATGTAATGCGCTCCCAGCTGCGCTACGGGCCCATAACTGTGGCAATTATAACGCTGCTAGATGGGATTGTCAAGTGGGTTTCTCCCCTGCTTAGGGTGCTTTTCCGGTTTTCTCCCTTTTCTTTTGGCAGATTCTGTGATAGAATAACCTCCGATACTGCTTAAAGGAGAATCCCATATGCAATCCATTACGGAAATTCTGGCCCAGGAATTGGGGCAGAAACTGAAATATGTTGAAAACGTGGTAAATTTGATGGATGAAGGAAATACCATTCCCTTCATCGCCCGCTACCGGAAAGAGCTTCACGGTGCCATGGACGATACCACCCTGCGGAATCTGGAAACCCGGCTGACTTATCTGCGCTCCCTGCAGCAGCGCCGGGAGGAAGTAAAAAAATCCATTGAAAATCAAGGCAAACTCACTGAGGAGCTTTCTCAGGCCATTGACAATGCTGCTACCATGACGGAAGTGGAAGATCTGTACCGTCCCTACAAGCAGAAGCGGCGCACCCGTGGTTCCATGGCCCGGGAAAAGGGTCTGGAGCCTCTTGCCCAGGCGATTTTTGCTCAGGATGGACAAGACCCGGCTGCCCTGGCAGCGTCCTTCGTAGACCCGGAAAAGGGTGTTAACACCGTGGAAGAAGCCCTGCAGGGCGCCAACGACATCATTGCAGAAGACCTGTCCGACGATGCCGATATCCGCAAATCACTGCGGGATCTGGTGATGCGTCGGGGCATATTTGTATGCAAGGCTGACGAAGGTGCGGAAGAAGAGGGCGTGTACAAGCTGTACTACGATTTCTCCCAGCCCATTTCCCGGCTTCTGGACCACCAGATTCTGGCAATGAACCGGGGAGAAAAAGAAGGCATTCTCAAGCCAAATGTGACATTGCCCGGAAACGAAGGCGCCGCATTGGTCTGTCGTGCCGCTTTGAAGCCCACCATGCAGGTTTCCGCCTTTGTTCGGGCAGCGGCAGAAGATGCCTATGAGCGGCTGATTTTCCCCTCCATTCAGAGAGAAGTCCGCAGCGAACTGTCCGACCGGGCCTACGCCGGTGCCATCCATAACTTTGCACTGAACCTGAAACCTCTTCTGATGCAGCCGCCGGTGAAGGGCTTTGCCACCATGGGTCTGGACCCCGGATACCGCAACGGCTGCAAGGTTGCCATTGTGGACGCCACCGGTAAGGTGCTGGACACCACTGTGGTCTACCCCACCTTCAGCCAGCATAAAAAGCAGGAAGCCATTGAAATTCTCTCCCGTCTGATGCGCAAGCATGGGGTCAAGCACATTGCCATCGGCAACGGAACCGCTTCCCGGGAAACGGAAGCTATGACCGTAGAGCTGCTGCAGTCTTTCCCTGATGCCAGCTACATGATCGTCAACGAAGCAGGTGCTTCCGTTTACTCTGCCTCTCCCCTGGCCGCTGCGGAATTCCCGGACTATGATGTGAATTTGCGTTCCGCAGTTTCCATCGCCCGGCGGCTCCAGGATCCTCTGGCAGAACTGGTCAAGATTGACCCCAAGGCCATTGGCGTTGGCCAGTATCAGCACGACTGCCCGCAAAAGGAACTGGATGCGGCTCTGGGTGCTGTGGTGGAAGACTGCGTCAATGCGGTGGGCGTGGACGCCAATACGGCTTCTCAGAGCCTGCTGCAGCAGGTTTCCGGTCTGAATGCCACTACCGCCAAAAACATTGTGGCCTACCGGGAAGAAAACGGCCCCTTCACCAGCCGTGCTCAGCTGAAAAAAGTCCCCAAGTTGGGCCCAAAAGCATTTGAGCAGTGCGCCGGATTCCTGCGGATTCCGGAGAGCAAGGAACTGCTGGACAACACCGGTGTCCATCCGGAATCCTACGCTGCTGCCAAGGCGCTGCTGAATCTTCTGGGCTGCAAAAAGGGAGACAACCTTTCCGGCATTCTGGAAAAGCTGGAAGCTTACGGTCTGAGCAAGGCTGCGGCGGAGTGCGCTGTGGGCGAACCCACTCTGGCCGACATTGCCAGGGAACTTTCCAAGCCCGGTCGGGACCCACGGGACGAGCTGCCCGCTCCCATACTGCGCAAAGATGTGCTGGAAATGAAAGACCTGAAGCCCGGTATGGAACTGACCGGCACGGTGCGAAACGTCATTGACTTTGGTGTATTCGTTGACATCGGTGTGCATCAGGATGGCCTGGTGCATATTTCCGAGGTCTGCAACCGTCGTCTGCGCCATCCCAGCGAGGTGGTAAAAGTGGGCGACGTGGTCAAGGTTGTGGTTCTGGGCGTGGATGAAAAGCGGCACCGGATCAGCCTTTCCATGAAGCAGGCAAAGAAATAATGCAAACGAGGAGGGCCTATGCCCTCCTCTATATCATAAAAAGCTGGAAACCTATGAAAGCGGGTTTCCAGCTTTTCTTGATTTACTCTACCTCGTGGGTACCGGTCATGCCGTACATGACCCACTCGGCCACATTGGTTGCGTGGTCGGCAATACGCTCAAAGTATTTGGCAATCATCAGCAGATCCAGAGTATCTTCGCCCTGGGCAGGATTGGAAGCAATGTCGCCAATCAGTTCCTTTTTAATCTGCACGAAATCACTGTCTACAACATCGTCATGCTCCAAAACCGCCTTTGCCAGTTCCATATCCTGACGGGTATAGGCATCCACGCTGTCTACCACCATGGAGATAGCATGTTTTGCCATTTCCTGGATTTTCGGATGGGCATTCTTTCCGGTTTCTCCCATATTGGGGACAATCTCTACAATATCTTCTGCCTGGTCGCCGATGCGCTCCAGGTCCGTAATCATTTTCAGTGCTGCAGAAACAAGGCGCAGATCACCGGCTACCGGCTGCTGGCGCAGAAGCAGGCGCATGCAGACCGCTTCAATGGAGCGCTCCATCTCATCAATTTCGGCTCCGGTCTTTTTTACCTTTTCTGCCAGGTCTTCATTCCACTGCGTCAGTGCCTGAGCAGCAAACCCAATGATCTGCTCACACAGGCCGCCCATTCTGGTCAGTTCCTGGTTCAGCTCTTTCAGCTGGTTGTCATAGGAAATTCTCATAATTAACCAAACCTTCCCGTAATGTATTCTTCAGTCCGCTTGTCCACGGGCTTGGAGAACAGTCTTTCCGTCTCGCCGTATTCTACCAGATCACCCAGCAGGAAGAAGGCCGTCTGGTCGGAAATACGCACTGCCTGCTGCATATTGTGGGTCACGATGACGATGGTGTAAGAATCCTTCAGTTCCATGACCAGATCTTCAATACGGGATGTTGCAATGGGGTCCAGAGCGGAAGTAGGCTCGTCCATCAACAGCACTTTCGGCTCCACTGCCAGTGCCCGGGCAATACACAGACGCTGCTGCTGACCGCCGGACAGACCCAGAGCGTTTTTCTTCAGCCGGTCTTTTACCTCATCCCAGATGGCAGCGCCACGCAGGGCTTTCTCCACAATTTCGTCCAGCTGCTGCCGGTTGGTAATGCCGTGGGTTCTGGGGCCGTAGGCAATGTTATTATAGATGCTCATGGGGAACGGGTTGGGTTTCTGGAACACCATACCCACTTCCTTACGCAGTTCGTTGACGTTGGTGTCAAAAATATCCTTTCCTTCATAACGCACATCGCCGGTAATACGCACACCGGGAACCAAGTCATTCATTCGGTTCAGGGTTTTCAGGAAGGTGGACTTGCCGCAGCCGGAGGGGCCAATGAGAGCAGTGATGCTTTTTTCCGGAATGTCCAGATTGATATGTTTCAGTGCCTGGGTCTGGCCGTACCAGAGGTTCAGGGCTTTGACGGTAATAACAGATTTATTCAAACCGCATTTCTCCTTTGAAAATACTTGGTAACCATAACTGCCGCCAGGTTAATGATAAACGACAGAATCATCAGAATCGCCGCAATGGCGAAGGCAACTTCAAATTCGCCCTGCTCCTTGGCATAGACATACAATGCAACCGTCAGAGTTGCACCGGCGCTGGACAGGCCTTCAAAGAAACCGTTGAGGGCGTGGGCAAAACCGGCCGTAAACAGCAGTGCGGCAGATTCGCCCAGAATCCGGCCTACGGACAGGATACATCCGGTCAGCACACCGTCCAAGCACTGCGGAAGGACAACTGTACGGATCACACGCCACTTTCCGGCACCAAGGCCGAAAGCACCTTCCCGGTAAGCCTGAGGAACGGTTTTCAAGCTCTCCTGGGTGCTGCGCATAATGGTGGGCAGGTTCATAATCACCAGGGTCAATGCGCCGGACATCAGGCAGGTACCGAAACTATTGGAGAACATCAGCATACCGACCAAGCCGTAGATAATGGAAGGAATGCCGGACAGCGCTTCTGCAGCGTACTCGATGACCGCTACAATCTTTTTGCTGGAAGCGTATTCTGTCAGATAAACTGCAGCACCCACGCCCAAGGGAAGCACAATGGCCAGGGCTGCAATTACAATGTACAAGGTATTGAGAATATCCGGCAGGATGCCGATGTTACCGCTTAAGTAGCTGGGTTTTGTGCTAAGCAGCTCCCAGGTAACATTGGGAATGCCTTTCAGCAGCACATAACCCATGATAAAAAGAGTCAGCGCTCCAGTCAGTACGGCGGCCAGATACATGGCACCGCGAACCGTCCACAGGAACATCTTTCTTCTGTTGGAAATCATTTGTTCCGCTCTCCTTTCAGGAAGAAATTCAGCGCTGCGTTAATCAGCATAATAAACAGGAACAATACCAGGGCAATGGAGAACAATGCCTGCCGCTGCAGACCGCTGGAGTAAGACATCTCGCTGGCAACAGCGGTGGTCAGGAACCGGACGCTCTGGAACAGCGAGTCGGGCATGTTGGGCACATTGCCCGCAACCATCATAACCGCCATGGCTTCGCCGATGGCACGACCCACACCCAGCACCACAGCTGCGGCAATGCCGCTTTTTGCAGCGGGAACGCTGACCCGGAAGTAGGTTTCCTCCGGTGTAGCTCCCAGGGCCAGGGAGGCGTCTTCATATTCTTTCGGCACTGCTTCCAGAGCCGTAATGGACATTTTAATAATAGAAGGCAGAATCATAACTGCCAGAACAATGATTGCAGCCAGAAGACCGGCGCCGTCGGGAACATCGAACAGTTCCCGGATTCCCGGTACCAGGACCATCATACCCACCAGGCCGTAAACCACGGAAGGAATACCGGCCAGCAGACCGACTGCCTGCTCCATCACATTCTTTACTTGAATCGGCGCAACCTTCGCCAGATATACTGCCGTCAGAAATCCTACAGGCACGCCCAGAATGATGGCGCCGGCCGTGCCGTAAATACTGGTCAAAATAAAGGGCAGGATTCCGTATTTCGGCTCCGAAGCAGTGGATGCCCAGGTATCGCCGAAGAGGAAATCCAGCAGGCCAATCTCCCGGATGGCAGGGATACCGCTGATAATCAGATATACCGAAATCAGCAGAACACAGCCTACGGTAATCAGGCCCAGGATCAGGAAGATGCCATGAATGATGGCTTCAAACAGATTCGTCTTTGTTTTCATTCTATCAACCTTTCAGGAAAGGCAAGTATCCTTTTCTCCTACTCATTTCCGCCCTGCAAGTGCGGAAGGGGAGGGTTTCTACCCCTCCCCTATGTTTGGTGCTCGTCAGAACCCGAGGGTACGTTGGGTTTCCTCTGATGGTTCGCTCAGATCAGTTGGCAGGTACAACACCGGCGGCCACGATGATTTCGTTGGCATCAGCAGAGGTGATGTAGTCGAAGAAGGCCTGGGCTACGGGGTTCAGTTCTACGCCGGTCTGGGTGGCCAGGACGAAGGGACGCTGGATCTTGTAGCTCTCATCCTTAACGGTGTCTTCGCTGGGAGCAACGCCGTCTACCTTCACTGCCTTGACGGTATCCTTAACGGAAGCCAAGGAAGCGTAGCCGATGGCGCCGGGGTTCTGGGACACAGCGGTAATCACGTCGCCGGTGGAGGTCAGTTCCTGACGGTACTGGCAAGCATCTTCCGTGCCGGTGATTTCTTCGAAGCCGCTGCGGGTGCCGGAGCCAGCCTCACGGCCGATGACAACGATCTCAGCATCCTCGCCGCCGACTTCGGACCAGTTGGTGATCTCGCCGGTGTAGATGGCGGCAATCTGCTCAACGGTCAGGTCTTCCACGGTGTTGGCAGGGTTGACAATCACAGCGATGCCGTCATAGCACAGGACAGTCTCGGTCAGGCCGGCTTCCTTCTCCTCGTCCTTCAGAGCACGGGAGGACAGGCCAATGTCGCAGCGGCCTTCCTGAACAGCCTGAATGCCGGAACCGGAACCGGTGGGGTTGTAAGTAAAGTTTACATCGGGGTTAGCTTCCATGAAAGCTTCGCCCAGAGCGCCGATTACAGCTTCCATAGAAGTGGAGCCATCGGTGGAAACAGTGCCGGACAGTTCAGCAGCTGCTTCGGTTTCGGGAGCCTCAGTAGCAGGGGCATCGGTAGCGGGAGCCTGTGTGGCAGGAGCGGCGGTAGTGGGGGTCGTCTGGGCAGAGTTGCCGCAGCCCACCAGAGCCAGCATCAGTGCGATGGCCATAACGGCGGAAATCATTCTTTTCATTGTTCATTTTCTCCTTTTGTAGTTGTGGATTCGTTTGATGTATCCTACGGCTATCATCATACCCAGCTTTTGTAAAATCGGAAATCTGCTTTCTGTAAAGGTGCAGAAAAGAATTGTAAAGTTTCTGCAAGGCAGACTAGGTCAATGTTCTCTTTCCAATTTGTTCTTAAACTTCAGCTTCTGCGGCTGCTGCCCGGAAATCCCCTTGACAGAACGGCGGATTCCTTCTAAAATACAACATAAGAGGTTAACTTTTTTCTTCCCTCTTATCTCCTGCGCAAATACAATCGGAAGGTGACGTTATGTATCGTATTCTGGAACTGAACCCTCAGCTGAAGCCCTTTGCCGGAGACATCGATCTGCGGATGTTCTTGTATCACTCCACAAAAGGCCGTCTGCTGAACGAAGATCAAACTTTACTGGATTTTGCCAACGCATACAATTATTATGGATTTCACCATGTAGACGGCGGCTGGTACTATCGGGAGTGGGCTCCCAGCGCTTACCAGCTGTATCTGGAGGGCGACTTCAACGGCTGGAACAAAACCAGTCACCCTCTGAAACATGTGGGCAACGGCAACTGGGAGCTGTACCTGGAGGGCGATGATGCCCTGTGGGAAGGCTGTAAGGTAAAAACCGTTGTGGATGCCAACATGACCCGCACGGAACATATCCCGCTGTACGCCCGCCGGGTGGTACAGGACCCCAAAACCATTACCTTTGCCTGCGAAGTTGTAGACGACCGGGATGCCTTTGCCTGGACAGATCAGAAATTTGTAGGCGAGGAAGAACTGTACATTTACGAAGCCCATGTAGGTATGGCCCAGGAAGCCGGAAAAATCGGCACCTACCGGGAATTTGCAAACAAGATTCTGCCCCAGATCAAAAAAGCCGGATATAACACAGTGCAGCTCATGGCCATTATGGAGCATCCTTACTACGGCTCCTTCGGCTATCAGGTGTCCAGCTTCTACGCCGCCTCCTCCTGGTTCGGCAAGCCCAAGGATCTGAAATATCTGGTCAACAAGGCCCACAAGCTGGGACTGCGGGTATTGCTGGATGTGGTTCACTCCCATGCGGTGAAGAACACTACTGAGGGCATCAATATGTTCGACGGTACCACCTGGCAGTTCTTCCACGACGGCCCCAAAGGCGATCATCCCGCCTGGGACACCAAGTGCTTTGATTACGGCAAGACTGGGGTGCTTCACTTCCTGCTGAGCAACCTGAAATTCTGGATGACGGAGTACCACTTTGACGGCTTCCGTTTTGACGGCGTGACCTCCATGCTCTACCACGACCATGGTTTGGGCACAGACTTCAATACCAATGACAAGTACTTCTCCTATAACACGCACACCGAAGCCATTACTTACTTGCAGCTGGCAAATGAACTGATTCGTCAGGTAAATCCCAAGGCCATTACCATTGCCGAAGATATGTCCGGAATGCCCGGTATGTGCCTGCCCATTGAGGATGGCGGTATTGGCTTTGACTACCGGTTGGGCATGGGTCTGCCGGATATGTGGATCAAGACGGTGAAGGAAAAGAAGGACGAAGACTGGAATATTGGTCAGATGTGGGGCGATATGTGTCTGCGCCGTCCCGGTGAAAACACCGTTGCCTATGTAGAGTCCCATGACCAGGCCCTGGTTGGCGACAAGACCATGATCTTCCGTCTGGCTGACGCCGCAATGTATACCGACATGGACAAGGCTACCCACAATCCGGTCATTGACCGGGCCATTGCCCTGCACAAGATGATCCGCCTGTTCACCCTGGGCGGCGGTGGCGAAGCCTACCTGAACTTCATGGGCAATGAATTTGGTCATCCGGAATGGATTGACTTCCCCAGAGAAGGCAACGGCTGGAGCTTCCATTATTGCCGCCGTCAGTGGAGTCTGAAGGAAAACGGATATCTGAAATATCAGTGGCTGAATGACTTCGACGAAGATATGGTGAAGCTGACCAAGGAAAACCATATGTTCACCCAGCGGATGGCAGATCTTCTGCTGCTGAAAGAACCGGAAAAGACCATTGTCTTCTACCGGCATGGCCTGTTGTTTGCCCTGAACTTCCATCCCAGTCAGTCTCTGACCAATGTGTTGGTGCCGGTTCCCCAGCCGGGAGAATATACCGTGGCACTTTGCAGCGATGATGAAAAGTACGGCGGACAGAATCTGGTGGCCCACATGGTCTACCCCACCAAGATGTTCGACGGTAAGCACTATGTAGAGCTGTACATCCCTGCCCGTACCGCCATTGTGCTGAAAGAACGAGTAATCCTGCCGGAAGATGTGCAGCAGGAAGCGGCCAAGCCCGCTGCCAAGCGCACCTTCAAAAAGGCAGCAGAGAATTCCGCAGAAAAGAAAGCCGCCCCCAAAAAGCGCAGCACCAAAGCCGTAGATGCTGAGCCGGAAAAGAAACCCACTCGGAAGCGCACCGCAAAGGCAGCGGAAACGGAAAAGAAGCCCACCCGGAAACGCACCAGCAAGAAAGCACAAGAACAAACCGATTTGAAATAACAAAAGACCCGGCTGTGTTACCAAGGGACACAGCCGGGTTTCCTTCTAAATTGTAGGAAAACACAATTTACAAATTTTTCTGGCAATGGTATAATGCTGCCTGGGAATGAAGTTCTCCCACGGGTAACCGAAACCGCTTGTTAAGCTGATGACTTCTGTGATTTTTGTCGCAGAGGGGCATCAGCCTTTTTGCGTCTATAGGAGGAAAAAACTATGTTATCATCTCTGGCTCTGATTTTCCTGGTAGGTCTTGCCATGGCCGCCATCTGCCAAAAGCTGATGCTGCCCCGGATCATCGGTATGCTGCTGACCGGCATTGTGCTGGGCCCCTACGTTCTGGATCTGCTGGACCCGTCCATTCTGGGCATCTCGTCGGATCTTCGGCAAATGGCTTTGATTATCATTTTGCTGAAGGCCGGACTATCCTTAAACTTGTCGGACCTGAAGCAGGTGGGGCGTCCGGCAATCCTCATGTCCTTTGTCCCTGCCTGTATGGAAATCCTGGCGTTTTTTCTGTTCGCTCCCTATATCCTGGGCATCAGCAAAATTGAGGCCGCTGTGATGGGGGCGGTATTGGGCGCCGTCTCCCCTGCGGTGGTAATTCCCCGGATGGTCGGCCTGATGGACAGCGAATACGGCACCCGGAAAAGCATCCCCCAGATGATTATGGCGGGGGCATCCTGTGACGATATTTTCGTCATTGTACTCTTCTCCACTTTCGTCAGCATGGCCCAAGGCGGCAGCGCACGGATTCTGGATTTTGTCAACATCCCCATTTCCATGATTTTGGGTGTGGCTTTGGGTGCGGCAACGGGATACTTCCTCAGCCGCTTCTTTGAAACCGCCTATGCCTGCAAGCACTGTGTCAGAAACAGCATGAAAGTCATCATCGTTCTGGGAATGTCTTTTCTGCTGATGGCTGTGGAAACCTGGCTTAAAAACGTGGTATCCGTTTCCGGACTGCTGGCCGTTGTGAGCATGGCCTGCGTGATCAAAATCAAGAGCATTCCTTTTGTATCTCAGCGGCTGTCTGAAAAATTCGGGAAACTATGGCTGGCGGCAGAGGTCATTCTCTTCGTCCTGGTAGGTGCGGCAGTGGATATCCGCTACACACTGGGTGCGGGACTGAGCGCCGTAGCCATCATTCTGATTGCCCTGGTTTTCCGGGCGGTGGGAGTACTGCTGTGCATGACCGGCACCGCTCTGAATGGGAAAGAGCGGCTGTTCTGTGTCATTGCCTACCTTCCCAAGGCCACCGTTCAGGCAGCCATCGGCTCCGTTCCTCTGGCGCTGGGGCTTCCTTGCGGTCAGATTGTTCTGACGGTCGCGGTATTGGCCATTCTGATTACCGCTCCCCTGGGCGCACTGGGTATGGATTTCACTTACCGAAAACTGCTGACAAAAGACGCTGACAATTCATAAAATGCATAACCCTCAGCCATTGCTGCGCAATACTGGCTGAGGGTTTTCGTTTGGGTGCCAGCACGATTGCCAGAAAGAGAAATGAGCAAAGGCCGCAAGCAGCCTTTGCTCATGTTTTGCATTTGTCCGAATATGTTATTCACCATAGCCCATGGGGTTCTGAGACTGCCATCTCCAGGAATCCCGGCACATATCCACCAGGTTCTTCTCTGCCTTCCAGCCCAGACCAGCAGCGCTCTTGGCAGGATCTGCATAGCAGGTAGCCAGGTCGCCGGGGCGGCGCTCCACGATCTGATAAGGAACCTTCACGCCGTTGGCCTCTTCAAATGCCTTGACCATATCCAGCACGCTGTAGCCGGTGCCAGTGCCCAGGTTGAACACTTCGCAGCCCAGGTTTTCCACAGAGTACTTCACCGCGGCAACGTGACCCTTGGCCAGGTCTACCACATGGATGTAGTCCCGGACGCCGGTGCCGTCGTGGGTGTCATAGTCATTGCCAAAGACGCTGAGTTTCTCCCGGCGGCCCACAGCCACCTGGGTGATGTAGGGCATCAGGTTGTTGGGAATGCCGCGAGGATCTTCGCCGATCATGCCGCTTTCATGGGCGCCGATGGGGTTGAAGTAGCGCAGCAGCACAATGCTCCACTCCGGATCCGCATGTGCCATGCCGGAGAGGATCTGCTCGGTCATGTACTTGGTCCAGCCGTAGGGATTCGTGCAGTTGCCGGTGCGGCTGGTTTCCCGCAGAGGCATCTCATTGTCGCCGGAATACACCGTTGCGGAGGAAGAGAAGATGATCTTCTTCACACCCACTTCTCCCATAACCTTGGTCAGAACCAGGGTGGAGTTCAGGTTGTTATCGTAGTAGCGCCAGGGCTGAGCAACAGATTCGCCCACAGCCTTCAGGCCGGCAAAGTGGATAGCCGCAGAAATTTCATTTTCCGCAAAGATCTTGCGCAGCAGGGCTTCGTCCCGGACATCGCCTTCATAGAACTTGACCTTCTTACCGGTGAGGGTTTCCACCCGCTCCAGACTCTTGGGATTGGAATTGCACAGATTGTCTACGACCACAACGCCATAGCCAGAATTGAGCAGTTCCACGCAGGTGTGGGAGCCAATATAGCCGGCACCGCCGGTGACCAAAATGTTCATGGGGAATTCCTCCTTTTATTTATCATAAAAAGATTATATCATGCCCGATTCTATGATGCAAGTCCCCGGATTGCACAGTCTTGTGCATATTCCGCACAAACAAGTATCTGTTTAACCACTTCTTTTTCTCCACAGGCAAAACCTGCTATCCCTATTGCTTTTTTTCAAAAAAGTACTATAATTTCTCATAATGCTTTGAATCATGTCTATATAATAAGGAGGACGTATTTTCGTGTCGCAAGCAAATAAGAATATGCTTCAGGGGCCTTTGCTGGGCAGCATCATTGTCTACACCATCCCGATCATCCTTACCAGCCTTTTGCAGCTTTTGTTCAATGCTGCTGACCTGGTCGTCGTGGGTCGTTTCTGCGGCAGCATTTCTGTGGCTGCTGTGGGCGCTACCGGCGCCATTACCAACCTGCTGGTAAACTTCTTCATTGGTCTTTCCGTTGGCGCCGGTGTAACCGTTGCCCATGGTCTGGGCGGTCATGAAGATGATGTGGTGCATCATACCGTTCACACTGCCATGCCAACAGCTATGGTCAGCGGTGTGATTCTGACTGTGATTGGTGTAGCCTTCTCCGAAACCTTCCTGCGGATGATGGGAACGCCGGACAGTGTACTTCCTCTGTCCGCTGTGTACATGAAAATCTACTTCGCCGGTGTCACGTTTACCATGGTCTATAACTTCTGCGCCGCCATTTTGCGGGCCGTAGGCGACACCAAAAGCCCCTTGGTATTCCTGACCATTGCCGGTGTGGTTAACGTGATTCTAAACGTGGTCTTTGTCTACTTTTTCAACATGAATGTGGCGGGCGTCGCTCTGGCTACCACCATTTCTCAGGCAATTTCTGCGGTTTTGGTTGTTCTGGCTTTGATGAAGCGCAACGATGCCTGCAAACTGGTTCTGCGTCAAATGCATTTTTACAAGCCTCAGCTTACCAAAATGCTGCGTATTGGTCTGCCTGCAGGTATTCAGAGTTCTCTGTTCTCCATTTCCAACGTGCTGATTCAGTCCTCCGTTAACTCTTTCGGGGATGTCCTTATGTCCGGCAATGCTGCGGCAGCCAATATTGAAGGCTTTGTTTACGTCTCTTTGAACGCATTCCATCAGACAGCTGTGAATTTCATCGGTCAGAACGCCGGTGCCAAGCAGTATTCCCGGGTATATAAAACTCTGTGGATTTGTTTGGGATGCGTTACCGTGGTGGGTTTGACGTTGGGCACTCTGGTGTGGTCGGTGGGACGGCAGCTTTTGTCTATCTACATCACTGATTCTGCCGAAGCAATCTCCTACGGCATGGTTCGGATTGCGTATATCTGTCTGCCTTATTTTGTGTGTGGTCTGATGGACGTGTCCACCGGCGCACTGCGGGGAATGGGTTCCTCCCTGGAACCGATGATTATTTCCGTGTTGGGAATCTGCGGCTTGCGGCTTGTGTGGATTTATACCATTTTCCAGGTTCCTGAATTCCATACACCCGAATGCCTGTACTTCTCCTATCTGGTGTCCTGGATTATCACATTCCTGATTCAGATGGCTGCCTTTATCCAAGTGTATCGAAAAGCTGAAAAAGCGGCTTGATTTTTTCGCAAAAAAGCACGATCCGTAAACAGGCGGATCGTGCTTTTCCTTATTTCGTCATTTTTTCCTGCTTCACTTTGTGGTCAATCACATGGCGGCCAGCCAGTTCCCGACGAATGTCTTCGACAGAAATTCCCATCTGCACCATCAGCACCAAAACGTGATAGGCAAGATCCGCAATTTCATAAACCGTTTCCGGCCTATCCTGGGCTTTACCTGCGATGATGACCTCCGTGGACTCCTCCCCTACTTTCTTCAGGATCTTATCCAGCCCTTTCTGAAACAGGTAGGTGGTGTAGGAGCCTTCCGGCAGTTTTTCCTTCCGATCCTGAAGCAGCTGATAGAGTCCTTCCAGGGAGAACTTTTCCTCCAGCTCCCCGAAAATAGGGTTATGGAAACAAGATTCCGCTCCGGTATGGCAGGCAGGGCCATCCTTTTTAACCCGCACCTCCAGTGCATCATAATCGCAGTCCGCTTGAATGGATACGATATGCTGGAAGTTGCCGCTGGTTTCCCCTTTCAGCCACAGCTCCTGCCGGGAACGGCTCCAGAAGCAGGTCAGTCCCTTTTCCAGAGAAATTTCCAGGCTTTGTCGGTTCATATAGGCCAGGGTTAGAACCTTTCCTGTGGCATCATCCACCACGATAGCAGGAATCAACCCTTTCTCGTCAAATTTCAGTTTCTCTAAATCCAACATATCATAACCTCACCAAAATATTTTCTTCCTGAAGACGGCGCTTCAAACGGGGAATCTGCACCTGTCCAAAATGAAAGATAGAAGCTGCCAGCCCAGCATCCACTTTTGGCAGCCGCCGGAATAAGGTTACAAAGTCCTCTTCACAGCCGGCGCCACCGGAGGCAATCACCGGAACATCCACAAGGCTGCAGACTGCTTCCAGCATTTCCAGGTCAAATCCCTGCTTCACACCGTCGGTATCGATAGAATTGAGCACCACTTCTCCGGCACCGCTGTCCACACAGCGCTTCACCCAGGAAAGCATGTCCATACCGGTATCTTCCCGACCACCTTTGGCAAAGACCCGGAAGCGCCCGTCCACCCGCTTGGCATCCACGGACAGCACCACACATTGATCGCCATAGCGTCTGGCTGCTGCGGCAATCAATTCCGGATTCCGGATGGCGCCGGAATTCACGCTGACCTTGTCGGCACCGCACTTTAGGACCCTGTCAAAATCTTCCAGCGTATAGATACCGCCCCCTACCGTCAGGGGGATAAAAATGGTGGAGGCAACCTGAGTCAGAATGTCTGTAAACAATTTCCGCCCCTCTGCGGATGCGGTAATGTCATAAAAGACCAACTCATCTGCCCCGTTTTCGCTGTAGAATTTCCCCAGCTCCACGGGAGAGGCCACATCCTGAAGTCCCTGGAAGTTGGTTCCCTTTACCACCCGACCGTCCCGGACATCCAGGCATGGGATAATGCGTTTTGTGATCATTTTGCCACCTCAATCGCCTGACGCAAGTCCAGTGCGCCGATATAATAGGCTTTTCCTACAATGGCTCCGTGAAGATTCATCTCCCGTAATGCTGCAATATCTTCCAGGCTGGACACTCCGCCGGAGGCAATGAGATCCATAGAAAATCGCTCCGAAAGATGTCGGTAAAGTTCCCGATTGGTGCCCTGCATAGCCCCATCCCGGGAGATATCCGTGCAAATCAGGGTCTTTACGCCTAAATTCTGCATATTTTCAAAAAAGGCTTCCGCGGTAATCTGAGCGGTTTCTGTCCAGCCTTTGATGGCTACAAGTCCATCTTTCAAGTCCACGCCGACCGCGATTTTTTCACCAAACTGCTGCACTGCCGCTTCCAAAAAATCCGGATTTTTAACCGCAGCCGTCCCCAGAATGACCCGATTCACACCGGCATCCAGGTAACGCTTCACGGTTTCCATGTTCCGGATACCCCCGCCTACCTGGGCAAACAGGTGGGAAGCGGAGAGAATTTTGGTGATGGTTTCCAGATTTTCCGGTTTTCCGGTTTTGGCTCCTTCCAGGTCCACCAGGTGAATCCGGGTAGCACCAGCGGCGGCAAAGTCTTTGGCCACTTCCTCCGGGTGATGGCTGTATACTGTCATTTGGGCATAGTCTCCCTTGTACAGCCGCACGGCTTTGCCTTGATACAGGTCAATGGCAGGATATAGTTCCATATGTCCGCCTCCTTAGAACTTACAGAATCTTCGCAGAATTTCCAGGCCCGCAGCTCCGCTTTTTTCCGGATGAAACTGGCAGCCGAATACGTTCCCCTTTTCTACGGCAGCAGTAATGGGGATACCATACTCTGTCACAGCGGCAAGAGAATCATCGCAACCTTCGGCAAAGTAGGAATGCACGAAGTAAACATACTGCCCCTGAGATTCCCGAAGGAGGGTTCCCTGCCGCCATTGCAGCTGATTCCAGCCCATGTGGGGAATTTTCAGTCCGGCGGGAATCCGGCCTTCCATAGGCACCACCTGGCCCTTCAAAATTCCCAGTCCCTGGTGCTGCCCGTATTCATAGCTTTTTTCAAACAGCATCTGCATTCCCAGGCAAATCCCCAGCAGAGGCTTTCCCGCTGCTGCCTGGTCTTTTACAAAGGCATCCAGACCAGTCTGGCTTAATTTCCTGGCAGCGTCGGCAAACGCTCCTACTCCCGGCAGAACCAAGTGGTCTGCCTGATTTAGTTCTTCCCGGCTGCTGCTGACAAATACCGATTCTCCCAGACTGCGGAAAGAAGATTGCAGGGAAAACAGATTCCCTACGCCATAATCGATAATACCAACCATTACAGTACCCCCTTGGTGGAGGGGATCTCTCCGCTTCCGTCCTGAGCTACCGCCGCCTTTAGTGCCCGGGCCAGGGCCTTGAAGGCGCCTTCGGCAATGTGGTGGGCATTTTTTCCTGCCAGCTGTTTCAGGTGCAGACTCATGGGGCAGTTGCGGACAAGGCCCAGCAGGAACTCTTCGATCAGTTCCGTGTCAAAGGTTCCAATCTTTTCCGTAGGAATGTTCAGGTCATAGCACAGGCAGCTGCGCCCGGAAAGATCTACTGCGCACAGAATCAGCGCCTCATCCATGGGCAGCAGAAAGCTTCCATAGCGGGCAATGCCCCGCTTTTCTCCCAATGCGTTCTGAAAGGCTGTGCCAAGGCAAATACCGATATCCTCCACGCTGTGGTGGTCATCCACCTGGGTGTCTCCGTTGCAGGTGACCTCCAGATCAAATTTTCCATGGGCAGCAAACAATGTCAGCATATGATCCAGAAAACCGCATCCGGTGGCAATGTTGCTGCGGCCGCTTCCATCCAAGTTCAGGGATAAACGAATATCCGTTTCCGCTGTTTTTCGGGTCAAATCAAAGCTTCTCATGGTTACCCTCCAAAATCTCCTGGATTGCGGCAATCAAAGCCTGCATCTGTTCCAGAGTGCCAATGGTAATGCGGTTGAATTGGCAGATTCTGGGGTTTGTAAAGTGCCGCACCAGAATTCCCCGCTGCTTCAGCGCCAGATACAGTGCCTTACCGTCCATTTTATCGGTTTTCGCAAAGACGAAGTTGGTTAAGCTGGGCAGAACCTGGAATCCTAAGCTTTCCAGCTGGGCGGTGGTCCAGGCTCTGGTTTTTTGAATCTTCTCGCAAGCTTCCCTGTAATAGTCTTCCGCTTCCACCGTAGCCACGCCCAGCCGCAATGTCAGGCGGTCTAAGTTATAGGGGTTGGTGGAAAACTTGATTTTTTCCAAATCAGCAATAATCTCAGGGTTTCCAAAGGCGTATCCCAGCCGCCCGCCTGCCAGACAGCGGGATTTGGAAAAGGTCCGGGTTATCAGCAAATTATCGTACTTCCCAATCAGCGGCAGAAAACTCTCGCCGCCAAAGTCCACATAGGCCTCATCCACCAAAACCAGATGATCCGGATTGGATGCAACGATGCGTTCCACTTGACCAAGAGGCAGGCTCAGGCCCGTCGGGGCATTGGGATTGGCAATCACCACCATTTTCTCCTTGCCGCAGAAGTCGGTATGGTCAATGGAAAAGTCCTCTTTCAATGGGATTTTCTCGTAGGGAATCCTATACAAATCTCCAAAAACTTCATAAAATCCGTAAGTAATATCTGGGAACGTCACACCGTCGCCGCCAAAGGCCATGAAAGCGAAATTCAAAACCTCATCAGAGCCGTTGGACAAAAATACCATATCCGGCTGTACGCCATACAGCTGGGCCAGCTTTTCTTTCAGCTCTTTTCCGGTTGGGTCGCTGTACAGCCGCAGAAGTTCCACCTCCCCTGCTGTGATGGCTTCCACCACAGAGGGTGCTGGCGGATAAGGCGATTCGTTGGTATTGAGTTTGATATAGACCATATCCCGGGGCTGCTCGCCGGGAGTATAGGCCTGCAGCGCCTGATACCGGGCATCTAAAAATCTGCTCATGGTGCCTCCTTGCGAATCATCACGCTTCTGCCATGGGCCTGAAGTCCTTCTTTTTCTGCAAAATACCGGATTTTATCTGCGGCATTTTCCAGGGCCTGGGCGGTATAGTAAGTAAACTGGCTCTTTTTCACGAAGTCATCCACCCCTAGTGCGCTGGAGAACCGAGCGGTGCCGGAGGTGGGCAAAGTGTGGTTGGGGCCGGCAAAATAGTCTCCCAGGGCTTCCGGACAGCTGCGACCCAGGAAAATGGAACCGGCATTCTGGATGGCGTCCAGATAGGTGAAGGGATCATCTACCATCAGCTCCAGATGCTCCGGAGCAATTTCGTTGGCAATGGCAATTCCGTCCATCAGAGAATCCGCCACAATGATTTTTCCGTTGTTGTCAATGGATGCCCGGGCAATTTCTGCACGGGGAAGCCGAGGAAGCTGCTTTTCCAGTTCCTCCGACACTGCCTGGGCCAGGGCTTCGCTGTCCGTTACCAGCACGGCACTGGCCAGCTTATCGTGTTCTGCCTGGCTCAGAAGGTCTGCCGCCACATGGGCGGGGTTACTTTTTCCGTCGGCGATCACCAGAATCTCACTGGGTCCGGCAATCATGTCGATGGCCACAGTGCCAAACACCTGCTTCTTGGCTTCCGCCACAAAGGCATTGCCTGGGCCGACGATTTTATCCACCTTGGGAACGCTTTCCGTGCCGTAAGCCAGTGCCCCGATGGCCTGAGCGCCGCCTGCTTTGAAAATTCGGTCGACGCCGGCAATTTTAGCTGCTGCCAGAATGGCAGGCGGTATCTTGCCATTTCGGTCTGGCGGGGTTGTCATCACGATCTGAGGACATCCGGCGATTATCGCTGGAATGGTATCCATCAGCACAGTGGACGGATAGGCAGCTGTACCGCCGGGAACGTAAATGCCCACCTTTTCAATGGGGGTTACCTTCTGTCCCAGGACAATGCCAGGGCGCTCCGCAATCAGAAAACTATTGCGCACCTGTTTTGCGTGAAAAGCGCGGATATTGTCTGCCGCTTCTTTCAAAATGTTCAGGAATTCCGGTTCCACCCCAGCAAAGGCTTCCTGAATTTCTTCCTGGCTGACTTCCAGTGCATCCAGTTCTGCGCCGTCAAATTTCCGGGTATAGGACAGGACTGCCTGATCGCCGTTTCTGCGCACATCGGACAAAATGGCGGATACCACGTCTTCTACCTGCGCCGTTGGCACCACCCGGGAAAAGATTTCGCTGTTTGGCACCTGGCCGTATTTCATAATCTTAATCATATTTGCTCTCCACCTGTCTTTGTAAACACTCCCGCATGGTATTGATCTCGGTATCCTTAAACTGGTAACTGGCAATATTGGCAATCAGCCGGGCACTGATGGGGACAATTTCCTCATAAACCATCAAATCATTTTCCCGCAGGGTGGTACCCGTTTCCACAATGTCCACAATCACATGGCTCAGCCCCAGAATGGGAGCCAGTTCAATAGAGCCGTTGAGGTGAATAATGTCGATATCCCGGCATTTGCCGCTATAGTAGTTGCGGGTAATATTGGGGAATTTGGTGGCAACCTTCAGCGTCTGTCCCACCGGGTCCCGAAAGGCCCTCTTCCCCGCCACCGCCATGCGGCATTTGCCCATGCGTAGATCCAGCAGTTCATAAACATCCGGCCGGTATTCCAGCAGAATATCCTTGCCAACGATACCCAGATCCGCTGCGCCCCGCTCTACATAGATGGCAACGTCAGATGGTTTCACCCAGAAATAGCGAATCCCCTTTTCGGGATTTTCAAAAATCAGTTTGCGTCCCGGGTCTTCCAGCGCAGGACAATCATAGCCGCTGTCTTTCAGCATGGCATAGGCCTTCTCTCCCAGGCGGCCTTTGGGCAAGGCAATATGAATCCAATTTTTCATTCCACCTGTACCCCCTTTTCAAAGCGCTTGATCTGATTCCAGGTACGGTCTTTCGGAATGGAGGTGCTGACCAGCACACTGCCTTGCTCCGCTGCCTTGGCAGCTGCCTGGGCCAAAAGGGCGGTATTCACACTGCCGTCATGGACAATCAAGGTATCAATGTCCTGGGTATCTTCTTCTCCGGAACGCTGCTGAAGCATATCCAGATAGATTGCAAAGCCAATTGCCCGGCTTCTGCGTCCCATTTTCCGGGGCAGCTTGTCGTACTGTCCGCCGGAGAGAACGCTGGTTGGGATTCCCTCCAGATAGCCCCGAAACACCACGCCGCTGTAATATCCCAGGTCACTGCCTACGGAAAAATCCAGCCGCACCGATTCCGTCCAGCCGCCGCTTTCCAGAATCCGCCACAACTGAGCCAGTTCCCCAAGGGCGTTTTTTTCTTCCTGGGTTGTCAGAACGCCTTCCATCTGCTTCAGAACAGCGTCTCCCCTTCCCCGGCAAGCAGCCAATGTCCGCAGCTTCTCCCAGGCGGGAAGGTTTTCCTGGCAAAGTCCCCGCAGACCGTGGAGGTTTTTCCCCCGCAGGCAATCCATGGCCTGATTTTTTTCTCCCTCCGTCAAGCCGCAGCTGTCCAGTACCGCAGAAATCAGGCCCATATGGGAGATGTTCAGCGCAAACCGCTCCTGCATGAGCGAAAGGCTCCGCACAGCCAGCATGACCACTTCCGAAATCTCATACTCTCCCAGATCGCCTACACACTCCAGCCCCGCCTGACGGATTTCCCGGTAGTCCCGGTAGACGTTTTCATCGTAGTAAACCTTCTGTACCACTCCCGGGGTCTGGGGGGCGTTTTTTACAATAGACAAGGTCACATCCGGCTTCAGTGCCAAAAGCCGTCCCCCTTCTCCGGAGAAGGTGATAATCTGGTCGGAGACCAGAAAATCCTTGTTGTGCACATACAGCTCATACTCTTCAAAGTGGCTCATCTTGTAGGGGACGTAGCCATAGCGGCTGTACAGGCTGCGCAGAGCGAAAACCGCCTGCTCCTCACGTTTCCAAATCCTGTCCGTCATCCAATTTCCCCGCTTTCTTCAGCGCGTCCAACGCTGTCCGATATCCGCCGCCATAATTCAGGCACCGGTTGACCCGGCTGATGGTGGCAGAACTGGCTCCTGTAGCCTCAGAAACCTCAATATAATTGCTGCCGCTGTCCAGCAGGCAGGCTACCCGGAACCTCTGAGAGATCGCCTGCAGCTCCTTGATGGTACAAATATCCTCAAAAAACAGCTGGCACTGCTCCACCGTCTCCAACGACAAAATCGCTTCGTACAATGCATTTTCTCCAGGATGTCGAATGGTACTCATAGCAACATAATTCCTTTCTGTTCCCGCTCCGGGCATTGTGCCGGGTAAAGGAGTGTTCTTTTCCTGATACTTTATCACTTTAGTTTATTAAAGTCAAGAGAAATTTTGTAAAACTCTGCGATTTTCCACGTTTCTTTTCAGTAGACATATGTCACCGTGAGGAAAACATTTTCTTGTCCAAGCCCTTGACCTTGGGCTTTGCCGGTGATAGAATAAAGCAACCTGATGTGCATGAACACAGATGCACACCCTTTCCGGGACAGAGGTTCCGGTTTATCCAACGATACAGAAGAGGTGTTTCAAGATGGAAAAGAAAAATATTGACTGGAGCAGCCTGGGATTTAGCTATGTGCAGACGGATATGCGCTATGTCTCCAATTATAAAAACGGCGCTTGGGACGACGGCTGCCTGACCGATCAGGCCAGTGTCACCATGAGCGAGTGTGCCTGCGTGCTGCAGTATGCCCAGACCTGCTTTGAGGGCATGAAAGCTTACACCACCCAGGATGGCCACATTGTCTGCTTCCGGCCTGACCTGAATGCCCAGCGGATGGCAGATTCCTGCCGCCGGCTGAAAATGCCCGTTTTCCCGGAAGATCGCTTTGTCAAGGCTGTGGTGGAAACTGTCCGGGCCAACGCCGCCTGGGTGCCTCCTTACGGCAGCGGCGCTTCGCTGTACCTGCGCCCGTTCATGTTCGGCAGCGATGCCATCATCGGTGTCAAACCCGCCACTGAGTTCCAGTTCCGTGTCTTTGCTACCCCGGTGGGTCCCTACTTCAAGGGCGGCATCAAGCCTCTGAAGCTGCGGATCTGTGACTATGACCGGGCAGCTCCCAGAGGTACCGGCCATGTAAAGGCGGGTCTGAACTAC
Organism: Candidatus Faecousia faecavium; assembly: GCA_018712645.1. GTDB lineage: Bacteria > Bacillota > Clostridia > Oscillospirales > Oscillospiraceae > Faecousia > Faecousia faecavium. The sequence goes on along the minus strand of DVGO01000038.1, from coordinate 6,854 downwards.
GCCATGAGCTTGTACGCCATTGTGGATGCCCACGAGCAGGGGTATGATGAAAACGTCTACCTGGACTCCGGCAGCCGTACCTTCATCGAGGAAACCGGCGGCGCCAACATTGTCTTTATCAAGGGCAACACTCTGGTCACTCCCAAGTCCGACACCATTCTGCCCTCCATCACCCGCCGTTCCCTGGTGCAGGTGGCCAAGGATTACCTGGGCATGGAAGTGGAAGAACGGGAGGTAGCCCTGAGTGAAATCGGCGACTTCACCGAATGCGGTCTGTGCGGCACCGCTGCAGTAATTTCCCCCGTGGGTACCATTGTCGATCACGGAAAGGAAATCCACTACGCAGGCTTCGGTCCCACCATCCAGAAGCTGTATGACACCCTCACCGGCATCCAGATGGGCCGGATTCCGGCTCCGGAAGGCTGGATTGAAGTAATTGAATAATCCCCTCAGCAGGCGGCGATTCCCGGAATCTGCCGCCTGCTTTCCTCATCCAAGGGGAAAAACCGAGAATTTTTTGTTCCGCAGGCAAAGACTTTTGTTTTTCAGTGCTTGACACCTGGCAGAAGAAGTGCTATAATTCACCCAACATAACGCGCAACGCATGGAAGAGGAAAAAGCTGCCCGCTTCCCATCCAGAGAGCCGTCGGTTGGTGTGAGACGGTGTCGGAAACGGTAGTATACTGGCCTCTGAGCGGCTGACCCCAACGCTTCGGCAAGTAGGGCAGACGGAACCCGACCGATACAGCGGGAGGCGATTGTTGGATCGCCATGAGTGGCCGCATCTGCGGCAAGAAGAGTGGTACCGCAAGGTTTTTATGTAATGTAAAAGCCCTGTCTCTTTGCATTTTGACAAGAGACAGGGCTCTTTTTATAAACCCGAAAGGAAAGAACAATATGGTCACAATTGATAAACTGTTTCACGCTTCCCTGGTGCTGAAAGACATCATCCGCCCCACCCCCCTGGCAAAGGCCTACGGCATCGCCCCGGAGTGTGAACTGTACTTAAAGCCGGAAAATTTGCAGAATACCGGTTCCTTCAAGCTCCGTGGCTCCGGTTACAAAATCGCCATGCTCTCCGACGAAGAAAAAGCCAAAGGCGTCATTGCCTGCTCCGCCGGAAACCACGCCCAGGGTGTGGCACTGGCCGCTTCTAAGTGCGGCATCTCTTCTCTGATCTGCCTGCCGGATACGGCCCCCATTTCCAAAATCGAGGCCACCAAAGCCTATGGCGCACAGGTCTGCCTGGTGGAAGGTGTCTATGACGACGCATATAATAAAGCTCTGGAACTGAAAGAGGAGTTTGGCTACACCTTCGTCCATCCCTTCGATGACGAAAACGTCATTGCCGGGCAAGGCACCATCGGTTTGGAAATTGTCAACGAACTGGACAACATCGATGCGGTCATCGTTCCCATCGGCGGCGGCGGTCTGATTTCCGGTGTCGCCTACGCCATCAAGTCCATCCGGCCTTCCATCAAGGTCTATGGTGTTCAGGCAGCCGGTGCTCCCAGCATGTACAATTCCATTCACAACGGCCATATTGAAACTCTGGGAAGCGTATCCACCATCGCAGACGGCATCGCCGTGAAGCGCCCGGGAGATCTGACCTATGAAATGGTCAACAACTATGTCGATGACATCGCCCTGGTGACCGAGGACGAAATCTCCTCCGCCATTCTGGCACTGATTGAAAAGCAGAAGATGATCGCCGAGGGTGCAGGCGCTGTTTCCGTGGCTGCTGCCATGTTCAACAAGTTCCCCATCCAGGGCAAAAAGGTGGTCAGCCTGATTTCTGGCGGCAATATTGATGTGACCAGCCTGTCCCGGGTCATTGAGCGTGGCCTGATGAAGTCCGGCCGGATCGCAACACTGCTCATTGAGCTGGCTGACAAACCAGGTCAGCTGAAGGACGTTTCCCGGATCATCGCCGACTGCGGCGGCAACGTCACCGGCGTACATTACGAGCGAGGCGGCACAGAAAGCATCAACGGCTGCTTCCTGCGCATGGAGCTGGAAACCCGCAATTATGAGCATGTAGAACAAATCACCCAGGCACTGAAAACCGAGGGATTCCGAATCGTATAAATTATCATTTCTGTAAAGGAGTTAAACGCATATGGACACCAGTAAGTACAGCATTGGCTACTACCCTGCCCCGGGCAGCCATTACAAGTGGGTTCAGAAAGATCACATTGAGAAAGCCCCCCAGTGGTGCAGCGTCGACCTGCGCGATGGCAATCAGAGTCTGGTCATTCCCATGAGCATGGAAGAAAAACTGGAGTTTTACCATATGCTGCTGCGGGTGGGCTTCAAGGAAATTGAGGTTGGCTTCCCTGCCGCTTCCGAAACGGAATATGAATTTCTGCGGACTTTGATCGAGAACAACATGATTCCCAAGGATGTGACCGTTCAGGTGCTGACCCAGTGCCGGGAACACATCATCCGCAAGACCTTTGAGGCCTGCAAAGGCGCTCCCAGCGCCATTATCCACTTCTACAACTCCGTCAGCGTTGCCCAGCGGGAGCAGGTATTCCGCAAGAGCAAGGAAGAAATCAAGCAGATCGCTGTAGAAGGTGCCAAGCTGGTCAAGCGGCTGGCTCAGGAATATGAAGGAAACTTCCGGTTTGAATATTCTCCGGAAAGCTTCACCGGTACCGAGCCGGAATACGCTCTGGAAGTGTGCAATGCGGTGCTGGATGTCCTGGAGCCCAGCGAAACCAACAATGTCATCATCAACCTGCCGGTTACCGTGGAAATGAGCATGCCTCACATTTATGCCAGTCAGGTGGAATACATGAGCGAGAACCTGAAATATCGGGAGCATGTGACGCTGTCCCTACATCCCCACAACGACCGGGGTACGGGCGTTGCAGATACAGAGCTGGCGCTGCTGGCTGGTGCCGACCGGGTAGAAGGTACCCTCTTCGGCAACGGCGAACGCACCGGCAACGTGGACATCATTACCTTGGCTATGAACATGTACTCCCACGGCATGGACCCGGAGCTGGATTTTTCCGACATGCCCGCCATCTGCAAGGTATATGAAGAATGTACCCGGATGCACGTTTACGAACGCAGTCCTTATGCTGGAGCCTTGGTATTCGCCGCGTTCTCCGGCTCCCACCAGGATGCCATTGCCAAGGGCATGAACTGGCGCAAGGAGAAGAACCTGCACCAGTGGACAGTTCCCTACATTCCCATTGATCCCCAGGATATCAGCCGTACCTACGATGCCGATGTGATTCGTGTCAATTCCCAGAGCGGCAAGGGTGGCATTGGTTATCTGCTGGAGCAGGCTTACGGCTACATCCTGCCGCCGAAGATGCGCGAACATCTGAGCTACCAGTGCAAGAGCGTTTCCGACCACGATCACCGGGAGCTGAAGAGCGAAGATGTGCTGGCAATCTTCATGGACTGCTATCTCAATGTGCATGATCCCATCGCCATCTCCCGGATGAGCTTTACCCAGACCGCTTCCGGAGTGGATGCCTATATCACCTTCCTGCGCCACGGTCGGAAAACTACCCTGCAGACCTCCGGCAACGGTTCTTTGGATGCGGTCAGCAATGCGCTGAAGGAGTATACCGGGAAGTCTTATGTGCTGAAAGTCTACACCGAACACAGCGTCCAGCAGCGCAGTTCCGGTTCCACCGCTGCCGCCTATATCGGTCTGGAAGACGCTGAGGGCAATATGTACTGGGGTGCCGGTACAGATACCGACATCATCAAGGCCAGCGCCCACGCCCTGATCAGCGCCTACAACAACATGACCCGGGAATAAAGGAGAAGAAAACCATGGCTATGACAATGACACAGAAAATTCTGGCCGCCCACGCAGGGTTAGACAGCGTCAGCGCCGGACAGCTGATCCGCGCCAAGCTGGACATCGTCCTGGGCAACGACATTACCACCCCAGTGGCCATTAACGAGTTTACCAAAAACGGCTTTTCTCAGGTTTTTGACAAGGACAAAATCGCCATCGTTCTGGATCACTTTGTTCCCAACAAGGACATCAAAGCCGCGGAGCAGTCCAAGCAGTGCCGGGAATTTGCCTGCAGCCACTGCGTCAGCCATTTTTACGATGTAGGCAAAATGGGCATTGAGCATGCCCTGCTTCCGGAGCAGGGCGTTGTTACCGCCGGTGACTGCATCATCGGTGCCGACAGCCACACCTGCACCTATGGTGCATTGGGTGCCTTCTCCACCGGTGTGGGAAGCACCGATATGGCTGCCGGTATGGCCACCGGAACCGCCTGGTTCAAGGTTCCCTCCGCCATCCAATTCCATCTTACCGGAAAACTCCCCACAAACTGCAGCGGAAAAGACGTGATTCTGACCATCATCGGCAAAATCGGCGTGGATGGTGCCCTGTACAAGAGCATGGAGTTCTGCGGAGAAGGCGTTGCTTCCCTTTCCATGGATGACCGGCTGTGCATCTGCAACATGGCCATTGAAGCCGGTGCCAAAAATGGCATTTTCCCTGTTGACGATGTAACCATGGCCTACATGGAAGGCCGCTGCGAGCGCAAGCCCGTGGTATATGCCGCCGATCCGGATGCTCAGTACGAGCAGACCGTTGAAATTGACCTGAGCAGCATCGTCCCCACGGTTGCCTGCCCCCATCTGCCGGAGAACACCAAGCCTGCCGCCGATCTGGGGCACATTAAAATCGATCAGGTCGTGATCGGAAGCTGCACCAACGGCCGGATGGAAGATATTGAAGCGGCCTACAACACCCTGAAGGGCAAGGCCATTGCCCCAGGGGTACGCTGCATCATCATTCCCGCTACCATGCAGATTTACCGGGATTGTGTGGAAAAAGGCTACGTTACCGCCTTTATTGATGCCGGCGCTGTGGTTTCCACTCCCACCTGCGGTCCCTGCCTGGGCGGCTATATGGGCATTCTGGCTGCCGGTGAACGGTGCATTGCCACAACCAACCGCAACTTCGTGGGCCGAATGGGCCATGTGGACAGCGAGGTATATCTGGCCAGCCCCGCCACCGCCGCCGCTTCCGCCCTCACCGGTTACATCACCGCTCCCAAGGAGGTCTGAATATGAACACCCAAGGAACTGTTTTCAAGTATCCCGACAACGTGGATACCGATGTGATTATCCCCGCCCGGTACTTAAACACCGCCAACGCTCAGGAACTGGCAAAGCACTGCATGGAGGACATTGATGTAAGCTTCGTCAGCCGGGTACAGCCCGGGGACATTATGGTAGCCGGATGGAACTTTGGCTGTGGTTCTTCCCGGGAGCACGCCCCCCTGGTCATCAAGACCTGCGGCACTGGGTGTGTCATTGCCAAGAGCTTTGCCCGAATCTTCTACCGCAATGCCATCAACATCGGCCTGCCCATTCTGGAATGCGAGCAAGCTGCGGAAGAAATTCAAGCTGGCGACCAGGTGCATGTGGATTTCGATTCCGGCATCATCACCAACCTGACCACCGGCAAAACCTATCAGGCAGAGCCTTTCCCGGAGTTCATTCAAAACATAATTCGCAAAGGCGGACTACTTGCCTCTTTACGGGAGGTGTGATATAATGACAAGAAACATCGCATTGATCCGGGGTGACGGCATTGGTCCGGAGATTGTAGAGCAGGCTTTGTTGGTTCTGAATAAAGTTGCCGCCCTCTATGGACATACCTTTACTTATACCGACGTGGATATGGGTGGAAACGCCATTGACAAGTGGGGCGATCCCCTGCCCCAGGAAATGCTGCAGAAATGTCTGGATTCGGACAGCGTACTGCTGGGTGCCGTAGGCGGCCCCAAGTGGAATGATGTTCCCGGCCCCATGCGCCCGGAAAAAGGACTTCTCCGGCTTCGGGCGGGAATGGGAGTCTACAGCAACAACCGACCTGCCAAGATCTGGCCCCAGCTGGCCTCCGCTTCTCCGCTGAAGCAGGAGATTGTGGACAAAGGCATTGATTTTCTCATCGTCCGGGAACTGACCGGCGGTATTTACTTTGGAAAACACGAAACGCTGCACCAGGATGGCGAATCTGTAGCTGTGGACGAACTGCGTTACTCTGAGAGCGAAATTCGTCGAATCGGTCGTATTGGCTTTGAATCCGCCCGGAAACGCCGGGGTAAGCTGTGCAGCGTGGAAAAGAGCAACGTACTGGACTCCTCCCGGCTGTGGAAAAAAGTCATGCATGAACTGGCGGAGGAATACCCGGATGTGACTCTTTCCGACATGCTGGTAGACAACTGCGCCATGCAAATTGTGAAAGACCCCAGCCAGTTTGACGTGATTGTAACGGAGAACATGTTCGGGGACATTCTTTCCGATGAAGCTTCCATGATTACCGGCTCCATCGGCATGATTCCCTCCTCTTCTCTTGGCGATACCACCTGCGGTCTGTATGAGCCCATTCACGGCTCTGCGCCAGACATTGCAGGCAAGGACATTGCCAACCCCATCGGCACCATTCTGGCAGCGGCCATGATGCTGCGCTACTCCTTCGATCTGGCTGCGGAAGCGGATGCCATCGAATCCGCCGTATCCGCTGTTCTGGACCAGGGTTATCGCACTGCTGACATTCTTCCCGACCAGGCGACCGGCTGCATCAAAGTCGGCTGCAAGGAAATGGGCAGATTGATTATAGAAAACCTGACGAAAGGATGATGGCATGAAACTTTCCGGTTCCGATATCATCGTACGCACATTGATTGAACAGGGCACCGACGTGGTCTTTGGCTACCCCGGTGGTCAGGTCATCAATATCTACGATTCCCTGTACAAGTATCAAGGGGAACTGAAGCACGTCCTTACCGCCCATGAACAGGGCGCTTCCCACGCTGCCGACGGCTACGCAAGAGCCACCGGCAAGGTCGGCGTCT
>DVGO01000037.1 GCA_018712645.1 Candidatus Faecousia faecavium | reverse complement strand
CGCCGAAGCCATTTCCAAGATGAAGGATGGGGTCATCATCCTGAACTTTGCCCGGGATTTGCTGGTGGACGACGATGCCATGGCCCAGGCCCTGGCCAGCGGAAAGGTTGCCCGGTATGTCACCGACTTCCCCAATGAGAAAACCGCCAACATGCCCGGCTGCATTGCCATTCCCCACTTGGGTGCTTCCACCGAAGAATCCGAGGACAACTGCGCCAAGATGGCGGTGAATCAGCTGATGAATTACCTGGAAAACGGCAACATTGTCAATTCCGTCAACTATCCCAACTGCGATATGGGCATCTGCCGTGCGGCGGGACGGATTACCCTGCTGCACCGGAACATCCCCAACTCTCTGGGCCGGTTCACCTCCGCCATTGCCAGCGAGAACGTGAACATCGACGGCCTGATGAACAAGAGCCGGGGCGAATACGCCTACACCATGCTGGATCTGGACCGGCACCCCTCTGCTGAGGTGGTGGAACACCTGAAAAACATTGAAGGCGTCCTGCGGGTACGGGTTATCAAGTAAGAAGCCATATAAAAAACCACGCTGCCAAGAAACGGCAGCGTGGTTTTTCTTGTGTTAGCGGCGGCCGCCGAAGAAGCCGTCGAAGGGGGACTGGGACCAGGATTGGCTCTGGGTGGGCTGAACTTCCTGCTGGGGCAGTGCGGACTGAACCTGTTCTCCTACGGTGAGGACAACTTCCATGGTTTCGCCCTGGCGGTAGATGCTCAGCGTCAGCTCGTCACCGACCTGAGACTGCTTCACATGCTCCACCAGCGTGTTGCTGTCCATCTCCTGGCCGTTTACAGCGGTGATGATATCGCCGGCCTGGAGGCCTGCTTCTTCGGCGGGAGAGCCTTCACTGACGGACTGGATAGCCACACCGGCAGGAACACCGTAGAGCTGATTTTCTTCGGAAACATCCAGCACACTGATGCCGATATAGGGTTTTGCAATGTAGCCCTTTTCAATGATGCTTTCCACAATGCTGCGGACGGAGTTGATGGGGATGGCAAATCCAATGTTGTCGATGGAAGCTTCGGAAGCGGAAGAGCTGGAATACTTGGCATTGGTCACGCCGATGACCTCGCCGTACATATTGAACAGTGCGCCGCCGGAGTTACCGGAGTTAATGGCACAGTCGGTCTGCATCAGATCCATGGTAATGCCGCCGGAAAGGGTGATTTCCCGATCCAGGGCACTGATGGTACCGGAGGTCAGGGAGAAGGTCAGTTCGCCCAGGGGATTGCCGATGGCCACTACGCTGTCGCCCACATTCATCTGATCCGAATCGCCCAGCACCACAGGGGTCAGGTTCTCCGCCTCGATTTTCAGCACGGCAATGTCGTTGCTCTCGTCGTAGCCAATCAGAGCAGCGTCGTAGCTGGAGCCATCGTACATGGACACGGTAATGCTGCTGGAATCTTCAATGACGTGGTAGTTGGTCAGGATATAACCGTCGGTGGAGATGATGAAACCGGAACCAGAAGCGGCGGCGGTGGTCTGGAAGCCCCAGAAGTTGGTGGTAATGGAGGTGGTAATGCCCACGGTGGAATTGACGTTGGCGGCATAGACCTCCGCAGGAGTCATCTGCTTTCTGGTGTCCACGGTGACGGTTTCGATTTCCGATGCCTTCCGACGGCCTTCTACCATGACGGTCAGGTCTTCGGTGGAGGGCTTGTCAGTGGTCAAGCGATTGGCGAACATCACGCCGCCGGCACCCAGAATGCCGCCCAGCAGGGAGAAGCACAGCGCCAGGGCGATGATGCCGCCGGAGCGCTTTTTCTTCGGTTTCTTGCTGAAGTCTTCCGGTCCGTTCTGGGAGTAGGAATTCTGATAGGGGGGCATGGAGTAGCCGGATTGGTCGGGCTGTTGGTTGAAGTTAGAATAGTCGCTCATAATAAGATCCTCCTTAACAATGCGCATTCTTTTTACAGAAGCGGATAACTCGTAATTGGTGTTTTTTACCTTGCCAATAGGGTATCACGCATTCCTGAAAAAACGCTGAAAAACGCGGAAGGATCCTGTAAACCTTTTGTTAAGGAATGAAGAGCAAATTGTGACAGATAAGAGGTGCCTTGTAAAATGCAGGATGGGGCAGAGTGTTTATTGAAGGAGAAATAAGTAAAAGCGGCAAGCTCTGCTTGCCGCTTTGGGAATATCGAAACAGTATAGCTGTAAATTTGTTCATTCATATTCGGTTTGAATCTGGAATGTCCGGGGCAAATCAAAAATTTTCTTCTTCAAAAAAAGCGGATAAAAGTATTCGTGCTGCAATTGTTCAAACTTCAGCCACACAAACGTATGTTGGCGGCTTCCTTCCTGCATAACAAACTTGCTGCCTTTGCCAAGCAGGTCGGTATGTGAAATATCCATCAGAAAATAAATGCAGAGCTCATGGTAGCGCAAGCCATCCACATCTTCTTTGAAAAAACTTTGATTCAGCCAAAGAGGACGGATGATTCTGGCAGTAATGTGTAATTCTTCTTCTATTTCCCGGATGACAGCATTTTCTGCCGTCTCGCCCAGTTTGACGCGGCCGCCGGGCAGGTAAAAATAGGGGGAGCGTTCATCGTGCATTGCTAAAATCTTTTCATCATGGACGATGACGGCGCACACTCTGTAATTGAATTTCTCGTTGCCAGTTTTGAACGAAATATCCATCTCTTTCCCTCGTTATGAAAATAGATTGAAGTTTTCAGATTGGTGCCGCAAAGCGGCACACCATACTTCTTCACTATTCACTATTACTTATTACTTCCAGAAATCCCGGGCAGCAGTCGAAGTTAGTGAGGAGGTAATAGTGAAAAGTCAATAAGTAAAAATCCCGAACGCTGTTGCATTCGGGATTTTTGGTGCCGGTGGCCGGGCTCGAACCGGCACGGTGTCGCCACCGGTGGATTTTGAGTCCACTACGTCTACCAATTCCATCACACCGGCATGGTGCTTACATAGTATAATACACTTTCTCAAAAAATGCAAGAAAAAGTTTTGAAGATTGGTAAAATCAAAAGGCGGCTGCCCTGGATTTCCAGGGCAGCCGCCGGGATAATTACTTTTCCAGAATAATCGCCTGATTGCCGCAGTTCAGGGAGGTCTTGATGTAGACCGCTGCTTCCGCGGGAGTCAGCTTCAACTGCTCGCCGGTTTTCATGTTCTTCACGGAGCACATGCCTTCGGCGATTTCATCCTCGCCCAGCAGAACTGCGAAGGGAACTTCCAGCTTGTTGGCGTAGGCCATCTTCTGCTTGAACTTCTTCTGCTCGCCGTACAGCTGCACCCGGATGCCGCCGCTGCGCAGGGTTTCTGCCAGAGCAATGGCGGGAGCGGGATCGGCGGTCATAGGCAGTACCAGGGCATCCGCCGGGGCGCTGGGCAGTTCCGGATTCAGCAGGCCCTGCTCATCCAGCACATAGAACAGACGGGTCAGCCCAATGGAAATACCCACGCCGGGCAGCTGCTTGTCGATATAGTAGCCAGCCAGGTTGTCATACCGACCGCCGCTGCACACGGAGCCGATTTCCGGATGATCCAGCAGAGTGGTTTCGTAAACGGTGCCGGTGTAGTAGTCCAAGCCACGGGCGATGGTCAGATCCACCGCAAAGTTCTCCTCCGGAACGCCGAAAGCGGACAGGTTGGCGGTGACGGCCTTCAGTTCTTCCAGACCCTGGTCGAACAGCTCATTTCTTCCGGTGTAGCCCTCCAGAGCGGAGAGCACCTGGGCGTTGGTGCCTTGGATGGCGATGAATTTCAGGATTTCTTCTGCCTGATTCTCCGTCAGACCGCAGTCCTCCAGCAGAATGGCCTTGACTTTCTCAGCGCCGATTTTATCCAGCTTGTCCACGGTGCGCATAATGTCGCCGCTGCGCTCCGACAGCCCCAGCAGGGCATAGAAGCCGTTGAGGATTTTCCGGTTGTTCACCCGAATCTGGAACCGGCTCAGGCCAAAGCCCCGGAACACTTTGTAGATAATAGCGGGAATTTCTGCCTCGTTGAGAATATCCAGCTTGCCATCGCCGATGATGTCGATGTCCGCCTGGTAGAATTCCCGGAACCGGCCCCGCTGTGCCCGCTCACCCCGGTAGACCTTGCTGATCTGGAACCGGCGGAAGGGGAAGGCCAGGTCGTTGTAGTGCAGAGCAACGTATTTTGCCAGGGGCACCGTCAGGTCAAAGCGCAGAGCCAGGTCACTGTCGCCTTTGGTGAAGCGGTAAATCTGCTTTTCCGTTTCGCCGCCGCCTTTGGCCAGCAGAATCTGGGCGTCCTCAATGGCGGGAGTGTCCAGGGGGGCAAAGCCGTAGGAAGCGTAGGTGCTGCGCAGAATTTCGGTCATTTTCTCAAAACGGATCTGCTTACCGGGCAGCAGCTCCATAAATCCCGACAGGGTGCGGGGTTTGATGATCTCCATGGGAAGATTACCTCCAAAATTAAGATATAAAAAGCATCAGGCCGCCCGCCGGAGGGCTGGGCGGTCTGAAAAAGTGTCAGAATCGAGCTTTGGGCCGGAGCATTTCTCTCCAGTCCAGATCACCACGCTGCAGACCCATGATGAGCATTTCCGCAGAGGCCAGGTTGGTGGCGATGGGGACATTGTGCTTGTCACAGTAGCGGATGGTTTCGATCATCTGGCTGTCATCCCAGGGCTCCGTGGTGTTGGGGTCGGTGAAAAGCAGCACCAGATCGATTTCGTTATAGGCAATCCGGGCGTTGATCTGCTGATGACCGCCCTGCTTATGGGAAAGGAGCAGCGTAATGGGCAGGCCAGTGTTGTCCGCAATCAGACGGCCGGTGGTGGCTGTAGCAAAGAGGGTATGCTTTATCAGGACGCTTTTGTATGCAGTACAGAACTGCACCATCAGTTCTTTTTTCTTGTCATGCGCCAGAAATGCAATATTCACAGCACTCACTCCTTATAAATTTTGTTTTATATATCTATAAATTGAGAAATTTTATCGTAATGCAATCCGCTGGTGGAAGCCCTGCATCCGCCGAGCAATTCTGGAAAAGGCCTTGGCTGCGGCGCAGCGGGGCGCGTGGCTCAGCAGGGGAGCGCCGAAGGAGGCGGCCAGGGTTACATGGGGATCTTCCGGGATCACACCCAGAAGGGGAAGCCCCGCGGTGTCCATCACATCGTCAATGGTGATGCGTACCGTGCGCAGCAGCTCCCGGCGAACCCGGTTGACAATGAGCCGAACCTCTTTTTTTCCCATCAGCTCCAGCAGATCTCCCACCCGGGCAGCGTCCCGGATGGCAGCAGGACCGGCACCGGTGACCAGCAAAATCCGGTCGGCAGGTTCCGCAGTCAAGCGGAAACCGGCATCCACACCGGCGGGAGCATCCAAAAATATGTAATCAAAGGTTTTCCGGGCCTGACGAAGCATGCAGGCAAAGGCATCCGGATCAATGGTCTCCGGAGCGCAGTTCATAGGCGCGGTAAGAAAGGCCAAAGTGGGATATTTCGGGTGCCGGGTGGCCTGCTCCAGAGGGTAATGCCCCTGGCACACATCCAGAAAAGACAGCGCCCCGATATCCGACATTCCCAGGGAGATGTCCAGATTCCGCAGTCCTACATCACAATCGATGCACAGAACCTGTTTCCCCTCCCGGGCCAGAGCGGTGGCAAGCCCGGCACAGACCGAGGTTTTACCGGTTCCGCCTTTGCCGGACAGGACAGCCAGAAGTTCGCCCAACCGACATCGCCTCCACTACCCATACTTTACTGCCATTATACAGGGATTTCGCACAAAAGGCAAGAGGAAAAATGGACTTTTGGAAATGTTTTTCATCAGATTCAACAAAAACCGGGGGCGATTTGGGTATGTGACCCTGCACAGCGGATTTTTGACCGCAGCTGGGGGAAAAACGTCGGGGGAGGGGAAAAAAGGGGTTGCACCTTTGAAAAAGCTGATATATAATTATCCTGTAAAAATACGGGATAAGTCCCGAATATTGGAGGTATGATACCCATGTTCCAAGCAATGATTGAAACCTTGAAGGCCAATCCCCGGAAGATTGTGTTTACCGAAGGCCATGACGCCCGAATCCTGGAAGCAACTGCCCGCCTGGTGGAAGGCGGTTTCCTGACCCCCGTTCTGGTGGGCAATGTAGAAGAAGTGAAGGCCAACGCTGCCAAGGGTGGCTACAACATCGACGGCGTGGAAATCCTGGACCCTCTGACCTACGAGGGCATGGATGCCATGGTGGAAAAGATGGTGGAGCTGCGTAAGGGCAAGATGACCCCCGAAGAATGCCGCAAGGCTCTGTCCAAGGGCAACTACTTCGGCACCATGCTGGTGAAGATGGGCTACGCCGACTCCCTGCTGGGCGGCGCTACTTACTCCACTGCTGATACCGTCCGTCCCGCTCTGCAGCTGGTCAAGACCAAGAAGGGCGCACATCTGGTATCTTCCTGCTTCATCCTGGTTCGCGGCGACGAGAAGCTGGCTATGGGCGACTGCGCCATCAACCTGAGCTACGAGGATACCGTGGACAAGGACGGCAACGTGACCCTCTCCGCTGCTCAGAAGCTGGCCGAGGTTGCCATTGAGACTGCCAACACCGCCAAGGTTTTCGGCATTGATCCCAAGGTTGCCATGCTGAGCTTCTCCACCAACGGCTCCGGCAAGGGCGGCACTGTCAAACTCAGCCACGATGCCACTGCTGTTGCCAAGGAAATGGCTCCCGACCTGCTCATCGACGGCGAGATGCAGTTCGACGCAGCTGTTGCTCCCGAAGTGGGCCAGCTGAAGTTCCCCGGCTCTCCCGTGGCTGGCTATGCCAACACCTTCATCTTCCCCACCATCGAAGCTGGCAACATCGGTTACAAGATTGCCCAGCGTCTGGGCGGCTTTGAGGCCTACGGCCCCATCCTGCAGGGTCTGGCTGCTCCCATCAACGACCTGTCCCGTGGCTGCAACGCCGACGAGGTCTACAAGATGGCCATTATCACCGCTGCCATGGTGTAATGGAAGGGTAAATCTTCGATATTTTCAAAAAAACGGACCGGCCCTATGGGTCGGTCCGTTTCGCATGTTTTGACAGCCACTTTTTACCTTGAACTAGGATGAAATGGGGAAAACAGGATTTACGCCTGCAAAGGATGGTATGTTTGAATTCTCCGCATCCCTCGCATAATTCATATTCTGGACTCAAGATGAAATCTTCTTCCGGTATATCTGTTTCGTTATAGATATTCCAGCAGGAGACACAGAATTCTGCCATAATATCACCTCGTCTGCATTGTAGGTCAATTTCACCCTATTTACAATAGGGAAATTTGCCATAATACTGACAGGTGATGCAAATGAGCCGAATCAGACAGTTGAGAAAAGAAAAGGGCTATACCCAGGTGAAGATGCAGATGCTGACGGGAATTGACCAGAGTGACTACTCTAAAATCGAAAGCGGAAAACGGTATCTCACCTTTGAACAATGCCGGAAGCTGGCCATTGCCCTGGATACCAGCATGGACTATCTGGCAGGACTGACGGATGAGAAGAAGCCCTATCCCCGCCGGGAAGTGGAATAAGAAAAGCGCCGCGGCTTTTGCCGCGGCGCTTTGTGCATAAACTTAGTAGTTTTCGGCGTGAACTTCGAAGTAAGCTCTGGGATGGTCGCAGGTGGGGCAGACCTCGGGAGCTTCGGTGCCGATGACGATGTGACCGCAGTTGCGGCACTCCCACACCTTGACTTCGCTCTTGGCAAAGACCTGGGCGGTTTCCACATTGTGCAGCAGGGCACGGTAGCGCTCTTCGTGGTGCTTTTCGATGGCAGCCACCAGACGGAACTTGGCAGCCAGATCGTGGAAACCCTCTTCCTCAGCGGTCTTGGCAAAGCCGTCGTACATGTCGGTCCACTCGTAGTTTTCACCCTGAGCGGCGTCCAGCAGATTCTCGGCGGTGGAGCCGATGCCGTTGTGCAGTTCCTTGAACCACATCTTGGCGTGCTCCTTTTCGTTGTCAGCGGTCTTCAGGAACAGGGCAGCGATCTGCTCGAAGCCTTCCTTCTTGGCCTTGGATGCGTAGTAGGTGTACTTATTTCTTGCCTGGGATTCGCCAGCAAAGGCGGCTTCCAGATTCTTCTCAGTTTGGGTACCAGCGTACTTGTTAGCCATAGGGATATCCTCCTGTAGTCAATTCCGGATGTCTCCGGTTCAAGGCTAGTCTACCAAATTCTTTGCCTGAATGCAAGAAGAATTCTTTCGTTTTCTGTCACTTGGGCAGCATTGACAGAAATGTAAAATCCGGATATACTGAAAGCAAAATCCCAATTTCCGGGACATACCCCCAGACAAAGGGAAAACATCCTTTCCGGATAATGAAAGAAGGAAGCAATATGAAAAAACAAGACCTTTTTTCCTGGATTTCGCTGCTGGCTACTCCTGTGGCCTTGATGGCTCTGGGACTGATTTTGCTGCTGCGGCCGGATTCGGTTTCGGCTTTGCTGGCAACGGTGCTGGGCTGGGCGATTCTGCTGGCAGGCGGCGGGTTCGTGGCGGCTGCGCTGCTGATTCGGGAAGGAACCGCCAGTAAAGTTGTAGGGGCTTTGGTTTGCTTTGCCTTGGGCGGTTGGATGCTGAATCATCCTTTGGCCCTGGCCTCCGGCATTGGACGGCTGGTTGGCATTGTGCTGCTGATCCGGGGTGGACAGGATTTGCTGGCATCCCATTACGGTCAGAGTAAGCTGCTTTCCCTGATTACCGCTTTGGTGGGGCTGATCCTGATTCTGCTGCCCATGACCACCTCCCGGTTGGTGTTTGCCCTGTGTGGTGCATTGGTGCTGGCGGTGGGAATCGGCATGCTGCTGGAGCGGCTGCGCTGGCGCCGGCTGAACGGGGGAGAGGATGACCCCAACATTATTGACGCTCTATGAAACTGGCGTTTTGCATTCTGGAGGGAGAAACCGGCCATGATGCCGCCTACCGGCTGCTGGAAAAGCTCTATCGGGAGGAAACCGGGCAGAATTTGCCCCGGATTCTGCGTACGGACCGGGGAAAACCCTATTTTTGTGACAGCCCTTACCACTTTTCCATTGCCCATACGCCCCGGCATGCCTTTTGCGTCCTGTCCCGGCGGAACGTAGCCATCGACGCGGAGGAGGGAAGCCGGAAAATCAGCCCGGCTCTGGCGGAAAAAATCCTTTCTCCCGAAGAAAAGCTGCGCTATGACCAGGCTTCCGACAAACATCGGGCGCTGTTGACCTTCTGGGTGCTGAAAGAGGCGGAGGCGAAGCTTTCCGGGGAAGGCCTGCGGGGATACCCAAATCATACAGACTTTTCCCTGACGGACACCCGGGTCCAGGAGTTGGACGGGTGCCTGGTGGCGATTTTTGAAGACCCATAAAGGAGACAAACCATGCTATTTGATACCCATGCCCATATGGACGACCGGGCATTTGACCAGGATCGGGACACGCTGCTGTCCGAACTGCCCCAGCAGGGAATCGGACTGCTGATGAACCCCGGATGCAGTCTGGCCTCTTCCCGGCAGGCCTGTGCCTTGGCGGAACGGTACGATTATATCTATGCCGCCGTAGGTTCCCATCCTGATGCTGCGGACGAAGTAAATGCGGATGTGCTGGAAGCCTACCGAGTATTATGTAAACAGAATCCGAAAGTGAAGGCCATTGGAGAAATCGGCCTGGACTATCATTATGAGGACATCCCCCGGCAGCGGCAGCTGGAAGCCTTCCGGGATCAGATGGCCCTGGCCCGGGAACTGGATTTGCCGGTTATCGTTCATGAGCGGGAAGCCCATCAGGACGGTATGGCGGTAGTGGATGAATTTCCACAGGTAACGGGAGTGTTTCACTGCTATTCGGGCTCTTTGGAAATGGCAAAGGAACTGATCAAACGAGGCTGGTACATCGGCTTTACTGGGGTGCTGACTTTCAAGAATGCCCGCAAGGCGGTGGAGGTGGCCCGGGAAATCCCCCTGGAACGGATTGTGCTGGAAACCGACTGCCCCTATATGTCTCCGGAGCCCTTCCGGGGCAGGCGCAACGATCCGGGAAAACTCTACCGCATGGCCCAGGCTCTGGCCCAGATTCGGAACCTTCCTGCAGAGCAGGTGGAAGCCATTACCTTTGAAAACGGAAAGCGGCTTTACCGTCTGTAAGTCATGAATAATTCTGCCAGCATTGGCAAACAATACCTCCGAAGAAATTTATTGGAGGTATGAACCATGTTTCAAACCCGTTTTGCCAGTTTGTTTCTGGCGGTATGCTGCGCCTTTGGTCTGATCGGCTCGGTATCCGCCGCGGAAGTGGACAGCGGCAGTGTGTATTGCTTCTCTGCCGGGGATTTCTCCGGGGAGAACACTGTAGTGGGCATTTGCCTGACGGAGGTGCCCCAGAAGGAAGGCACCATTCAGCTGGGCAGCCGGATTCTCCGTCCGGGAGATATCCTGACGGCAGAGCAGGTCAGTCAGATGACCTTTACTCCCGTGAATACGGAATCCGACCAGTCTGTCCAGGTCAGCTACCTGCCCATCTATGAAGACTATGTGGCGGAAAGCACCACCATGACCATTGCCATCCGGGGCAAGGAGGACAAAGCACCGGTGGCGGAGGATATGGCCCTGGAAACCTATAAGAATCTGGAAAACACCGGGAAACTGAAAGTTTCCGACCCGGAAGGCCAGAGCTTGACCTTTACCGTAACCCGGCAGCCCAAGCGGGGTACCGTTACCATTGCCGAGGACGGCACCTTCACCTACACTCCCAAGAAGAATAAGGTAGGCGTGGATTCCTTCACCTATACCGCAACTGACCCGGCGGGCAAGGTCTCCCGGGAGGCAACGGTGACCATCACCATTCTCAAGCCCACCGATGCTACCCAGTATACCGACACCCTGGGTAAAGAATGTCGTTTCGCCGCGGAGTGGATGCGGCATACCGGAATTTTTGTGGGAGAAAGTCTGGCGGAAACCCCTTGCTTCAGCCCGGAGCGGGAGGTTACCCGGGGTGAGTTTGTAACCATGCTGGTCAAGGCCCTGGATATCCCCACTGATGAGGAACTGACAGACACCGGCTACACTGACGAGATCCCTCAGTGGCTCCAGCCCTACCTGGCGGCAGCCCAGCGGGCCGGGTTGACCGCGGGCCTTCCCAACCAGGAAGCCTTCGGCGCCGGTGAGGTGATTACCGGTGCGGAAGTGTCGGTGATGCTGCAAAACGCTTTGGATCTGACCATGCAGCAGGAAGCAGCTGTGACCCAGGATGAGGCGGTGCCCGCCTGGGCGCAAAGCGCCGTGACCGTGACCAATGACGCCGGATTTGCCCTGGAAGCCGGAGCGCCCCTGACCCGGGGTACGGCTGCCCAGGTACTGTACCAGGCGTCCAAAATGGTGAGCAGCAACTAAAAAAATCGCCCCGCCTGATTTTTCAGGCGGGGCGTACTTTGTACTGTTAAGCGTTTGCTTTTTCCTTCACCAGGTAGATGGCGCACAGGGAGCTGACCAGCAGCAGATAGGGATAGAACAGGTATCCCATAATGTCAAAAGCAGACAGGGCATGGCCCATCTCGGCGGTGGTGGAGATGGCCACCAGCATCTGGGCGCCGTAGGGAATCACGCCCTGGAAGATGCAGGAGAAGGTATCCAGCAGGCAGGCGGTGCGCTGGGGGGAAATGCCGTAGTCCTTGCTCATTTCCTTGGCGATGGGGTTGGCCATGACGATGGCCACGGTATTGTTGGCAGTGGCGATATCCATGGTGCCTACCAGCAGACCCATGCCCAGCTGACCGCCTTTTCTGCCCTTGAATAGGCTCTGAATGAAGCTGAGCAGAGCGTCAAAACCGCCGTATACCCGAATCAGGGCGCACATGGCAGCCACCAGAACGGCCACCATGCTGGTTTCAAACATACCGGCAGCGCCGGTTCCCATGCTGGACAGCAGGGCAGTGGCGGCGGTCTGGCCGGTGACCAGCATGATTACCGCACCGGACACAATACCCACCAGCAGAACCACAAACACGTTGACGCCGGCAATACCGCCGATGAGCACCAGAACATAGGGAATAATCTGCACCAGGTTGTAGTCGTTGGTGATGGGGGCGGGTTCGTGCCCCAGGGTCAGCACCAGAATCAAAGCCAGGGTACCTAGAGCCGCAGGCAGAGCAATCCAGAAGTTGCCCCGGAACTTTGCCCGCATATCGCAGCCCTGGCCGTTGCAGGCAGCGATGGTGGTGTCGGAAATAAAGGACAGGTTGTCACCGAACATGGCGCCGCCTACCACGGTGCCCACGCACAGGGCAACGTCATAGTTGGAAGCCTGGGCAACCTCTACGGCAATGGGGGTAATCAGGGTGATGGTGCCTACGGAAGTACCCATGGCGGTGGAAACAAAGCAGGCCACCACAAACAGCACGGCTACTGCAAACTGAGCAGGAATCAAATCCAGCATGAAGTAGGCAACGCTCTGGGCGGAGCTGCGGCCGACAACACCGACGAATGCGCCGGCCACCAGGAAAATCAGCAGCATGGTGATGATATTCTTGTCACCTACGCCCTGACCCATAATGGTCAGTTTATCATCAAAAGACAGCTCCCGGTTTTGCAGACAGGCCACCAGAATGGCCACCAGGAAGGCAATGACAATGGGAATGTTGTAAAAGCCCATGGGAATCTTCAGCGCATACTCAAACAGAAGTCCCAGCCCAAGATAAATTGCCAGGAATACGCCGATGGGCAGCAGCGCAATGGGGTTTCCTTTTTTCACATTTCTCTCCTCCAAGCACATTGGTGTGCGTCACAAATACGGACTAACTGTATCACAGGGAGAATGGAATGTCAAGGCATCGTCATTGCCCTATGGAAAAGCCAAGGGAAAATGTTGACATTTTTGCTGGTTTGTGGTATCCTGTCCCAGGATTTGCGTCCACCAAGTCTTAACCACTATTGCTCCCGGAAGGGGGCGTGAATTTTAAGCAAAATGTTGATTCGTCAACGAAAGGAGCCTGACATGCATCCACTTTATCGGTTCTACTGCCGCAGTTTTCAGACGGTTCTGCGTCTGGCCCTGCCGGTTTTGCCTTACCGCAGTCCTCAGGTACTGCATTCGGTAACGGAAGTCCCCCAATGCCTGCTGCGGCGGAACATCCGCCATGTGCTGGTGGTTACAGATGGATTTCTGCACATCAGCGGCATGCTGGAGCCGCTGAAAAATGCGTTGCAAAACGCCGGTGTTGCATATACTATATACGATGAGGTTACGCCCAACCCTACCATATTGAATGTGGAGCTGGCCCGGCAGCGATACCTGGAATCAGGCTGCCAGGGGCTGATTGGCTTTGGCGGCGGCTCTGCCATTGATTGCGCCAAGGCTGTGGGCGCCCGGATTGCCCGACCAAAGAAAACCATCCCCCAGATGCGGGGCATTTTGCAGGTGCTCAAGCCCATACCCTTTTTGATTGCAGTACCCACCACCGCCGGCACCGGCAGCGAAACCACCGTGGCTACCGTTATTACCGACGATCAGAACGCCCACAAATTTCCCATCAACGATTTTCCCCTGATTCCCAGAGTGGCAGTTCTGGATCCAGAGATGACCCGTTCGCTGCCCAAGAATATGACCTCCACCACCGGTATGGATGCCCTGACCCATGCCATTGAGGCCTACATCGGCAACTCCACCACCCGACAGACCAGAGCCGATGCCCTGGAAGCGGTGCGGCTCATTGCCGGGAATCTGGAGAAAGCCTACCACGACGGCAATGACATGACCGCCCGGGCAAACATGCTCCGGGCAGCGTTTCTGGCAGGCGGCGCGTTTTCTAAGTCCTATGTGGGTTACTGCCATGCAGTGGCCCATTCTCTGGGCGGTCGGTATCATACCCCCCACGGTCTTGCCAACGCCGTGCTGCTGCCCTATGTACTGGAAGCTTACGGTACTGCCATTGACCGAAAGGCCAAGGCCATTGCCCAGGCTATGGGAATCGCCGGGGAAGATACTTCCCCCCGGGAGTGCAGCCAGCGGTTGATTGCCGAGATTCGGCGGATGAACCAGGAAATGGGGATTCCCGAAACCCTGACCGGTATCCGGGAAGAGGACATTCCCAAACTGGCAGCCTATGCCCACCGGGAGGCCAACCCCCTCTACCCGGTGCCCCGGCTGATGGATGCGAAACGGCTACAGCAGTTTTATTACGATGTTATGGAGGAAATCCCATGAATCAGCAGCAAATTGACGCATTGCGGGAAAAACAGCGGAAATTCTTTGCCACCGGCGCGACTTTGGACGTTTCGTTCCGGATTGCGGCGCTGAAAAAGCTGTATCAGGCCCTGCAGGAAAATGAACAGGCCATTGCCGAAGCACTGCACAGCGATCTGGGAAAATCTGCCCAGGAGAGCTTCCTGTGTGAAACCGGCATGACCTTAAGCGAAATCAGCTACCTGCTGAAGCATATCCGCGGCTTCGCCCGGGAGAAAACCGTTCCCACGCCCATGGCCCAGTTTGCAGCCCGGAGCTACCGCAAGCCCATGCCCTATGGCGTGTGCCTGATTATGAGCCCTTGGAATTATCCGGTGCTGCTGACCCTGGAACCTCTGGCAGATGCCCTGGCGGCGGGCAACACCGCCATCATCAAGCCCAGCGCCTACAGCCCTGCCACCAGCGCCCTGCTGGCCCAGCTTCTGGGGAAGATTTTCCCGGAGGAATATGTGGCGGTGGTTACCGGCGGCCGGGAGGAAAACGCCTATTTGCTGGAGCAGAAATTTGACTATATTTTCTTCACCGGCAGCAAAAGTGTGGGACGGCTGGTTCAGGAAAAGGCGGCCCGGCACCTGACCCCTGTAACCCTGGAACTGGGCGGCAAGAGCCCCTGTATTGTGGATAAAAGCGCCAACATTGCCCTGTCTGCCCGGCGGATTGTGTTCGGAAAATTCTTAAACTGCGGACAAACCTGTGTGGCTCCGGACTATATCCTTTGTCATCCGGCGGTGAAAGAGCAGCTGATTGCCTGCCTGAAGGCGGAAATACAGCGCCAGTATGGAAGCGATCCTCTGCACAATCCTTCTTACGGTAAAATCATCAGCCGTAAGCACTTTGACCGGGTGGCGGGACTGATTGACAGCAGCAAAGTGGTCTGCGGCGGCGAAACAGACCCGGATACGCTGAAAATTGCTCCCACCATTTTGGACAACATTACCTGGGAAGATAAGGTCATGGGAGAAGAAATCTTCGGCCCGGTACTGCCCATTTTGACCTTTGCTTCCGCCGAAGAGGTTGTGGAAACCGTCAACCGCCGGGATACGCCCCTGGCGCTGTACGTATTTGCTGAGGACAAGCAGTTTGTGCAGACCATCACCACCCGCTGTGCCTTCGGCGGCGGCTGCGTCAACGACTGCATCATCCACCTGGCCACCAGCGCCATGGGCTTTGGCGGCATGGGAGAAAGCGGCATGGGTTCCTACCACGGCAAAACCGGCTTTGATACCTTCACCCACTACAAGAGCATTGTGGACAAGAAAACCTGGCTGGACCTGCCCATGCGCTACCAGCCCTATCAAAAGGTGTACAACCGGTTGGTAAGGCTGTTTTTGCGGTAAAAGATTAACTCCCTCTGTCTGGATACGAAACAGACAGAGGGAGTTTTACATATGGGATTATGATTTGTTTTCGGAGTTGCCAGCTTTGCGTAAAGAGGCATTCATTTTCTTTATGTTGTGTCTGGCAATGGCTAACTGTACTACACAAATCACCACAAAAAACAGGGTAAATGACCCATAATATGCTAAAAATCCTGCTAAGCTATGCTCCATCCACAGCATAAAATAGGCTGCCGGAAGCACAATCGATGAGATTGCCAGGAAAAATACTCCGGTTTGCAGGGCAATGCCCCAGCGCTCTATATCCCATATGACGGAGCATCCGGCAAAACCGGCTCCAATGAATCCTGTGACCAAGGCCTGCAAAAGCACAGCGCCAATTTCGCTGCCGACGACTTGAATGAACTCCGGTGTACAAGGAAAGTATGCCCCGTTCCCCATCTGAAGCGACTTGAGAATTGTGAGGATATATCCGATGGCAATTCCTGAGGGAAATCCCCGAATGCAGCGAGAAAGCAGTTTCTTCTTCATAGTTTCACCTCATAGTTCCAATCGTTTTTTGAGTTTGGAAACGTATCGTCGGGACACGTAAGTCGTGGAGCCATCTGACAGTTTCACACAAATTGTTCCGGCAAAGTTCAGATCGAAATGATCGACCTTCCTTAAGTTGATAATTTCCGAATTGGATATCCGGACAAACTGGCTGGGGGCAACCGACTTTCCAATTCGTACAATCGCTGACGAAGGGTATATTCCCTGCTGTCGGTAACCGCAAAGACCTTACCGCCTGCGGCATACACCCGAATGAGATCTTCCTGGATCAGCGGCTGGATTTTTTCACCCTGTTTTCCGAAGAGAATTTGCAGGGGGGAGTCGGTCAGCGTGTGCACAATGGTTTGCACATCTTCCGACATGGAAGCGGTATAGATCACAATTTTTGGTTCGGTGCAGGAATCGTCCAGTTTGATTTCTACCTGCATTGCCCCCACCTCCTTGTCATGACACGATTAGTATAGCGAAGAAAGCTGAGCCGTTCAAGGGCTTTAAGGTAGTCGGTTGATTTTGGACGATGGGTGGTAAAATGGACTGCTCAACAGACGAGGATTCCGTGAAGAAGCGGCAAAAAATCCCGCCCGGATGGATTGCACCGGACGGGAGGGAGAATTTTCTATTACAATGTGGCGGCCATAACCGCTTTGATGGTGTGCATGCGGTTTTCCGCTTCGTCAAAGACAATGGACTGACTGCCTTCAAAGACTTCGTCGGTTACCTCCATGCAGGAAATGCCGAACTTGTCGGCAATCTGCTTGCCGATGGTGGTGTTCTGGTCGTGGAAAGCGGGCAGGCAGTGCATGAAACGGCACTGGCTTCCTGCGTTGTCCATCAGGGCCTGGGTTACCCGGTAGGGGCTCAGCTCCTCAATTCTGGTCTGCCAGACGCTGTCCGGCTCGCCCATGGACACCCAGACATCGGTGTAGATCACATCGGCACCCTTGGTTGCTTCCATGGGGTCGGTGGAGAATTCCAGAATTGCGCCGGTTTGGGCGGCAACCGCCTGACACTGCTGGACCAATGCCTGGTTGGGGAAGTACTGCTTGGGAGCGCAGGCAACAAAGTGCATGCCCATCTTGGCACAGCCTACCATCAAGGAATTGCCCATATTGTACCGGGCATCTCCCATATATACCAGCTTTTTCCCTTTCAGGCCGCCGAAATGCTCGGTAATGGTGAGAAAATCCGCCAGAATCTGGGTGGGGTGGAATTCATTGGTCAGACCGTTCCACACGGGAACCCCTGCATACTTTCCCAGGGTTTCCACAATTTCCTGACCGAAGCCCCGGTATTCAATGCCGTCGTACATCCGCCCTAGCACCCGGGCGGTGTCGGCAATAGACTCCTTTTTTCCCATCTGGGAACCGGTGGGGCCGAGGTAGGTAACGGACATTCCCAGATCCGCCGCTGCTACTTCAAAGGCGCACCGGGTACGGGTGGAGTCCTTCTCAAACAGCAGCACGATGTTCTTTCCCTGGTGCATCCGATGGAGGATGCCGTTTTTCTTCTGCTGCTTCAGGTTTGCTGCCAGATTCAGCAGGTACTGGATTTCCTCGGGGGAAAAATCCAGAAGCTTCAGAAAGCTTTTACCTTTCAATGTACTACAATTCATGCCAACTGCTCCTTTACATAGGCAATCTGGGCGCTGACCGATGCGGCGGAGGTGCCGCCTTCGGAAATCCGCTTTTCCACGCAGGTGGTCAGGTCAATTTCCGGATACAGATCCGCTTCAAACAGGTCGCTGTAGGTCTTGTATACCTCCAGAGGCAGAGTTTCCAATACCTGACCATGGGCGATGCAGTGGGCCACAATCTGCCCGGAAATTTTATAAGCGCTGCGGAAGGGAAGACCCTTCTTTACCAGGTAGTCGGCCAGGTCGGTTGCGTTGATGAATCCGCCCTGGGCGGCTTTTTTCATCTTCTCGGGTTTTGCGGCCATGGTCTGCACCATGGGGGCAAAGACCTTCAGGCACATTTTCACCGTGTCTACCGCATCGAAAATGGCCTCCTTGTCCTCCTGCATGTCCTTGTTATAGGCCAGGGGCAGGCCCTTCAGGGTGGTCAGCAGTCCCATCAGGTCGCCGTAAACCCGGCCGGTTTTTCCCCGGACCAGTTCGGCCATGTCGGGGTTCTTTTTCTGGGGCATGATGGAAGAGCCGGTGGTGTAGGCGTCGCTGAGTTCGATAAACTGAAATTCCCAGCTGGACCAGAGGATAGTTTCCTCAGAGAACCGGCTCAGATGCATCATCAGCACACTGATGGCGCTGAGCAGTTCCACACAGAAGTCCCGGTCGGAGACACCGTCGATGCTGTTGCGGGCAATGTCGTCAAAGCCCAGCGCCTTGGCTTCCATCCAACGGTCCGTATTGTAAGTGGTTCCGGCCAGTGCGCAGGAGCCGATGGGGCAGACGTTCATCCGCTTGCGGCAGTCTGCCAGCCGCCCCAGATCCCGCAGCAGCATCATGGCATAGGCCATCAGATGGTGGCTGAACAAAATGGGCTGTGCCCGCTGCAAATGGGTGTAGCCGGGCATGATAACCCCCAGATTGCTCTGGGCCTGGGATACAATGGCTTCCACCAGCGCTTTGGTCAGTGCGCTGATTTCCTCCACTTCGCTGCGCAGATACATTCTCAAGTCCAACGCAACCTGGTCATTCCGGGACCGGGCGGTGTGGAGCTTCTTGCCCACATCCCCCAGCCGCTGGGTCAATACCTGCTCAACGAACATGTGAATGTCCTCGCAGGTGTAGTCAATTTCCAGTTTCCCGGAGTCCAGATCCTGTAAAATTCCTTCCAAACCCTGAATCAGGGCATCTGCTTCCTGGGCGGTAATGATGCCCTGGGCGCCCAGCATGGCAGCGTGGGCCATGGAACCGGTGATATCCTGGGTATATAGTTTGCAGTCAAAGGAAATGGAGGAATTGAAATCATCTGCAATGCTGCTAACCTCGCCGGAAGTCCGCCCGGCCCACATCTTAGCCATACTCTTACCTCGAAATTCAGAAAAATTGTTTACAGTTTGCCCTGCTCCCGCAGTGCCTGAACCTTGGTGGGCAGACCCCACAGGTTGATAAAGCCGGCGGCCTGGCCCTGGTCGTAGTCGCTTTCGCCGAAGGTCACCAGATTCTCAGAGTACAGAGAGTAGGGAGAAGTGGTGCCGGCGGGGATGATGTTGCCCTTGTAGAGCTTGAGCTTGACGGTGCCGGTGACGTACTCGTTGGCCTTGTTGGCGAAAGCGGTGAGGGCCTCCTGTAGGGGGGAGTACCACTTGCCGTTGTAGATCAGGTCGGCGTAGTCCACAGCCAGCTTCTGCTTGATGTGCAGGGTGTCCTTGTCTACGGTGAGCATTTCCAGCTGATCGTGGGCAAAGTACAAGATGGTGCCGCCGGGAGTTTCGTACACGCCCCGGTCCTTCATGCCAACCAACCGGTTCTCCACAATGTCGATGATGCCGATGCCGTTGGCGCCGCCCAGTTCGTTGAGCTTTTCAATGATCTTGGAAGCCTTCATCTTCTCGCCGTTGACGGCAACAGGAGCGCCGGCTTCAAAGTCGATGGTCACATAGGTGGGGGCATCGGGAGCCTTCATGGGAGATACGCCCATTTCCAGGAAACCGGGCTTGTCGTAATCCGGCTCGTTGGCGGGGTCTTCCAGATCCAGACCTTCGTGGCTCAGGTGCCACAGGTTCTTGTCCTTGGAGTAGCTGGTTTCCCGGCTGATCTTCAAAGGAATGTTGTGGGCTTCGGCGTAGTCGATTTCCTCGTCCCGGGACTTGATATCCCACTCCCGCCAGGGGGCGATAATCTTCATATCGGGAGCAAACCGCTTGATGGCCAGCTCAAACCGAACCTGGTCGTTGCCCTTGCCGGTAGCGCCGTGGGCAATGGCGTCGGCGCCTTCAGCCAGAGCGATTTCTGCCAGCTTCTTGCCGATGACCGGCCGGGCGAAGGCGGTGCCCAGCAGGTAAGTTTCATACTTAGCGCCCATCTTCACGGAAGGAATGATGATCTCGTCCACCATTTCGTCCACCAGATCGGCAACGATCAGCTTGCTGGCACCGGTGGCGATGGCCTTAGCTTCCAGACCTTCCAGCTCGTCAGCCTGACCGACGTTGCCGGCCACGGCGATGATTTCGGGATTGTTGTAGTTCTCCTTCAGCCAGGGGATGATAATGGATGTATCCAGTCCGCCGGAGTAGGCCAGAACAATCTTTTTGATGTTTTCCTTGCTTGCCATAAAACGCAACCTCCAGATGAATAATATTCATGTTTAATGAGTAATGATACAGGATTATACCGCTGCAACCAGGATTTGTCAACACCTCTGTGTATAAAAATACCATCCAGGTGAATTTTTGGCACTTCGCCTGTTATCTTGGCGCAATTCCCAATGCTCCTGGGCGCTTTTCACAAACAATTTCCCGAATCTACTGGAAAACGGGGAAAAGAAGGATTGCATTTCCTGGCAAAATCCGGTATACTGTCCATGAATATATGCATTCGGGAGGCCAATTTATGCAATTTCTGTTTTCGCCGGATTCCAAGATTATGCAGTTCCTCAGCAGGCTGTATGATATTGCTGTTCTGAACCTGCTGTTTTTAGTCACCTGTGTGCCCCTTGTGACCATCGGAGCTGCCAGCACGGCATTATACAGTGTGGTATTTGCCATGGATACGGACAGGGAAGGCGGGATTCTTTCTACCTATTTCCGGTCTTTTCGCAGGAATTTCTGGCAGAGCACCGTGATTTTTCTGGCGCTGGCACTGTTTGGGGGAGCCAGCTGCATGAATGTGCTGATTTTCTCCCGAATGAGTGGAGGGATTGGGGTGGCGCTTTCCGGTTTGGCACTGCTGATCCTGCTGGTAATTGCCCAGACTTCAGCTATGGTGTTTCCGCTGGTGAGCCAGTTCCAGAATACTACCATGGCCATGGTAAAAAATGCATTTTTGCTCAGCCTTGCCAATCTTCCCCGGGCCATGCTTGCCGCAGTGGTGAATGGTATTCCCATGCTGCTGGTGCTGCTGAGTCCGTATCTGTTTCTGCAACTGGGAGGGCTGTGGATGTTTTTGTATTTCGGGGCCACGGCCTATTTTCTGTCCCGGGTGCTGAAAAAGGTCTTTGATCCTCTGATTCCCCAGGAATAATTGGTTATTCCATCCAGAGAAAATTCAGACATTCCGGCACCAGTTTTTCCCAGTCGGCTTCACAATGCCCGCCGCCCACCTGGCAGCGCAGCTTCGCTGCGACTCCCCAGGAGGATAAGCCCTCGGCAATTCTCCGGTTGCAGAAATAGGTATGGCTGCTGCGATCCTCTGCCATGGGGTCCCGGACACCGGCGGCTTCCCGGCTGCCCCAGGAGAGGTAAACCCGGGTGTCAGGGCTGAGTTCCGACCGGGAAATGTCCGCCATAATGGGCTCCATGCAGAATCCCACAGCGCTGGACAGGCACCCGGCCTTGGAAAACCAGCGGTTATACCGGGTGACGCCATACAGCGCCATCAGGCCGCCCATGCTGGAACCGGCAATGCCGGTGCACTCCCGGAAGGGAATGGTGCGGTACTGATCATCGATCTGGGGCTTTACCTGGTTTACAATCCACTGCATGGTTTCTTCCCCCAAGGGCTGGAATCGGGAAAAGAAAGTGCCGGCATCAGCGGGGTAGGGCAGATACTCACTGAGCCGCTCGTTGCCCACGTGGCCGCATTCCATACCAACCACAATCATGTCTTTTTGCCACTGATTGAGGAAGGTTTCCATGCCCCAGGATTTTCCATAGGTGGCATCTTCGTCCTGGAACAGATTGTGTCCGTCGAAAATGTACATCACGGGGTAAGATTCCTCCGATTGCCAGTAGTTGTCCGGAAGATAAATATGCAGGGGACGGTTGGCCCCCTTGACCGGGTACAGGCAGTCCTGCTTGATAATCATAGATGGTTCCTCCTTTGCAGGCTGTTTTCTATATCCTAGCCGAAAAAGAAAGAAATGGCAATGGGGCGGGAAAAACATATGTTTTGCACAAATAGCTATGAGAAAAGCTGTGCTTTCTGCCAAATATGTCCCCGCAAACAGATTGTTGACAAGCCAATATAAATGCCGTATAGTATACTTGTTTCCAATATAAATACACGAAAATTCATATAAAGGATAGGGTGATTCACATGTACATGGACGATTACCGCCGCTGGCTGGAGGCTGACCTGGAAGATCCGGCGCTGAAGCAGGAACTGAAGGCCATTGAAGGCCAGGATGAACAGATCAAAGAGCGCTTTGCCGTGGCACTGAAGTTCGGCACCGCCGGACTGCGGGGCGTGCTGGGTGCAGGCTCCAACCGGATGAACATTTACGTTGTCCGTCAGGCAACTCAGGGCCTGGCCAACTGGGTTAAGACCCAGGGCGGCAATCAGCTGGTGGCCATTTCCTACGATAGCCGGATCAATTCCGATGTGTTTGCCAAAACAGCGGCCTGTGTACTGGCTGCCAACGGAATCCGGGTGCGGATCTATGACGCGCTGATGCCGGTACCGGCTCTGAGTTTTGCCACCCGGTACTATGGTGCCAACGCCGGTGTTATGATTACCGCTTCCCACAACCCTGCCAAGTATAACGGCTACAAGGCCTACGGCCCCGACGGCTGCCAGATGACCGACGATGCCGCAGCTATTGTTTATGCGGAGATTCAGAAAACCGACATTCTCACCGGCGCCAAGCTGATGTCCTTTGAAGATGGGTTGGCCCAGGGCCTGATTGCCTATGTGGGCGACGATTGCAAGGAAGCACTGTATGACGCTATCAAGGCCCGTTCCGTCCGGCCCGGTCTGTGCAAGACCGCAGGGCTGAAGCTGGTCTACTCTCCCCTGAACGGTTCCGGCCTGGTGCCGGTTACCCGGGTGCTGCGGGACATCGGCATTGACGACATTACCATTGTTCCCGAACAGCAGTATCCCGACGGCAATTTCCCCACTTGCCCCTATCCCAATCCGGAGATTTTTGAAGCTCTGCGGCTGGGCCTGGAGCTGGCCAAGTCCTCCGGCGCCGACCTGATGCTGGCCACCGACCCGGATGCTGACCGTGTGGGCATTGCCATCCGATGCCCCGACGGAAGCTATGAGCTGGTTTCCGGCAACGAAGTGGGCGTGCTGTTGCTGGACTATATCTGCCAGGGCCGGATCGAAAACGGCACCATGCCCAAAAATCCCGTGGCGGTGAAGTCCATTGTCTCCACCCCCCTGGCCGATGCGGTTGCCGCCAACTACGGCGTGGAAATGCGCAATGTACTCACCGGCTTTAAGTGGATCGGCGATCAGATTGCCGGTCTGGAAGCTGCCGGAGAGGTGGAGCGGTTCATCTTTGGCTTTGAGGAAAGCTACGGCTACCTGGCTGGCCCCTACGTCCGGGATAAGGATGCCATCATTGGCTCCATGCTGATCTGCGAAATGGCAGCTTACTACCGTTCCATCGGCAGCTCCATCAAGGAGCGGTTGGAAGCCATCTACGCCAAGTACGGCCGCTACCTGAACAAGGTGGACTCTTTCGAGTTCCCCGGCTTGTCCGGTATGGATAAGATGGCAAGCATCATGGACTCCCTGCGGACCAATCCTCCCAAGGAAATCGGCGGCTACGCCGTGACCAAGGTGACCGACTACCAGAAGTCGGAGGAAACCGGCCTGCCTGCTGCCAACGTGCTGATTTACGCCCTGGAAGGCGGCGCTACGGTGGTGGTGCGTCCTTCCGGTACCGAGCCCAAGATCAAGACCTACTTTACTACCCTGGGCAAAGACCTGGCGGAAGCTGAGGCAC
The DNA here is from genome assembly GCA_018712645.1 of Candidatus Faecousia faecavium. Taxonomy (GTDB): domain Bacteria; phylum Bacillota; class Clostridia; order Oscillospirales; family Oscillospiraceae; genus Faecousia; species Faecousia faecavium. The sequence continues at coordinate 51,875 of DVGO01000037.1, read as the reverse complement.
AGAAGGAAGTCCTTGCCAATGCCCTCAAGCCCATTCTGGCCTGATACAGTAACAAAAAAGTCCGCAGCCGGTAAAAAAGCTGCGGACTTTTCCTATGCTGTTTTACTTATGGACGCTGTCACCCTGACGGAAAATCCGCAGCAGCATGATGATTGCGGCAGCTGCCAGCACCACTTCTGTCACGAACTGGGCATAGGCCAGTCCATACAGGGGGAACAGGGCATTGAGCAGGAACAGCAAGGGGATCTCCAGCACCACCTTTCGCAAAATGGCGAATACCAGAGCATGCCTTCCCAGACCCAAGGCAGAGAATACACCAACTGCCATGAAGTCGGTGCACAGAAACACCATACCCAGACACAGCCCCCGCAGGAACGCAGAGCCATAGGCGATGATGTCAGCATTGTCCATGAACATCTGAATCAAATTGGGGGCGCCGAACCAGCAGCCCACGGTCACCGCCAGCATAATCGGCAGAATCAGCCCCATGGAAAAGACAATGGCGTTTTTCATGCGCTTGCGGTCACCGCTGGCATAGTTGTAGCTGACCAGGGGCATGATTCCCTGGGAGAAGCCAAGGCATACCTGAAGGGGCAGCATGTTGATTTTCTGTGCCACGCCCATGGCGGCCACGGCAGAGGCGCCGTATACGGCGGTAAAGTTGTTCAAAATGGTGGTGCCGGTAACATTCAGCAGGTTCTGTATGGAGGCCGGAACGCCGACCCCCAGAATGCCGGTGACAACCTCTTTGCTCATGGTCTTCAGACGACGGATATCCAGGCTGATAAAGGTTTTGCCCCGCTTGACCCGGGCCAGGACGAAGAAGTAACCGCAGGCAACGCAGTTGCTCAGGAACGTAGCCAGACCAGCGCCGGCGGCGCCCATATTCAGACCCCAGGGCAGAATGAAGATGGGGTCCAGGATGATGTTGAGAATGCAGCCGCTCATGGTGCCGATGCTGGCATGAACGCTGGCACCTTCGCTTCGGACCATCTGACCCTGAACCACATTCAAAATGGCAGGGACGGCTCCGCAGTTCACTGTCCAGAGCATGTACCCGGCGGTTGCCTCCCAGGTAATCTCGTCAGCGCCCAGCAGGGTCAGCAGCGGGTTGCGGAATAGGGTACACAGCAAGGTAAACAGCAGACCGCTGAACACGGCACCGTAAAAGCCGAAAGCGGAGCTGCTGCGGACCATCTCATAATCTCTCCGTCCCAGGCTCCGGCTCATCATGCTGGAGGTGCCGATGCCGAACAGATTGTTCACCGCATTGAATGCCAGCATCACCGGGTATACCAAGGTAACGGCGGCATTCTGTACCGGATCATTGAGCATTCCCACGAAAAAGGTATCCGCCAGGTTATAGACCACCATAACCAGTGACGCCACTACCATGGGGATCGACAATTCCGCCACAGCTCTGGGAATGGGCATGGACTCAAACAGGTAGCTTTTTTCATTTTCCTGAGCCAAAACAGTGTTCCTCCTTGTAAAGCGGGGGATTCCTACAGAATCCCCCAATGGCGATTTATACAATAGTATAGCGCAGCAAATCGGACCCTGTCAAGGCAGATCGAATTTCTGCCGACGGGCACAAACAATCACGGTTGCAACTTATGGGGATCTATGGTAAGATAACAGAAATTTCAGTTGAGGAAGTGCAGGAATATGAACCGAATTGTGACGATGGTGCTGAAGAATCTGTGGATTGTCCCCGGCGCCTGGTTCAAGCTTTGCCGCTATGCCAAACATACCGACGAATACCCGGAAGAGGAGAAGTATCGCCACATTCAGTACATCCTGCAGCGGGCAGTCCGGGGCGGCAATGTGGATATGACCGTTACCGGCCAGGAAAATATCCCGACGGAAGGGGGCTTTATGCTCTACGCCAACCACCAGGGAATGTTCGACGTGCTGGCCATTGCAGCTACCTGCCACCGGCCCATCGGCGCAGTGCTGAAAAAGGAGCTGTACGATATTCCGTTCCTGCATCAGATTGTGCTGTGCACCAAATCCTTTGCCATGGACCGGGAGGATGTACGCCAGTCCCTGGCGGTGATCCAGAATGTCACCGAGGAAGTGAAAAAGGGAAGAGGCTATCTGATTTTTCCAGAGGGAACCCGCAGCAAGCGGGGCAATGAAATGCTGCCTTTCCACGGCGGCAGCTTCCGCTGTGCCACCAAGAGCAAGTGTCCCATTGTCCCCATTGCTCTGATTGACTGCTTCAAAGTGCTGGATCAGAAGGGCAGCAAGCCGGTTTCTGTTCAGATTCATTACCTCAAACCCATTCCTTACGAAGAGTATGCCGGAATGAAGCCTGCAGAGGTGGCAGAATTGGTAAAGGCCCGGATTGCAGAAAAAATCCAGGAATGCATCTGAAGGCCAATGGTCAGAAGGATGGCAGATTCGCAAGCGGATCGTCTGTGCGGTGAGAAGAGAATGAAATAGACGAAAAATGTCCGCTCTTGTCTGTGAAGAACGGACATTTTTACACGAAAGCAGGAAAAAATTACCATACTGTAAACTTTAGGAATAACTTAAGAAATCCTTAAAGGATGCGCGGTTGATTCCTATTGGGAAACTCCGTATAATAAAAACCAAAAATGCGTCAGCATAGCAACAGGAGGGTTACCTTATGAAAATGAAAAAATGGGTGGCACTGGCCTGCGCTCTGTATCTGTCTGTGGGACTGGCAGGCTGCGGCGGCGGTACATCGGTCTATGTCCAGTCTGTGGAGGTGCTGGCCGGTCTGGGCGGTATTGCCCCCGGCGACCGGTTTGCGGGCATGGTGGTGTCCGAAAATGTGACGGAAATCCAGAAAGATGGAGAAAAGACCATCAAGGAACTGAAGGTCAAGGAAGGCGACGATGTCAAGCAGGGGCAGGAGCTGTTCAGCTACGACACCGAGGAACTGCAGCTGACTCTGGACAAGCAGCGCCTGGAATTGGAGCAGCTGGTTGCCTCCATTGAAAATTATAAAAATCAGATTGCCACCTTGGAGCGTGAGCGGGAGACGGTAGGCGGAAACCAGAAACTGCAGTACACCATTCAAATCCAGTCCACTCAGGTGGATTTGAAAGAGGCGGAGCTGAAGGTCAAGACCAAGGAGGCGGAAGTCAAGAAATCTGAGGAATTGCTGGCCAATGCCACAGTGGTTTCTCCCATTGACGGCCGCGTGCAGGCCATCAACGAAGATGGTCAGACGGATAATAACGGAAAGCCTCTGCCCTATATCACCATTCAGCAGGTGGGTTCTTACCGCATCAAGGGCGTGCTGGGAGAGCTGCAGCGCGGCGGTATCACCCAGGGAGACCGGCTGAAAATCCTCTCCCGTACCGACGATACCAAGAGCTGGACCGGTACGGTGACTCTGGTGGACTATGAAAGCCCCATTCAGAACAATAACAACAGCGGCGTGATTGTTATGGGCGGCGGCAGCTCCGATGAGATGAGCGCCTCCAGCAAATACCCGTTCTATGTGGAACTGGACAGCACCGACGGTTTGATTCTGGGACAGCATGTCTATCTGGAAATCCTCACCGAGGAGGGCGAGACTACCGGCCCCAGCATCAGCAGCACCTTTATTTGCTACGAAGAAGATGGCACCGCCTACGTCTGGGCGGAAAAGGGCGGCAAGCTGCAAAAGCGGGATGTGGTTCTGGGTGAATATAACCCCATGAACGATACCCAGGAAATTACGGAAGGCCTGAGCATGGAAGACTATATTGCATTCCCCGACCCGGAGCTGTGCAAGGAAGGCGCTCCCACCACCCGGGAGGCACCGAAGGCAACCCAGGAGGAAACCCAGGAGCCGCAAGACGCTATGGTGGAAGGCGAGGTGGCATAATGCCCATTTTGAAGCTGACAGATATTTGTAAGGACTACATGCAGGGCAAAGAGCCGGTGCGGGTTCTGAAAAATGTGAATATGACCGTGGAAAAGGGAGATTACCTGGCAATCATGGGCCCTTCCGGTTCCGGAAAGACTACGCTGATGAATATCATCGGCTGCCTGGACGTTCCCACCTCCGGCAGCTATGAGCTGGACGGAAAAAATTTGAAGGATTTGACCGACGACGATCTGGCAGAGATCCGTAACAAGCACCTGGGCTTTGTGTTCCAGAGCTTCCATCTGCTGCCGAAAATGGACGCTCTGGACAATGTGGCGCTGCCGCTGCTGTACGCCGGTGTCCCGGTACAGGAGCGGCGGGAACGGGCGGCGGAAGCGCTGAAGTCCGTGGGACTGGAAGAGCGAATGCACTTTTTGCCCAACCAGATGTCCGGCGGTCAGTGCCAGAGAGTGGCGATTGCCCGGGCCATTGTGGGGAAACCGGATCTTCTGCTGGCAGACGAACCTACCGGTGCTTTGGATACCAAGGCGGGCAACCAGATTATGGATATTTTCCGCCAGCTGAGCCAGGAGGGAATGACCATTATCATGATTACCCACGAGCCCAGTATTGCAGCCTGCGCTGACAAGACCTACCGGATTTTGGACGGCGAGCTGCATACCGGTGAAGTACAGCAGGAAGGAGACACAGATGAAGAAACTGGATCTGAAGAACATAAATCTGAAGAAACTCTCTGTGAAGAAAGAGAATCTGCCGAAGATCACACTGCCGAAGATTTCTCTGAAGAGAGCCAATCTGAAGAATAAGAAACTGATTCTGAGTGTCACCGCGGTTGTGCTGGTAGTTGCACTGGGTGCAGGAATCTGGCTGGGCGCAGGCGGCAAAGCCGAGCCTGTAGGTGTCTACTCTTTTATGGATATTGGTATGACCGAATACTGGGGGGATTCCCAGGAAAGCTATGGCCCTGTAACCACCGACCGGATACAGACGGTGTTCCTCTCGGATACCCAGACGGTGACGGAGGTTTTGGTTGCTCAGGGTGATATGGTCAAAAAAGGTGACGTGCTGCTGCGCTTTGATACCACCCTTTCGGAACTGGAATTGGAGCGTAAGCGGCTGGAAGTGGAAAAGCTCAAGCTGGATCTGGAAGATGCCAAGGCGGAGCTGAACAGAATTGCCAGCATGAAACCCATGCAGCCGCCGTCTTTTGATGAGCCGTCCATTGATGAAGACATCAACAATGGCACCATGCTGATGGAGGCTTACCGGATTTCCGATAATCCAGAATATAACGGCAGCAGCCAGGAACTGGCACTGATCTGCTGGCTTCAGGATACTACCAATATTGACAGCGGCGTATTGGAAGCCATTCGCCAGCGGGCAGAAGAACTGCAGAACATGACGGTGGATCCGACGGAGCCGGAAACTACGGAAGAGACTACAGAGGAAACTACCGAAGAAACAACGGAAGAAACCATCGAGGAAACCATCGAAGAAACCATCGAAGAAACCATCGAGGAAACCATCGAGGAAACCATCGAGGAAACCATCGAGGAAACCTTCGAAGAAACCGTTGAAGAAACCGTCGGAGAAACTGTCGGAGAAACCGTCGGAGAAACTGTCGGAGAAACTGTCGGAGAAACCGTCGGAGAAACCGTCGGAGAAACCGTCGGAGAAACCGTCGAGGATACCGTGGGAGAAACTGTTGCGGAAAACATCGAAGACATAACCCAGATAATTTCTGAAGAGGTTTCCCTGGAGGATACACAGACCCAGGCGGAAATGTCCCAGGCCTCTGACGTCCCGGAAGAGGGCGGCGACGAAGGCCATATCAGCGTGGATTCGTACTATGTGATCTTCAAAATCACTCAGGGAAATATGTCTCTGGGCCAGCGGACGGTCTGGCAGGGCGCCCACGTCTACGGTTGGGAGGGCAGCTTCTCTGTCCGGTTGTTTGATGCCTCCGGGATGATGGACTATACCCTGATTGATGACGGGGAAGAGGACCCCGGCGGAATTGAAATCCCGGATATTGACTTTGGCAGCGGCTATACCGCAGCCCAGATTGCCCAGATGCGTTCTGAGCAGGAAAAGAAGATCAAGGATCTGGAGTTCAAGATCAAGATGGCAGACGCCGACTACAAGATTATGCAGACCGAAGTGGGCGACGGCAACATCTACGCCGATATTGACGGCGAAGTGGTATCCCTGCTGACGGAGGAGGAAGCCAAGGAGTCCAAGACTCCCTTTATGAAGGTTTCCGGCGGCGGCGGATTCTATGTGGAAGGCAGCATCAACGAGCTGGAAAAGGACAACCTGCGCATTGGCCAGGAGGTTACCATCAACGACTGGGAGTCCGGTATGACTTACACCGGAACCGTACAGTCCATCGGCGACTTCCCCAGCAGAGATAACGGCTACAGCGGCATGGGCAACCCCAATTCTTCCTACTATCCCTTTGTAGCCTTTGTGGACGGCAGCGCCGACCTGCAGGCGGGTAAGTATGTGAGCATGACCTTTGCCACCAGTACCGGGGCCAACGGCATCTACCTGCAGAATCCCTTTGTCCGCACGGAGAATGGAGAGTCCTATGTCTATGTTCAGGGCGCAGGCGGCAAACTGGAAAAACGTACCGTTACCGTGGGCAAGTCCCTCTGGGGCAGCTACACCGAAATCAAGGGCGGCCTGAGCGAGGATGATTACATTGCCTTCCCCTATGGAAAGAATGTACAACCCGGTGCGCCTACGGAATTGAGTGATTTGTCCAGCCTGTATTCGTACTAAGGAGGGCAGTTATGACAGAAAATATCAGACTTGCCTTCCAGGGTATCTGGGGGCATAAGATGCGCTCGGTGCTGACCATGCTGGGTATCATCATCGGCATCGCAGCCATCATTACCATTGTTTCTACCATTCAGGGCACCAATGAGCAGATCAAGGAGAACCTGATTGGTGCAGGCAATAACGTGGTTACCGTCCAGCTCAACGAGGGAAGCTACCCTTACGATATGGCCTGGAACGGAAACCCGGACGGCGTTCGGGTAATTACCGAAAAGACCCGGCAGGAGCTGAAGGAAATTTCGGGTGTGCAGGAAGTATCGCTGTACTGTGCCCGGGATTATTCCGATGGACTGTACTACCAGAACATCCGCTACAGCGGGCAGATTTTTGGAATTGATGAGCATTATCTGGACGTGTACGGCTACCAGGTGAAAAGCGGCCGGGGCTTTACCCAGAGCGACTATGACAACTACCGCAAAGTGGTTCTGGTGGACACCAACACCGTCAAGAACCTCTTTGGCGGGGAAGACCCGGTGGGAAAAACCGTGGAGCTGAACAGCGATGCCTTCACCGTGGTAGGCGTGGTGGCCCTTTCGGAAGAATTTGCCCCCACCATCAACTCCATGAAGGACTACCAGCTGTATATGAACAACTCCACTGGTGCTGTCTATCTGCCTGACAGTGTTTGGCCCACGGCTTACCGGTTTGATGAGCCCCAGAGCGTGGCCATCAAAGTGGTCAATACCGATGCCATGACCAGCGCCGGGCAGGATGCGGCAGATCTGCTGAATCAAAAGCAAATTGTCAGTTCCAGCAGCAAACTCCAGTACCGCAGCCAGGATATGCTGGAGCAGGCCCAGCAGCTGCAGAAGATGTCCGAGTCCACCAACACCCAGCTGATCTGGATTGCCAGTATCTCGCTGCTGGTTGGCGGCATCGGTGTTATGAACATCATGCTGGTGTCCGTTACAGAACGTACTGCGGAAATCGGCCTGAAAAAGGCCATCGGCGCCAAGAAAAAGCGGATTTTGCTTCAGTTCCTGACAGAATCTGCAGTTCTGACCAGTATGGGCGGCTTGATTGGCGTGATTACCGGTGTGATTATGGCCCAGCTGATATCCAGCATGGTACAAATTCCGGTATCCATCAGCCTGCCGGCCATTGCCGTGGCGGTAGTGTTCTCCACCCTGATCGGCGTGGTATTCGGCATGCTGCCTGCCGTCCAGGCGGCAAACCTGAATCCCATCGAGGCGCTGCGCCGGGATTGATACAAGCAAAGACCGCAGGCATTCCGGTGCCTGCGGTCTTTCAGACTGTCGAAAAACCCCTGCGGGATTTTTCGACAAACTTTGGCAGTCTGCTGCGCGCAGAATTTGTCCCCCGATTGGGGACAAATTCCACACTTGCAGCCTGAGATGTGTTTTCGTCCAGGTACGCGCCCCGGCCGAAAACGTTCTTGACTTTATTTGCCGCCGTAGGCAGCAAACTCTGCGAGGCTTTTCTGACAAAAGGTTGCAATTCGGTTAAAAATGTGCTATGATTTTTCACAGTTTGAAATCATTTGGAGGTCAATGCAGTGAAGAATAAACTTGTGACCGTCCTTCTGGTAATTGTGATTATCCTGACCCTGGCGGTAGGAGGCATCGTGGGCTTCCTGTGGTACCGGGACAATCACATTTTTGTGGAAGGAAAGGCCTATTCCATCCATGCAGTTACGCTGGATCTGCGGCAGGAGGATATTTCAGCCGACCATTATGACCAGGTTCACGCTCAACTTCCCCAGTGCCAGATTGTCTGGAACGTTCCGTTCCAGAATGGAAAAGTTTCCAGCGATTCGGAAAGCATCAGCGTCAGTACCCTGACCCAGGAAGATGTGGACATTCTGAGCAAATATTTTCCGAACTTGAAGACCCTGGATGCTTCTGCCTGCCATGACTACGCCCAGCTGGAAGCCTTCCAGAGTCAGAATCCGGACTGCGCAGTTACCTATACGGTGGACCTGGGCGGAAAAGCCTTCCCCCCGGACACTACGGAGCTGGCGCTGGAAAATGGAGACTACACCCTGGATGCACTGATGGAAAATCTGGTGTATCTTCCTCAGGTGAAGTCCATCAACCTGAAAATGCCGGAGCTGTCCTTGGAGCAGGTGGAGCAGCTGAAAGCTGCCTATGAAGCAATCGACATTACCTGTACCGTGGAACTGATGGGCAAGGAGTACGACACCCAGACCACCCAGCTGGATCTGTCTTCCCTGACCTCCGATGGCATTGCCGAGGTGGCGGAAAAGCTGGCTATGCTGCCCAACCTGGAAAGTGTGGAACTGACCGATGCCGAAGGCGTCAGCCAGCTGACCAAGGAGGACGTCAAAACCCTGATGGACACCGCTCCGGAGGTGAAGTTCCATTACAGCTTTGACTTCTTCGGTCAGACCATATCCACTACCGACGAAGAAGTGCACATCAAGAATACGAAAATCGGTGACGATGGGGAACAGGAAGTACGCCTTGCGCTGGATCTGATGCAGAACTGCAGCCGCTTTGTGCTGGAAAACTGCCAGATGTCCAATGACGTTCTGGCCAAAATCCGGGACGACTACCGGGACAAGACCAAGGTGGTCTGGCGGGTGTACTTCGGCGAGGGCGGAAGCAGCCTGACTGACGCTCAGGTGATCCGGGCGGTTTACGGCCTGGTGGATGACAACTGCCATGACCTGATTTACTGCGAAGATGTGCAGTTTATGGACATCGGCCACAATGAATTCCTGGATGCAGTGCCCTTTGTGGCGGGAATGCCCAACCTGGAATACATCATCGTATCCGGTGCACCCATCAAGGATTTGACACCCTTTGAAAACTGCAAGAAGCTGAAGTTCCTGGAAATCGCCTTCTGCGAGTATATTGAGGACCTGTCGCCTTTGGCAAACTGTGAAAGCCTGGAAATGCTGAATATCAGCAACACCCACGCCCTGGACCTGTCTCCCCTGGACGATCTGCCTCTGACTCATTTGTGTGCCAGACTGAACCCTGCCGGCGGCAGCCGGATTCCCAAGGAAGAGCAGGAGCGCTTCATCGAGCAGCATCCGGACTGCTGGTCCTCCTTTACCGGTTCTCAGCCTTACGGCGTAGGCTGGCGGTATGATACGGACGAAATTACGCCCCTGCCCTCGTATAAACTGATTGCCGAAGCTTTCCGGTATCCTGATGCCCCCAACAACGTGGGCTGGTATCTGGAAACGGAATCCTAATACACGAAAGGAAGTATTTTTATGAACCATCCCATTCACACGGAAAATGCCCCTGCAGCCATCGGCCCTTATTCTCAGGCAGTGCAGGCAGGAAATTTGCTGTTTGTCTCCGGGCAGCTTCCCATTGACCCGGCTACCGGCGCCTTTGCCGGAGAGGACATTGCCACCCAGACCCGTCAGTCTCTGACCAATGTCTGCAGCATTCTGGAAAAGGCTGGATACAGCTGCGCAGATGTGGTGAAAACCACAGTGCTGCTGGCAAATATTGAAGATTTTGCTGCCATGAACGCAGTGTATGCCGAGTTCTTTACGGAAAATTGCCCCGCCCGGGCAGCCTATGCCGTCAAGGATATTCCCAAGGGCGCTCTGGTGGAAATTGAAGCGTTCGCCTGCAAGTAAATTCCTGTAATAACCCCAAAACCCTCCTGACCGTTTTTGTCAGGAGGGTTTTGTGCAGCTGCAAGCAGTTTCTACTTCCCATTGGCTGCCGGGTATGGTATAATAAAAAGAAAAAGGAGAAACTCCATGACCTTAGAAGAACTGAAACAAAAAATGGACCAGGCCCATTATATCTACGATGATACCCTGGCCACGGTGCTGTATGTGGCGCTGCAGCTGGGACGGCCGCTGCTGATTGAAGGTGCTGCCGGTGTGGGCAAAACCGAGATTGCCAAGGTGATGGCTTCGGCTCTGGATCGGGATCTGGTGCGTCTGCAATGCTATGAAGGACTGGACGAGAGCAAGGCCCTGTACGAGTGGAACTACCAGAAGCAGCTGCTGTCCATCCAGGTGAATATGAATGCCCAGGACAAGGATGCGCTGACCAAATCCCTGTTCAGTGACGAATACCTTCTGGAGCGGCCTCTGCTGCAGTCCATCCGGTCGGAAAAGCCGGTGGTGCTGCTGATTGACGAAATCGACAAGGCCGACGAGGAATTTGAAGCGTTCCTGCTGGAGCTGCTGTCGGATATGCAGGTATCTATCCCAGAAGTGGGTACCATTCAGGCCAGATCCGTTCCCTTTGTGGTGCTGACCTCCAACCGGGCAAGACCCTTGAGCGAAGCCCTGCGGCGGCGGTGTGCCTACCTGTATATCGAATATCCGGACATGGAGAAGGAACTGGCCATTCTCCGGGCAAAGCTTCCCCATGTGGACGACCGGCTGTGTGCCCAGGTTGCCCTGGCGGTGCAGAAACTCCGCTCCAGCGAAACCATTCTGAAAAAGCCCTCCATTGCGGAAACGCTGGACTGGGCGGCGGCACTGGATGCCCTGGGCCTGCGGGAACTGACCCCGGATGCCCTGCGGCAGACGGCAGGATTTGTGCTGAAAAATAACGAAGACATTGCCGAACTGAATCTGGATGACCACCATTCCTGCCAATGCGGAGGCTGCGGAGGACATCACCATGACTGACCCGCAGGTCTACCTGGAAAAGCTGTCTGCTTTTTCCCGGATGCTGCGGCTGGAAGGGTTAATCATCAGTCCCAAGGAAACCGAGGATGCTGCCCGGCTGCTGATTGGCCTGGGGATGGCAGACCGGGAACAGGTGAAAACTGCCCTGCGGACGGTCTATGCCAAATCCCGGGAAGAGCAGCTTTCCTTTGATCGGTGCTTTGATGGATTTTTCATCTCGGAAGAAAAGATGCGCCAGCAGGCCAAGGAGCAGATGCAGCGGGAGCAGGAGATGCAGCAGCACCGCCAGGAGGCGGAAGAGGAATTGCAGCTCAACGGCAAGCCTATGGACTTGGATGAAAACCAGCGGGAAGCCTATGCTGCCATGCCGGAGGATGCCCGTCAGCGACTGCGCAGCTTTATGGAAAAATACCGGGGTACCGCAGAGCGCAATCCCAAACTCTACGGCGAATTTATCCACTCGGTATTTGCCCGGGCTATTCTGGAGCAGCAGATGCTGATGGAAAATGCCGGAGTGGGCGCCCAGGAGATTGACCCGGAAATGGGCATCCTGTACCGGGATATTTCGGAGTTTAAGGATACGGAAATTCCCAAAGCGATCGCTATGATCCAGGCGGTGGCCCGGCAGATCAACGGAGAACTCTCTGCCAAGCGCAAAGGCAGCGCCCACACCGGCAAGCTGGACTTCCGTAAAACCATCCGCAAGGGTCTGGAAACCGGCGGCAGCTTCTACCGGCTGCGCTACCGGAAAAAACGGGCCCAGCGCAAGCATCTGGTGCTGCTGTGCGACGTCTCCGGCTCCATGGTGCAGTTTTCGGAATTTGCCCTTCGGTTCATTCAGAGCCTGAATCAGGTGTCGGACAGTTCCCGAACTTTCCTGTTTTCGGAAACTATGGTGGAAGTAGATGCGTTCCAGCTTCAGAACATGGATCAGTTCCGCAGCCACGTCCGGGAACTGGGAATCTACGGACGGGGAACGGATGTGGGAACCGCCCTGGCCCAGCTGTGCCTGAAGCAGCCGCCGGCGCTCAATCAGGCTACCACGCTTCTGATTTTGTCCGACACCAAGACCATCGACCAGCCCCGGGCGGTACGGGCGGTGATGGAAGCCAAGCGGCAGTGCGGCCGGGTGCTCTGGCTCAACCCAATTCCCCAGAATAAGTGGCAGTATCTGCGAAGCGTGCAGACCATGGCGGAAATTTGCACCATGGTTCCCTGCAGCACCCTGCGGGAGCTGGCTTCCGCCTGCCGCAGGCTGACCAAAATCTAAATGAATCGATTGTCTGTCCGGAGAATCCAGATTGGATTCTCCGGACGCTCCTTTTTGGAGAAGGTGCACCAAAACCGAGGGATAGATGAGCCTGTTTTTGACATATGTCGATATAATTCTGCAGAATTGTAGACACTTACAAATTATGCTGATTCTTTCTGGGAAATAAGCTCATGGAAAACGAACTTTGTTTCTGGTACAATGAACGAGGTACATCCCATCCCGAAAATCGCTTTTTACAGAGCGTAAGGAGGTTAACATCACCATGCTGCCATCATCGTACTACAGCAAAACGGACGAGATCATTGCCCGATATGTCCCGGATGCCCGCTCCCTGATTCCCATTATGCAGGATATTCAGGCAGAGTACCGCTATCTTCCAGCGGAACTTCTGAGTTATGTGGCCGGGAAAATCGGGATCACCGAGGCAAAGGCCTATTCGGTTGCCACATTCTATGAAAATTTCTCCTTTGAAGCAAAGGGCAAGTATGTCATTAAGGTCTGTGACGGCACCGCCTGTCATGTGCGCCATTCCACCCCGGTGCTGGAAGCACTGTGGAAGGAACTGGGCCTGAGCAAGAAGAAGCATACCACCGACGACATGCTCTTCACGGTAGAGACGGTTTCCTGCCTGGGCGCCTGTGGTCTGGCTCCCACCATGATGGTCAACGAGCAGGTTTATCCTTCCATGACTCCGGAGAAGGCATTGGCACTCATCGAGGAATTGCGAGGTAAAGGCTGATGATGAAGACGGTTGAAGATTTGGTACAGGCCACCGAGAAGGCCTGCCAGGAGATCAAAAACTATGATTGCCGGATTCTGGTCTGCTCCGGCACCGGATGTATTGCCACCGGCTCCCAGGTGACCTATGAGATTTTTGAAAACCTGGTAAAGGACACCCCGGGTGTCCAGCTGGTATTTTCTCCCTGCGGCGGACACGACGAAACCGTTGTGGGCGTGAAAAAGACCGGCTGCCAGGGCTTCTGCGAATTGGGCCCTCTGGTTCGGATTCAGAAGGGTGACAAAGTCATTCAGTACATCAAAGTACAGCCTGAGGACTGCGCTGATATTTTTGAAAAGAGCGTGCTGGGCGATGAGATCATCGAGCGGCTGCTGTATAAGAAGGGCGAAAAGGCTTATGTCCAGCCCGATGAGATTCCCTTCATTGCCAAGCAGACCCGGATTGTTCTGGAAAACTGCGGCAAGTTCGACTCCGAGTCCCTGGACGAGTATCTGGCTTCCGGTGGCTTCTCTGCGCTGAAGAAGGCTATGTTTGAAATGACCCGGGACGAGGTCATTGAGGAAGTGGACAAGTCCGGCCTCCGTGGCCGTGGCGGCGGCGGCTTCCCCACCGGCCGGAAATGGAAGCAGGTAGCTCGTCAGAAGGAGCAGGTGCGCTATGTGGTCTGCAACGGTGACGAAGGCGACCCCGGCGCATTCATGGACGGCTCCGTTATGGAAGGTGACCCCTTCAAGCTGATTGAAGGCATGATGATTGCCGGTTACGCCGTGAAGGCGGACAACGGCTACATCTATGTCCGTGCGGAATATCCCATGTCCGTGGCCCGGCTGCGCAACGCCATCGCCCAGCTGGAGGAGCGGGGACTGCTGGGTGACAACATCCTGGGCTCCGACTTCAGCTTCCATATGCATATCAACCGGGGCGCAGGCGCTTTTGTCTGCGGCGAAGGTTCTGCTCTGACTGCCTCCATTGAAGGCAACCGGGGTATGCCCCGTACCAAGCCCCCCAGAACCGTGGAAAAGGGTCTGTGGGAAAAGCCTACGGTGCTCAATAACGTGGAAACCTACGCCAACGTGCCCAAGATTATCCTCCAGGGTGCCGATTGGTTCCGTTCCATCGGTACTCCCGGAAGCCCCGGATGTAAGACCTTCTCCCTGACCGGCGCCATTGAGAACACCGGCCTGATCGAAGTGCCCATGGGTTCTACCCTGCGCCAAATTATCTTTGACATTGGCGGCGGTCTAAAGAACGGTGCCGAGTTCAAGGCGGTTCAGATCGGAGGCCCCTCCGGCGGCTGTCTGACGGAGAAGCACCTGGACGAGCCTCTGGACTTTGACTCCGTGAAGAAATTCAACGCCATTGTGGGCTCCGGCGGCATGGTGGTTATGGGCCAGGATACCTGTATGGTGGAAGTTGCCCGGTTCTTCATGTCCTTTACCCAGCGGGAATCCTGCGGTAAGTGTACTCCCTGCCGGGAGGGCACCAAGCGGATGCTGGAGATTCTGGAGCGGATTGTCAACGGTCAGGGCAAACTGGAAGATCTGGATACCCTGGAAGAGCTGGCAACCATGATTCAGACCATGGCTCTGTGCGGCCTGGGCAAGTCCGCACCCTTGCCGGTGCTGTCTACCCTGTCCACCTTCCGGGATGAATATATCGAGCATATCGTCAACAAGAAGTGCCGGGCCAAGACCTGTACGGCGCTGCGGCGGTATGTGATTAACCCGGCGTTCTGTAAGGGCTGCTCCAAGTGTGCCCGGAACTGCCCGGTCAACGCCATTTCCGGCGTGGTCAAGAAGCCCTACACCATCGATTCCGACAAGTGCATCAAGTGCGGCGCATGTAAAGATAACTGTGCTTTCGATGCCATCTATGTGGAAGCATAAGGAGGGGATACAATGGGTACGATTACGATCAATGGAAAAAAGGTAGAATTTACCAATGAAAAAAACCTGCTGACCATCATTCGCAAGGCAGGCATTGAGATCCCCACGCTGTGCTATCAGCCGGAGCTTTCCATCTTCGGCGCCTGCCGTCTGTGTACGGTGGAAGATGACCGGGGCCGCTGCTTTGCTTCCTGCTCCGAGGAACCCCGGGACGGCATGGTGATTTATACCCACACTGAGCGTCTGCGCAAGCACCGTAAACTGATTGTGGAGCTGCTGCTGGCGGCCCATTGCCGGGACTGCACCACCTGCGACAAGCACGGCAAGTGCACCCTGCAGAAGCTGGCCTACCAGATGGGCATTAACGGCGTCCGGTTCGAAAATCACCGGGAAGTTCAGCCTGTGGACTTCTCTTCTCCCGCCATTGTCCGCGATCCCAACAAGTGTATCCTCTGCGGCAACTGTGTCCGGGTCTGCAATGAAATCCAGGGTGTAGGGGTTCTGGGCTTTGCCCACCGTGGTACAGAGGCTACCGTCAGCCCCGCATTCAACCGGGAAATGGCGGCAACCAACTGTGTCAGCTGCGGCCAGTGCCGGGTAGTTTGTCCCACCGGCGCTCTGACCATCCACCACAATATGGAAGAAGTCTGGAAAGCACTGGGCGATCCCAATACCCGGGTGGTGGCGCAGATTGCGCCGGCCGTCCGTGTGGCCGTGGGTGAGGCTTTCGGGCTGCCCAGAGGAGAAAACTCCATGGGTAAGATTGTGGCGGCTCTGCACCGGATGGGCTTTGACGAGGTATTTGATACCTCCTATTCTGCTGATCTGACCATTATGGAAGAGTCTGCGGAGTTCCTGGATCGGGTTGGAAAGGGCGGTACCTTGCCGCTGCTGACCTCCTGCTGTCCCGCCTGGGTGAAATTCGTGGAAAATGAATATCCCGATTTCAAGGCCAATCTCTCCACCTGCCGCAGTCCTCAGCAGATGTTCTCCGCCGTCATCAAGGATTACTACCGTGACCCGGTAAACAGCGAGGGCAAAAAGACCTTCGTGGTTTCCATCATGCCCTGTACGGCCAAGAAGATGGAGGCCCGCCGGCCCGATGCTTACACCAAGGGTGAAAAGGATACCGACTCCGTTCTGACCACGGTAGAGCTGATCCGGATGATCGACGGTCATGGCATCAACTTTGAAACCCTGCCCAGCGAAGCCTGCGATATGCCTTTCGGCATTGCTTCCGGCGGCGGTGTGATCTTCGGCGCTACGGGTGGTGTTACCGAAGCGGTGCTGCGCCGGCTGGTGGACAGCCACGATACCGCGACCCTTAATGCCATTGCCGACTGCGGTGTCCGGGGAGATCAGGGAATTAAGGAATTCACCATTCCCTACCAGGGTATGGACATCAGCATCTGCGTAGTTTCCGGACTGGAAAATGCCAGAAAGGTGCTCAATTCTGTCAAATCCGGAGAAAAGCAGTACCATTTCATCGAAGTTATGGCCTGCCCCGGCGGCTGCGTCATGGGCGGCGGTCAGCCCACCGACGGCGTCAAGGAGCGTCAGGCCAAGGCTCGCACCAAGGGCTTGTATGCCGCTGACGGAGACATGGTCATCAAGAAGTCCGACGAAAACCCGCTGATGGATATTTTCTACAACGGCTATTTCAAGGGCAAAGCTCACGAACTGCTGCACACTCCCCATTGATGGTTAAGTTCAGCGCACCCCCGCTTCGGCGGGGGTGCTTTTGTGCCAATCTGAGCATTTAATTTTTAAATGCTTATGATAGATTCATAAATACGCGTTGACATCGCCGGTTCCGAGTGCTATAGTATGTCCCATCAAGTATTTCCTGTGCGCACAAATGTACGCAGGATTGCAAGAGAAGGAGAGAAGATTATGAAAAAGATTATTGCCCTTGCGCTTTCTGCACTGATGCTGCTGGGTTTGACTGCCTGCGGCGCATCAGAGCCTCAGACCGCAACCACTGCGGCAGCTGCAGCTGAAGTTGCCACTGAAGCGGTCACCGAAGCTGCCACCGCCTCTGCCGGTGAAAAGTATGTTGTAGGCGTGTGCCAGCTGGTGCCTCACGATGCACTGGACGCTGCTACCCAGGGCTTCTGTGATAAGCTGACCGAACTGCTGGGAGACAATGTAGAAATAAAGGTTCAGGTCGCTGCCGGTGACTCTGCGACCTGCGCTCCCATCGTCAATGCCTTTGTGGCAGAGGAAGTGGACCTGATTATGGCCAACGCCACTTTCGCCCTCCAGGCAGCTTCCCAGGCAACTGCTGATATTCCCATCCTGGGCACCTCCGTTACCGAGTACGGTGTGGCCATGGGTATTGAGGACTTCAGCGGCACGGTCGGCGGCAATATCTCCGGTACCTCTGACCTGGCGCCCCTGGACCAGCAGGCCCAGATGGTAAAGGATTGGTTCCCGGATGCCAAGAATGTGGGCTTGCTCTACTGCTCCGCCGAAGCTAACTCCCAGTACCAGGTGGACACCGTTCAGAAATACCTGGAAGAACTGGGCTTCACCTGCACCCAGTACCCCTTTGCCGATTCCAACGATATGGCGGCGGTTACCCAGACTGCTGCGGATAACTCCGATGTGATTTACGTTCCCACTGACAATACCGTAGCTTCCGGCAGCGGCATTGTGGACGGCATCTGCCAGCCTGCTGGCATTCCGGTCATTGCCGGTGAAGAAGGCATCTGCGGCGGCTGCGGCGTGGCTACCCTGTCCATCAGCTACTATGACCTGGGCGTCAAGACTGCGGAAATGGCAGCCCAGATTCTCACCGGTGAGGCGGATATTTCCACCATGCCCATTGGCTATGCGGACACCTTCACGCCCAAGTACAACGCAGCTATCTGCGAGGCTCTGGGCATTACCCCCTTGGAGGGCTACGAAGCCATCGGATAACACAGAAAATGCAAAAGCGGGCGAGGCGGCTGCGGCACCTCGCCCACTTCCGGCGAATGGAGAATGACAATGACAAACTTTCTGAACGCATTGCCTGGTGCAGTTTCCCAGGGACTGATCTGGGGCATCATGGCCATTGGCGTATATCTGACCTACAAAATTCTGAGCATTTCCGACCTGACGGTGGACGGTTCCTTCTGCACCGGCGGTGCGGTGTGTGCCGTGCTGATGACCGCCGGGTATAATATCTGGCTGTCCATGCTGCTGGCGGCGCTGGCGGGTCTGCTTGCGGGGCTGGTGACAGGATTCTTCCATACAAAATGCGGCATTCCCGCCATTTTGTCCGGTATTTTAACCCAGCTGGGACTTTGGTCGGTGAACCTGGCCATTATGGACATGAAAGCCAATGTGTCGCTGAATGTGAATAATTTTGACTTGCTGGTTTCCCTGCGATATTTGCAGGAGGTGCAGAAGGGGACTCGTCCTTTCTGGCAGCATCCCATTTTTGTGGTGGGACTGATGACCGTTGCTGTTATTGGCGTGCTGTACTGGTTCTTCGGTACGGAACTGGGCGCTTCCATCCGGGCTACCGGAGCCAACGGCAACATGGCCCGGGCCCAGGGCATCAATACCAGCTTCAATCAGGTGTTGGGATTGGGACTGTCCAATGCATTGGTGGCCCTGTCCGGCGCTATGCTGTGCCAGTACAATGGCTTTGCTGAAATCAACATGGGCCGGGGCGCCATTGTCATCGGCCTGGCTGCTATCATTATCGGCGATGTGGCCTTTGGGAAGATTTTCCGTAACTTTGGCCTGAAGCTGCTGGCGGTTTCCATCGGTTCGATTATCTACTATGTGGTGATTCAGTTCGTCATCAGCGAGTTCAAGATGAACACCAACTACATGAAGCTGATTTCCGCGCTGATCGTGGCGCTGTTCCTGGCGATTCCCTACTGGAAGCAGCAGTATTTCCACAAGAAGGGCAAGGTAAGACAGAATGCTTAAACTGGAAAATATTTGGAAAACCTTCAACGCCGGTACCATCAACGAAAAAGTAGCCCTGCAGAACTTAAGCCTGACCATGGAAGAAGGGGACTTCGTTACCGTCATCGGCGGCAATGGCGCAGGAAAGTCCACCATGCTTAACGCCGTTGCCGGTGTTTTCGGCGTGGACTCGGGAAAGATTTTGATTGACGGGGTGGATGTGACCAACCTGCCGGAATACAAGCGGGCAAAGTACATTGGCCGGGTGTTCCAGGACCCCATGATGGGTACCGCTGCCACCATGCAGATTGAAGAGAATCTGGCACTGGCAGCCCGACGGGGCCAGAGTCGTACCCTTCGGGCCGGCATCACCCGGGCAGAGCGGGAAGCCTATATGGAACAGCTGAAAATCCTGGGCCTTGGCCTGGAAAACCGGATGACTGCCAAGGTTGGTTTGCTGTCCGGCGGTCAGCGTCAGGCGCTGACGCTGCTGATGGCCACCTTGCAGCGGCCCAAGCTTTTGCTGCTGGACGAGCATACCGCAGCTCTTGATCCCAAAACCGCAGCCAAGGTGCTGGACGCTACCCAGCGGATCGTGCAGAAGGATAACCTGACTACCCTGATGATTACCCACAACATGCGTGATGCCATTGCCTACGGCAACCGCCTGATTATGATGTACGAGGGCCATGTGGTGGTGGACGTGTCCGGAGAGGAAAAGAAGAAGCTGACGGTGGAGCAGCTGCTGAACTTGTTCAGTCAGGCTTCCGGCTCCGACGAAGTGGACGATAAAATGGTGTTGTCCTGAAAAGACAGAAAATTTCCGGAAAACCAAAGGGTTTTCCGGAAATTCTTTTGTTATAGGGAAGAGTTATCATCCTTTTACCGGAGCGGCGCCCAGGTATTCTTCCAGGCACAGCCCGGAATCCTTCAGATCCAGGGCAACTTCTTTGCCCACATAGCGGAAATGCCAGGGCTCATCAATAATGCCGGTGTAGTATTCTTTATCGGAGCGATAGCGTACAATGAAACCGTAATCCCAGCAGTGCTCCTGAAACCAGACCACAGCTTCGTCACCCAGCAGGTCTACCGCCAGTCCCAGATGATGTTCGCTGGTACCCGGCACAGCCACGGTTTCCAGAGCCTTGTCCCGGGCTTGGGAAAAGTCCATGTCCAGATTTTCCATATATTCCTGGGTCCGGTTTTCCAGAATGGCGGTTTGCTCCTTTAAGGTTCGGTAGGCGGAGTTGAAGATATAGTCGATGCCGGCGTTATTGCAGTCTTGCAGCATCTGCACCAGGGCATCATAGCAAATCTGATCCACGTCGTGGTAGTCCACCACATTCACAAGGTCCGGCTGGTAGTCGGCGGGAACCGGATTGCGGGCGTTGACCAGAATCACATCGATTCCCTTGGGGGAAAAGTAGTGCGTGCTTCCGTCGATGACCGTAGGCCCTACCGCGGCGGAACCATCCTCCGTCAGATAGTACCGGTACTGCCCCTGTTGGAGCCAGCCCCGTGCCATCCATCCGGATTCGTCAAAATAGTATCGTTTCCCATCGATTTCCTGCCAGCCCACCACCATGGGGCCTTCAGGGGAGAAATAGCGTGTGCCCTCTTCCGTTTCCTCCCAGCCGGTGCGCATTTTACCGTCTTCCTGGAAGCAGTAAATTTCCTCACCCAAGGCGGTAACGCCTGTTGCCAGGATTCCTTCAGAATCAAAATAGTACCGTCCCTCTTCCAGATTCAAAAATCCGGTATACATAATACCGTCGGCGTCAAAGAAATAACGGTTTCCTTCGATGTCTTTCCATCCGGTGACCAGAATGCCCTGGTCTAAGTAGTACCGGAACTCTCCCAGCCACAGCCAGCCTTCCACCATGGTGCCGTTGCCGCCAAAGTAGTAGGTATTGCCATCCACTTCCTGCCAGCCGGTGACCATGATGCCGGAAGGGTCAAAGTAGTAGGTAGTGCCGTCAATGCCCTGAAAACCGGTATAGGGCGTACCGTCGTTGTGGAGAAAGTAGCGCTGCTGTCCCAGTTCCAGCCAGCCGGAAACCGGATCACCGTAGAAATCCCGGTAATAGCGCACACCCTCTTCTTCCACCCATCCGCTGCGATCTACGAAATGCTCATACCAATACCAGCCGCCTGCTGTGGAAACAAGAATTGCGGCGCACAGAATCCCAATCGGCAGAATTTGCCGGATTTTCTCTTTCATTTCCAGCCTCCCCGGAAGTACTTGGTGAAATTATAACCCGAATTACACCGGAATGCAACCCATGTCCAAAACGGCAAGGAGAATTCACAACCCCTTAGGGAAATGATAGGAAAAACTTAAGAAGTTTGCCAGTAGAAATTTTGCCGGAATCTGGTATAATAGAACCAAAACAGGATTTCTTTCCCGGTATAGAGCTGAAAATGGATACGGAGGATGATACTCATGGCATCCCAGGAAACCAAATTGAAAATTCTGATCACCACGGATTTGTTCACGACGGAAACCAACGGCGTGGTAACGTCGGTGAAAAATCTGTTCGATCAACTCACGGCCAAAGGGCACGATGTGCGGATTCTGACCATATCGGATAGCTTCCATTCCCACAAGGAAGGGGCGGTGTATTATGTCCGCTCGGTGCCGCTGAAAGCGGTATATCCCGATCTGCGGATGCCCACAACCTACCGCAGCCGTTTGATTCAGGAAATCATTGACTGGAAGCCGGACGTGGTGCACAGCCAGTGTGAATTTTTCAGCTTCCAATTCGCGGCCCGCATTTCCCGGATCACCGGCGCACCCATTGTCCATACCTATCATACGCTGTATGAGCAATATCTGACCTCCTATGTGGTGCCCAGTAAGCGCTTGGGAGAGTTTGTGGCAAAGATGTTCTCCCGGAACCGGCTGCGCAATGTGAAAACCCTGGTTGCTCCCACCCTGAAGGTAGAAAATGCCCTCCAAGGGTACGGCCTGCACGCACCCATCAGCGTGGTGCCCAGCGGCATCAGCCTGGAGCAGCACCACCAACGGCTGAGTCCTGAGCAGCGCCGTCAGATGCGTCAATCCCTGGGAATCGGAGAGGATGACCGGGTAATGCTGAACCTGGGCCGGCTGGGCGGCGAAAAAAATCTGGGAGAACTGATGGAACTGTTTGCCCAGGCCCGTCAGCACAATGACAAACTGAAATTCCTCATTGTAGGTGACGGACCTGCCAGAGAGGACCTGCAGCGCCAGGCCCAGCGGCTGGGAGTGGCGGAATATGTGATCTTTACCGGCATGGTAGATCCTTCTCAGGTGCAGAATTACTACCAGTTGGGAGATATTTTCGTCAGCGCCTCCACCAGCGAAACCCAGGGCCTGACTTACATAGAAGCTGCCGCTAACGGCTTGCCTCTGCTGTGCCGTCAGGATGACTGCCTGGCGGATGTGCTCCAGGAGGGGCAGAACGGCTACGAGTATACCAGCGCGGAGGAATTCTTACAGGCCATCGACATGGCAATGCACGATACCCAGTGGCGGGAGGCCGCTGCCCGGCGCAGCCAGGAGATTGCTGCAGCCTTTGATAAAAAAGCCTTTGGCGAAGCCATCGAGAATATCTACGAATCGGTGCTGTAACCTTTGACGCACCGTCCGAAACAGGACGGTGCGTTTTGTTCAGAACGAAAGAGGAGAGCGTATGAAAATTGCCAGAATATTTGCGGGGCTGTTTGCCGCCGCCGGACTGGTGCTGATGCTGGGGACAGTGGGACTGTGCCTGGCAAATTTAGATGCCCCGATGAAAGTGGACCAGATTCCCGAAGGCGCTGTGCAGCGCAGTCAGGAACTGATGGACGCCGTTTCCGATGGAGATTACCAGGCGGTATCTGCGCAGATTTATGGCCAGCCGGATCTGGGCTTCTCCGGGAGTTTGGAGGATGCCGTAAGCGACCGGTTCTGGCAGGCGTATCTTAACAGCCTTTCTTATGAATTTCTGGGGGACTGCTATGTGTCGGATGCCGGATTTGCCCGTCAGGTTCGCCTTACTGCCCTGGATTTACCGGCAATGGTGCTGGACATGCAGCAGCGCTGCCATGATCTGCTCCAGCAGAGGGTGGAGGCGGCTACGGAGATGGAAGAACTGTATGACGAAGCAAACAACTTTCGTCAGGATCTGATTGACCAGGTAATGGATCAGGCGGTGGAAGAAGCATTGCAGCAGGAACACAAGACGGTTTCTTATGATGTGGTGCTGGATTTGGTGCTGCGGGACGGTCAGTGGTGGGTCGTTCCCAACCAGGCACTGCTGGCTGCTTTGTCCGGCGGCATTGGCTAAGGAGGGGAAACAATGGCGTATCAACCGAAATTTGCGAAAACCCCGGGAAAAGCACCCCTTCCTCCCGTCCGTCAGGAGAAACCCAAAACGAAGCGCAGCAAAGCACAATGGGCTGCTCTGATTTTGCTGACGATTCTCATTGTTCCTGCATCCACAATGGCTACTGCGGAACTTTTGGGGAGAATGTATCAGAATTTGGGAAGACCCAAACTTTCCGAGCCCTCCCGCACTGCCAGTGTGGCCATTGGCCAGCAGGTCAATACATATCTGACCAGTCAGATTGCCGCCGCCAGAGAATCCCTGCTTTCTTCGGACAAACCGGTGATTGAAGTAGAGCCGGTGCGCAAGCGTTACTGGATTGAAGCGGATGCTCAGGTAGCCCCGGAGCCGAATCCGGATTGCTACGGGGAAACCACTGACCCGGAAGTGCTCAAACAGGTGCTGGAGGATGCTGCCTGGCTGCTGGAAGACCAGAAGCTGTATTTTACACCGGAAGTGGAGCTGTTTCAGGACAGTGTGGTTCGGTATTATCTGGATGACAGTATTTTCGCCATCACCTGGAAGGAAGTCCATGACGGCTCGGTCTATACCTTCTCTGAAATTAAGGTTTCCGACCCCTCCCAGTTCCGCCGCCATTTGGCGGGTGGGGAGTATGGCTCGGAAATGCAGTATCTGACCACGGAAATGGCGGCCAGCGTCAATGCGGTGGTGGCCTCTGCCGGTGACTTTTATCGGTTCCGGGATTTCGGCGCCGTGGTCTACCAGGGGGTTGCCCGGCGGGTGGAGGGCACCTACGCCGAAACCTGCTATATTGACACCAACGGCGACATGCACTTTACCTACGCCGGAGAAGTGCTGACGGTGGAGGATGTGCAGAAATTCGTGGACGAAAACAGCATTTCCTTCAGCCTGGCCTTTGGCCCGGTGCTGGTGGATAACTACGAAGTAAAGAACCCCACCTGGTACGGCGTGGGCGAGATCAACGAAGGCTATGCCCGGTCTGCGCTGTGCCAGATGGGGCCGCTGCACTACATTGTGGCCACTGCCAACACAGAAGGCCCCTATCAGGAGATCCCCACGGTGCAGATGTTCACCAAGAACATTGCGGCCACCGGCTGTAAAATGGCCTACTGTCTGGATGGCGGTCAGACGGCCACCATCGTCATGAACGACCAGCTGATTAACCGCCCGGTTTACGGTCAGCAGCGGAAAATCAGCGATATCATTTATTTTGCCACGGCAGTGCCGGAGGGAGGTTAAGACCATGGAGCGGATTGCCTATATTTCCGGAGAGACCGTTATCTATTGGAACTCCATTGTCCTGACTCTGGCGGCTATGGTTGCCATCTGCTTTTTCCTGGCATTTTATCTGGGAAAAACCGGGAATGCGGCGGCGGGCTTTGCGGTGGTGCCGGTCAGTCTGGCTTTGAGCCTGGTGTTTGCCCGGTTCGTCCACTGGTATTGCCGCACTGACAGCTATGCCAGCTTCCAGGCTGCCATGACCGACTACTCTTCCGGCGGTTATGCCCTGTTGGGTGTGTTTGCCGGATGCCTGGTGGCGGCGGGAATTGTGCGGATTCTCTTCCTGAACCGAAATCTGCCCCAGATGCTCGACTGCATGTGCCTTGCGGGCTGTGCGGGCATCAGCGTGGGACGGCTGGCTTCTTTTTTCAACAGTTCCGACCGGGGGCAGATTGTGCAGTCAATACAGTCCCTTCCTTGGGTTTATCCCGTGACCAATGCGGTGTCCGGTGCCACGGAATACCGTCTGGCGACCTTCGTCATTCAGGCGATGGCGGCGGCTGTGCTGTTCATTTGCCTGACGGCCTTTGATTTAGCAAGCCACCGCCGGGGCAGAGGGAAAGATGGAGATACCTGCCTGCTGCTTTTGCTGTGTTACGGCGCTTCTCAGGTGGTGCTGGACAGCACCCGGTATGATTCCTTGTTTTTCCGAAGCAACGGTTTCGTCAGCATCGTTCAGGTGCTGGGAGCGGTTGTCATGGTGTTCGCTGTGGTGATGTTCTCGGTGCGGCTGGTCAAGCACCGGGGGTTCCGGCTGTGGTATGTTCCCATTTGGCTGGCCATTGCGGCGGCCATTGGCGGGGCCGGATACATGGAGTATTACGTCCAGCGCCGGGGAAACGAGGCGGTATTTGCCTACAGCGTTATGAGTGGGTGTCTGCTTGGAGTCATTGCCCTGACTTTGCTGATCCGG
Source organism: Candidatus Faecousia faecavium (assembly GCA_018712645.1). GTDB lineage: Bacteria > Bacillota > Clostridia > Oscillospirales > Oscillospiraceae > Faecousia > Faecousia faecavium. The sequence goes on along the minus strand of DVGO01000037.1, from coordinate 26,258 downwards.
GGGATTGGCACCGCTGCCTGGAGACGCAGCCGCACTCTTTTGTGAATCGTGCAGACGGCACAGCCTGTTGGCTGTGCCGTTTTTGCCGGTACCATTGACAAATCCGGCCAAGCCCATGTATAATGTGGTAGAAAAAGCGGGGTAGCACTTATCCCACGTATCATATGAAGGAGGATTCTATGACTTTACAGGAAAAGAAGCAGCTGCAAATCACTGCCTGCAAGGTTCGGATGGGCGTCATTGAGGCAACCCATGGTGCCAAGGCGGGACATCCCGGCGGCAGTCTGTCTGCTGCGGACATGTTTACTTATCTGTACTTCAAGGAAATGAACATTGACCCCGCCAACCCCAAGTGGGCGGACCGGGACCGGTTCGTGCTGTCCAAGGGTCATACCGCTCCGGGACTGTATGCGGCGCTGGCCAACCGGGGATTCTTCCCGGTGGAGGATCTGCCCACCCTGCGGCATATTGATTCCTACCTTCAGGGCCATCCCAACATGAACACCGTCCCCGGTGTGGATATGTCCACCGGCTCTCTGGGTCAGGGAATTTCCTGCGCCGTGGGCATGGCTCTGGGCGGCAAGCACCAGGGCAAGTCCTTCCGGGTCTACACCCTGCTGGGTGACGGTGAAATTCAGGAAGGCCAGGTTTGGGAAGCCTGCATGGCAGCCAGCCACTACAAGCTGGACAACCTGTGCGTTATCATCGACAACAACGGTCTGCAGATCGACGGCGACGTGGCTAAGGTCATGAGCCCGTACCCCATCGACGAGAAGCTGAAGGCCTTCGGCTTCCATGTGGAAGTGATCGACGGTCACGACTTTGACCAGATCGAGCAGGCCATGAACACCGCCCGGACCATCAAGGGTCAGCCCACCGCCATTGTGATGAAGACCACCAAGGGCAAGGACGTTTCCTACATGGAAAACAACGCCGGCTGGCACGGAAAGGCCCCCAACGATGCCGAGTACGAAGTGGCAATGACAGAACTGAAGGCCATTCTGGCCGGACTGGAGGGCTGAGAGATGGCAGAAATGAAGAAAATTGCAACCCGTGACAGCTACGGCAAGGCCCTGGCAGAGCTGGGTGCAGAATTTGAAAACCTGGTGGTTCTGGATGCGGACCTGGCAGGCGCTACCAAAACCGGCGTATTCCAGAAGGTATTCCCGGAGCGGCACTTTGACTGCGGCATTGCCGAGAGCAATATGATCTGTGTGGCAGCAGGCCTGTCCACCACCGGACTGGTGCCCTTTGCTTCCAGCTTTGCCATGTTCGCCGCAGGCCGTGCCTTTGAGCAGGTGCGCAACTCCATCGGCTATCCTCATCTGAACGTGAAAATCGGCGCCACCCACGGCGGCATCTCCGTAGGCGAGGACGGCGCCAGCCACCAGTGCTGCGAAGACTTTGCCCTGATGCGCTCCATCCCCGGCATGGTGGTCATGAGCCCCGCTGACGATGTGGAAGCCCGGGCCATGGTGCGGGCAGCCTACGAGCATGAGGGCCCTGTGTACATGCGCTTCGGCCGTGCAGCAGTGCCGGTAATCCATGAGGAAGGAACCCCCTTCACCATTGGCAAGGGCGAGATCCTCCGGGATGGCAGCAATGTTGCCATCATTGCCAACGGCCTGATGGTGTACGAAGCCATCCAGGCAGCGGAAACCCTGGCCCAGGAAGGCATCAGCGCCATGGTCATCAACATGGCCACCATCAAGCCTCTGGACGAAGAACTGGTACTGGAAGCTGCCAAGAAGTGCGGCAAGGTCATCACCTGCGAAGAGCACTCCATCATCGGCGGACTGGGCGAAGCGGTAGCAGCCCTGCTCAGCGAGAAGCTGCCTACTCCGGTACGCAGAATTGGCGTGAACGACGAGTTCGGTCACTCCGGCCCTGCCGGTGCCCTGCTGAAGCAGTTCGGCCTGAGCGCAGAGCACATCGTGGAAGTTGCCAAGGATTTTGCAGGCAGGTAAGAGAAGAAAATACACAACCGGGACTGCCCTTCGGCGGTCCCGGTTCCCTTTTTGAACCCTGGGGAAACGGGTGGATTTCACTTGACAAACGAAGAAAAGGCGAGTATTCTATGACTAAGTGAATACCCATTCAAGTGCCGCCGGATTTCGTTGAAAATGGGCGGAGAATAGGGAATCCGGTGGGAATCCGGAACGGTGCCGCCACTGTATGCGCGGAGGCCCTGCATAGGACGAAAGTCGGCCATTGGGAGCTTTCCCGAGAAGGCTGTGCCGGGCTGGGGATGCGTAAGTCAGGAGACCTGCTTGAATGTGAAAGGTCTGTCTGTCCTCGTGTCCAGGGATGGGCAGGTGTGTTTTGCTTACGGAAAAACGGCCGGAGCAGCCCGAGACAGGGTTTGCTCCGACCGTTTTTGTGGTCGTAACCCCCTTGCGGCCAGCATCCGGCATGGCAGATTGCCCAACGGCCATGCCCTCCACCCGGGACAGGTGGTATCCGCTCCGGACTGCGGCGGCTTTCCGGAGGCGTAACAACCGGATGCCGGTGAGAATATGCTCCGGCATCCGGGATTCCTTCTGCTTTTTTGGGGTATGTCGAAAGCGGAAGGGACCAGACAAACTTACAACGGAGGACAAAGATGAACCGTTTTGCAAAAGAAGTGTGTACCTTTTCGGAAACCATTGATGAGGAGAGTGTCGGTATGGAGACTGCCCGGCCGGTGCTGCTGGTGGTATCCTTTGGCACCAGCTATAACGATAACCGGGATCTGACCATCGGCGCAGTGGAGCGGGCCATTCAGAAAGCCTATCCCCAATATGAAATCCGTCGTGCCTTTACCAGCCAGATTATCCTGGATATTCTGAAGGAACGGGATCAGCTGGAAATCGACAATGTCAAGCAGGCTATGGAGCGGCTGGTTGCCGATGGCGTCCGGGATGTGGTGATTCAGCCCACCCATGTTATGCCCGGAATCGAGTATGATGGGGTGATTGCCCAAATCGGTGCCTACCGGGAGCGCTTTCATTCTATGAAGGTTGGACGTCCCCTGCTGGTGGAGGACCGGGACTATGATACGCTGATTGCGGCGCTGGCTGAGGAAACGGCGCCTTACAATACAAGTGACACCGCCATGGTGTTCATGGGCCACGGAACGGAACATGCGGCCAACGCAACCTATCCCAAGCTGCAGCAGAAGCTGATTCAGGCAGGTTTCCACAATTTCTTCATCGGCACAGTGGAAGCAGAGCCTACCGTGGAGGATGTGCTGGCGGATGTGCGCAAAACCGACGCCAAGAAGGTGGTGCTGCTGCCGCTGATGGTGGTGGCCGGTGATCATGCCCATAATGACATGGCGGGAGATGCGGAAGATACCTGGAAGGCAGTTTTTGCCGATGCTGGATATGAAACCCAGTGCGTATTGAAGGGCCTGGGCCAGTATCCTGCGGTGCAGCAGATGTTTGTGGACCATGTGGCCGATGCCCTGGCAGGGGAGTACCTGCCCCACATGGAACAGGATACCGAAGTTCCTGCCGAAGTAATCCTGCCTGCGCAGATTGCCGACGGAACCTATGAAATTACGGTGGATTCCAGTTCTTCCATGTTCCATGTGGTAAAATGTATCTTGCATGTGGAAAATGGTGCCATGAACGCAGCCATGACCATGAGCGGTGACGGCTATGGAAAAGTGTATATGGGCACAGCTCAGGAGGCTGCCCAGGCTCCGGAAGCAGAGCATATCTGCCCGGAGACCGGAAAACAGCAAGAAGTGGTGTTTACCGTTCCTGTGGCGGCGCTGAACCAGGAAATTCCCTGCGCTGCCTGGAGCGTTCGCAAGGAAATCTGGTACGACCGGATGCTGGTATTTCGCAGCAGCGCCATTTCTGGCCACAGAGCCTGATACCTTTGCATTGGATGACAGGAAAGATTCTGCCCACGGGAAGCTTTCCCGTGGGCAGATTTCATAAACCGGAAAGGGAAAGAAGGAAATGCTTATGGAATATACCGCACCCAGAATTTTGCTGGCGGGCACCAACAGCGGCTGCGGCAAGACCACGCTTTGCTGCGCCCTTTTGCAGGCTCTGGTCAACCGGAATATGCAGGTCGGCGCTTTTAAATGCGGCCCGGATTATATTGACCCTATGTTTCACAGCCGGATCATCGGCACCCACAGCGCCAATCTGGATTCCTTTTTCTTTTCGGAAAATACGCTGCGGTATCTGCTGGCAAAAAACAGCCATGGGTGTGATGTGAGCATTCTGGAAGGGGTCATGGGCTTTTACGACGGTCTGAGCCTGGATTCTACCAAAGCCAGCACCTACGAAGTTGCCAGAATAACCCGCACCCCGGTGGTGCTGGTGGTGAACGCTGCCGGAGCGGCAATGTCCGTGCTGGCGGTGATTCAGGGCTTTTTCAGCCTGTATCCGGACAACCAGATCCAGGGCGTGATTCTCAACCGGTGCAGCGTCGGCAGTTACCCCGGCCTGGCTCGGGCCATCCGGGAGAAATTTGCCGGAAAAATTCAGCCCCTGGGCTTTCTTCCTGCCGTGCCGGAAAGCACCCTGGAAAGCCGCCATTTGGGGCTGATTACCGCCGGGGAAGTGGAGAATCTGAAAGAAAAATTACAGACCCTTGCCATGCAGGCGGAAAAGACTTTGGATTTGGATGGGCTGCTGGAACTGGCATGGTCGGCTCCGGCCCTGACTTGTGAGGAGGTAACCTTTCCCCGGCAGGAGCCGGTGCGTATTGGAGTTGCCCAGGACAAAGCTTTCTGCTTTTACTATGGGGACAACCTGACTGCTCTGGAAGAACTTGGGGCACAGCTGGTGCCCTTCAGTCCGCTGACAGACAACCATCTTCCGGAGAACCTGGACGGACTGTATCTGGGAGGCGGGTACCCGGAACTGTATCTTCCCCAGCTCAGTCAGAACCAGCAAATGCGGCAATCCATCCGGGAAGCGCTGGATGCTGGGCTGCCCTGCATTGCCGAGTGCGGCGGCTTCATGTATCTGACCCAGGCTATCGCCGACGTACCCATGGTGGGTGCGGTGGAGGGAAGCTGCTTTGACCGGGGAAAGCTGACCCGGTTCGGCTATGTGACATTGACGGCTCAGAAAGACAACCTGCTGTGCAAAGCAGGACAGTCCATTGCCGGACATGAATTTCACCACTGGGACTGCACGGAAAACGGAAGTGTCTTCCTGGCAGAAAAGCCCAGCGGAAAGCAGTGGCCTGCGGTGGTTGCCACGGAAACCCTCTACGCCGGATTCCCCCATTTTCATTTCTATGCCAATCCGGAATTTGTCCGGAATTTCTATGAAGCCTGCCGAAAGGAGAAATATCGTCATGCTGGAAACCATCAAACCCGGTGACATCGAAAAACGGAGTTTTGAAATTATTACGGAGATTCTGGGGGACACCAAACTGGACCCCAAGCAGGAGCCCATCATCAAGCGGGTAATCCACACCACCGCAGATTTTTCCTATGTGGAGAATCTGGCCTTTTCCCCGGATGCGGTGGACAAGGCCCTGCAGGCTCTCCGGGGTGGCTGCGATATCGTCACCGACACCCAAATGGCCAAGGCTGGCATCAACAAGGTCATCCTGGGCAAGCTGGGAGGCACTGTCCACTGCTTCATGTCCGACCCGGAAGTTGCAGCGGAGGCCAAGCAGCGGGGCATCACCCGGGCCATCGTCTCCATGGAGCGGGCAGCCCAGCTGGAAAAGCCCTGCATTTTTGCCATTGGCAATGCTCCTACGGCGCTGATTTCCCTGCATGAGCAGATGGCGGCGGGGGCGCTGCATCCGGCGCTGATCATCGGCGTGCCGGTGGGCTTTGTCAACGTGGTGGAGAGCAAGGAACTGATTCTGACAGACCCGGCTCCCTACATTGTGGCCCGGGGCCGCAAGGGCGGCAGCAACGTGGCGGCAGCCATCTGCAATGCTCTGCTCTACCAGATCATGCGGTAAAGTTATGGAAGTGTATATCGACAAAGGCGGCAAAAAGCTGCGCATGGGCTACACCACCGGCACCTGCGCCGCAGCCGCCGCCAAGGCAGCGGCCTGGATGCTGCTGACGGGAAGAAAGAAGGAAGAAATTTCCATCGAAACCCCTAAGGGGATTACCGTGCAGCTGGAAATCCTGGAAATTACCCGGCAAGACGGTGCGGTTTCCTGCGCCGTCCGCAAAGACAGCGGCGATGACCCAGATGTTACCAATGGCACCCTGATTTTCGCCCGGGTTTCCAGGACGGGTACCCCCGGCATTTCCATTGACGGCGGGGAAGGGGTAGGCCGGGTGACCAAGCCGGGACTGAATCAACCGGTGGGAGCAGCCGCCATCAATTCCGTTCCACGGCAGATGATCCGGGAAAATGTGGCCCAGGTGATGGCCTTGACGGACTATCCCGGCGGACTGGATGTGGTGATCTCTGCACCAGAGGGAGAGGCCTTGGCAAAAAAGACCTTCAATCCCCGGCTGGGTATTGTGGGGGGAATTTCCATTCTGGGAACCACCGGAATTGTGGAGCCCATGAGTGAGAAGGCCCTGGTGGATACCATTCGGGTGGAACTGCGCCAGCGCCGGGACTTGGGGCAGGAGTATGTACTGCTCACCCCCGGCAACTACGGTTCGTCTTTTCTGCAAAACAGCCTGGGGATGAATCCGGAAAAGGCGGTGCAGTGCTCGAATTTTATCGGGGAAAGCCTGGATATCTGCAAGGAACTGGGCTTCCGGGGAGCGCTGCTCATTGGTCACATCGGCAAGCTGGTGAAGATTGCCGGCGGGATGATGAATACCCATTCCAAATACGGCGACTGCCGGATGGAAATTCTGGCAGCCCACGCTGCGGCGGCAGGATTGCCTCCGGAGCAGGTAAGAACGCTGCTGCAATGCGTCGCCTGCGACGATGCTCTGGCGGTGATTTCCGATGACCGCTGCCGACAGGCGGCGCTGGAAAGCCTGACAGAAAAAATTGGCTTTCACTTACAATGCCGGGGTGGGGAAACCCTGGAAACCGGCGCAATTGTCTATTCTCTGCAATATGGCATTTTGGGCCAGACCGCAAATGCCGAGCAGCTTTGGCAAACAATCAAGGAGGGAACATAATGGTACATTTTGTAGGCGCCGGCAGCGGCGCTGTGGATTTGATTACGGTGCGGGGACAGCGGCTTTTGCAGCAGGCGGATGTGGTAATTTACGCCGGTTCTCTTGTCAATCCGGAACTTCTGGAAAATTGCAGACCGGACTGCCAGATTCACAACAGCGCCAAAATGACCCTGGAAGAAGTGATCGAGGTAATCCGTGCAGCGGAAAGCGTGGGCAAAACCACCGTCCGGCTGCATACCGGCGATTCCAGCATTTATGGCGCCGTGCGGGAACAGTTTGACGAATTGGAAAAGCTGGGCATTGCCTATGATGTCTGCCCCGGCGTCAGCGCCTTCTGCGGCGCGGCCTCTTCCCTGAAGGCAGAATACACCTTGCCGGACGTAAGCCAGACGGTGATTATCACCCGGGCAGCCGGCCGGACTCCGGTGCCGGAGCGGGAGTCCATCCGGTCATTGGCATCCCACGGAGCTACCATGGTGCTGTTTCTCAGCACCTCTTTGACGGAAAGCCTCCAGCGGGAACTGCTGGCAGGGGGCTATGCCGGGTCTACCCCGGTGGCCATCGTTTACAAGGCTACCTGGCCGGAGGAGCGGATTTTCCGCTGTACGGTGGACACCCTCCACGAAACTGTGACCCGCAATGGCCTGACCAAAACCTCCCTGATTATCGTGGGCAACTGTATGGGCCAGGAATATGAAAGATCTTTGCTGTACCATCCGGAGTTTACCACGGAATTCCGGGAGGCAAGCAAATGATAGCGGCGATTTTCGCCTACAGCAGCATGGGAATGGAAACCGCCCGCCGGGTTCGGCAGGGGCTATCTGGGATGCAAACCCATTGTTTTGCTCCGCAGCGATTGGCAGATGGAGACTTTGAAGGGATTCCCAAGCCCTCCCAAAGCTTTTATGGGGAGTGGTTTTCCCAGGCGGAGGTGCTGATTTTTGTGGGTTCCTGCGGCATTGCGGTGCGGCAGATTGCCCCCTATGTCTACAGCAAGACCAGTGACCCGGCGGTGCTGTGTCTGGACGAGTTTGGGAAGTTCGTTATCCCGCTGCTCTCCGGTCACATTGGCGGAGCCAATGCCCTGGCAAGGGAACTGTCTAAAGAACTGGGAGCCACAGCGGTGATTACCACCGCAACGGATATCAACGGCCGATTTTCCGTGGATGCCTGGGCAGCGGAGCGGGGATTTGCCATCAGCAGCATGGCTTCTGCCAAGGCGGTATCCGCCGCCATTTTGGAAAGGGATGTGCCCCTGAAAAGTGATTTCCCCATTGCAGGCAATCTGCCCGCCGGGGTGATTCCCGGGGAACGGGGAAAGGTGGGCATTTTCCTGACCTACGGAACGGAGGAGCCCTTTGATACAACGCTCCGGCTTCTTCCTAAGGTGCTGTATCTTGGCATCGGCTGCCGGAAGGGAATTCCGGCGCAGACCATCGAAGAGGTGGTTACCCAGGTTTTGCAGCAGCATCACATTGACCGCCGCAGCATCGCCCGGGTGGCATCCATCGACCGCAAGGCCCAGGAGCCGGGACTGCTGGAATTCTGTGAGAAAAACCACTGGCAGGCGGTATTCTATACCGCTCAGGAACTTTCCCAGGTAGGGGGCGCGGTGTCTTCCTCGTCTTTCGTTGAAAGTGTCGTTGGCGTGGACAATGTGTGTGAGCGAGCCGCTTTGATGGAAGCGGACAAACTGCTTGTGAACAAAACTGCCCGGGACGGGGTGACCGTTGCCCTGGCGCTGAAATCTATGGAGGTACAATTTGGCGAAACTGTATGTGGTGGGCATTGGCCCCGGAAATTATGAGAATCTGACCATCCGTGCTCAGCAGGTGCTGGAGCAGTGCGATGTGATTATCGGCTACCATGTGTATGTGGATTTGGTGAAAAACTGGTATCCGGAAAAAGAATACATGACCACCCCCATGACCCGGGAAACCCAGCGCTGCCAGATGGCCCTGGATGAGGCCATGAAGGGGCGGGACGTTGCCATGGTCTGCTCCGGTGACAGCGTGATCTACGGCATGGGCGCCTTGATTTACGAGCTGCGGGGCGAAAAGACGGAGCCGGAAATCGTTGTGGTTCCCGGCCTGACGGCAGCCTGCAGCGGCGGCGCTCTGCTGGGTGCGCCTCTGACCCATGACTTTGCGGTCATCAGCCTCAGCGACCGGCTGACCCCTTGGGAGAAGATTGAAACCCGGCTGGAATGTGCCGCCAAGGCGGACCTGTCCATTGTGCTGTACAACCCTGCCAGCCACGGACGGCCGGACCATCTGCGCCGGGCCTGCCAGATTCTGCGTAGGGAATTGCCTGCCGACCGGCTCTGCGCCGTGGCCCGGAACATCGGCCGGGATGGGGAGGAAGGCAAGCTCTGCACTCTGGAGCAGCTGGAAACCATGGATGTGGACATGTTCTGCACCGTGTTCATCGGCAACGCCATGACCCGCCAGATTGCCGGAAAATTGGTGACCCCCAGAGGATATCGGAATGTATAAGCTTTGTATTTTTGCCGGAACCACCGAAGGGCGAAAGCTGGTGGAATTTTTGATCACGCAGCCGCTTTTCGTGACTGCCTGTGTGGCTACAGAATACGGAGAAACCCTGCTGCCGGAAGGAGAGAACATGACGGTTTCCGCCCACCGGATGACCCGGGGGGAAATGGCCCAGCTATTTTCCCGGGAAGGGTTTGACCTGGTGGTGGATGCCACCCACCCTTACGCCAGCGTGGTGACGGAGAATATCTGCGCTGCCTGTGAGGAAACCGGAACGGAGTATCTGCGCCTGCTCCGCAGCAGCGGCAAGGCTCAGGAGGACGATATCCTGGTGCCGGATATTGCCGGGGCGGTGGATTACTTAAATACCCAGGAAGGGAACATCCTGCTCACCACCGGCAGCAAGGAACTGAAGGCTTTTTCCCGGCTGGAAGGCTTTTCCCAGCGGGTGTATGCCCGGGTGCTGCCCATGATGGAATCTTTGGAGCTGTGCCGGGATGCCGGAGTGCAGCCGTCTCATATTTTTGCCATGCAGGGCCCCTTTACCCGGCAGATGAATCTGGCCATGCTGGAAAGCATCCAGGCAAAATTTCTGGTTACCAAGGAATCCGGCGGTGCCGGTGGCTTTGCCGAAAAGCTGGCGTCGGCCCGGGAAGCCGGGGCAAAGCTGGTGATTATCGGCCGTCCACCTCAGGTGGAGGGGATGGACTTTGAGCAGGTGGTGAATGAGATTTGCAGCCGGTTTGGCCTTACCTGGAAGAGCAAGGTTACCATTGTGGGCATTGGCCCGGGAAGCCTGGATGCCATGACAAACCAGGCCCGGCAGGCCATCCGACATGCGACTTGCCTCATCGGTGCGGGGCGGATGCTCCAGGCGGTGGCGGAGCCGGGACAGGAAATCTTGGAAGCCATTTCTCCGGAAAAAATCTCGGAATTTATCCACAATCACCCCGGATGCCGGGAGTTCGCTGTGGTAATGTCCGGGGATGTGGGATTTTTCAGCGGAACCAAGAAGCTGCTGCCATTGCTGGAAGATTGTCAGGTAACCCTGGAGCCGGGACTGAGTTCTCTGGTGTGCCTGTGTGCCAAACTGGGAGTATCGTACGAAGATGTGCTGCCGGTGAGTCTCCACGGAAGAAACCACAATCTGGCTGCCGACGTCGCCCGGAACCCGCGGGTCTTTGTGCTGGCCGGGGGAGAAAACGGTATGGGCCGGATCTGCCAGGATTTGACAAAAGCAGGACTGGGACAGGTGCTTGTCAGCGTGGGACAGCAGTTGGGCTATCCGGAAGAAAGCATTGTGACCGGAAGCGCCCAGGAACTTGCGGAACAAACTTTCCACAGCCTGAGTGTTGCTCTGGTGGAAAACGAAAAAGCTTGCCGGACGGTGAGTTGCGGCCTTCCGGATGACGCCTTCCTCCGGGAAGAAAAGGTGCCCATGACCAAAAGTGAAGTGCGCAGTGTCTGCCTGTCCAAGCTGGAACTGAAAGATACCTCTCTTGTCTGGGACATTGGCGCCGGTACCGGCAGCGTCAGCGTGGAACTAGGAAGGCTTTGCGAAAAAGGTCATGTCTATGCCATTGAGCAGAAGGAATCGGCGGTTGCCCTGCTGCAGGAAAACTGCCGCCGTTTTGCGCTGGAGAATCTGACTGTAGTGCCGGGAAAAGCTCCGGAAGCCTGCGAAGACCTGCCTGCGCCCACCCATGCCTTTATCGGCGGCAGCAGCGGAAATCTGCGGCAGATTATCCGGCTTTTGCTGGAAAAGAATCCCAATGTGCGGATTGTGGCCACGGCCATCTCTCTGGAATCCCAGGCGGAGCTGACCCAGTGCCTGAAAGAGTTTGCATTTGAATGGGAAGAAGTGGTCAGTCTCAGTGTGGCGAAAGCCAGAAAGGCGGGGTCTTATCACCTGATGACCGGCCTAAATCCAATCCTGATTGTTGCGATGCAGGGGGGACGGGTATGATGTGGTCGTTGTTTGCCTTGATTCTGGGATTTTTTCTGGATTTGCTGGTGGGCGACCCTCACGGTTTTCCCCATCCGGTGGTGCTAATCGGTAAGATGATTTCCGGGGGAGAAAAACTGGTGCGGAAAATTTTCCCCAAGACAGTTTTGGGAGAACAGATTGCAGGCGGCGTGCTGTGGGTGCTGGTGGTGGGACTTTCCTTTGCCATTCCGGCACTGCTTTTGAGCCTTGCGTATGGTGTCAATCAGTGGCTGGGATTTGCACTGGAAACCCTGCTTTGCGCCCAGATTCTGGCGACCAAGTCCCTGAAAGAAGAGAGCATGAAGGTCTACGCCGCCCTGAAAACCGGGGATTTGGCAGCATCCCGCTATGCAGTTTCCATGATCGTGGGCCGGGATGTGCCCCGGCTGGACGAAGCCGGGGTGACCCGTGCGGCGGTGGAGACGGTGGCGGAGAATACCTCCGACGGAATTGTGGCGCCCATGCTGTTTCTGGCCATCGGCGGTGCACCTCTGGGATTTTTCTACAAAGCGGTGAACACCATGGACTCCATGCTGGGGTATGTGGAGCCGCCGTACAAGAATATTGGCCTGGTGGGAGCCAAAATGGACGATGTGTTTAACTTTATTCCCGCCCGGCTGTCGGCGCTGCTGATGCTGGCTGCCGGAGGAATCCTCGGGCTGGATGTGAAAAACGGCTGGAAGATTTTCAAGCGGGATCGGTTCTGCCATGCCAGCCCCAACTCCGCCCAGACGGAGTCGGTATGTGCGGGCCTTCTGGGTCTGCGGCTGGCGGGAGACGCCTGGTATCACGGAGTGCTGCACAAAAAGCCCTACATTGGCGATGGCCTCCGGGAGATTGAAACCCAGGACATTCCCAGAGCCTGCAATCTGCTCTATGTCACAGCGTTTCTGGCGCTGTTGGTGTTCGCCGGGGTAAAAGGGCTTATTTTGATCGGAGGGTGAACGGATGCTCTACCAAACCAAAAATCCCCACGGCGGGGATGTGTACGGCGGGGAGATTCTGCTGGACTACTCTGCCAATACCAATCCCTTGGGAACGCCGGAAGGGGTTTTGAATGCCATTCGCAGCAGCCTGAGTCAGCTGCACCGGTATCCGGACCCCTATTGCCGGGAACTGGTGGGGGCTATCGCCGCTTTTGAAGACGTGCCCCGGCAGTGGATTCTCTGCGGCAGCGGCGCGGCGGAACTGATTTACTCCTACTGCGAGGCAGTGGGAGCCAAGCGGGCGGTAGAGCTGGCACCCACCTTTTCGGAGTATTCCCTGGCCCTGAACCGAACCGGATGCCAAATTTCCCGTTACAACCTTTCCAAGGAAAACGGGTTTTGCCTGGACGGCGGTTTCCTGCGCTTCCTGGAACAGGCAGAGCCGGAAGTGGTGTTCCTGTGCAATCCCAACAATCCCACCGGAAAAACCATTGAAAAAGACTTGATGGAGCAAATTCTGAACTTCTGCCGGGAAAAGGGAATCCGTCTGTTTGTGGATGAATGCTTTGCAGACCTTTCCGACCGGGAGCAGAGCCTGAAGCCTAAACTGGAAGAATATCCCAATGTATTTATCCTGAAAGCCTTCACCAAAAGCTACGGCATGGCGGGCATCCGGCTGGGTTACTGCCTCAGTGCCGACCCAGAGCTTCTGGGACGGATGGCGAAAACTGTACAGCCCTGGAATGTGTCCACCGTGGCCCAGGCAGCCGGAGTGGCGGCGCTGAAGGAGCGGGAGTTTATCCGCAGGACCCGGGAGCTGATTGCCCGGGAGCGGCCCTGGCTCAAGGAGAAACTGGAGCAGCTGGGCTTTTGGGTCTGCGATTCGGAAGCCAACTATCTGCTGTTTCAGGGGCCGGAGGATTTGCACATCCGACTGAAAGAGAAGAGAATCGCCATTCGCAACTGCGACAACTACCCCGGCCTTGGCCCCGGTTGGTACCGGATTGCCGTGCGGGGACGGGAGGAAAATGCGGTGCTGATGGGCACCATGTATGAGTTGCTGGGAAAGGAGCCGTCATGGCAAAAAACATTATGATTCAGGGCACCATGTCCAACGCAGGCAAAAGTCTGCTCTGCGCCGGGCTGTGCCGGATATTCAAGCAGGACGGCTACCGGGTAGCCCCCTTCAAAAGCCAGAATATGGCCCTGAACTCCTTCATCACCGCAGATGGCGGAGAGATGGGCCGGGCCCAGGTGGTGCAGGCGGAAGCGGCGGGCATTGCCCCGGATGTGCGGATGAACCCCATTCTGCTCAAGCCCACCACCGATGTGGGCAGCCAGGTGATTGTGAACGGTCAGGTTCAGGGAAACATGAAGGCCATGGAATACTACCGCCGCAAGCGGGAATTCCTGCCTGCCGTCATGGAGGCATATCGCTCCCTGGACGAAGAATATGATATCATCGTCATCGAAGGCGCCGGCAGTCCGGCAGAAATCAACCTGAAGCAGGAAGACCTGGTAAACATGGGCCTTGCCAAAATTGTGGATGCTCCCGTGCTGCTGGTGGGTGATATTGACCGGGGCGGTGTGTTTGCCCAGCTGTATGGCACCGTGGCTCTGCTGGAGCCGGAGGAACGGGCGCGGATCAAGGGCACCGTGGTCAACAAATTCCGGGGGGACAAAACCATTCTGGAGCCGGGTCTGAAAACCCTGGAAGACCTCTGCGGCGTTCCGGTGGTGGGTGTGGTGCCTTATGTGCATGTGGATATTGATGACGAGGATAGTCTGTCTCAGCGTTTCCACCGGGATACGGAGCGGAAACTGGTGGATATTGCGGTAATTCGTCTGCCCCGGATTTCCAACTTTACGGATGTTGCCCCCTTTGAGCGCTACGAGAATGTGTCGGTGCGCTATGTCCAGTCTCCGGCGGAGCTGTTCGGGGCGGATATGATTTTGATTCCCGGCACCAAAAGCACCATTGCCGACTTGAAATGGCTGCGGCAAAGCGGTCTGGAAGCGGCGATTCACAAGGCGGCAGCTGCAGGGACTCTGGTTTTCGGTATCTGCGGCGGCTACCAGATGCTGGGAAAGCATATTTCTGACCCCCAGCAGGTGGAAGCGGCGGACGTGACGGAAATTGCCGGTATGGGCCTGCTGGATATGGAAACCTGCTTCCAGGGACAGAAGGTGCAGACCCAGACCGAAGGCGTGCTGCAAGGGGTTCCCGGAATGCTGGAATGCCTGAATGGATGCAGCTATGTGGGCTACGAAATCCACATGGGCCGCAGCAGCGTTTCCCAGGCCCCGCTGGTGGGAAAAGGCAGCGTTTACGGCAGCTATGTCCACGGCATTTTTGATGTTCCTGGAATTGCCCAGGGAATTCTGGAAGCCCTCTGTCGGGAAAAGGGTGTACAGCTGGGAGCGCTGGAATCCTTTGACCCGGCGGCGTACAAGGAGCGGCAGTATGACCTGCTGGCCCAGAGCCTGCGCCAAGGGTTGGATATGGAGAAAATCTATCGGATTCTGAACCGGGAGGAATAACCATGGCGGGAAGAATTCACATTTACTGCGGCGACGGCAAGGGGAAAACCACAGCAGCCTTGGGACTGACCCTCAGAGCCTCAGGGGTAGGCAAACAGGTGGTGTTCACCCAATTCTTCAAGGATGGTTCTTCTTCGGAAATTGAGCCTCTGAAAGCCTTGGAGGGGGTTCGGGTGATGCACTGCAAAACGGTGCCCGGTTTCTTCTTCCGGATGAGCCGGGAGCAGCAGGAGCAGGCCACCCGGGACTATACTGCTCTGTTTCACCAGGTGGTGGAAGCAACCCGGGATGCAGACCTTCTGGTGCTGGACGAAATGATTTCGGCCTGCAATCATGGGGTGGTGCCGCTGGAGGAAGTGGTATCCTTCCTGAAATCCAAGCCTGAGAAGTTGGAAGTGGTTCTTACCGGGCGCAATCCGCCCCAGAGTCTTCTGGAACTTGCGGATTACGTCACGGAAATGAAAAAAATCAAGCACCCCTTTGACCAGGGAATCCCTGCCCGAAAGGGAATTGAATATTAAAATACCACCGCCGGCAGTTCATTGCCGGCGGTGGCTGCTTTTGAGGTTATTCGGCTTTCAGGCTGTAGGAAGCATCCGGGGTGATATCAGTCAGGTCCAGGCTGGTGGTGGCGTACTCGCCGTCAATGTAGAAGGCCCAGTATTTCCCATCCTTGTCCCAGTCCAGGGTGATGCCGTTGACGGTGGTGACGTACAGGCCATACTGTCCTTCTTCCCCGGCAATCAGACCTGTATCCAGCAGAGCTTCGCCCACGGTTTTCTTGTCGGTGTGGATCTCAAAGCTGGTCTCCTTGCCGTCCAGATCGGTTACGGTAAGGGTGAAAACGGTGCTGCCTTCTCCCAGTACATTGGACTCCTGGGCATTTTCGGTGGAATCGGCCTGGGCAGCGGCGGTGGTTTCCACCGGGGCAGTTGTCCCAGCCGTGGTTTCAGGGGCGGCAGTGCTGCCGCATCCGGTCAGGCACAGGGCGAAAAGCAGCACCAGGCAGACAAGGGCAGACAGTGCTTTGTTCATTCGTTTCATAACATTTTCTCCTCATAGTCATGTTTCCCTGACCTGGGTCAGTATTGGGCAGGGTGCTGAAAACAGCCCCCGTATTATACCACGGATCGCATACAATGTCGATAAGCTTTTAAAAATTTTGCATTTTGCTCTTTACAAACGACAAAGCTTATGTTATAATTCCCAACGTTCCGAATTTCATATGGCCCGGTGGTGCAGTCGGTTAGCACGCCAGCCTGTCACGCTGGAGGTCGACGGTTCGAGTCCGTTCCGGGTCGCCAAGAAAAACAGCCATCCCAATCGGGGTGGCTGTTTTCTTATTCTGATATTGTTGTTGAAAAGCAGCCATTCCAAGGGAATGGCTGCTTTTTTCAATATTCTCCCAGCCAGCGGCCGGAGGTAGTTTCCACGGCTTTGCCAGCGGCAAGGCTTTTGGGTACATCCAGAATCCGTTGGTTTTTGCTCCCCCGGAAGGGAACTTCCAGACTTTTCTGCTCCAGCAGGAAGGGACCGTCGATGAGAATGTCGATGGCTTCCAGAAGCACCCGCTGCTCCGCCGTACCTGTCAGCAGCTGCTCGAAGGTGTAGCCGGTGTAGGAGGCTACCTCATACCCTGCTTCTTTGAGAAGGCGGGCCAGCCGGGCAAATCCTGCTGCCTGGGCGAAGGGCTCCCCGCCGGAGAAGGTTACGCCCCGGCACAGGGGGTTGGAGCGGGCAATCTCCACAATGGTCTCTTCCTCCATAGGGGTGCCGCCCTGGAAGGGCCAGGTTTCCGGGTTGTGACAGCCGTCACAGTGGTGTGGGCATCCCTGACAGAACACACACAGCCGGATGCCGGGGCCGTCCACAATGCTGTCACTGACGATACCGCTTAACTTAAGCATGGCCGTTCATGCTGTGCTTGACTCGGTCCCGCTCCTCGGCCCGCTTGGCGTCATTCCACTTGTCCATGGTGCCTACCAGATAGCCGGTGATCCGGCGGATACGCTCGAAGCCAACACCCTGGCCTAGCTTTTCGCTCTTGCTCTTTACAGTCATAACAATCCCTCCTGAGATGAAAAATGTTTATTCAATGCCCTGGAAAGCAGGCATCTGCGGATATTTGCGTTTCAGTTCTTCTACCCGATCCGGCGGGACTTCTTCCCCTTCCCGGCGGCCGCAGCGAGGACAGACATCTCCGATGATGCCCACATAGCCGCAGATGGGGTCCCGGTCCACGGGATGGTTGATGCTACCGTAGCCGATGCCAAAATCATGCATGCAGCGTACCACCGATTCAAAGGCCTCCACGTTCCGGGCGGTGTCGCCGTCCAGCTCTACATAGCTGATGTGCCCGGCGTTGCACAGGGCGTGGTAGGGAGCTTCCAGCCGGATCTTGTCGTAGACGGAGATGGGGAACCACACCGGGATGTGGAAGGAGTTGGTGTAGTACTCCCGATCGGTAATTCCCGGCAGCTTGCCGTAGCGCTTCTGGTCCATCCGGATAAAGCGTCCGGACAGGCCCTCTGCGGGGGTGGCCAGCAAGGTAAAGTTCATCTTATGCTCCTGGGAAATCCGGTCGCAGAAGGAACGCATGAATCCGATGATTTCCAGGCCCTTCTTCTGCATTTCCTCGCTTTCCCCGTGGTGATGGCCATACAGCGCCGTCAGCGTTTCCGCCAGGCCGATGAAGCCGATGGACAACGTGCCGTGCTTCAGCACTTCCCGCAGGTTGTCCTGCAGGGACAGCTTGTCCGAATCCAGCCAAACGCCCTGACCCATCAGGAAGGGGTAGTTGTAGATATGCTTGTTGGCCTGAATCTCGAACCGGTCCAGCAGCTGCTGGGCGACCAGTTCCAGCATATGCTCCAGGCTGTCATAGAACTTCTTCTCATCACCGCCGCTTTCAATGGCCAGCCGGGGCAGGTTGATGGAGGTGAAGGACAGGTTACCCCGGGAGTAGGCGATCTGACGGGTGGGGTCGTAGACGTTGGCCATAACCCGAGTACGGCAGCCCATTGTGGCAACCTCGGTTTCCGGATGCCCGGGAACGTAGTATTGCAGATTAAAGGGGGAGTCTAGGAAGGTGTAGTTGGGGAACAGCCGCTTTGCGCTGACCTTGCAGCTTAACCGGAACAGATCGTAGTTGGGGTCGCCTTCGTTGTAGTTGACCCCTTCCTTGACCTTAAAGATGTGGATGGGGAAGATGCAGGTTTCTCCGTGGCCCAGTCCTGCGTCCAGGGCCAGCAAAATGTTGCGGATGACCATCCGGCCTTCCGGGGAGGTGTCGGTGCCATAGTTGATGGAAGAGAAGGGAGTCTGGGCACCGGCACGGGAGTGCATGGTGTTCAGGTTGTGGACAAAGCCTTCCATGGCTTGTTTGGTATCCCGGTCGGCCTTGGCATAGGCCCGGGTAGAGGCCCGGGTAATGAGCTTCCAGGCTTTCTCCTTGTCCATGTGGTACTTCTGGCACAGTCCCAAGGCGACCGCGCTGAGGTAAGATTCGCTGCTTTCCAGGCGGGCGGTTTCGCCAGTCATCTCCTCTGCCTGGGTGATGATGGCGGTTACGGCAGCATCTTCATCCGTCAGATCCAGATAATCTTCCAGAGCATCCCGCAGCCGCCGGGTGAAGGCCTTGCGGTAGGTCTTTGCCACACCTTCTGCCATGCCGTAGTCAAAGTTGGGGATGGACTGACCGCCGTGCTGGTCGTTCTGGTTGCTCTGAATGGCGATGGCGGCCAGGGCGGCGTAGCTTTGAATGCTCTTGGGCTCGCGCAGATAGCCGTGGCCTGTAGAGAAGCCGCCGTGGAACAATTTCAGAATATCAATCTGACAGCAGGTGGTGGTCAGAGAGTAGAAATCAAAGTCATGGATGTGGATGTCGCCTTCCCGGTAAGCCTTGGCATGTTCCGGGCGGAGCAGATACATCTCGTTATAAGCCTTGGCACCGGCAGCGCCGATTTGCAGCATGGCGCCCATGGCGGTATTGCCGTCGATGTTGGCGTTGTCGCGCTTCATGTCGCTGATCCGGGCATCGGTGTTGGTGATTTCATCGATGGTTTTCATCAGGCTGGTGTTGGCCTCTCTGGCCCGGGTACGATTGGCCCGGTAGAGGATATAGGCCTTGGCAGCGGCGCTGAAGCCATGGTTCATCAGCTGGCGTTCCACGGCATCCTGAATGGCTTCGATGTTAGGAGCTTCGGCGGAAAAATGGGCTTCCAGTTCCCGCTGAACATCGTTGGCCACTCTGGCGGCATCCGATGCATCACCGTCCTGAGCGGCTTCCATGGAGCGCAAAATGGCGGCGGCAATCTTGTGCTGGTCAAACAAGACCACTCTGCCATCTCGCTTGATAATGCTGGTAATCATAGGCAAAAAATCCTGCCTTTCTGAAGAAATTGGAGGAGCAAAACGCTGATATTTCAAAGTAAACACTATATATTGTGTTTGCTTGCAAAAACCTCCACAATATATTGCCACAACCGAAGCGGTTTGTCAAGAGAAAAAGAATCTTCACCCCCCAGGGGAAGGTGGTTTACAGGGGGGTTATGCGCACTCTTTTGCCGCCTTTGGATATCATACTACCTATTGTGCCCAATAAACGCCACTTTTCAAAAAAATTACGGCAGTGCATTTGCACTGCCGTAGGCTATCCAAATACTTCAAAGGCTGCTACGGTGCGCAGCAGTTCCGGTTCCACCTGCTCCCGACCATAGGCGTCGAGAAAGCGGTCGTAGTAGGCATTGGTTTTCAGGTTGAAAAACAAGGTCCATACCCCCCAGAACAGGTCAATGTGCCGATCTCCCACTCCGGCGCAGTCCAGATCCAGAAAGCCGGAGAATCGCCACTGATCCAGCATAACGTTGGGCAGGCAGTAATCCCCGTGAATCAACGTGTCAGAGCGAAGGGCGCTGCTGCCTTCCTGCACCACGGCCCAGGCGTCCTCCCGGGAGGCAAATCCCCAGTCGGAGGGAAACAGGTTCGGGTCATATTTTCCCGCCTGGTAATTGCGCTGAGCGGTTTGGCGATAGGTGCGGCACCGGTCAGAAACGGGGCAGCCGGTAAAATCCTGGTCGTGAAGCTGGCGCAGCAGGCTGGCCAGAGTGTCGCACAGCCGTTTCGGATTTTCCAGATATTCGGGGAATGCACAGTCCTCCCCGGGCAGTTTTCTGGTCAGCAGCCAGTCCCGGTCCAGGGAGCGGTAGGCCAGCACCTCCGTGGCAAGGTCTTTGCCGTGGAAATACCGGGTCAAATCCGTTTCGGTTTTCAGGGTGCCTGACGGAGCGGTTTTCAGGTACATGCCGCCCTCTGCTTCCAGATAGTACACCCGGGCCGCCGCAGAGCAGCTGCTGTCGTAGACGTTCCCCTTTTCCAGAAAGGGACGAAATTCCGAAGGGAAGGCCTCAAGTTCCGGACGGATTCGGGTTCGCTTCATGAGGTTCCTCCTGAGGCAGGGCGACGATTTGCGGAGTGTGTCCCATGGCGGGGATCAGCTTCTGCATCAGATCGTCGGTGGAAAAGCACAGGCTGGAGGTGTTGATGCAGGGATGGCAGCCGAAAACGCTCTGGCGCAGCAGGTCCTCGTCAATCAGCAGCTGCACCCGATGTTCTTTGTCGTTCATCAGCCCCAGGACGCTGAGAGAACCGGGGGTAATGTCCAGGAAGGCTTCCATATGCTCTGCCGAGGCAAAGGACAGCCGGGAGGAGCCTATGGCCTTAGACAGCACGCTGGTACGAAAGGGCTTGTCCGGCGGCAGCAGCAACAGGTAAAAGGCGGTCTGCTGCCGGTTGCACAGCAGCAGATTTTTGCAGATCTCAGCGCCAAAGGCCTGGTCAATCTGAACACAGGCTTCCATGGTCATGGCAGCGGGGTGATCGGCCCGACGGTAAACAATTCCCAGACTGTCCAGCAGGTCGTAGCAGCGAACTTCTTTGGCAAGCCGCTCTGCGCAGTTTTCCGGGCGGCCGGTGAAAATCTCCATGGTGGCTCCTTCTTTCTTACAGGATTTTTCGCATCATCACGGCGGCAACGGATTCGCCGCTGCGCAGCCGGTAGGCATCGGGAATCCGGGCCATCTCCTGGAATCCCAGACGGCGGTACAGGTTCCCAGCGCGCTGGTTTCCATCCATGTGGTCCAGTTCCAGATAGGACATTCCGGATGTTTTTGCCAGAGAAATGGCGGCTTCCATCAAAGCGGTGGCAATGCCCAGACCCCAATAGTCTTTCCGGACAGCAAGGGCAAGACTACCCCGGTGGCGGATTTTCTGCCGGGTGTTTCCCTGAAGCGCCACATTTCCTGCCAGAACGCCATCCACCACGCAAACCAGCATGGCGCTGTTGGGGCTTTGGCAGAACGCTTCCAGAAAACGGGTTTCTCCTGCCACATCTTCTGTGCATTCCTCGGGATACCGCAGAAGATAATCCGTTTCTCCGGCGGTGTCCTTCAGAAATGCCAGCATGGCTTCCGCATCCGATGGAAGAACACTGCGCACGGTGGCCTGACGGCCGTCTTTCAAAAGAACGGTTTTTGCATAGCGTTCACCTCTTTCCCAGCTGCCAGAACGCTACGGCGCTGGCAGCTGCTACGTTCAAAGAATCTACCCCATGAAACATGGGAATTTTGACGGTGTAGTCGCAGCTGGCAATGGTATCGTTGGTCAGGCCATCGCCTTCGCTGCCCAGGACAATGGCCAGCTTTTCTTCCCCCATCAGATTGGGGTCATCCACCGATACCGAATCTTCCCGCAAGGCCATGGCGGCGGTTTTGAAACCCAGTTTTTTCAGCAGGCTCATACCTTCCTCCGGCCATTGGGGGGTGTAGGTCCAGGGAATCTGAAACACGGTACCCATGCTCACCCGGGCGCTGCGCCGATACAGGGGATTGCTGCATCCGGGGGTGAGCAAAACCGCATCCATACCCAGGGCGGCAGCGGAGCGGAAAATGGCGCCGATGTTGGTGGGGTTCATGATGTTTTCCAGAACCACGATTCGGTTGGCACCGGAACAGAGTTCTTCCGGTGCAGGCAGGGGAGGGCGGCGCATGGCGCACAGCACGCCCCGGGTCAGGTGATAGCCGGTGAGGTTGCACAGCAGTTCTTCATCAGCGGTATAAACCGGAACCTCCGGGCAGCGCTCCAGAATCTCCCGGGCGGCGCCGGTAATGTCCTTGCGCTCCATCAGCAGGCTCACCGGCTGGCAGCCGGCATCCAGCGCCCGGTGGATCACCTTGGGACTTTCGGCGATGAACATACCCTTGGCAGGCTCAAAACGGTTGAGCAGCTGGGCTTCCGTCAGTCGGGCGTACACATCCAGTTCCGGTGCGGAAAAGTCGGTAATTTCGATTACATTGGCCATAAGCAGGGTCCTTTCCCTTGGGACAAATTTTCTATATCATAGCAGAAGGGAAGAAAAAAGTCAAAAATTTCCCGCCTTCCGAAGAAGGCGGGAAAGGGAAGCCTATTCAGGCAAATGTCTTATGGATCAAGCTTCGGGCAGCAGGGGCTCGTTGATGTTCCAGCAGACATAGTAGGTACCGATCTGGCCGGCGACCACGAACTCTTCGGGATACTCAGTCTTCAGAGTCTCGATTTCGTTGGTGGGAACGTCGTCGATCAGCTGCCAGGTGTCGTTCTTGAAGTTGGTCAGCATGTTGTTGCTGTCATCGGACAGGAAGAACTTGATCTCGTTCATGGACACGTCGTCAGCGCCATGGAAGTTCTCGTTCTTGGTCAGGGTGATGACGGAGTTGTGCTCCCAGCTGGTCATAGTTGGCTTCGAAAGCTTCCTTTGCGGTGTTGTAGTAGCCAACGTAATCCTCGCTGTGGCCGGCATTCTCATAGAACTGAGAGCCGTCGGCATCAGTCATACCCATGGCAGCGAAGGAAGAAGCGGGAACCTGGCCGCCCTGGGTAATTTCCTCAACAATGTAGTTGCGGTCCAGCAGCAGGCTCAGAGCGTAGCGGATTTCGGCCTCAGCAGCAGCGCGGTCGAATTCAGCAGCCTCGCACCACCAGCAAATCGTGGGCAATGAACAGATAGGTCAGACCCATTTCTTCCTGCAGTTCATCGAACATGTTGATGACCTGGGCCTGAATGGAAACGTCCAGAGCGGACACCGGCTCGTCACAGACTACAAATTCCGGTTTCATAGCCAGTGCCCGGGCAATGCCGATTCTCTGCCGCTGACCGCCGGAGAACTCGTGGGCATAGCGGTTTGCGTGCTCGGAGTTCAGACCCACCCGGCTCATCAGTTCCAAACCCGTTCTTCCCGCTCTTTCTTGGAAGAATAGAGTTTGTGAACGTCCAGGGGCTCGGCGATGATGTCGGACACCGTCATTCTGGGGTTCAGGGAGGAGTAGGGATCCTGGAAAACCATAGCGGATTTCTGCCGGTACTCCAGAATGTCCTGCTTGGTGACAATCTGCTTGCCATTGAACCAAATTTCGCCTTCGGTGGGCTTGTACAGATGCAGCAGGGTACGGCCTACGGTGGTTTTGCCGCAGCCGGACTCGCCTACCAGACCCAGGGTTTCGCCTTTGCGGATGGCAAAGGAAACGTCGTCCACAGCTTTCAGAGGGGTGGTCTTGAAAAGACCGGTATTGATATTGAAGTATTCTTTCAGGTGCTTGACTTCCACCAGATTTTCCACTTGGCTCATTCTGCGTCACCGCCTTCCAGTTCGCCATTTTCAAAGGCTTCTTTCACATTCATCCAACAGGCAGCCTGGCCGAACACAATCTTTGCAGGGGAGACACCCTTGGCCTTGGCGGTGCGGATGTAATCCTGACCCAGTACGTCCAGCATGGAAGAACGGGTCAGCCGGGTGATGTAAGCCATGGGATACAGGGCCAGGGTAATGACAGGCAGCACCAGTCCTTCAGCGGTGGAACCGTTAGCAGGGAAGATGTGCCAGTGTACTGCAAAGATCAGCAATAGCAGCGTGCCCATTATGAACGAAGGCATGGACACGAAAGCGGTGGTAATGACCATGATGATCTTATCCAACACCGTATTGCGCCGCAGGGCAGCCACGGCTCCCAACACAATTCCGATTACCAGCGCGATGCAGGCGGCAATGACGCCCAGCTTGGCGGAGGTCTTCAGACCATCGGCGATGACATCAATAACCATTCGGCCTCTGAGCTTGATGGAAGGACCAAAGTCCAGTTTGGTGACCACATCTCTTAAATAGGTAATATATTGCACCGTAACAGGCTTGTCCAAGCCATACTTGGCTTCCAAAGCAGCCTGAGCGGCCTCGGTTACGGCTTTTTCTCCCAAGAAGGGACCGCCGGGCACAGCGCGCATGACAAAGAAGGTGACGGTAATGACAACCCATACCGTCAGCACTGCCAAACCGATGCGCTTTAAGATGTACATTAAGGTTTTCGCGTTCATAGGATCGTTCCTTTCTCGTTCTTGGCCATATCCGGATGTGGGAAGGGGAATCCCACAAACTATGGAATCCCAGTTCAAACGGGAAACGCAGAATCCTATGGCGTATGAATGATTCTGTGCCGGAGCTATGGCTATTTGGCCGCGTCACACGGATATAGGCAAATTAATAATAAAGAGTTGCATTTCGCAACAAAGCGTTTCGCTGAAAATCCATGGGTAAAGAACATGTGTTTTTGTGGCTTTTGTATACAGACGAGTGTCCGTGTACCATGAACAACATGGGAGAATAGCTGAAAATCCATTGCGTTCCGGTAAAAAGAGAGGAAAGCATGAAAATACCCCGACACGGTTGACCAGACCGCATCGGGGTATTCTCAGAGAAAAAGAGAGGTAAGAAAATGAAAAAGAATGAAAGTAGCTTTTCTTATTTCCTATTATATCCGGGAGGTATTAAGAAAATAAGGAGGGAATTATTAAGGAAATATGAAGCAGGTAGAAAGTGCCGGGGAAAATTTGTGCAGTCTGACCAGTTGTGAACATTTTGTAGCTTTTTCCGGAGGCCCCTTGACTTTTTAAAAAATTGGGATATAGTTAAAACAAAAGAATTAGCACTCTCGAGCGAAGAGTGCTAAAGCCGAAAGGAAGGATGGCTATGAACTTCAATCAATATACCCAGAAATCTCTGGAAGCTGTCCAGAGCGCACAGAATCTGGCTGTGCAGAATTCTCACCAGCAGCTCGAGCAGGTGCATCTGCTGCTGGCTCTGCTGCGGCAGGATGGCGGGCTGATTCCCCAGCTGCTGCGGAAAATGGACGTGACGGTGGAAAGCCTGGAAGCTGCCGCCGCTGCCCAGCTGCGGAAGATCCCCAGTGTGAAAACCAGCCGGGAAGCCGACCGCTTCTATATCAGCGCCGATGTGGACGCAACCTTCAACGCCGCCGAAGAACAGGCCAAGGCCATGAAAGACGAGTTTGTCTCCGTGGAGCACCTGTTCCTGGCGCTGCTGGAAACCGCCCGGGGGGATGTAAAGAGCCTGTTTGAAACCTACCGCATCACCAAGGAGAATGCCTTGAAGGCCCTTCAGGCAGTCCGGGGCAATCAGCGGGTTACCTCAGACAGCCCGGAAGGCACCTATGACGCCCTGGAAAAATACGGCACTGACCTGGTCAAGCGGGCAAGAGAACAGAAGATGGACCCGGTGATCGGCCGTGACGAAGAGATCCGAAATGTTGTGCGGATTCTGTCCCGTAAGACCAAGAATAACCCTGTCCTCATTGGTGAGCCCGGCGTTGGTAAAACCGCCATTGCCGAGGGCCTGGCCCAGCGGATTGTGAAGAAGGATGTTCCCAAGTCCTTGCAGGATAAGACCATTTTCTCTCTGGATATGGGCGCACTGATTGCCGGTGCCAAATACCGGGGCGAATTTGAGGAACGTTTGAAAGCCGTGCTGAACGAAGTCAAGCAGTCTGATGGACAGATCATTCTGTTCATCGATGAGCTGCATACCATCGTGGGTGCGGGCAAAACCGAAGGCAGCATGGATGCCGGCAACCTGCTCAAGCCTATGCTGGCCCGGGGCGAGCTGCACTGCATTGGCGCTACCACCTTGGATGAGTACCGGCAGTATATTGAAAAGGACGCGGCTCTGGAGCGCCGGTTCCAGCCAGTGATGGTGGATGAGCCTACGGTAGAGGATACCATCGCCATTTTGCGTGGCCTGAAGGAGCGCTACGAAGTGTTCCACGGCGTCAAAATTGCCGACTCTGCCATTATCGCCGCAGCTACCTTGTCCCACCGGTATATTACCGACCGGTTCCTGCCGGATAAGGCAATCGACCTGGTG
>DVGO01000036.1 GCA_018712645.1 Candidatus Faecousia faecavium | reverse complement strand
AAGCCCCTTTAGGGGCAGCCCGTGAAAGATATGCGGTTGGCAGACCTTTCGACGGGCCTTTAGGCTCAGCCAGAAAAATGCCCTAAGGGGGCTAGTGCAAACCACCGGCACGGCCGGTGGTTATGATTTTTAATGTTTCAGGAAGAATAATGCACAGACAGAAAGGGGACAGACATGGTTAAGCTGGTAACCCAATCGGATCAAACCGGCATGATGCAGGCGGCAGTCGTACATTCTGAAAGCTGGAAGGCATCTCACGAAAATATCTGCTCTGCGGAGTTCCTTGCAATCCACACCCCACAGCGCCAAAAGCATTACCTGGAAACCGAAATGGAAAAAGGGGCGCAGCTTTTTATGCTGATGCATGAGAAACCTGTGGGGATTGTGACGATTTGCGGCGATTTGATTGAAAATCTGTATGTCCTGCCCAGTGAACAGAATAAAGGATATGGAACCCAATTACTTGCCATCGCAGTGGAAAAATGTGCGGGAGTTCCAACTTTGTGGGTGCTTAACACCAATGACAGAGCTAGGCACTTCTATGAACGCCGCGGCTTTCGGCCTACCGGAAATGTTGTGCGCCACGGAGATAGCTTATACGAAGCAGAATTTCGTCTGGGAGAAAAATGAAGACAGGAAAAAATCACCCCCTGCGAAAGCAGGGGGTGATTGTGTTTTCGTTAACCGCGGCTCAGAACCAGATCCTTGCGGATGTAGCTGGTGTTGCCTTCCGTCATGGGCAGAGCTTCCACGGTTTCGGTGAACCACTGGTTCACATCTTCGGTACGCAGCTCAGTCTCAATCTGGTAATCCCGATAGGTGTAGTCGGTGTTGCCAACGAAGTACATCACATGGTAGCCGTAGGTGCTCTCGATGATGCCGGTGTCGCCAGGCTGGTGATCCTCCAGAGCCCACTCTTTGAAGCTGGACACATAGTTGGAATCGGGGGAGATGTTCTCATACAGACCGCCGGTGGTGCCGTCGCCGTCATCAGACTTGGTGTTGGCCAGTTCTGCGAAGCTTTCTTCGGTAGCATCGCCGGCCTTCCACTCAGCCAGAATCTCCTCAGCGGTGGTCTTGGCAGCAGCCTTCTCCTCGTCGGAGTAGGTCACAGCATTGGTGGTCTCATCGGTGGTACCGCCCTGGAAGGAAACCAGAATGTGGCGGATGTTGGACAGGGGGAAGGTGTTGTCGTTGCTGCCGGTGAAGTAAACCACATAGTAGCCGTTGACAGTCTCCACTTCGTTGCCGTCTTCATCGGTGGAAGTGGTGGTATTGGCGAAGTAAGACAGGTCGCCTTCCTTGCGGCTCTCATCAGCCAGCCAGTCAGCATAGAGGGTATTCAGAGAGCTGTAGAGGGCATTGGTATAAACGGTGCTGGCGGCATTTTCGGTTTCAGCGTTGATAGACAGCTCGGCAATGGCGGCGTCCAGATCTTCAACGGAGGTAATATCCTTGCCGGTCAAAGCCTTGGCGGCCTCTTCTGCTGCGGCGATGGAAGCAGCGGTCTCTTCCTCAGAGTAGGTGGTATTGCCTTCTTCGTCGGTGGTACCGCCGGTGAGGAAGCGGCTGGCAGCCAGATAGTAGGCGTTGTAGGAGAAGGAAGAGTAGGCGTTATAGTTTTCTTCCTCGGCTTCACGCAGATCGCTGTCCTCGTAGGTCAGGGACTCAGCGTAATGGTTCTGATAGGACTGAGCCAGCATGCTCAGTTCGCAGTACTTCTGATAGCTTTCCAGGGTGGCGCCGCTGCCGTAAACGGCCTTCAGATACGCTTCGCCATCGGAGTAGCCGTTCAGAGTTGCGTAAACATCCAGGTTGGAAATGGTGGTGTTAATGGTAGCCTGATCCTCTTCCGGCAGGGTATAGCCGGCAGCCTCAGCAGCGTCCGCCATGGCGTAGGCAGCCTGGGCGCTGGTCTTGGCAGACTCCAGGAAGTCATCCGCCCAGGTAGCGCCGGTTTCCTCATTGGATACCTGCTCGTCCAGGGGCTTGGTGGGGTCCAGTCCAAACATGGTAGCATAGCTGCCGTAAGCGGAATAGAAATTGTTTACAGCGTCCATGTAGAAGTAGTTCAGTTCAGCATTGCTGATCTCGTGATCCCCTACGGTCAGAGCCACCGTATTCTTTTCCCGGATACCGCTGGAAGCGATGGTCTGTCTGACACCGACAAAAATCGCCACGATCAGCAGCAGTGCCATTACCACAACAAAAGCGGTGGTGTAAAGGCTCACTTTCTTTGCTTCCTGCTGAGCGGAGAGCTGTTTTTCTGTCAGTTTTGCAGCGTCCTGCTCTTTGCGGAGCTTTTTCTTGTTGGATGCGCTCATGTGATCATATCCTCTCGTTGTCTCAATGGTGTTCTTTGCGAAAATTGCATAGACCTGCATATTATAACCCATCTATTCCAGGGTTTCAAGGGGGAATATCCCGCTTTTTGCCGAATAACAAAAAATTTACACTTCCCATTCCACCCCGGCAGGGGGGGAGCAAGTGCAGAGCATAAAAAAGCCTGAGGAGCCGAAGCTCCTCAGGCACCCGCTTTAGCCGTCACGCATCCAATTATGACCTGCACGAAAAGGCAGGTGGGATGCCGCTCCTGACCATTACTGCTCCCAACATCCATTTACCGTCAAAGCGGAAACGGGAGGTCTGCAAACAGACCAGGAAGTCTAACGTCCCTATTTAAAAATGTGGGTCCAAAAGGACACGCCACGCACCAAGCAGGAAATAGATTATAATGGACCAAGGAAAACACAGCCTCCATCAGGCTTCATCATCTTCCTCTTCATAAAGCGCATCCATGATCAGGTCATATACAGCTTCCAGTTCCTCCTGATCTTCAATGGCACACAGAATCGGTTCTCCGTCCTCTTCCACGGACTTGAGAATGCTGACTTCCAACTGCAGGGCGTCCTGACTCTCCGCTGCGGGAATCACGGCCATGTAGGTATTGCCGTTATATTCCAGAGTACTCAGAACTTCCAGTTCATATTCGGTACCATCCTCGTCGGTGATGGTGATGAAGTCAGACCCATACTGATCCATGCTGTAATCCTCCGATGCTTTGCATGCCTTTATTCTAATGCCTGACCGGCGGAAAATCAAGAGGGAATTTTGTATAGAATCTGCCGAGAATTTTTATGAAAGGTAATCCTCCAGCAGCTGCTGCAACTGGCGGTCATTGCGTACCACAATGCCTTTTTCCAGAGCAGCCTGATCTTCCGGTGGAAGGGAAGCGACAGTATTGGGGAAAATTTGCCGGGGTTCGTCCTTTCCTTTGTCGAACAGGGCTACATATCCTTTCCAGGTTCCCAGTACCACATACAAGGCCAGGAAAATAGAGAAAAGCTTCTTTCGTGCCATGATTTTTCGCCTCCTATGGGGCTAGTGTTTCCCAGATTTTAATCTTTATTAATAAATTGGGTCTTTCGTTTTAAGATTGGGTATGCTATAATCGTATGCGTATTGCTATGCCAACATGCCTGCTTTGTGCAGGATTGGTGCCAGTGGATGGATACCCACTGCAATGTTGATTGACTACAAAGCCCATGGCTGATGTGTTGGAGGTTACCCCTATGGCAAATGATAAAAACTTTAAAAGGAGAGTGCGCAAGCTCCGTCAGGAGTGGAACCCCCATTGGCTGCTGAAACTTGCTTATGCGGCGGTCAGTGCGGCGCTGTCTTTGCTGAAGATTGTGGTTGGTGCAGCGGCTACGGTTTTGCTGATTGTGCTGATTTGCGGTACGGTCTTTGTTGGAACCTTGGGCGATTATCTCCAGGAAGATATTTTGACCGATGCGTCGGACTGGTCTCTGGAAGACTATGACCTGGAACGGACTTCCTTTATCTATTATGTGGATAACAATGGCGATATTCAGCAGCTGCAGCAGATCTACACCACCACGGACCGCCAGTGGGCGTCCCTGGATGAAATTCCCCAGGCTTTGGTGGACGCAGCTGTGGCCATTGAGGACAAGCGTTTTTATGAACATCAGGGCGTTGACTGGATCACCACGGTGAAAGCCTGCCTGAATATGTTCTTCGGCGGCGATGAGCAGTTCGGCGGTTCCACCATTACCCAGCAGTTTATCAAGAACCATACCGGTGAAAAAAGCGTCACCGTGCAGCGTAAGGTTATGGAAATTTTCCGTGCCCAGCTGTTTGAGCGGGAATACGACAAAGATCTGATCATGGAGTATTATCTCAACGAGATCTATCTGGGCCGGGGCTGCTACGGTGTCAAGAGTGCAGCGGCTGAGTATTTCGGCAAAGAACTGCAGAACCTGACCGTTGCCGAATGCGCCAGCCTGATCAGCATTACCAATAACCCCTCTTTGTTCAACCCCTATTCTATCAGTGTCTTTGAATACAAAGGAGAAGAGCGGGACGGCGCCGGGCGTAACCGTTACCGTCAGCTCAATGTCTTAAGCGAAATGCACCAGCAGGGATATCTGACTGACGAGGAGTATGAAGAGGCCGTTGCCCAGGAAATGGTCTTTAAAGAAGGCATTGCCGACGAAGACCGCTGGACGGTCTGCGAAAATCCGGAGTGCGGATTTGAAGGAATCCGGAGTCAGTTCACCGGCGAAGACGGTGCGTATTACTGCCCCGTCTGCGGAAATCTGACTTCCGTCAGCACCAATGCCTCCCAGCATATTTACTCCTGGTTTGTGGACGCAGTCATTATTGACTTTGCTTCGTATCTGGCAGAACAAGATGGAAAGAACTGGGATGATCTGGAAGAGACTACCAGAAACGTCTACCTGGAGCGTATCCAGAAAGGCGGTTACCACATTTATACCACACTGGATATGGATGTGCAGAAGCAGGTTGATGCGATCTACGGCAACCTGGACAATATCCCCGGAACCAACAGCAATCAGCAGCTCCAGTCTGCCATTGTTGTCATTGACAACACCACCGGTGACGTGGTGGCTCTGGCTGGCGGCGTGGGAGAAAAGGATACCTTCATGGGCTACAACCGGGCAACCCAGGCAAAGCTTCAGACCGGTTCTGCCCAGAAGCCGGTGTCCGTCTATGCCCCTGCCTTTGAGTCCGGCAAGGTAACGCCGGCAACGGTTTTCAAGGATTTGCCGGTGACCTATGACGGCGGCAACTGGCCGAAGAACGATAACCGTCAGTATCAGTATGCCAGAACGGTATATCAGGGCATTGTGTCCTCCGTCAATACCATCTCTGTGCGGACTCTGAATGAAATCGGCGCCGAATACGGCTATAGCTTCGCCAAGTATAACTTCGGCCAGGCCCATCTGGTGGAGGAGTACCCCGGAGCGGACGGCACCACCAAGTCCGACGTAGGCCCGGCACCTTTGGCTCTGGGCGCTCTGACAGTGGGCTCCACCGTGCAGGAAATGTCCGCTGCTTATGCCACCTTTGCAAACCATGGCGTGTACCGGGAGCCCCGGCTGTACACCAAGGTCTATAACAGCGACGGACAGCTGGTTGTGGACAACACCCAGGATTCCCGGCAGATCCTCAGTGAGAAAACCGTGGATTACGTCAATTACTGCCTGTACAACGCAGCAAACCATGGTACCGGCGGCGCTGCCATCTTTGGCGGACAGTCCATTGCCGGTAAGACCGGTACGACCTCGTCCAACCGTGACCGCTGGTTCTGCGGCTACACCACCCATTATACAGCGGCTGTCTGGGTGGGTTATGACCAGCCGGAGCAGATTCACCTGGGCACCAACCCGGCTGCTCAGATGTGGAAAAAGGTTATGCAGCCCATTCACGAAGGCCTGCCCAATGAAGCGCTGTATAATGGCAATGCCTTCCGCACTGTAGCGGTTTGCCTGGATTCCGGACTGCTGGCTACCGACGCATGCCGCAGCGATGTCCGGGGAATTGACCGGGTGGTTTATGTCAACGTCTATCCCGGCGACGAACCCCAGGGCACTTGCGATAAGCATGTGCAGATGGAATACTGCATCTCCGGCGGCGGTGTGGCAACGGAGTATTGCTCCATGTTCCCGGATGCCAATGTGGCAGCACGTTCCCTGGTGAAGCTGAACAGCGGCGAAGTAGACGAAATCCGCAGCGCCATTGGTGTGGGATTGAACGGCGTGTACGCCTCCGATGGCTATGTTTATTATCAGGATGGTAGTTGGCACGGATTCAGTGGGAATTACGGCAGTAATGACCAGCCCTATCTGGTCTGTCCCATCCACAATGAAAACAGCTGGCTCGAACACGAGGAGAACCAGCCCCCAGAAGAAGGTGGAGAGGATATTTCCGGTGGAAATCCGGATGACAACTACTGGGAAGGCGAGTACGACGGTTAAAGTCGATATAGAAGTAGAAGGAGGAAGCCCAATGCTTTGGATTTCCGATGAATGGAAAGACTACGAAGTTCTGGACACATCCAATGGAGAGCGTCTGGAACGGTGGGGAAAATATATTCTGGTGCGCCCGGACCCGCAGGTGATTTGGAATACCCCCCGCAGCGCACCGGAGTGGAAGCGCTACGATGCCCGGTATCTGCGCTCCAATACCGGCGGCGGACATTGGACGGATCACAATCTGCCGGATCGGTGGCAGATCCGATATAAGGACTATCTGACCTTTCATGTCAAACCCATGAACTTTAAACACACGGGTGTTTTCCCGGAACAGGCGGCGAACTGGGATTTCATTCGGGAGAAGGTAGCCTCTGCCGGACGTCCGGTGCGGGTTTTGAATCTGTTCGCCTATTCCGGCGGCGCCACACTGGCGGCGGCAGCCGGAGGTGCGGAGGTGTTCCATGTGGATGCCTCCAAAGGCATGGTGGCCTGGGCCAAGGAAAATGCTGTGGCATCGGGCCTTGACAAGTGCCCCATTCACTGGATGGTGGACGATTGTGCCAAGTTCATCCAGCGGGAAATCCGCCGGGGACGGCGCTACGACGGCATCATCATGGACCCGCCCAGCTATGGCCGGGGACCCAGCGGTGAAATCTGGAAAATGGAAACCAGCTTCTATCCCTTTCTGCAGGAAGTGGTGAAGGTGCTTTCTGATGATCCGCTGTTTGTTATCATCAATTCCTACACCACGGGCCTGGCTCCCTCTGCGGTTGCCTATGCTTCTGACGTGGTGTTTGGCGCCAAATACGGCGGCACTACCGCGGCAGGGGAGTTGGGATTGCCGGTGAAACAGTCCGGTTTGATTCTTCCCTGCGGCGCCACTGGCCGCTGGACGCCCTGATGGAGGGATTGCGTTGAAAGAGATCATTTCTGTGCAGCATCTGGCCTATACCTACCCTGGGGTGGACGACACCCCGGGGATTCCGGTATTTGAGGATATGAACCTGACCATCCAGGAAGGCAGCTTTGTTGCCATTCTGGGAACCAATGGCTGCGGAAAGTCCACACTGGCCAAACATTTCAATTCCATTCTTCTGCCCAGCGGAGGAAAAGTCTACGTCTGCGGCATTGATACCTCCAATGAAGAGCGGATCATGACCGTTCGCCGGAACGTGGGCATGGTTTTCCAGAATCCGGACAACCAGATCGTTGCCAACGTGGTGGAAGAGGACGTGGCCTTCGGCCCGGAGAATCTGGGGGTTGCCAGCCCGGAAATCCGCAATCGGGTGGATCGTGCCCTGAAACAGGTGGGAATGTACGAGTATCGGGAACATGCCCCCCATCTTCTGTCCGGCGGACAGAAGCAGCGCATTGCCATTGCCGGTGTCATCGCCATGGAGCCTAAGTGCATTGTGCTGGACGAACCCACCGCCATGCTGGACCCCAGAGGCCGCCGGGAGGTTATGGAAACCATCGGACGGCTGAACCGGGAAAAGGGGATTACGGTGGTGCTGATTACCCACCATATGGATGAAGCAGCCCAGTGTCAGCGGGTTGTTGTGCTGCATAAGGGCAAGGTTGTCACCGATGGCAGCCCCAGGGAGGTTTTCTCCCAGGTCGAGCTGCTGCACGACATCGGCCTGGCAGCACCGGAGAGTGTGGAACTTTGCTGGGAGCTGAACAAGCAGGGCTTTGATCTGCCTTTGGACAGACTGAATCCGGAAGAATGCGCGCAGGCACTTTACAATGCGGTTAAGGCCTGACCCGCTGGGAGGAATTTGATTGGAACCCATTCTTGAGATAAAGAATTTGAACTATGTATACAGTGCCGGAACGCCCTTTGAGCATAAGGCACTGGAAAATGTCTCTTTCCGTGTCGACCGGGGAGAATTTATCGGGATTATCGGACATACCGGTTCGGGAAAATCCACCCTGATGCAGCAGCTCAACGGTTTGCTGAAGCCCACCTCCGGCTCCGTGATTCTGGACGGACAGGACATCTGGTCGGATAAGAAACTGACCCGCCAGGCCCGGTTTCGGGTAGGTTTGGTGTTTCAGTACCCGGAATACCAGCTGTTCGAGGAAACGGTTTACCGTGACATTGCCTTTGGCCCCAAAAACATGGGTCTTTCCGAGGAGGAAGTGGACCGCCGGGTAAGAGAGGCGGCTGCCTGTGTTGGTTTGACAGAGAAACAGCTGGAGGTATCTCCCTTCGACCTGTCCGGCGGACAGAAGCGCCGGGTCGCCATCGCCGGTGTCATCGCCATGGAACCGGAAGTGCTGATTCTGGATGAGCCGACGGCAGGTCTGGACCCCATGGGCCGAGCAGAGATTCTGGGAAATATTGAAGCCTACCGCAAGTCCCGCAATGCAACCATTATGATGGTGTCCCACTCCATGGAAGATGTGGCCCGGCTGACTGACCGGCTGCTGGTTATGAGCGGCTCCCATCTGGTAATGGACGGAACCCCGGCCGAGGTGTTTGTCCATGCCCAGCAGCTGCTGGATATGGGCCTGAACATCCCCCAGGTAACTCAGGTGTTCCTGCACCTGAAACAGCTGGGGCTGGATGTTCCCAACGTATATACCATCGACCAGGCTGTGGATGTACTGAAACGGCTGAAAGGGGGCGCTGCGGTATGCTGAAGGATATTACCTTGGGCCAGTTTTTTCCGGGCAATTCTGTGATTCATCGCTTGGACCCCAGAACCAAGCTGATTGTGTTGATTGTGTATATCGTGGCCCTGTTTCTGGCCCAAAGCTGGATTTCCTATGGCCTTCTGTTCCTGTTTTTGGCAGCGGCAATCAAGGTATCGACCATTCCGCTGAAAACCATTGTCCGGGGCTTAAAGCCGCTGGTGATGATTCTGATTTTCACCGGTGTACTGAACCTGTTTTTCACCAAGGAAGGCCCCACACTGGTTTCCTTCTGGGGACTGAGCATTACCCTGGGCGGCGTTCAGCGGGCGGTTTTGATGATGGCCCGCATCCTGATGCTGATTACCTGCACCTTCCTGCTGACCTATACCACCTCGCCCATTGCCTTGACCGACGGACTGGAATCCCTGATGGGCCCGCTGAAAAAAATTAAGGTTCCGGTGCATGAACTGTCCATGATGATGTGCATTGCCCTGCGCTTCATCCCCACCCTGATTGAGGAAACGGACAAGATTATGAACGCCCAGAAGGCCCGAGGTGCGGACTTTGAAAACGGCAGCCTGATGGATCGGGCCAGGGCTTTGATTCCCATTCTGGTGCCGCTGTTTGTCAGCGCCTTCCGCCGGGCGGATGAGCTGGCAACCGCCATGGAGTGCCGGTGCTATCAGGGCGGAGAGGGCAGAACAAAAATGAAACTGCTGCGCTACCACCGCAATGACCTGGCGGCATTTACCATTGGGGCCGTGCTGATGGCCGGTGTGCTGGCACTGGGCAGTTTTGGCTTGTGAGGAAAACTATGCGCAATATTGCCTTGTTTTTAACATATCTTGGTACCAATTATCACGGTTGGCAGGTTCAGAAGAATCTGCCAACCGTTGCTGAAACCATGGAGAAAGCTGCAGCCATGGTGGTAGGCCACCCGGTACATATGACTGGCTGCGGCCGTACCGATGCCGGAGTGCATGCCCGATGCTATGTGGCCAATTTCCGCACTAGCTCCACCATCCCGGCAGAGCGGATTCCCTACGCATTGAATACCCACCTGCCCTGTGACATCGTGGTGACAAAGGCCTTTGAAGTCCACGAGGATTTCAATGCCATCGGCTCCTGCGCCCGGAAGGAATATACCTATCAGATTTATAATTCCCGGCTGAAAGACCCCTTCTACGTCAACCGTGCCTGGTTTTATCCCAAGCACCTGGACGAAACCATCATGCAGCGGGCAGCGGAGCAGTTCGTGGGCACCCATGATTTTGCCGCTGTGCGAAGCGTGGGAACGGATGTAAAATCCACCGTGCGTACCGTATACTATTATAATGTACAGCGGCAGGGAAATCTGATTACCCTGAAGGTCTGCGCCAATGGATTTCTCTACAATATGGCTCGAGCCATGGCTGGTACGGTGGTCTATGCCGCAGAAGGGAAGATCAAGCCGGAGGATATCGGGCGCATTCTGGACTCCGGCAATCGGACGGCTGCCGGGCCAACCGTGCCGCCGGGGGGACTGTATATGACCCATCTGTGGTACGACGATGGAATTGCCAAATTCGAGTGCGGCAGCGATTGGACCGAATGACAGCAGCTTCCAGCGAATTGTTTATAATTTGTTTTTTCTTTTTCCGGCCTGATATGCTATACTGCATGTCAAAGGAAAGAATCCTTGCGAAAAGGAGTGAATCATATGCAACCGAAAATGTGCAGCAAGTGCCGAAAAAACATTGCTGTTGTGTTTATTACAAAGATTGAAAATGGCGTGACATTGAACGAAGGCTACTGCCTGAAATGTGCCCGGAGTTTGGGAATCCCGCAGATTGACCAGGCGGTCAAACAGATGGGAATTTCCGAAGAGGACCTGGACCTGCTCAGCGATGAAATGAGCAGCATGTTTGGTCAGCGGGATAACAGCGAGGACCACGACGACGATGAAATCGACAGCCAGACCGCTACCTTCCCGCTGCTGAATCAGCTGTTAGGCGGCAACGGCAACCTCCCGGCCCAGCAGCCTCGCCCGACGAAGAAAGAAGAACCCCAGGAAGAGGGAAAGGGTAAAAAGAAAAATAAGAAGCATAAATTCCTGGACAGCTACTGCATGGATTTAACCGGCCGTGCCCGGGAAGGAAAACTGGATAAGGTCATCGGCAGGGATGTGGAGACGGAGCGGGTGATTCAGATTCTGAACCGCCGGCAGAAGAACAATCCCTGCCTGATTGGCGAGCCCGGCGTTGGCAAAACCGCCATTGCCGAAGGTCTTGCCCAGCGGATTGCTGCCGGTGAAGTCCCCTACAAACTGCGGGACAAAGAGGTGTTCCTGCTGGACCTGACAGCTTTGGTTGCCGGTACCCAGTTCCGGGGCCAGTTTGAAAGCCGTATGAAGAGCCTGATCGGGGAGATCAAGGAGTGCGGCAATATCATTCTGGTGATCGATGAAGTCCATAACCTGGTGGGCGCCGGCGATGCGGAAGGCTCCATGAACGCCGCCAACATCCTGAAACCTGCCCTGTCCCGGGGAGAAATCCAGGTCATCGGCGCTACCACCTTTGCCGAGTACCGTAAGTATATTGAAAAGGATGCCGCTTTGGAGCGCCGGTTCCAGCCTGTAACTGTGGCCGAGCCGACCATTGCCGAGGCCAGCCAGATCATGCAGGGAATTGCCAAGGCGTACTCCGATTTCCATGGTGTGGAAATTTCTCCGGAAATTGCCCACCAGTGCGTGGTGCTGTCTGAGCGGTACATTACAGACCGTTTCCTTCCGGATAAGGCCATTGACCTTTTGGACGAAGCTTGTTCCGATGTAAACCTGCAATGTAAGGAAATCTCTCGCCTGGCGGAGCTGAAAAAAGAGCGGGATGATTACGAATTGGAACTGCGGATGCTCAATGAGGATACGGAGAACCAGAACTATGAACGTCTTGCCATGCTTCGCAGCCGCCTGATGCAGCTGGCAAGCCAGATTGAGGAGCTGGAAGCCCTGCCCAAGCCCGCAGTTACCATGGAAAACCTGGCCCGGATCATTGAACTGTGGACGAAAATTCCCGCCTCCAAGATCAAGGCCCAGGAGTATCAGCAGATTAAGGGGCTGGCTTCCCGGCTGAAAGAGCACATTGTAGGACAGGATGAAGCGGTGGAGGCGGTTGCCCGTGCCATCCGGCGCAATCGGGTGGGCATTTCTCCCAAGAAGCGCCCGGTGTCCTTCATCTTTGTGGGCCCCACCGGTGTGGGCAAAACCGAACTGGTGAAGCAGCTTGCAAACGATTTGTTTGACAATGTTGACAGCCTGATCCGGCTGGATATGTCGGAATACATGGAAAAGCACACCGTTTCCAAGCTCATTGGTTCCCCTCCGGGATATGTGGGCTATGACGAGGCCGGACAGCTGACGGAGAAGATCCGCCGCCGTCCCTACAGTGTGGTGCTCTTTGACGAAATTGAAAAGGCCCACCCCGATGTGCTGAATGTGCTGCTGCAGGTGCTGGACGACGGCAGAATTACCGATGCCCAGGGCCGGGTGGTGAACTTCGAGAATACCATCATTGTCATGACCTCCAATGCCGGCTCCGAAGGCAGAGTAGGCGGACTGGGCTTCGGCCGTACCGACAGTGATATGGTGAAGGAAAAGACCATGAAGGCCCTGCGGGAATTCCTGCGGCCGGAATTCTTGAACCGAGTGGATGAAATTATCACCTTCAACCACCTGAGCGAAGAGAACTTCCTGGGCATTGCGGATATTATGCTGTCGGAGCTGAAAGAAAGTCTGGCAGGCCGTGGCCTGAGCCTGACCTGGGAGGAAGAGGTACGCCAGATGCTGGTGAAGAAGGCGTACTCCCAGACCTACGGCGCCCGGAATCTGCGCCGTACCATCCAGCGGGAGCTGGAAGACCCCATTTCCGAAGCCATCATTGACAGCTTTGAGCATCCCATTTCCGCAATCCATGTTCGCACAGAACAGGATTCGGCGGTACTGGATATTACCTGAGAAAATGGCCCTTGCGGATTTTACCGCAAGGGCCTTCTGTTTTTTATAACACTTCTTGAAAACAGTGTCACTGTGCAGTATAATGCCATCAGGAACAATAGCGTTTGTCAACACCCGTTGGCATCGGCAGCGAGTCGCTGCCGGTTCGCAGAAACCTGCCTCATTCGCAATGCTCAGCCCAAGTGCTTGCGGTATTTCCGCACACCCTGTGTGCTTTCAGATACCGCCGCACACTTTGGCATACATCATGGTATTGTTCCTTACGGTTCAAGGGAGGAAAGACAAATGATTGTATACAGGGAGCTTTCCTCCCTTGAGCGAGATTTGGGAATCCCCGCCAAGACCCTCTATGCGGTCAGCAATTCCTTGAGTCGGCATTATCGCATGGTTTCCATTCCGAAGAAAACCGGAGGGGTGCGAAACCTGATGGTGCCGGACACTGCACTGAAGACCATTCAGCGCCGCATTTCGGATGTTCTTTTGGCTCATATGCCCGTATCTTCATACGCCACCGCTTACCGATTCGGCACCTGCACATTGCGCAATGCGGCAGTACATGTGGGAAAACCTGTGGTGCTGAAACTGGATATTTACCATTTTTTCGACAGC
Organism: Candidatus Faecousia faecavium; assembly: GCA_018712645.1. Taxonomy (GTDB): domain Bacteria; phylum Bacillota; class Clostridia; order Oscillospirales; family Oscillospiraceae; genus Faecousia; species Faecousia faecavium. Next base: position 17,286 of record DVGO01000036.1, on the reverse strand, counting down.
ATCCCCTATAGCCTGGTAAAAGAGAAGGCATTCCCCGCCCATATTTACGCGGAGCAGATTCGGACGTTATTGACGATGCTTTGCTATCATAAGGATGTCCTGCCCCAGGGAGCGCCCAGTTCTCCGGCTATTGTCAATATTATTCTTGCTAACTTTGATGAACGGATTGGGCGATGGTGCACGCAAAGGGGAATTGCCTATACCCGTTACTGCGATGACTTGACCTTTTCCGGGGATTTCGACCCGAAGGATGTTATTGCATTTGTTGAAGGGCAGCTGAAATCTCTGGGCCTGCTGCTCAATACCAATAAAACCCGGGTTCAGCGGCAAGGTCAGCAGCAGCTGGTTACCGGCGTAATCGTCAATGAGAAGCCGGGCGTCCCCGCTGTTTACCGCCGGCAGCTCCGCCAGGAAATGCACTACTGCCAGAAATTTGGTGTTGGGGAACATCTGAAATTCCTTGGTCAAGGAATTTCGGAAGAAGCATATCTGCGCCAACTGCTGGGCAAAGTCAACTATGTATTGCATATAGTGCCGGATTGCGAGGAGTTCCAGCAATACAGAACCTGGGTTTTGCAAAAACTGCAAAATATCTCTCTAGCAAAATAAAAGGAAAGCCTGCGCCAATTTTGGCGCAGGCTCTATTTCTGCAATATATTATTCGGTAGTACCCTCGGTGATGGGCATCATCAGCTTTTTGTTCTGGCCTTCGTCGAACTTCAGAACGCTGGCAGGATAGCCATCCAGTTCGATTACTTCACCCCAGTAGGTAGTTTCCACAGGGCAGGTGCCGGTTTCCACTTTCAGCTCCGGCAGCAGGGGGAGAATCTCCCAGATGCAGGTGGTGATTTCGTCGTTGGTCATGTTGGTGGTGATCATAGGCAGGGCGGCGTTGGCCAGTTCCTGCAGCTTGGTAAAGCCCAATCCCTTGACCTGGTTCAGAATAGCCTGAATCATATTTCTCTGCCGGGAGGTGCGCTTGATGTCGCTGTCACTATCGCCAGCAGCCTTGCGCATACGGGCGTAAGCCAACGCCGTGTCACCATCGAGCCAGCAAGAACCGGCATGGATATCTTCCTGCCAGACCTTGTCATCGTTGAGCAGGTATTCTGCTTCCGCCTCGGTCAAATCAATGGTAACACCGCCAATCAGATTGACCAAGTCGATGACAGCCCGGAAATCCACTTCGATGTCATAGTCCACATTGATGCCGAAGTTGATGTACAGGCAGCGGTTGACGGTATCCATGGCCAAAGCGGTGCCGCCGGCCTTCCAGCCCAGGTGATAAGCAAGGTTGATTCTTTGACGGCCGTAGTTGCTGTTCAGGTCCTTGGGGTTGGGAAGCATGGCAAAGGTATCCCGCAGGAAAGATGTCAGCGTCAGGGTTTTGGTGTTTTTGTTGACTGTAGCCAGAATCATAGTGTCCGCAATACGGGATTCTTCACCGTCACGGGCGGCCTGGCCCACAACCAGAATGTTAATGATGTCCAGTCCGGACTCTTTATACGGAAGGGTAGTGGGAACAGTGGTGGGTTCCGTGGTGGCTTCCGTGGTTACCGCAGTTGTTTCCATCGTAGGTGCCTGGGTTTGCACAGGTGCTGTGGTGGGAACCTGCAGGGAAGCATTGTTGTTCAGGAACAGGAAACCAAGCAAGCCGGCTACCAGAACCAACAGCAATACGGCAACCACAATCAATGCAATCAGAATGCCATTTCCGGAACCGTGGCTGCCGTGACCGCCGCGGCTGGAATAGCGTCCGCCTTTACTCATGATAGTACCTCCATAAAATGCTCATTGCATCTTATTCTAACATTTTTTTTAAGAAAACTCAAGTACTATTCCGGCCTGGAAGAAAAAAACAGCCGGCAGCATTTGCTGCCGGCCGGAAAAGCTGAAAGTCATTGTGTGGCCTGGGTTGTACTCTCTGTGGTTACAGGCGCTGTGGTTGACGGAACTGTGGTTTCGACCTCACCGGTAGGCTTATCCGGATTAAAGTCCATAATGGACTGCAGTTCATCATCGGAGATATCCTTATCCTCATATTCAGCCCGTTTGATCTGATCCAGCCAAGAGCCCAGCGCAAAGGTAGTCAGCTCTTTGCGGAAGACGTACAATCCGCCGACAACCAGTACCAGTACCAACAAAATACTGACCAAGATCTTCAAACCACGGCCCTTCTTTTCTTTCGGTCTTAAATAACGCCCACCTTTGCCCATGCTGCACCTCCTGGCTGAATGTTATGGATTGATCTGCAAATAGTATAACACAAAATCCGGAATTCTTCAAGAAGTTTTCGCTTTTGAATAAAAAACAGGCGGCCCTTAGGCCGCCTGTTTGGTGATTACTTCTCTACAATTTCCAGCAGCTCCATGGGGCAGGCCTTGACGCAGATGCCGCAGACGATGCACTTGGAAGCAGGATTCTCGGGCTTGAGAACCATGACATGCATGGGGCAGGCTTCCACGCACTTGCCGCAGCTGACACACTTCTTCTTGTTGATCATGTACACGCCGGTCTTGGGGTTCTGGGTGATGGCCTCGTGCTCACAGGATCTCATGCACTTGCCGCACTGGATGCAGGTCTGGGGCTTGGCGCCGGTACCCTTGGCAACGATCTTGATGCAGGACAGATCCTCATCAAATTCCTTATAGAAAGCCTCGGAGCAGGCGCTGACGCACTGCAGACATGCCATGCACTCTACATTTTTCTTAACAGCGAGCTTCTTCATAACAGAGAACTCTCCTTTATTTTTAATTCTATTTCATTATACATGCTGGCGGCGGAAAATGCAATGCCAAATTCAAAAAGAGTCGAATTTTCCCGGGGTCGTTTTTTGTCAGTATTTTGGTGAGAATTTCCAGAGTCTTTCCGGTCTAAACCCTGAATTCCTGGAAATAATAGCTTTGACACAAGTACAATGGAGGTTAGCAAAATGAAAAAGTACAGCATATTTGTGTTGGCACTTGTCCTTACCGCGGCACTGCTGGTTGGTTGTGGATGTACCAATCAGAATATGGACAATACGTCGGAACCGACAGTCCTGCCCACCAATGAAGAAGTCTGGACCACCGACGGCACCACGGAAATGACAACCATCCCCACCACTACAGAAACCATGCCCAAGGATACCACTGAGGCAACCATTGACCATGGAAACGGTCCGCTGGATGATACCACTGCAACCACTGCAACCACCGAGGCCGCTGCAGAAAACCGCAGCCGCAGCGGTATGCTGAATCAGAATTGATGTTCCCATGAGTACCGGGCCGGATGATTCCGGCCCGACTTTTTGCGCTTACAGAAACTCTTCCCAGTCCAGCGTCAGACTTCCGTCGGCCTTTACGATGCAGGGAATACCGATCTGCCCATCCTCCCGGGCCTGGGTAAAGAGGGGATTGCCCTCCCGCAGCGTAAGAAACGCTTTCAGGTGCTGTAAATCTTCCGTAATGTCTAAAAAAACATAGGCAACACCGGCCTGATCCAAGTCTTTCCGGCACTGGACGCAGTCCTTGCAGAGCATACTTCCATAGATGGTCAACATAAACATCTTCCTTTTTCGTATTTTTTCATAGTATACCACAAAAGCCCTTTTTTGAAAAGCGGGAGAAATGAAACCTGTCTTTTCGGGCATACTAACAGCGAAAGGAGGGGGAAAGGATGCAACTGAAAGGATGGGCGATTACCGCCGGAATCGGCGCTGCGGCTGGTGCCGTAGCGGTTCTGATGATGCCCAGAACCAACCCGACCCGCCGTCTGGCGGCAAAGGCTGCCAACAAGGTGGAAGATGTGGCCTGGAAAGTTTCCGACACCATTTCCAGCAAGATGGACAACATCGACATGTAAACTCCGATCTCCGCTGCCCAAACGGCAGCGGAGATTGAGACTGTCGGAAAACCCCTTCGGGCTTTTCCGACAAACTTTGGCAGTCTGCTGCGCGCATAATTTGTCCCCCCCACTGGGGGACAAATTTCACACTTGCAGCCTGATAAGTGTTTTCTGCCAGGTACATGCCCTGGCAGAAAACGGTTTTAACTTTATTTGCTGCTACCGCAGCAAACTCTGCGAGGCTTTTTTGACACGATGAAATCTCCGCTTCCCACCGGGCAGCGGAGATTCTTTGTTACACAAAATTAACCTGGTTTCCAATTGCATAACCTACGGGAATGTGCTATACTGTTACCAATCATACACCCGGAGGCGTTTATGACTGAGTTAACCGATTTTCAGAGAAAAATCTCTGCTTTTTTACCGGAAATGGAACTTCGATTCCAGGAACCCATGTCCAAACATACATCCTTCCGCATTGGCGGAGGGGCGGAAGTAATGGCGTTCCCGAAAAATAAGGAAGAACTTGCCCGATTGTTAAAAACGTCCGCTTTATTGGACTGCAAATTGTCTATTCTGGGAGCCGGAACCAATGTCCTGGCGCCGGATGAAGGAATTTCCGGACTGGTAATCTGCCTGAAGGACTGCTTGGATGGGATGCAGCAGCTGGACGATACCCATATCCGCTGCATGGCTGGTGTCACCATGGCCAGGGCAGCGGTATTTGCGGCAGGACTGGGCCTGGCGGGACTGGAATTTGCCCATGGCATTCCGGGCACCATTGGCGGCGGCCTGTATATGAATGCCGGCGCTTACGGCGGGGAGATGGCGCAGGTCTGCACCGCTGTGGAAGTGATGGACAGACAGGGCAATCTGCGGAAGCTGACCCGGGAGCAGATGGAATTTTCCTACCGGCACAGCGTTCTGGAAGACAGCGGGGAAATTGTCATCAGCGGCGAATTTGCCCTGACTCCCGATAGCCCGGAGCAGATCAAAGCCCGGATGAAAGAGCTGATTGCCAAGCGTACCGCATCCCAGCCGCTGAATCTGCCTTCCGCCGGCTCTGCCTTCAAGCGTCCGGTAGGCGGCTACGCTGCGGCGCTGATTGACCAGGCCGGACTGAAAGGCTTCCGGGTTGGCAATGCGGCCATTTCGGACAAACACGCCGGTTTTGCAGTGAATTTGGGAGGAGCCACAGCCGAAGAGGTCAAGTCTCTGCTGAGCCAGGTTTCGGACCGGGTTTATGAAAATTCCGGGATTCGGCTGGAATCGGAAATCCGGATTTGGTAAGAGAAAAAGAGAGGAGTGTTTCCATGGCAGTATCCTTCTCCGCGGCGGCAAAGATTGAAGCCTGCCGGATTCTGCCCCAGAAGCAGTGCTGTGCATTGGCAGAGTGCTTCGGTATCTTGTTGTTTTGCAATAGTTTTCAGGCGGACTGCATCCGCATTGTAACGGAGAGCCGGGAATTTGCCTGTATTTTGCCGAAATTGTTCAAGAAGGCTTTTGATTTGGAGTTTGACAGCTATCCCAGTCTGGCAGCGCCCGGAAAACTGTCCTTCCAGATTTGGGAGAAAGGCAAGATTTCTGCCATCATGGCGGCATTTGGATTTGATGCCCGGGGGAATCTTGCGCTGCATGTGAATCTGCCGGTTGTGGAGGAAGACTGCTGCAAAGCATCCTTCCTCCGGGGCGCTTTTCTGGCCGGCGGCAGTGTCACCGACCCGGGGAAGGGATACCATATGGAACTGACCACCACCCATCAAAGCGTGGCCCGGGAAACCGACGCCCTGGTGCGGGAAACCATGGGTTTTACCCCCAAACTGGCGTCCCGGGGCGGCGGCCAGGTGCTGTATGTCAAACAGAGCGAATTGATTTCCGACTTTCTGACCTACCTGGGCGCACCGGTGGCGGCGATGGGCGTGATGGAAGCCAGACTGGAAAAGGAACTGAACAATAAGGTCAATCGCCGCTGTAACTGCGACGACGCCAATACTTCCAAAGTGGTGGAAGCAGCCCAGGAACAGCTGCTGGCCATCCGGATTCTGAAAGAGGCGGGACAGCTGGAGAAGCTGCCTGCCAAAATCCAGCAGGCGGCCCAGGCCCGGCAGAGCAACCCTTCTGCGTCTTTGTCAGAACTGGCAGCCATGATGGAGCCGCCCATTACCAAACCGGCCATGAACAACCGGATGAAAAAACTGGTACAGTTGGCGAAGGAGATAGAGCCATGAGTTTTGTGCATCTGCATGTGCATAGCGAATACAGCCTGCTGGACGGCGCCTGCCGGATTGACGGCCTGATGGAACGGGTCAAGGAACTGGGGCAGGAGGCTGTGGCCATTACGGACCACGGCGTGATGTACGGCTGTATTGATTTCTATAAAGCGGCAAAGGCGGCGGGGGTCAAGCCCATCATTGGCTGTGAAGTGTATGTGGCCCGCCGCAGCATTGCCGACCGGGTGCACGGCATTGACAATGACCCTTACCACCTGGTGCTGTTGTGCAAAGACCGGACGGGATATGAAAATCTGTGTCTGCTGGTTTCGGAAGCCTTTATTCACGGCTTCTACGGAAAGCCAAGAGTAGATTTGCAGCTTCTGGAGCAGCACCACGAGGGTTTGATTGCTTTGTCTGCCTGCCTGGCTGGTGCAATCCCCCAGTATCTGATGGAGGAAGACTATGCCGGGGCGAAGGAATATGCCCTGAATCTGGCCCGGATTTTTGGGGAAGGGAATTTTTACCTGGAACTGCAGGATCACGGCATTGACGAACAGCGGCCGGTAAACCAAGGCGTGCTGCGCCTGGCCCGGGAAACGGGGCTTCCCCTGGTGGTAACCAACGATGCCCACTATCTTCGCAAAGAAGACGCCAAGATGCAGGACGTGCTGCTGTGTATCCAGACGGGAAAAACGGTGGACGAGCCTAACCGGATGAAATTCCAGACCGAGGAATTCTACCTGAAAAGCGAAGAGGCACTGCGCCAGCTTTTCCCAGGCTGCGAAGAGGCTTTTGAAAATACGGTAAAAATCGCCCAGCAATGCAATCTGGAGTTTACCTTCCACGAATACCACTTGCCCTCCTTCCCCGTGCCCCAGGGCTATACCAATGAAGCATATTTCCGGGAACTGTGCGAAAAGGGCTTCCGGGAACGCTATGCCGATCCTCCCCAGGAATACCGGGACCGGCTGGAATACGAAATTGGAGTCATCAGCCGGATGGGGTATGTCAACTACTACCTGATTGTCTGGGATTTTATCCGCTATGCCAAGGAACAGGGCATTCCGGTTGGCCCGGGCCGCGGCTCCGGTGCCGCTTCCATAGTGGCCTACTGTATGCACATTACGGAAGTGGACCCCATGAAGTACGCCCTGATTTTTGAGCGATTCCTGAACCCGGAGCGGGTGAGCATGCCGGACTTTGATACGGATTTTTGCCAGGAACGCCGGGGCGAGGTCATTGCCTATGTTATGGAAAAGTATGGCGCCGACCATGTGGCCCAGATTGCCACCTTTGGCACCATGGCAGCCCGGGGCGCCATCCGGGACGTGGGCCGGGCGCTGAATTTCAGCTATGCGGAAACCGATGTGGTTGCCAAGCTGGTGCCGGGAACGCCCCATATCACCTTGGAGGAAGCGCTGAAGGTCAGCCCAAAACTGAAGGAACTGTACGACGGCGACCAGCGGGTGCAGCTGCTCATTGACACTGCCCGAAGCCTGGAAGGCATGCCCCGAAATTCTTCTACCCATGCAGCCGGCGTGGTGATTACCGCTGATCCGGTGTGCACCTATGTGCCCCTGTCCCGCAACGATGATACCATCGTCACCCAGTATACCATGACCACCATTGAGGAACTGGGTCTGCTGAAAATGGACTTTCTGGGGCTGCGAAACCTGACGGTGATTGCGGACGCGGAGCGGGAAATCCGTAAACGGGTACCGGACTTTGCCATTGCGAGTATTCCCGATGACGACCCGGAAACCTTTGCCATGCTCACCGAGGGCAAGACCCAGGGCGTGTTCCAGCTGGAATCGGCAGGCATGACCGGTGTCTGTGTCAACATGAAGGCCAGTTCCATTGAAGATATTACCGCTATTGTGGCCCTCTACCGTCCGGGTCCTATGGATTCCATCCCCCGGTTTATTGCCAACAAACTGGATGCCCGAAAGGTAACCTACAAGACGCCCCTGCTGGAACCGATTCTGAAAGTCACCTATGGTTGTATTGTCTACCAGGAGCAGGTGATTGAGATCTTCCGCTCTCTGGGCGGCTATACCATGGGTCAGGCAGATAACATCCGCCGGGCGATTTCCAAGAAAAAAATGAAAGTCATTGAGGCGGAGCGAAAAGTCTTTGTTTACGGTGACCCGGAGCAGGGAATCTCCGGCTGTATCGGACACGGCGTGCCGGAGGCGGTAGCCCAGTCTATTTACGATGAAATTGTGGATTTTGCCAATTACGCTTTTAATAAGGCCCATGCCGTGTGCTATGCCGTGGTTGCTTACCAGACGGCTTACCTGAAATGCCACTATCCCCATGAGTATATGGCAGCGCTGATGACCTCGGTGCTGGACTCGGCCACCAAAATCTCCGGATACATTGCCGAATGTAAGGAACTGGGCATTGCGGTGCTGCCGCCGGATCTGAACCATTCCGATGATCCCTTCACCGTGGAAGGACAGGCCATTCGCTTTGGCCTGGGGGCGGTGAAAAATGTAGGCCGGGGACTGATTCGAACGGTGGTGCGCAAGAGAACCGAAGGCGGCCCCTTTAAATCCCTGGAAGACTTCATTGAGCGGATGGGAGAAGGGGAGCTGAACAAACGCACCGTGGAGAATCTGATCAAATCCGGTGCGGCAGACTGCTTTGGCTACCACCGCAGTGAACTGCTGGCGGTGTATGACCAGATGATGGATGCCATTGCCGCCTCCAGAAAGAAAAATCTGGAAGGCCAGATGGGCCTGTTTTCCATGATGGAGGAAGAAAGCGCATCCCAGCAGATTCTGATTCCGAAGCTGAAGGAGATGAACAAAGCAGACCTTCTGGCCATGGAAAAGGAAACCACCGGCATTTATATTTCCGGTCATCCCATGGACGATTACCGCCCGTACCTGCGCAATACCCATGTGGTTCACATTGGACAGCTGATGGAGGAAGAATCCAGCTATGCCGACGACGATATTGTCAGTGTGGCGGGAATCGTCCAGACGGTGAAGATGAAAACCACCCGCAGCAATTCCATGATGGCCTATGTTACGGTGGAAGACGATACCGCTGCCATGGAAATGCTGGCCTTTTCCAACGTTCTGAACCAGTACGGCGGATATCTGCGGGAAAACAGTCCTGTGGTGATTACCGGGCGGCTTTCTCTGCGGGATAACAAGGAGCCGCAGATTGTGATTAACCGGGCGCGGCCCATTTCGGATTATGCCGACGGGGAGCCGGAACTAGCCCCGCCGCCTCAGAAGCCCCGGGATAATCCGCCCCCGTCAGGAACCCTGTACCTGCGCCTGCCCAGTGAATCGGGAACGCTTTTCCCAAAAGTTCGGGCGATGCTCAACATGTTCCCCGGAAACAATGGGGTGGTGGTATACTTTGCCGACAGCAAGCAGCGCCGGGGCAGCCGCTGCGCCCTTGCCGACAGCTTGCTGCGGGAACTGACAAATACCCTGGGAGAAGGAAATGTGGTTGTAAAATAGCTTCCTTTTTTCAAATGTTTGTGCTATAATAACCGAAAACTGCTTTATTCGTCACCAGGCGGCAGAATCGGCTTTTCCCGGTCTGCCGCTGAAGGACGCAAATGAAAAAGAGCGAAAGGAGTGGATGCCGTGAAAAAGAGAATGCTGTTTCTGATGATTCTGGCGATGACGGCATTACTCTTTACCGGATGCGCCATGCGCACGGTAGAAGAAATGTACGCCCTGCCCAAACGGTCAAAAGAATATGGGCAGCTACAGACTGCTGTGGATTCTGCTATGTACGGCCTTACATACTCTGCCCCTCGTTCCGGCGACAACCAGCAGACCATGCAGATGGCGGATTTGGATGGCGATGGTGAAGATGAGTATCTGGTATTTGCAAAGGGCGCTTCCGAAAAGCCCCTGCAAATCCTGATCTTTAAAAAGGAAGCGGATGGAACCGTCAGCACCATGGAGACCATCGGCAGCAACGGAATGAACTTTGAGCAGGTTGAGTATGTGCAGTTCGATGAACGGCCGGGGTATGAACTGGTCATCGGATTGCAGGTCAGCGACCAGGTGCTGCGCAGCGTGGCGGTGTACAGTTTTGCCAACGGCGACGCAGAGCTGCTGCTGCTCAATAGCTACTCCAAATTCCTGACCTGTGATTTGGATGAGAACAAGAGACAGGAACTGATGGTTCTGCGCCCTGGAGAAGCAGAGACCGAGAGCGGTATGGCGGTTTTGTACAGTACGCGAGATGGTCAGATTGTCCGCAGCGTGGAGACGCAGCTTTCCCAGGACCCGTCTCAAATTCGGCGCATTACCCAAAGCAAACTTCAAGATGGCACCCCAGCGGTATATGTGGCCAGTTCCGCTGACGAGAATACCATTGTTACAGATGTTCTGACGCTGAAAGGGGATACCTTTACCAATATTTCCATGCAAAGTGAAGCCAGTACCAGTATCAAGACCCTGCGGAATTATTACGTCTATGGCTGCGATATGGATAACGACGGCGTTCTGGAACTGCCATCTATGATCACCATGAAAGCGGTTTGGGATCACGGATGGAGTGAAGACCAGTTCCTGCTTCGCTGGTTTTCTTTGAACCTGAACGGATGGGAAGTGGACAAGCTGTTCACATATCATAACTATGTGGGCGGATGGTATTTACAGTTGGATAACCAGTGGGCCAGCCGTGTTTCCGTGGAGCAGGAACGAGATGCGTTCGCCTTCTATTTATGGGACTCTACATACCAGGAGGCTACGCCGCTGTTTCATCTGTACGTTTTTACCGGTTCTGACCGGGATAAAATGGCAACGGAAGAAGGCCGGTTCCCTGTGTATCGAACAGAAGGCGTTGCCTATGCGGGAAAGCTGGATGTTGGCGCTGCCGATTATGGAATAACAGAAGATTATCTAATCCAATCCTTCCATTTGATCCGACAGGATTGGCAATTGGGAGAGAACTGAGGGGTATGAGCAATATGAAAAAAGTTCTGATTATGGAAGATGAATTGAATATTCGCAGCTTTGTGGTGATCAATCTGAAACGTGCCGGGTATGATGTCATCGAAGCCGGTGACGGTCAGGAAGCGCTGGATGCCATCGCTGCAAATCCGGATGTGGGTGTTGCCATTCTGGATATCATGGTGCCGGGAATCGATGGTTTTGAAGTTTGCCGCCGGATCCGTGCCACCAACAAGCAGATGGGCATTATCATGCTCACGGCCCGTACCCAGGAGATGGATAAGGTAACAGGTCTGATGACCGGTGCGGATGATTATGTAACGAAGCCCTTCTCTCCGGCGGAGCTGACTGCACGGATTGATGCACTGTACAGACGGATCGGCGGCGACAGCAATGCCAGCTCCGAGCTTCTGACCCAGGGACCCTTTGTGATGAACACTCGGAATCATACGCTGGAGAAGAACGGAAACCGGATTCGCCTGACCCAGGTAGAGTATGCCATTTTGAAGCTGTTCATGCAGAATCCTGGCCGTGCCCTGTCCCGGGAGGACATCCTCTCTGCGGTTTGGGGACGGGACTATGAGGGAGAACTGAAGATTGTGGATGTGAATATTCGCCGTTTGCGGATCAAAATTGAGGACGATACAGCCAATCCTACCTACATCACCACAGTCTGGGGGCTGGGCTATAAGTGGGGCGCATAATGCGAGAAAAATTCAAACCCATTCTCAATATGGGTGGACTGCAGAAGCGCTGGCTGCTGAACACCGCCAGTGTGGTGCTGGCGCTTGGTTTGGTATGCGTTTTGGCGATTACCGCCGCGTTTTCTGCCTACTATTACAGCAGCATGCAGCGGGATTTGGAAAACCGTGCCAGCGCAACCATGGAGTTTTTTGCTGATAATTTGGATCAGTCCTATGATGGATACTTGCAGTCGTGCATCATCTATGCCCAAACCTATGAGGGCAAAGATAAAATCGAACTGCAGTTTATTGACCGGGATGGGTACTTGCTGGCTTCTTCCTATAGCCAGTGGCCGGGAGATTCTCCCAGCACACCGGAGATTGCCAAGGCAATCAGCACCCGTGTGGTTCAGACTTATGTGGGCCGAGACCCCCACACCGACGAGCGGATTATGGCGGTTTCCGGTCCCATGATCTACGCCAACGGCGAAGTTGCCGGCGTGCTGCGATTTGTCACTTCCACCCGTATCATTGACGGACAGATTCTTCTGGTGGTTTTGACCAGTGGAGTGGTTCTGATGGTATTGCTGGCAGTTGTGGTGGTCAGCAGCAATTACTATCTGCATTCTATCATGAATCCTGTGGAGGAAATCACGGAAAAAGCCAAACGCATCGCCAACGGCAGCTATGGCGTCCTGATTAAAACGCCTTTTAATGATGAGATTGGCGAGCTGGCGGAGACCATCAACGAAATGTCCAGCAAGATTGCCCAGAATGAAAAGATGCAGGCGGAGTTTATCTCCCAGCTTTCCCACGAACTGCGCACCCCCTTGACGGTCATCAACGGCTGGAGCGAAACGCTGCTGGCAGATGAAAATATGGATGCCGACACCCGGCAGGGACTGAAAATCATCTCCAGCGAGGCCAAACGCCTGACGGAGATGGTCATAGAACTGCTGGACTTTACCCGGATGCAGGACGGAAGAATGACCCTTTCCGTAGAACTGACAGATATCCGGGGGGAATTTGAAGATACGGTTTATATGTACGGAAGCAGACTGGCTCAGGATGGCATTCAGCTGTGCTACCACGACTCGGATGAAGAGATTCCGGAGATTCCCTGCGACCCGAAGCGCCTGCGCCAGGTGTTCCTGAACATTCTGGACAATGCGGCGAAGTATGGCGGGGAAGGCAAGCGGATCGATACCAGCATGCATTTTGAGGATGACCAGGTTGTTGTCCGGATTCGGGACTACGGCCCCGGCATCCCGGAGGATGAACTGCCTCTGGTGAAAAAGAAGTTCTATAAGGGCAGCTCCAGTGTCCGTGGCACGGGCATTGGCCTTGCAGTCTGTGATGAAATCGTAGATATGCACGGCGGCACCCTGACCCTGGAGAATGCGCCCGGCGGCGGCACGCTGGTAACGGTGCGCCTGCCCGCCGCACACTAAGGAGACTCTTACACTATGGCAAATAACGAAACGGAAAATTGCTGCCGGCCGTTCAAGACGATGATTGGCGGCCAGGCACTGATTGAAGGAATTATGATGCGCGGCCCGGAAAAGGACGCCATCGTCACACGGGGCAAGGACGGACTGAATGTGGATGTCCATCCCAGAAAGAAGAATCCGCCCAAATCCTGGAAGAACTGGCCCTTTGTCCGGGGTGTATTCAATTTCTTCGATGCCCAGGTGGTGGGCGTGAAGGCACTGATGCGCTCTGCGGACCTGGCGCCGGAGGAAGAGCAGGAAGCTCCCTCCAAATTTGACCTGTGGCTGGAAAAGAAGCTGGGAAATGAAAAATTCCAGCAGGTGGTGGTAGGTCTGGCGGTGGCGCTTGGCCTGGGGCTGTCCATCGGGCTGTTCTTTTTGCTGCCGATGATTATCAGCGGCTTTTTTGACCACTGGATTTCCAATACCCTTACGCTGAACCTGGTAGAAGGTGTAATCCGTATGGGAATTTTCCTGGGATACATGCTTCTGGTTTCCCGCATGGGAGAGATGAAGCGGGTTTTTTCCTATCACGGAGCAGAGCATAAGACCATCCGCTGCTACGAAGCGGGGCTGCCCTTGACGGTGGAAAATGTCAGTAAACAGACACGGCTGCACCCTCGCTGCGGTACCAGCTTCCTGCTGGTGGTGATGGTAACATCGATTCTGGTGTTTTCCATTGCTTCTTCTGGTTTGTTGGCGATTTTTCCCGGTTTGGAGGCCATTCGGGGAAGTTTTGGCTACCGACTGCTGATGATTGCCTTCAAGCTTCTGCTTCTGCCGCTGATTGTGGGCATCACCTATGAAATCAACCGCTGGGCCGGAAAGCATGATAACGGATTTACCCGGATTCTGACGGCTCCGGGCATGTGGATGCAGAACTTTACCACCAACGAGCCGGATGCCGGAATGATCGAAGTGGGCATTGCCGCACTGGAAGCTGTGCTTCCCGAAGAGGAGGGTGCCGACCGATGGTAAAACAGTACGGAGAGCTCTATCAGGATACCCGCAGAGCCCTGCTGGCAACAGAATCGGCCCAGGATGCCGGAGTCCTTGCCAGATTGCTGCTTTGCCATGTTTCCGGAAAGAGCCAGGCGGAGTTTCTGGCGGACCGGGATCTGTATGCTTCCGAAGAAATTGTAAAAGGCGTAGCAGAAGGTTTGAACCGATTGCTGGAAGGGGAGCCGATTCCTTACATCCTGGGACAATGGGAATTTTATGGCGTGGGTCTGCATGTAACGCCGGATGTGTTGATTCCCCGGGATGATACCTGCGCAGTAGCGGAATTGGCAATTCGCCAGGCGCTGTTTTTGGAGGAATCTCCCCGGATTCTGGATCTGTGCTGCGGCAGCGGCTGCATTGGCCTGGCCATTGCCACCCGGGTCAAGGATGCCAAGATCACCCTGGCCGATCTGAGCCAGGCCGCTTTGTCAGTGGCGAAAGAAAATACCTCCCTGAATAAACTGGGAGGCCGGGTTCGCTGTGTTCAGGTGGATGCCTTGAAACCGGCGGCTCGTTTTTTGGGAAAATTTGATATGATTGTCTCCAATCCCCCCTATGTTACAGCGGCGGAAATGGAGGAGCTGCCCCATAGTGTAAAGGATTATGAACCTCACATGGCGCTGTACGGCGGGGAAGACGGTTTGGATTTCTACCGTTCCATCGCCCGGAATTTTACCTCCGCACTGCAGCCGGGCGGATACCTGTGCCTGGAATTCGGCATGGGACAAGGGGACAGTGTGTGCCGGATTCTGGAAGAAAACGACTTTACGATTCTGGAACGTACCCGGGATTTTAATGATAGAGAAAGAGCCGTGCTGGCCCAGTACGGCAGGAAGGAAGGATAACATGGCGACCAAAAAGACTGCTTATGAAGCACCTACCCCCGCATCGGATAAGAAAAAGGCCCTGCAGACCGCATTGGCCCAGATTGACAAAAATTTCGGTAAAGGTACCGTAATGCGATTGGGTGACCGCCCGGAAATGAACGTGGAGGCCATCCCCACCGGTTCTCTGGCGCTGGATGCAGCGCTGGGTATTGGCGGCGTGCCCAAGGGCAGAATCATCGAAATCTATGGCCCGGAATCTTCCGGTAAGACCACTCTGGCTCTGCACATTCTGGCAGAGGCCCAGAAACGGGGCGGAGAAGTGGCCTTCGTGGATGCGGAGCATGCCTTGGACCCGGTGTATGCATCTGCTCTGGGTGTGGATACAGACAACCTGCTGGTGTCCCAGCCGGATACCGGTGAGCAGGCATTGGAAATCACTGACGCACTGGTACGCTCCGGCGCAGTGGATGCGGTGGTTGTGGACTCCGTTGCCGCCCTGGTTCCCAAACAGGAAATTGAGGGCGAAATGGGTGACACCTTTGTGGGCCTGCAGGCACGGCTTATGTCCCAGGCCCTGCGGAAGCTGGCCGGCACCATTGCCAAAACCAACTGTGTGGTGATTTTCATCAACCAGCTGCGTATGAAAATCGGTGTGATGTACGGTAACCCCGAAACCACCACCGGCGGCAATGCGCTGAAATTCTACGCTTCCGTCCGTCTGGACGTACGCCGTGTGGAATCCATCAAGGAAGGCGGCAACGTCATCGGCAACAAGACCCGGGTAAAGGTGGTCAAGAATAAGGTTGCACCTCCTTTCCGGGAAGCGGTATTTGAAATCATGTACGGTCAGGGCATCTCCAAGTGGGGAGAACTGGTAGACCTGGCAGTGCAGATGGATATCATCCAGAAAAGCGGCAGCTGGTTCTCCATGGGTGAAGAACGCATTGGCCAGGGCGCCAATGCGGTGAAGGATTTCCTGATGAACAACCCGGATATCGCAGAGAAAGTGGAAGCCCAGGTTCGGGAGAATCTGTGGAAGCTGAACGGCGGCGCTCCGAAAATGGAAGCCAAGGCCGCAGAGCGTGCCGTAACCGTCAGCGCCGACGACTTTAACGATGAGGATTGATTTACTGAAGCTCAGCCCCGACCGGGCAGGTCGGTACTGGGCAACCTTGGAGGATGGAAGAAAGCTGGGACTATACCGGCAGACGGTGGAGGATTTTGGCCTGTATCCCGGAAAAGAGCTGACCCAAGAGGAATTGGATGCTCTTTTGCAGGAAATGGGCAGAATGTCCGCAAAAATGCGGGCGGTAAGAATCGTCTCCGCTGCCAGCGTATCCCGCAAGGATTTGGAGACTCGTCTGGTCAGAAAAGGGGAAGACCCCCTTCAGGCCAAAGAGGCAGTGCAGTGGATGGAAGATCTGCACCTGGTTGATGACCGCAGCACAGCAGAAACGGTAGTGCATTCGTGCATTTCCAAAGGCTACGGTCTGGCCAGGGCAAAGCAGGCGCTGTATGAGAAACGGATTCCCAAGGAGTACTGGGAAGAAGTTTTGGCGGATTATCCGGATCAGATGGAGAAAATCCAATCCTTTCTCCGTTCCCGTTTAACAGATTCCGCAGACCCCAAACAAGTCAAAAAAGCCGTGGATGCCTTGCTGCGCCGAGGACATAGCTACGGCAGCATCAAACAGGCATTGAATGGACTTTCCTTTGAAATAGAGGATTTTCCGGAGGAGTAACAGAAATGGCAAATATTGGTTTTATATCCCTTGGCTGTGCCAAGAACCAGGTGGACTGCGAACGGATGATGTACCGTGTCCGGGAAGCGGGCCACACGGTCAAAGAGGACATTGTGGGC
Organism: Candidatus Faecousia faecavium; assembly: GCA_018712645.1. GTDB lineage: Bacteria > Bacillota > Clostridia > Oscillospirales > Oscillospiraceae > Faecousia > Faecousia faecavium. Next base: position 454 of record DVGO01000036.1, on the reverse strand, counting down.
AGTGACGTGGTGGTCATCAACACCTGCGGCTTTATCGATTCGGCCAAGGCAGAGGCCATCGACTATATTCTGCAAACTGCCGCGATGAAAGCAGAGGGCCAGGTGGGAAAGATTCTGGTCACCGGCTGCCTGTCCCAGCGGTATCAGGACGAAATCCTGTCGGAAATGCCGGAAGTAGACGGTATTTTGGGAACGGGAAGCTATACGGAGATTGTCCCGGCCATCGAAGCGCTGCTGAATCAGCAAAAAGTTTCGGAATTTGGCTCCATTGACGCACCGGAGCAGGAAACCGGACGCATCGTCACCACTCCGGAGCATTATGCGTTCATTAAGATTGCGGAAGGCTGCGATAACCGCTGCGCATACTGCATCATTCCTTATCTTCGGGGCAAGTATCGCAGCCGTCAGCTGGACGATGTTCTGTATGAAGCCCGGCTGCTGGCAGACAGCGGCG
>DVGO01000035.1 GCA_018712645.1 Candidatus Faecousia faecavium | reverse complement strand
TCGGTGGTGGGTACGCTGCTGCATTTTCTCTTTGACTGGAGTGGGGAAAACCCTTTGGTTGCGCTGTTTGCCCCGGTGAATGAATCGGTCTGGGAGCATATGAAGCTGGTGCTGTGGCCCATGGCGGTGTTTGCCTTGGCGGAATACCGGAGCATCGGCAAGGAAATCGGCAGGTTCTGGTGCGCAAAACTCAAGGGCCTACTGACGGCGCTGGCGCTGATTCCGGCCGTATACTACATCTATACCGGCGCCCTGGGGACGCACTGGATGCTTTTTGACATTGCCATCTTCTTCCTGGCCACAGGAGCAGGCTTCTGGGTTGAAACCAGAACCCTTACCCAAGGAAAGCCCTGCCGGATTCCCAATAAAGTCGCGGCTGGGTTAATTGTGCTGATTCTGGTGGTGTTTGCCCTGGTTACCTTCCTGACGCCCCAGATTCCCCTTTTCCAGGACCCCCTCAGCGGAGGCTATGGTTTTCAGGGATAATCCAACTCACTTTATTGACTTTTTTTCTCCGCCTTGGTATCATCAAGAAAAAACAAGGAGGAGAGCGTATGGAATATCGTTTGGAGCAGGATTCGATGGGGCAGGTCAAAGTGCCTGCTGATAAATATTGGGGCGCTCAGACCCAGCGGTCTGTGGAGCATTTTCCCATCGGGGTGGGCTTGGAAACCATGCCCCGGGAGATTATCCGCAGTTTCGGCATTCTGAAAAAAGCCGCTGCCCTGGCAAATCATACCCTGAAACCGGAAAAAATGACCAAGGAAAAGCAGGACGCCATTTGCCGGGTCTGCGATGAGGTAATTGCGGGCACTCTGGCGGAGCATTTTCCCCTGGTGGTCTGGCAAACCGGCTCCGGTACCCAGTCCAATATGAACGCCAACGAAGTCATTGCCAACCGGGGCAATGAACTGGCGGGAAAGAAGCTGCTGCATCCAAACGACGATGTGAATATGTCCCAGTCCTCCAACGACACCTTCCCCACCGCCATGCACATTGCCGCAGTGGAAAGCCTGGAAGACCGGGTGATTCCGGCCCTGAACCGGTTGATTGCCGCCTTTGCCCAGCTGGAAAAGGACAATATCGGAATTGTGAAATCCGGCCGCACCCATCTTCAGGATGCTACCCCCATCGCTTTCTCCCAGGAGATTTCCGGCTGGCGCAGCAGCCTGGAGCGGTGCGGTGAGCTGCTGGAGCAGGCTTTGCCCAGCCTGAAGGAACTGGCCCTGGGAGGCACCGCCGTAGGTACGGGGCTGAACGCTCCCGCCGGATTTGATACGGAAGTGGCCCGGCAGGTATCCATGCTCACCGGAAAGGCTTTTGTTACCGCACCTAACAAATTCCACGCTCTCAGCTCCAAAAGTGAGCTGGTTTTTGCCCACGGGGCGCTGAAGGCTCTGGCCTGCGATTTGATGAAGATTGCCAACGACATCCGCTGGCTGGCCTCCGGCCCCCGGCTGGGACTGGGAGAAATTACCATCCCCGCCAACGAGCCAGGCTCTTCCATCATGCCGGGAAAAGTGAATCCCACCCAGTGCGAAGCCATCACCATGATTGCCGTCCAGGTGATGGGCAACGATGCGGCGGTGAGCATGGCTGCCAGCCAGGGAAATTTCCAGCTGAATGTGTTCATGCCGGTGCTGATTTATAATTTCCTCCAGTCCGCCCGGCTGCTGGCGGAGGGGATGAATGCCTTCCATGACTTCTGTGTCACCGGCATCCGGGCCAATCGGGAGAAAATGGATGGGAACCTGCACAACTCCCTTATGCTGGTCACCGCCCTGACCCCCTACATCGGCTACGAAAACGGGGCCAAAACCGCGAAAAAAGCCTATGCCGAGAGCATTTCCCTGAAAGAAGCCTGCATAAAGCTGGGCTATCTGACGGAAGAAGAATTCGACCGGGTCTTCCACCCGGAGCAGATGATCTAATGCGGGCTGTAAATATTGCTAAAGAGAAGGAAGAAGAGAATGACAAAACGTCTTGTTGCCATTGGTTTGCTGATCATTTTGTGTGTTTGTTTCTGTGCATGTGGAAAAAGCGAAAAAGCTGTGATTGCAGATGAATTGATTCTATCTATAGGTAATGTCTCGCTGGAAAGTGAAAATAAAATTCAGGAAGCGGAGACAGCGGTGAAGGCTCTGGATGAAGAGGAACGAAAAAGTCTGGAGCACCTGGAGGTTCTGGAAGCTGCAAAAACGGCTTTTGAGGACTTGGAGGCAGAGGAAGAAAGTAAGCATCTGGTGGAGATTATTGAAAAAATCGGTGAAGTAACCTCCCTGGAACAAGCGGATACTATCGTTTATGCAAGAACACTTTATAACCGAGCCAGCACCAAGGCGAAAGAGAATGTAACAAACTACGAAAAACTAAAAAAGGCTGAAGATAATATACGAACGCTGAAATTACAGTTCATTTCGGATGCGATAGATCAGATTGGCACGGTTACACTTGATGATGCTGACCTAATTTTTGAAGCAAGAAGCATATATAATTCGTTATCCAGTGAAGACAGAAAAAATTTCCCTGATGGGGATAAACTAATCGATGCATATGTAAAAGTGAATGAATTAAGAGAACTGGATAAGGAAAAAGAAAGAGAGCAAATTCTGGCCTCCTTTAGAAAAGAGACAGATAAAGTGGAGCAAGTTACCTGGTATATGCCTTATGCATATCCACAATATGCAAATACAAGAAGCTATGTTTTGCCATATTTAGGGGTCAGTGAATATTCCATGTGGCTCAGGCTGCAATACCACTATACTGGAAGTGACTGGATTTTCTTTGATACAATCACCATTGTTGTTGACGGACAAAGGTATGATTATATATATGACTATTTTGATGTGAAAAGAGACAACAGCGGTGGAAGCGTTTGGGAATGGATTGATGTTTCACCCACGGACGAGGAAATTGAAATGCTGAAAGCCATGGGTAATTCTGAGGAAACAATCATCCGTTTCCAGGGAGATACTTATCATTACGATTTGACATTAAGCGATTCGGATAAAAAAGCCATTAACAGTGTCCTGGAAGCTTATGAAAGTTTGTCGTAGCAAGTTGTGCAAATAGGAAAAGGTTGGGAACTATGCAGTTCCCAACCTTTTTTGCCCATAAAAAGCCGCCGTCCCAAAGGACGGCGGCGAAGTTCTGTCTGTTTAATTACAGCAGAGTGGAGAAGTGCTTGATGGTACGAACCATCTGAGAAACGTAGGAGTTCTCGTTGTCGTACCAGGACACAACCTGAACCTGGGTCTTGCCATCGGGCAGAGCGCAAACCATGGTCTGGGTAGCGTCGAACAGGGAGCCGAAACGCATGCCGATAACGTCGGAGGAAACGATCTCGTCCTCGTTGTAGCCGAAGGACTCGGTAGCAGCAGCCTTCATAGCAGCGTTGATCTCAGCCACGGTCACGGACTTGGAGCACACAGCATTCAGGATGGTGGTGGAGCCAGTGGGGGTGGGAACACGCTGAGCAGCGCCGATCAGCTTGCCGTTCAGTTCGGGGATAACCAGGCCGATAGCCTTAGCAGCACCGGTGGAGTTGGGAACAATGTTCACAGCGCCGGCACGGGAACGACGCAGGTCGCCCTTACGCTGGGGGCCGTCCAGGATCATCTGGTCGCCGGTGTAAGCGTGGATGGTGCACATAATGCCGGACTCGATGGAAGCCAGGTCATTCAGAGCCTTAGCCATGGGAGCCAGGCAGTTGGTGGTACAGGAAGCGGCGGAGATGATGTGGTCGTCCTTGGTCAGGGTGTTGTGGTTAACGTTGTAAACGATGGTGGGCAGGTCGTTGCCAGCGGGAGCGGAGATAACAACCTTCTTAGCGCCAGCGTCGATGTGAGCCTGAGCCTTAGCCTTGGAGGTGTAGAAACCGGTGCACTCCAGAACAACGTCAACACCCAGCTCGCCCCAGGGCAGCTCGGCAGCGTTGGCCTTAGCGTAAATGGTGATCTTCTTGCCGTCGACAACGATGTGATCCTCGCCAGCCTCGACAACGTGACCCTGAGCAGCGTAGTTGCCCTGAGTGGAGTCGTACTTCAGCAGGTGAGCCAGCATCTTGGGAGAGGTCAGGTCATTGATGGCAACGACTTCGAAACCCTCAGCACCGAACATCTGACGGAAAGCCAGACGGCCGATACGGCCAAAACCGTTAATTGCAACTTTAACAGACATGATGATTCCTCCATTTTAATCGCTGCAATGCAGCATATTTGACATCATATGTACAGGATTCGATAACTCCGTACGGATTTATTATACTATAGCCGAAACCGGATGTAAACTGTGAAATGTGTAAAAATCCCATAAAAATTTTGTTAATTTCGATGCAAAATGCTAATATTGCACAAATCCACCCCGGAAACAGACAAACCCGGAGCAGTTTGCTCCGGGTTTTCCATAAGTTCCCAATTATCCTTCCACAGCCTGGGTTTCCGCAGCAACGGGAGATGCTGCTTCGTACACCACGGGGGATTCGGGAGTGCAGATGCCGATGTAGGTGTTGCCTACGCCCACATCCAGGGGGGTGCCGTCCTGGGTGGTGAAGACGAAGGGCTCCTTGTCACCGGCGCAGGTCCAGTTGATGGGGATGATCTTGCCGCCGTTGGCGTAGTAGCCGGTACCGCCGGCGTTGAAATCAGCCACAAAGTAGATGCCGTCGGTGGTGATGTTGGCGTTCATAATCAGCACGTTGGTGAACATCTCGGTTTCGCCGGTGATCTGGTCGGTCATCACCTGGCCGTACTGATTGTACACATACTTGTCCGCCTGAGCGTCGTAGGTCATGATGGTTTCCTTCTTGGCCTCGCCGTAGGTGAAGGTCAGGGAGATCTTGCCGGCGTCCTCACCGTTTGCGGGGGTGCCGTCCTCGGTGAAGGTCAGGCCGTAGCTGCGCTCCAGGCTCATGGGATAGCCCTGGGCTTCGGCATAGGCCTTGATGCCGGAGCCGACACCGAAGAGGGTATTCTCATAAGTACGGTTGTACTCGGTATCCCGGTAGGAGGTACCCTGAGAGGCCACTTCCCAAGCGTCAATGTTGAAGTTTTCCACGCCCCGGTTGGCAGCATCGTTCAGGGCCTGCTCGGAACCGCCGGCATGGGACAGAATCAGGTCATAGTGCTGAGCCAGCTGGTTGAAGATAGGCCGGGTGGAACGGGTGGAACCGATGGCCTCCACACTGGAAATGTCGGAGAACAGAGCCAGGCAGCGGATGATGTTGTTCTTGTTGACAAAGGTTTCCACCAGCACATCAGCGTGGATCACACCCACATGGGGCAGGTTTTCCTGCATGTTGCTGACAGTGTTGGCGAAGATCCGGCCCGTAAAGGGAGCGTCCAGAATCTCACCGTTGAGGGGGTTGCGATACACCTGGGGCTCGGTGGGCGCGGTGGTAGGCTCTGTGGTGGGTTCGGTGGTCGGTTCCGTGGTGGGAGCCTGGGTAGCAGCCGGTGCGGTGGAGGGCTGGGTTTCGGGGGCCTTACTTGCACCGCAGCCGCACAGCAGCAGCGCCAGCGCCAGGGTCAGGGCAAGCATTTTCTTCATAGTTGGTTTTCCTTTCCTTACTTCTTTGTGTGATATATGGTAAATTGACGGCTAATTTTGGAAAAGCCGCAACTTATCGCCATTATGCCGTTTCTTCAGCGGCTTCGGTTTCCTCTGCCTGGGGCTCGGTGAGGGTTCCTTCCATGGTTTTGCCCAGGCTGTAGTAGAATACATTGTCCCGGGAGGGGCTCAGATCCGGCAGCAGACCCCGGCGGGCGTACACGTTGTAGTAGCCGAACAACACCGGGATAATCCGCCCGTCCTCTGCCAGCTTCTGGTAAAGGTTGTAGTAAGTGCCGCTGTTATCCAGGGTACTGCTGCACATGCCCTGCAGGGTTTCGTGAGCCAGGCCGCCCCAGCTCAGCTCTCCCCAGCCCCGGAAAAACTCCGTCAGATCCATATTGGGAGACAGCCGGGTCATGCCCAGGTAAATGTCATAGGTCTGAGCTACCAGAACGTCCTGATAAGCGCCGGTGGTTTTCTCCAAGGTGGTGGCAGGCAGACCCAGTTCCGTCAGGTTCTGGGCAATGTTCCGGGCTGCCCGGACCCGGGCGGAATCGTCGGAGTTGACCAGGATTCTCAGTTCCTTCTGTGCTCCGTCCTCATCCTTAGGAATGGTGTATCCGGTGAGGAAGGAGACAAACTTTGCCGGGTCGTAGGCGTATTTATCCGCCAGAGTCTTGCTGTAGTAGGATTCCGTTGGAGCGCAGGGCAGGGTTACCGGTTCCACAAGCCCCTTATAGACATCCTGGGCCAGGGTCTGCCGGTCAATGCCGTAGGTCAGGTTAATGCGCATATTGCTGTCTTCAAAGAAATCACTGTAGGTGATGTTGCACCCAATGTACATCAGGTAACCGCTTTCGATTTCCCACAGCTCATAGTCGCAGCGATACTCCGCAAAGGAGTCGCTCATGGGGTTGGTGCACACCACGCTGACATTGCCGAACTGGAATTCGTCCCGGACGTCTGCCGGGGAGGAAACTTCCACCAGGTCAATGCTTTCATCCGTGGCCGGAATCTTGACGTTGCCGCACCACCAGGTGGGGTTGCGGTGGAGCTGGGCGCCGCCGGCGGTTTTCACAAAAACATAGGGGCCGGAGCCGACAGGAGGCGTACCTTCCGTCTGATTGACTTCGGAGGCCTTGATAATCGGCACATCCAGAAGAAGGGGTAAATTCTCATAAGCGGTGTCCATCTGGAACAAAATACCGCCGTTTTCCAGGACGCTTACATCCAGCAAATGTTTGACAAAACGGTTCTTATAGTAGTCGTTTTCCTTGGCCTGCAGATAGCAGGCAACCACGTCCTGGGCGGTGACCTTGGTGCCGTCGGAGAAGGTGGCGTTGGGGTCCAGGTAGATGGTCCAGTTGCGGCGGTTGTCGGAGACTTCGTACTTTCCGCAGAGAATGGGAGTAACATTTTTCTTGCTGTCCACAGCAAACAATCCCTGGTACATCAGCGACATGAGCACCCGGTTGGTGTAGTCACTGCCGAACAGGGGGTTCAGGGAGCGGTCCGGGTAGTAGGCCAGGGTCAGCTCCTGGGTATCCTCCTCTTCCGGCATAATGTCCTCCGGGTCCTGCCCTTCCATCAAGATGGCATCGCCGGTGGCCTGGTAGCCGGAGTTATCAATTTTCCGACCGCAGCCCCCCAGAATCAGAACAGAAATCAGCAGCAGAGCTGTCAATCGTTTCATGGGCAAACCTCCTTGCAGACAATCAGGGCGCCCTGGGAGCCCCGCTCACCCTTGGTGGCCCGGTGGGACCAGAACCGCTGATTCTGGCAGTAGGTGCAGGCGTCGCTGATGGCGATGGTTCTTACTCCCCGCCGGCGCAGCAGATAGGCGTTGACGGCTTTCAGGTCGGGGTAATACCGATCGCCCCGTTTTTCAATGTAGCGGGCCACGTCATCTCCAAAGGCATCCAGCAGCGCATTTGGCACATCTTCCTGGGTTTCAAAGTGGCACTGGCCAATGTTGGGGCCAATGGCGGCCCGGATGTTTTCCGGGCGGCAGCCGTAGTGCTCCATCATGGCCTCCACGGCCTTGCCGGCAATGTCCTGAACGGTGCCCCGCCATCCGGCGTGAACGGCACCTACCGCTCCGGTGACGGGATCATACAGAAGCACCGGGGTGCAGTCGGCGGTGAACACCAGCAGGGTTACCCCCGGGGTGTTGGTAATCAGACCGTCGCACTCCGGGTAGTCCCGGTGGCACAGGCCCCTGGCATCCGCCGCCGTTACCGGGCGGACAATGTCCGTATGGGTCTGGCGGGTCATCACCAGCTTTTTTTCGTCAAAATCCAGGGCCTTTGCCAGGATTCTCAGGTTGGTTTCCACGTTTTCCATGGTGTCCCCCCGGCCGTAGGCCAGGTTCAGACTGGCCTGAGTACCGGTGCTGACACCGCCGAAACGGGTGGTGAAGCAGTGGGGTACGGAGATTTCCTGGGCAGCCAGATACTCCAGATCCCCCTGTTTTACGGTTTGTATCGACATAAAATTCACCTGTTATCAAATGGGGCGGTTTTCTGTTCCTCAGCCCTCCAGCTGGGCAGCCTTGTCCTTCTGCATGCAGCACTTCTTGTACTTCTTGCCGCTGCCGCAGGGGCACGGATCGTTGGGGCCTACCTTCTTTTCCTTGCGGATGGGGGCGGGCTTTACGCTGGGCTTGCCGGAGGCGGCGGTGCCGGTTTCCTTGGCTACCTTTTCCCGCTTGACTTCCTGGTTGGTCCGCAGCTGCACCAGGAACATCCGGCGGATGGTCTCCTCCCGGATGGCCTGAATCATGGCCTCAAACATCTGGAAGCCCTCTTCCTTGTAGGCAATCACCGGGTCATGCTGGCCGTAAGCCCGCAGGCCGATGCCCTGCTTCAGATCGTCCATGGCATCGATGTTGTCCATCCAGTACTCGTCCACCACACGCAGCATAACCACACGCTCCAGCTCCCGCATAATGGCGGGGGTGTAGGTATTTTCCTTGGCTTCGTAGGTTTTCTGAGCGATTTCGTAGATGATGTCCGCTACTTCCTGAGCAGTCTTGCCTTCCAGCTGGGATGCCCGGGCGGCCAGAGTGCCCCGGGCGAAGTAGATGCCCTCCATGGCGGCCGCCAGATGGGTCAGACCTTCGGCATTGGCGTTGCCGCCGTTGTCGCTGAAGGCGGTGGTAACGGTGGTGTCCACCAGAGAGCGGAGCATGGTCATCATGTTCTCCCGCAGATCTTCGCCGTCAAGCACCTTCTGCCGCTGGGCGTAGATCACCTCACGCTGGGTGTTCATCACGTCATCGTATTCCAGCACGTTTTTCCGGGCCCGGAAGTTCCGGGATTCCACGTTCTTCTGGGCGTTTTCCACAGCATTGCTGAGGATTTTGGCGTCAATGGGGGTGTCTTCGTCCAGACCCAGGGAATCCATCATGCCCATGACCCGGTCGGTGGAGAACAGGCGCATCAGATCGTCGGTCAGGCTCAGGTAGAACCGGCTTTCGCCCGGGTCACCCTGACGACCGGAACGGCCCCGCAGCTGATTGTCAATTCGCCGGGACTCGTGGCGCTCGGTACCGATGATGAACAGGCCGCCGGCGGCACGAACCTTTTCGGCTTCGTCGGCAATGGAAGCCTTGTACTTTTTCAGAAGCTCCTCATACTTGGCCCGGACTTCCAGAATCTGGGGGTCGGAGGTTTCGGCAAAGGAGTCCGCTTCCTGCAGAAGTTCTTCCGGCAGGTCGGATTTTGCCAGTTCTGCCTTGGCCAGAAAGTCTGCGTTGCCGCCGAGCATAATGTCGGTACCACGGCCTGCCATGTTGGTGGCGATGGTGACGGCGCCGAATTTACCGGCCTGGGCCACGATCTGGGCTTCCTGCTCGTGGTGCTTGGCGTTCAGAACGTTGTGGGGGATGCCTTCCCGCTTGAGAAGCTTGCTCAGCAGCTCACTCTTTTCAATGGAGATGGTACCCACCAGTACGGGCTGGCCCTTTTCGTGACAGGCCTTTACCTGCTGGACAATGGCCCGGAATTTGCCTGCTTCGTTCTTGTACACCACATCCGGGTGGTCAATGCGGATTACCGGCTTGTTGGTGGGAATCTCTACCACGTCCAGTTTGTAGATGGTGGCAAATTCTTCCTCTTCCGTCAAAGCGGTACCGGTCATGCCGGAAAGCTTGCGATACAGCCGGAAGAAATTCTGGAAGGTGATGGTAGCCAGGGTCTTGCTCTCCCCTGCCACGGTGACCCCTTCCTTGGCTTCGATGGCCTGGTGCAGACCTTCGTTGTACCGACGGCCGTACATCAGCCGTCCGGTGAACTCGTCTACGATGATGATCTGGCCGTCCTTGACCACATAGTCAATGTCCTTCTTCATCAGACCCCGGGCCTTCATGGCCTGGTTGATGTGATGGCTCAAGGTGGTGTTTTCTGCGTCAGCCAGGTTGTCCACGCCGAAGAACCGCTCGGCCTTGGCAATGCCGCTGGCGGTCAGGGACACGGTGCGGGCCTTTTCGTCCACGAAGTAGTCGCAGTCATAGTCGTCCTGGACTTCCTTCTCGTCGGTCTTGGCAAACACCTGCTTGCGCAGGGAGGAAACGAACCGGTCAGCCATTTCATACAGCTGGGAAGAATCTTCCCCCTTGCCGGAGATAATCAGCGGCGTCCGGGCTTCGTCGATGAGGATGGAGTCCACCTCGTCCACGATGGCAAAGGCATGGCCCCGCTGGACCAGCTCCTGCTTGTAGATGGCCATGTTGTCCCGGAGGTAGTCAAAGCCCAGTTCGTTGTTGGTGCAGTAAGTAATGTCGGCGGCGTAAGCAGCCCGGCGCTCCTGGGGGGTCATGCCGGGAATCACCAGGCCGATGCTCAGCCCCAGATACCGGTAGACCTTGCCCATCCACTCGGACTGGTATTTTGCCAGGTAGTCGTTGACGGTGACCACATGGACGCCTTCGCCGGTGAGAGCGTTTAAGTAACAGGGAAGAATGGCCACCAGGGTCTTGCCTTCACCGGTTTTCATTTCGGCAATCCGGCCCTGATGCAGTACAATGCCGCCGATGAGCTGAACGGGGTAAGGTCGCAGGCCCAGCACCCGGTCGGCAGCTTCCCGAACGGTGGCGAAGGCTTCCGGCAGCAGATCGTCCAGGGTCTCCCCCTCAGCCAGACGCTGCTTGAAAACCGCGGTTTTTCCCCGGAGCTCTTCTTCGCTGAGGGCCTTGTAGCTGTCTTCCAGAGCAAGAATCTGATCCACCATGGGCTGGATCTTCTTCAGCTCCCGCTGGGAGCGGGTTCCGAACAATTTATCAAAAAGTCCCATTGTAATCTCCTTTAACATTAGAAATGGCCGCAGACAACCAATTTGATGTATTATAACACACTTGTAAAGAGAATAATAGTCGAATTTGTGAACAAATTGCCGCCCTTGCGCTCAAATTTCTTACTCCGTTCCAACGAAAAACCGGAGAAAAGCAAAAAAACTCCCGCTGCCGGAAGAGCAGCGGGAGAAAGGGATTATTTTACAAAGCTGTTGACGACTCCGGCGATTTTTGCTACATCCTCGTTTGTCAGATACATGTGCAGAGGCATGGTGATGATATGCTGGCTGATTTCATGGGCGTGGGGGCAGGTGCCCTGGGCATAGGTGTACATGGAAAATTCCGTGTTGTCCCGGTAGTGTACGCCGCCGTAGATATCGTTCTTGGCCAGCTCCGACAGCAGGCCTTCCCGGTCGGGCACAGCGATTTCATAAATATGGAAGGAGCATTCCTCCCGGTAGGGGGCGGGGATAATCTGAATCTTGGGATTGCCCGCAAAGGCTGCGTCGTACATGGCGGCGATTTCCCGGCGGCGGGCGTTCTCCTCGTCCAGGTAAGGCAGCTGGGCCAGGGCAATGGCAGCCATAATGGCGTTGCCGTTGTATTTATAGCCCACATAATCCACGCCGTAATTCCATTTGTAGGTACCCTCTTTGCTGGTGCGGGCGTAGGTGTCCTTGTTAATGCCCATCCAGGAGACCTTCCGGCACTGGGCATCCAGCTCCGGGTCGGCAAAGCAGATCATGCCGCTGTCGCCGGTGGGCAGGTTCTTTACTGCCTGGTAAGAGTACACCGTCACGTCCACGCCGCCCCAGGTACCGGGCATCACGCCGTTTACCCGGGTGCCTGCCATGTGGGCGGCGTCCAGAATCAGCCGCAGGTTGTACTTTTTGCACAGGGAGATGATCTTGTCCAGCTGGCCAACCCGTCCGCCGTAGCCCACAAAGGCAACGGCCCGGGTTTTCTCGTTGATTTTCTTCTCCACATCCACGGGGTCCAGGCACAGATATTCGTCCACATCTGCAAACCGGGGCTTCAGGTTTTCATAGAGGATGGCGTGGTTGGTGGAGACAAAGGTGATGGGGGTGGAGATGATTTCGTCCCCATCCTGCCAGCCGTAGCGGCGTTTGAGGATGTTCACCGCCAGATGGAGACCTGCGGTGTTGGAGTTGAGGAAGCAGGCGTTTGGATGGCCGGTGTAGGCTTTCCAGGCAGTTTCCAGCTCCGCAGTTTTAAAGCCGGAGCCGGTCCAGCCCTTTTCCAGGCATTCCCGGATCTGGGCCAGGCATTCGTCTATATGAAATTTGGGTTTCAATACCTGAATGGTAGACATAACACAATAATCCTTTCGCTTTTGGCTTTTGTTCTGGGGCTATTTTAATCCAAAAGAAAGAAAAATACAAGACTGACAGCGAAATTTTGCAAAAAAGCGGAGCCTGCAAGGCTCCGCTTTCCGGAAATTGGTTTGAATGGTTTCTTATGCGCGAAGTCTGCCCAGGGAGTCGGTGCGTTCATCGTAGGGGGCGTAGGTCCAGCCCAGAATTCGCTCCATGGGGATTTCGGTGTTGGAGGAGATGTAGCTGAATCGGCCGTTTTCGTAGGCCGCTTCACAGCAGATGACTCCCTCGTCGGGGAACAGTTCTTTGATGATGACATATCCGGCTTCTTCGGGCAGAGCCTTTGCCGGAGATTGCCAACGCAGAATGGTAAAATCGTCCAGATTCGCAAGACCCAGAATGTCCCGGATCTGCTGCAGTTTTTCCTTGTTATTCATAGTGGTTCTCCTATAGTAGTTCAGTTTGCATCTGTACGAGCTGTCTATAGGATAACACAAGGAAGCTGTCACAACCTGTCATAATTTGTCGCCAAAGGAAAAAACGGACCAAAATCCCCCGGAGTACGCAGAAAAAAGGGGGTTACTCCAAAAGTCGGCCCAGGATATCGGCCCGTCCATCGTAGGGCGGATAGGCCCAGCCCAGCACCTGGGCAGTGGGAATGGAGCGGTCTGTCGTCAGATACCAGAATCTTCCCTGTTCAAACGCCGCTTCCTGGCACAGAATTTCTCCGTCCTGATGCTGCTTGACCAGAACGTAGCTGGCTTCCTCCGGCAGTATCTGCTTGGGGGAATACCAGCGAATCACGCAGAAGGATTCCCCGTCCAGATTCAGAATGGAGCAAATCTGCTCCCATTTTTCTACCATATTCATTTTGCGTCCTCCTATTTATAAACGATGTGTTCTATATTGTAAATACATAGTAACACAGGCAAAAAGTCGAAGGAAGTCATATTTCGTCGGAAAAAGAAAAACTGCGCACACCGGCGCAGTTTCGTGTTGAAGGATTAAATATTCCCTTTGGCTTGTTGAATCATTAGCTCTACCATTTCCAGAATCCGCTTCTGCTCCTGGGGCGGCAGGGTTTCCAGTTGCTGGGACAGGGCGCTGGCTTTGTACTCGGTGGCGTGTTCCAGTACGTCGCAGAAAATGGCGTCGGCGGAGGTTTCCAGACCGTTGATAATGGCAATCAGCTTCTCGCACCGGGGAAAGGATGCGCCCCGCTCGATGGTGGATATATAATTGGTGGCAACCCCCAGCTTTTCCGCAAACTGATCCTGGGTCAGCCCCAGCTGTTCCCGGCACTGCTTGATTCGTTTGCCAATGCGCCTATCGATCATTGTCACCGCCGCTCCTTTCCTATATATCGCTTATCCATAGTATACAGCGATAACACCCACAGATACAGAAATGGTAATCCATAGAGTATGGATTACCGATTGAGCGGCAGAAAAAGAAAACCCAGCCGGCGTGTGGTACGCAGGCTGGGTTTTTGTTTTGGGGAGAATCAGCAGTAGAAGTCCCGAATCTTCTTGGCCCGGCTGGGATGGCGCAGCTTGCGGATGGCCTTGTTTTCGATCTGGCGGATACGTTCCCGGGTAACGCCGAAGATCTGGCCCACCTCTTCCAGGGTGTGGGTACGGCCGTCGTACATGCCGAAACGCATCCGCAGCACGTCCGCTTCCCGCTCGGTCAGAGTGCCCAGGATTTCCTTCAGGGCTTCTGCCAGCAGGGCGTTGGAGGTGGCGTCGGCGGGGCCGGGGGTGCGCTCGTCCTCCACGAAGGAGCCGATGGAGGTGTCTTCTTCATCACCCACAGGGGTGTCCAGGCTCAGGGTATCGGCGGCGGTGCGGTTGGCCTCGATGATCTTCTCCACCGGCAGGTTCAGCTCGGCGGCGATCTCTTCCACAGTCGGTTCCCGGCCCAGTTCCTGCACCAGCTTGCGGTTGCAGCGGGTGGCCTTGTTAATCACTTCTACCATATGCACCGGCACCCGGATGGTCCGGGCCTGGTCGGCAATGGCACGGGTGATGGCCTGCCGAATCCACCAGGTGGCATATGTAGAGAATTTGTTTCCCTTTGTCCAGTCAAACTTGTCTACCGCCCGAATCAGGCCCGTGTTGCCCTCCTGGATCAGATCCAGAATGTGCAGTCCCCGTCCGGAGTACTTCTTGGCGATGGAAACCACCAGCCGCAGGTTGGCCTCGGTCAGCTTGTTCTTGGCGTACTGATCGCCCTCGGCAACCCGCTTGGCCAGCTCCACTTCCTCATCGGCGGACAGGAGCTTGACCTGACCGATTTCCTTCAGGTACATCCGCACCGGGTCGTCCAGGCTGTATTCGGCGGCCAGATCCACCGGGTCTACCAGATCCTCTTCTTCCAGGCCGGACAGGTCGATGTCCCCGTCGGGGTCCAGACCCAGATCGTCGTCAGCCAGATCCAGTTCCAGGTCAGCGGTGATGATCTGAATGTTCATGGCCTCAAAGCGGTCGTAAATCTCTTCAATTTTCTCAGGGGTCAGCTGCATTTTTTCCAGCTGGGCGTTCAAATCGGCGGCGCGGATCATGCCGTCCTTCTTGCCCTGGAGGATCAGCGCCTGCAAGGCAGCGTAGATATCTTCCAGATTTCCCTTGGGAGTCTTCTTCGTTGTACTCATGGAACGTCCCCTCTTTTTTCTATGTAAAGTCTAAAAATTCTCGTGCCGTTAAACTATACCCCATTTTTTTCGGAATGACAAGGGTATTTTGCAGAATTTTTTCTGAAATTTACAGGTTTTCGTAAAAGTTTCCCGGCTGCATAGACAGCTTTCCCCGGATTTCTCCAAAACATACGGTTTACTTTTTGGGAAAAATTCGGTATAATTGGGAAAATGCAAGATTTTGCCCTGTGACCGGCCTTTCCGGCTCAGGGGATTCTGATTGTTGAGGAGCAACCCCTATGACCGAATTGAGCAAAATTCGCAATTTTTCTATCATTGCCCACATTGACCACGGCAAGTCCACCCTGGCCGACCGGCTGCTGGAATCCTGCAACGCCATCGACCAGCGGATTCGGGCCGAGCAGCTGCTGGACTCCATGGACTTAGAGCGGGAGCGGGGCATCACCATCAAGGCAACCGCCGTTACCCTGCACTACACCGCAGACGACGGGGAAACCTATGCCCTGAACCTGATCGACACCCCGGGCCATGTGGACTTTAACTACGAAGTGTCCCGTTCCCTGGCTGCATGCGAAGGTGCGGTGCTGGTGGTGGACGCCTCCCAGGGCGTGGAGGCCCAGACCCTTGCCAATACCTACCTTGCCATTGACGCAGGGCTGGAAGTGCTGCCGGTGATCAACAAAATCGACCTGCCCTCTGCCCGCCCCACGGAAGTCAAGGCCGAGGTGGAGGACATCATCGGCATCCCCGCCGAGGATGCCCCGGAAATCTCCGCCAAAAACGGCATCAACATTCACAGCGTGCTGGAAATGATTGTCAAAGACGTTCCCGCCCCCACCGGCGACCGGGAAGCGCCGCTGCAGGCATTGATTTTTGACAGCCAGTACGATTCTTATCGGGGCGTCATTGTCTACACCCGGATCAAGCAGGGCACCGTCAAGCCCGGCATGGATATTAAAATGATGGCCACCGGCGCGGTTTATAAGGTGGTGGAGGTGGGTACCATGACTCCCACCGGCCTGTGTCCTCTGGATGAACTGGGGGCCGGAGAAGTGGGCTACATCACCGCTTCCATCAAAACCGTTGCCGATACCCAGGTGGGCGACACCATCACCACGGTGGAAAATCCGGCCTCTGAGCCGCTGCCCGGTTACCGGGCGGTGCAGCCCATGGTGTTCTCCGGCGTTTATCCCGCCGACGGCGCCAAGTACCAGGACCTGCGGGATGCCCTGGAAAAGCTGAAGCTCAACGACGCTTCCATGAGCTACGAAATGGAAAGCTCCATCGCCCTGGGCTTTGGCTTCCGCTGCGGCTTCCTGGGTCTGCTGCACATGGAGATCATCCAGGAGCGGCTGGAACGGGAATACAATCTGGATCTGATCACCACCGCCCCCAACGTTGTGTACCGGGTCACCAAGACCAATGGAGAGGTGATGATGGTCTACACCCCCCTGGACTATCCCGACCCCATGGAAATTCAGCTGGCGGAGGAGCCTTACGCCAAGGTCAACCTCATTGCCCCCCAGGAATATGTGGGCAATATTATGGATCTGTGCCAGCAGCGCCGGGGTGAATTCAAGGATATGGTCTACCTGGATGCCAGCCGGGTGGAGCTGCACTACGAAATGCCCCTGAATGAAATCATCTACGATTTCTTCGATGCACTGAAGTCCCGCACCAGAGGCTACGGCAGCCTGGACTATGAGCTCATCGGCTACCGCCCCAGCCGCCTGGTGAAGCTGGATATTTTGCTCAACGGCGACATTGTGGACGCGCTGAGCTTCATCCTCTTTGCGGACAACGCCTATCCCCGGGCCCGGAAGATCTGCGAAAAGCTGAAAGAGAACATTCCCCGTGCCCAGTTTGAAATCCCTGTCCAGGCCGCCATCGGCGGAAAGATCATCGCCCGGGAGACCATCAAGGCTCTGCGCAAGGATGTGCTTGCCAAGTGCTACGGCGGCGATATCACCCGGAAGAAGAAGCTGTTGGAAAAACAGAAGGAGGGCAAAAAGCGGATGCGTACCTTCGGCACCGTCTCCGTCCCCTCCGAAGCCTTTATGGCTGTGCTGAAGCTGGATGAAGATTAAGTGAAGTCGGAGGGAATCTATGCCAATTCTTACCAAACGCCCCAACAAACGTCCCTTAGGACTGTATATCCATGTGCCTTTCTGCCGCAGCAAGTGCCAGTACTGCGACTTCTACTCCACCTGCACCAAGGAAGACAAGCTCATTGACGGCTACCTGGACGCAGTGTGCGACCACATCAAGGAGGCTGGAGAGCTGGCTCCCAATTACAAGGTGGACACCGTCTACTTTGGCGGCGGTACCCCGTCCTATTTCGGCGCCGACGGTCTGGCGGTGATTATGACCACCATCCGCCGCAACTTCGACGTGGACAACAACGCCGAAATCACCTTCGAGGCAAACCCGGATTCCGTATCCGACCGGCTGCTGCACCGGCTCCGGGCGGAGGGCTTCAACCGGGTCAGCCTGGGCGTTCAGTCCGACGACGATGAGATGCTGAAAAAACTGGGCCGTCCCCACACCTATGCCCAGGCCGTGGCGGCCTACCACAAAATCCGCAAGGCAGGTTTCCGCAACATCTCCATTGACCTGATGTACGGCCTGCCGGGACAGGATCTGCAGGACTGGCAGGAGACGCTGGACAATGTGCTGCGGCTGAACCCGGAGCATATCAGCTGCTACGCCCTGAAAATTGAAGAGGGCACCCCCTTTGCCCAGTGCAAGGATATTCTGAATCTGCCCGATGACGAAACCCAAGCGGATATGTACCTGGCGGCGGTGGAAACCCTCCGGGGCCGGGGCTTCCGGCAGTACGAGATTTCCAACTTCTGCCGCAAGGGCCTGGTGTCCAAGCACAATATGAAGTACTGGACCGGCGGAGAATACCTGGGCTTCGGCCCCAGCGCCAGCTCCGACTTTGCCGGCAAGCGCTATACCCTGAAACGGGACCTGCAGGCCTATATCACCGGCATCCGGGAAGGCGGAGACATTATGGAGGATATTCAGGAGATCCCCCTGCGGGAGCGGGCGGGAGAATACCTGATGCTCCGGCTGCGCACCAACGTGGGCATTGACGCTCAGGAGTATGAGAAAATGTTCCTGCTGCCCTTTGCTCCCCTGGAAGATGTGCTGGAACAGCGCCGCCGGTTCTTCCACGCCACCCAGACCGACACCGGACGGTGGGTGCTGACCCCCAAGGGCTACCTGGTCAGCAACGACATTATCACCGACCTGCTGCTGGCCCAGGATGGGTCCAGCCCCCTCAAGCGGATATAAATGCAAAACCCTCCCAAGTAACCTTGGGAGGGAAGCTTTTTGCCCGAGTGGTATTCCACCCGGGCAGCGTTTTTATGGTTTGACCTAGGCAGAGGGTTTCTCTGCCTCACAGGACTTAGCAGCAGCCGCAGCCGTTGTCGTTGGTCATGGTGCCGTTACCGCAGCAGCA
This sequence comes from Candidatus Faecousia faecavium, assembly GCA_018712645.1. Lineage (GTDB taxonomy): Bacteria > Bacillota > Clostridia > Oscillospirales > Oscillospiraceae > Faecousia > Faecousia faecavium. Next base: position 8,099 of record DVGO01000035.1, on the reverse strand, counting down.
GAACAGCAGCAGCAGAATCACAATCCACCACCAGTTGTTGCCGATGCAGCTGCACAGATTGTTGTTGTTACCACACATAAGAAGTACCTCCGAAACATTTTCTTGAGCTTCACCGCTCATTCCATGGTATTCCGCAGGGCAGAAAATGTGCGTCGGTACGGGGAGAAATCTTATAAAGTCCGCAGGGCATCCACCAGGGCGGTCTTGCCGGCGGTCTTTTCGTCCTTGACCTTAATGACCCGGGCGGGGCATCCGGCGACTACGGTGTTGGGCTCCACATCGGAAACCACAATGGCACCGGCAGCCACAACGGCATCGTGACCGATCCGGCAGCCTTCAATCACCACAGCGTTGGCGCCGATGAGGACGTTGTCCTCTACCACCACGGGAGTTGCAGAGGCAGGCTCCACCACACCGGCCAGCACCGCACCGGCACCCACATGGCAGTTTTTGCCAACGGTTGCCCGGCCACCCAGCACGGCGCCCATGTCGATCATGGTGCCATCGCCGATGATGGCGCCGATGTTGATGACCGCGCCCATCATAATCACGGCGTTCTTGCCGATTTCCACCTGCTCCCGGATAATGGCGCCGGGTTCAATCCGGGCGGGGATATCTTTCAGATCCAGCATGGGGATGGCGGAGTTGCGGCAGTTGTTTTCAATTTCCACATGGTCGAACTCGTTGTTTTCCAGCACCGGGGCAACGTCCTTCCAGTCGCCGAAGACGATTTTACAGCCTTCTGCAGCGGGGAACTCCCGGCAGTTGGGGAAGGCCACGGGCTGCTTTTCCCAGACGTAGACCTTTACCGGGGTTTTCTTTTCCGAGGTGCGGATATATTCAATAATCTGTTGTGCATCCATAACGATTTTCTCCTTTTCTATGATGCTTCATCATACCATCTTTTTGTTCCAAACTCAAGGGGATAAATTGACACCGCCGGGCATTTGGCGTATAATACTGGTAAAATTTCCACAGGAGGCATTGTCATGCCCTTAGCCGCTGATCGTCAGGCCCTGCACCGGATTCCGGAGCTGGATCACGACCTTCCCCAGACCCTTTCTTACCTGCAAACTGCCCTGAAAGGGCTGCCTTGCCAGGTCTTTTCTCCTATGCCCGGGGCGCTGTGCGCCTGGTTTGACTTTGGCAGGGAAAGTGCCATTGCTTTCCGGGCGGATGCCGATGCTCTGCCCATCGAAGAGAAAACCGGCGCTGCCTATGCCTCCCAACACCCGGGGAAGATGCACGCCTGCGGCCATGACGGGCATATGGCAATATTGCTGGAACTGGCCCGGCGGCTGAGCCGGAAGGAAACCCTGCCCCACAATGTGCTGCTGGTATTCCAGCCTGCGGAGGAGACCACTGGTGGCGCAAGAGAACTGTGTGAAACCGGTATTTTTGCAATCTACCGGGTCCAGGCCATTTTTGGGCTGCACCTGTGGCCGGGACTGACTGCCGGAGTTGTCGCCAGCCGGGAGCGGGAGCTGATGGCCCGGTCCTGCGAAGTGACTGTAGACATTTTCGGCAACTCTGCCCACATTGCAAAAGCCGCCGAAGGGGTTGACGCCCTGGCTGCCGGGGTAGAATTCTATCGTCAGGCCGGGGCTCTGGAGCAGTCTTTGCCCCAGGGAATTTTCCGGCTGCTGAAATTCGGCAAATTCCAAAGCGGAACCGTCCGCAACGCCCTGTCTGCCCATACCCATCTGGAAGGAAGCCTGCGGGCTTTTCAGGATGACGTGTTTGAAGGGCTGCAGCAGGGGCTGCGGGACATTGGACGTCAGGTGGAAAGGGCCTTCGGCTGCACCGTACAGGTGCATATGAACGACGGCTACCCCGCCGTGATGAACCCGCCGGAATTGTTCGCCCGGGTGTGTAGGGCGGCGGACTTTGCCCTGCTGGATGCGCCCAGCATGACGGCAGAGGATTTTTCCTGGTACCAGCGGCATCTTCCGGGGATGTTTTTCTTCCTGGGCGTGGGGGACACCCCGGCGCTGCATGCCGATACCTTTGATTTTGACGAAGCCGCTTTGGAAAATGGCGCAGAATTTTTTGAACGATTGGCGGAGAATTTTCAATGATTCCATTAAATCAGAACTTAAACAGCCTGCAGCGCAGCCCCATCCGGGTGTATACCAACCTGGCAAAGGAAGTGCCGGGATGCGTTATGTTAACTATCGGAGAGCCGGATTTTGATACCCCCGATGTGGTGAAAGAGGCTGCTGTCGCGGCGCTGAATCAGGGCCAGACCCATTACGCCCCCAACCAGGGCACCGAGCGGCTTCGCCGGGCGGTGGCGGAGTACGAAACCCGCCGGGGCCATGCTGTGAAAGAAAATCAGGTGCTCATCACCATCGGCGCCAGCCAGGCCCTGTTTACTACCCTGCTGGGCATTCTCAATCCGGGCGAAGAAGTGATTATCCCCACCCCGGGTTTTGTGCTGTATGAAAGCATCGCCGCCGTAGCAGGAGCCAGGACGGTCCGCTTGGATGTGACCAAAACCAATTTCCAGATTACCAAAGAAGCCCTGGAAGGGGTAATCACCCCCAAAACCAAGGCAATCATCCTCAATTCTCCCTGTAACCCCACCGGCGTGGTGCTGAGCCGGGAGAGCCTGCAGGCGGTGAAGGAAGCCGTGCTGGGCAAGCCCATTTTTGTGATTGTGGATAACGTCTATAACCAGCTGTGCTATGGTAAGTCCTGCCCGGATCTGAGTCTGGACGAAGAACTTTCCCAGCAGCTGATTCTGTGCCAAAGCTTTTCCAAGCCCTACGCCATGACCGGCTGGCGGGTGGGATATCTGACCTGCCCGGAGTATGTGATGAACCGACTGCTGCTGCTCAGCGCCGCCAACATCGCCGCCGTGCCCACCTTCGTCCAGGCCGGTGCCGCCGCTGCCCTGGAATCGGACCCCAGTGACATGATCCGTACCTATGACAGCCGCAGACAGTATGTCTGCACCCGGCTGAAAGAAATGGGCCTGAACTTTCCCGAGCCGGAAGGGGCATTCTATGTATTTGTGGACATCTCCCCCTACGGCCTGACCAGCGGGGAATTCTGCACCCGGATGATCCGCCAGGCCGCTGTGGCCGCCGTGCCCGGCAGCTGCTTCGGTACGGAAGGATACATCCGCCTGTCCTATTGCTGTAGCCGCGAATCTTTGAAAATTGGGCTGGATCGGATGGAAGCCTTCCTGAAAACCCTGCCTCGAAAGGATACCGTACAATGAGCGACAAGAAAAAAATTCTTCTGCTGACCACCGGAGGCACCATCGCATCTGTTCCCGGCGGGGAAGGGTTGGTTCCTCACCGCTCCGGGGTGATGGAGCGGGAGCTGGAGCAGCTGCGCACCTATTACAGCATCACCGTTCAGGACGTGATGTGCCTGGATTCCTCCAATATCCGCCCGGAAGAGTGGCAGCTCATTGCCCAGACGGTTTTTGAGCAGCGGCAGGGCTATGACGGCATTGTCATTTCTCACGGCACCGACACCATGGCCTACACCGCCTCCGCCGTTACCTTTATGCTGCCGGATATTGACCTTCCGGTGGTGTTCACCGGTTCTCAGCTGCCCCTGACGGACATGCTCTCCGATGGGCCGGACAATCTGCGCACCGCCTTTGCCATGGCCGCCTCCGGCTGTCCCGGTGTGTTTTTGGCCTTTGACCGGAAGGTCATGCTGGGCTGCCGGGCGGTGAAAGTCCGGGCCTCCGGATTTTCCGCCTTTGAAAGCGTCAACGCCCGCTATGCCGCCCTGGTCAGCAACTTAGGGCTGGTGGTGGACCCCCAGGTGCTGCCCAAATTCCAGGGGCAAAGCCGCCTGTGCCCGAACATCAGCCGGGAGGTATTCCTGCTGAAACTGACCCCGGGACTGAATCCTGCGGTATTCGACATGCTGGCAGCCATGGGCTACAAGGGCATTGTCATTGAAGCCTTTGGCCTGGGCGGTATGAACGTGCTCCACAGAGGTCTGCGGGGCATCCGCCGGTGCGTGGAGGACGGAGTGAGCATTGTGGTCACCACCCAGTGCCTGTACGACAGCGCCAATCTGGAAGTGTACCAGGTGGGCAACAAGCTGCTGGAACTGGGGGTTATCCAGGGCCGGGATATGACCTCGGAAGCTGCCATGACCAAGCTGATGTGGGCCATCGGTCAGGGCATGGAGCCAAAACAGATTGAAGAACTCTTCGGCAAGAGCCTTGCCGGAGAAGTTACGGTATAACTTTGAAGAGAAGAGAGGAGCAACCTATGGATCACATTTATGTAACCGGGCATCGCAATCCCGATACCGACTCCATTGTGGCTGCCATTGCCTATGCCGCGCTGCACAATGCCTGCGGCGACCGGGAATATGAGGCCGCCTGCCTGGGTCAGGTGTCGGATGAGACCCAGATTGTGCTGGACCGTTTCGGCTTCCAGCCCCCCAAGCGGATCACCGATCTGTATAACCAGGTGCGGGATCTGGATTTCGACATGCCGCCGGTGCTCAATGCCGGCGTCACCGTGAGCCGGGCCTGGGATGAACTGCAGGAATACCCCTCCATTGCCGCCGTACCGGTGGCGAAAGAGGATGGTACCCTCTACGGCATCCTGTCCCGGACGGATATCGCCAGCTACAACATGTCCGGCATCACCTCCGGCGTATTGGAGGAAGTGCCCCTGTTCAACGTGCTTTCCGTGCTGGAGGGCAAGGTGCTCAACGATGCCGGCGACCTGACCGACAGCGTAGCCGGTGAGGTTACCATTGCCCTGCCGGTGAGCCGGGACAATCTGCTCTTTCCCAACCGAAACAGCATTGTGCTGTGCGGCTACCAGCCGGAGATGATTCAGCGGGCCCTGGAGAGCAATGTCAACTGCCTGGTGCTGTGCCAGTCGGAGCTTCCTGCCCAGTTCCGGGATTTCCCCACCTCCACCTGCATCATTTCCACCCCCTTTGACGCTTACCGGGCTGCCCGGCTGCTGTTTTTGTCCACCCCGGTGGGCCGAATCTGCAATACCCAGGGGCTGGTGTGCTTCCACCTGGATGAGCGGGTGGATGACGTGCGGGAAATTGTGCTGAAGTATCGCCACCCCAGCTACCCCATTCTGGATGCCCAGGAGCGGGTTGTGGGCATTCTGACCCGGTATCATCTGCTGCGTCCCCGGCGCAAACGGGTGGTATTGGTTGACCACAACGAAGCGTCCCAGTCCGTGCCCGGTCTGGAGGAAGCGGAGATTCTGGAAATCATCGACCATCACCGCCTGGCGGATATCCAAACCACCAACCCCATTTTTGTCCGCAATGAGCCGGTGGGCTCCACCAATACCATCATTGCCAGTATGTTCCAGGACCGGGGCCTGATGCCCTCGGCGGCTTTGGCGGGCATGATGGCGGCGGCGATTCTGTCCGATACCGTCATGTTCAAGTCCCCCACCTGCACTCCCCGGGATGTGCGCACCGCCGAGCGGATGGCCCGGATTGCCAGCGTGTCCCTGGACGAACTGGGCAAGGCCATTTTCTCTGCTTCCGTAGAGCACAAAACCGCGGAGGAAGTGCTGTTTACCGATTACAAGGAGTTCCACATTGCCGGGCACTCTCTGGCGGTGGCCCAGCTGACCTGCGTGGACAGCGCAGCGGTGCTTCAGCGCCGGGAGGAGCTGCTGAAACTCATGGAAAGCCACGCCAAGAAGAAGGAACTGGATCTGGTGGTGCTGATGCTCACCGACGTGCTGCTGGAAGGCACCCAGATTCTCTATGTAGGCGACGACGAGACCATCCGCCAGGCTTTCAATGTGACCCCCAAGGACAATACCGCTTTCCTGCCCAAGGTGATGAGCCGGAAAAAGCAGGTCATTCCTATGCTGTCGGATCTGTGGGGTTAAGGACTTTCCCTCTTTTCCGTTTGAGAAAGTTATGCTATAATCAAAAAATGTGAAGAAACAGGAGAACGCTATGGCCTTTGAAACCTTGCTGGGAAACGATCAGCTGAAACAGAATCTGACCCAAAGCCTTTCTAGGGGCCATGTTTCCCATTTTTATCTCATCGCCGGGCCGGAAGGCTCCGGCAAGCATACCCTGGCACACCTGCTGGCGGCGGCGCTGCTGTGCAAGGGGGAACCCAAACCCTGCCTGCACTGTACCCCCTGCCGCAAAATCCTGGACGGCAGCCACCCGGACTTCATCACTGTGGATGACCCGGAGAAGAAAACCGTCACGGTAGACTTGATCCGGCAGGCTCGGGCGGATATGTATGTCCAGCCCAATGAGTCCGATTACAAAATCTACCTCTTTCCCCGGGCCCAGGACATGGGCATTCCCGGACAGAATGCCCTGCTGAAGGTGCTGGAAGAGCCGCCGGCTTACGGTGTGTTTTTGCTGCTGACGGACAATCCGGACAAACTGCTGCCCACCGTTCGCTCCCGGTGTACCCTGCTGAAAATGCAGGCTCTGCCCCGGAAGGTGCTGCTGGAAGCGCTGAGCCGGGAATTTCCCGACGCTTCCCGGGAGGATCTGGAAGCTGCGGCCAACCGCAGCGGCGGATTTTTGGGCCAGGCAAAAGCCCTTCTTTCCGGCGGCACACAGCTGCCTGCCGGTACGGAAGAATTTTTGCAGGCATTTGCCGCCGGAGACGGTCTGCTGCTGACCCAGGTGTTTGTGCCCATGGAAAAGTGGAAGCGGGACGCCCTGGCCGATGCCCTGGCTGCCTGGCTGGAGCTGCTGGAGGCGGCGCTGACCAGCCGCAGCGGCATTCAGGCTCTTTCTGCACACGCCCGGAATCTGTCCCGGCAATGCAGCCCCGGACAGCTGTACCAGGGGGTGCAGCACCTGAAAAAAGCCCTGGACTACACCCAGAGCAACGTATCCCCCGCCGCCGTCTGCGCCTATCTGTCCTGGGCGCTGAGAACGTAAGAAGAATTTGCACGCCTCCGGCTTTCCCGGAGGGATAAGGAGAAAACCCAATGGAAGAAAACAACACCCTTCCCCCCATGGAACCGGACGCCCCTGTTGAGGTGGTGGACATCCAGTTCCGGCCGGGACAGAAAGTATACTTTTTTGACCCTGACGGCACCGTGTTCCGCCCGGGAGACCATGTGATTATCGACACTGCCCGGGGTGCAGAATTCGGCATCTGCGCCGGAGGCAACCATACCATCCCCTTCCGGGATGTGGTGGCCCCGCTGCGCAAGGTTCTGCGCAGAACCACCCCCCAGGACGAAAAAATCGTAGCCGACAACCGGGCCAAGGAAAAGCGGGCCTACGATGTGTGTCTGCAGAAAATTACCGACCATCAGCTGGACATGCAGCTGGTGAGCACCGAGGTTGCCTTTGACGGCAGCAAGATCCTGTTCTACTTTACCGCCGATGAGCGGGTGGACTTCCGGGAGCTGGTGAAGAATCTGGCTTCGGTGTTCCACACCCGGATTGAGCTGCGGCAGATCGGCGTCCGGGACAAGGCCAAAATGGTAGGCGGCCTGGGCATCTGCGGACGGCCCTTCTGCTGCGCCAGCTTCCTGGACGATTTCCAGCCGGTGTCCATCAAAATGGCCAAAACCCAGAATCTGAGCCTGAACCCCACCAAAATCTCCGGCACCTGCGGACGGCTGATGTGCTGCCTGAAATATGAGCAGGATGCTTATGAAGATCTGATCCGCACCAGTCCCAAGATGGACTCCCTGGTGGACACCCCGGAAGGCCGGGGCACCGTGGTGGAGGTTGACCTGCTGCGCCAGCGGGTGAAGGTGCGAATGGAAGAAAATCCGGAGACCGTGTCCCAGTTTGCCAACACGGACATTGCGGTGCTGCGCAGCGGCAAGGCCCGGAAGAACGATCCCCCTGTCCCCGCCGACTATGCCCCCATCTCCGGCGGCGGCAAGAGGCAGAAAAAGCAGGAGCAGAATCAGGCACCGGTATTGGAGCCTATCCGCTTCCGCTACAGCACCGAACAGGTTGTGGAAGAAGTGCCCCAGGAAGCTCCGGTTGAGGAAAACCAGGCCAAGCCTTCCCGGCCCCGGCCCCGCCGGAGAAAGCTTGTGGAAGGCGGTGCCAAGGCACCCCAGCAGCCGGAAACCAAGCCCGAAAAATCCGAAAAGTCTGAAAAACCCGAAAAAACCGGAAAGGAAGGG
>DVGO01000034.1 GCA_018712645.1 Candidatus Faecousia faecavium | reverse complement strand
AAGCCCCTTTAGGGGCAGCCCGTGAAAGATATGCGGTTGGCAGACCTTTCGACGGGCCTTTAGGCTCAGCCAGAAAAATGCCCTAAGGGGGCTAGTGCAAACCACCGGCACGGCCGGTGGTTATGATTTTTCCGTAGGGAAGACCGCATTGTTACAGCATTTGGGGAATGCGCTTTCCCAGCTCATCTGCCAAGCGGGCGTGTCCGCGACGGGTCAGGTGCATGTAATCAATCTGGTTGAACTCACAGCCTAGAGCACCGGCATCCAGGAAACAAACTCCCAGTAGCCGACATTGGGCTTCGTAATACTTTGCCAGTTCCCGGGATTTTGCCGGGCAATCCAGCCCCATAATGGGCATAACCGAGCTGGTCAGCATCCCGTCTCCAATGGGAGGCGGCGCAATAACCAGAATATTCGGCCCCTTGCTGGACCAGCATATGGTGCTCTGGGCCTTCTGGATGAGACGGGCCATGGCTTCGCCAATACACCCGGCGCTGGCCGCAAAACGGTCCTTGGTATCGTTGGTTCCCAGCATCACGATCAGCAGATCAACGGGCTCATGGCTGCCCAAGCAAGGTACCAGATAGTCCAGGCCGCAGGCACCTTCCTGCAGAGGGTCCGAGAAGCAGGTGGTTCGGCCTCCAAGACCCTCTTCGATGACCAAATACCCATCACCCAGCTGCTTCTGCAGCAGACAGGTCCAGCGTTCCGATTCGTTGAATCGGTTCCCACCGTCGGCACAGTCCATAGGATCTGCGCAAAAACCGTGGGTATTGGAATCGCCAAAACAGAGAATGTGTTTTTTCATTGGGAGATGTTCCTTTCTATTCTGTTTCTTCCGGGGCAGCTTCTTCCGGAAGGGAATTGCTGTCATCGGAGAGTTGCTTCAGATAATCCGTCGGGGAAGCAGAGGTAAACCGCCGGAATACGGAGGAAAAGTAATTGCTGCTGGAAAACCCCAACTCCATGGCTGTCTGGGTTACATTTCTATTTTCTTGAAGCTTACGCTTTGCCGCCTCGATTTTATGAAAGTTGATAAAATTCCGGGGACTGCTTCCCATCTGGGCTTTGAATTTCTGCTTGAATCGGGAAACGGACAGCAGCGCCACCTGCGCTAACTCCTCCATTGTAATTTCTTCGCCAATGTGTTCGATGATATATTCTGTTGCCCGACTGATATCCGGTGTGATTCTGAAGCTGGGAAGGGAAGCGCTTTTGATAATCTGGCACAAAAAATATCCCAGCATCTGTCCCGCCTGAATTCGCCCCAGCTCTGTTCCAGCGGAAATATTGGCAAAAATCTCTTTCAAAATTCCTGCCGTACTATTCTGCATTTTGACGACATGATTTTGAATTTGATGCAGCTGCTCCAGAATGTAGGCGGCGCTGCCTGGATCTATGTACAAAAAACGATAAATATCGATGACCTCTATCTGCATCCAATACATTTCATGGGGAGACATAGGGGTATCCCCTGTATCATGGATCTGGTTTGGAAAGGTAATAAACAGATCGCCTCCGGACAAAGGGTAGCTGCGATTTTCCACAGAGAAACGCAAATTTCCCTGAAGTAAATAGTGAAATTCAAAACAATCCTTGTGGTAGTGCAGATTCAGTGACGCTATGGCGCGGGAGGTGTTGTGATAGCCGATCATCCGCAGTCCCGGAATTTTGTGTTCATTTTCTGTGTATATTTTTCGCTCATTGGTATCGGTAAAATGATCATACCATTCAATTGGATAATTTTGCACAATGTTCCTCCAAAGCTGATCTTAGATTTTGTACTGCATTCATTATTAGATGCAACACAGAAAAACCTGTCCTATAATGCCAGTATAGCAGTTGTCAGAAAAAAATCAACAAAAGACGAGAAATTTGTGCACTTGTATGGAAAGCTTCGGCAGAGGCCGAAAAACCAGATTTTTGTCTCTGGGGGTATCGGCGGCTGAATCTTCTGTCTCGTGTACTGTGAATTCAGCTTTGCCAGAGCATAGAATTGCTATCTTCTTCCAAATTTAAAAAGAAAGGGCTGTGTTAACCATGAAACGATCCGAAATCAACAGAGCATTGTAAGAACTGGAGGCTATGTGCGAAAAGTACTGCCGCAAGCTGCCTCCGTTCTGCCATTTCACTCCGGAACAGTGGCAGGAAATCGGCCATGAGTATGACGAAGTCCGCGACTGCATGCTGGGCTGGGACATCACCGACTACGGTCTGGGTGACTTTGACAAGGTGGGCTTCTCCCTGATTACCCTGCGCAACGGCAACCAGAAGATGCGCGACAAGTACCCCAAGGTCTACGCCGAAAAGCTGCTGTACCTGAAAGAGGGCCAGTATTCTCCCAACCATTTCCACTGGTACAAAACCGAGGATATCATCAATGTGGGCGGCGGCAATGTGCTGATTAAGGTGTACAACAGCCTGCCCAACGAAGAAATTGACTATGAATCCGACGTCACCGTCCATACCGACGGCCGTACTTACACCGTCCCTGCCGGCAGTGTGGTGCGCCTGACTCCTGGCGAATCCATCCACGTTCAGCAGTATATGTACCACGACTTCAACGTAGAGCCGGGCACCGGCAACGTGCTGCTGGCGGAGGTAAGCCGGTGCAATGACGACAACACCGACAACCGGTTCAACCCGCCTGTGGGCCGGTTCCCTGCCATTGAAGAGGACGAGCCGCCTTACCGCCTGCTGTGCAACGAGTATCCCGCTGCCAAGTAAAGGAGAGCACATGGTCTATACCATTGAAAATGACCATCTGACCCTGTCGGTGGATTCCCTGGGGGCCCAGATGATGCACATTTGCTCCCGGGATGGACGAGAATATCTGTGGCAGGGAGACCCGGCTTACTGGTCTGACCGTGCGCCCACCCTGTTTCCCTTTATCGGACGGCTGACCCGGGATTCTTACCAGTATCAGGGAACGGTTTATCCCATGGGCATCCACGGTTTTGCTGCCGGACAGGACTTTACCTGCCAGGTTCAGGAGAAAGACAAGCTGGTGCTGGAGCTGACCGATAACGAGCAAACCCGGAACCAGTATCCCTTTGCGTTCTCCCTGGAGATTGGATTCCAGCTGATGGGCAGCCAGGTGCGGATTTCCTATGCGGTAAAAAACCGCTCCCGTCAGGTGATGCCCTTCGGTATTGGCGGGCATCCGGGATTTCGGGTGCCTCTGGATGACGGGGAAGACTTTACCGACTACGTTGTGGAATTTGCCGGCGGCTGCCAGCCGGACCGGATTGGCTTTACGCCCCAGGTTTACCTCAGTGGTCAGGACGAAGCCTACCCGCTGGAAGAAGGAAAATACCTGCCCCTTTGCCATGACCTGTTTGACCAGGATGCCATTATCCTGAAAAACATGTCCCGGGAAGTGACACTGCGCTCCAAGGTGAGTTCCCACGGGGTAACGGTTTCCTATCCGGAAATGTCCTACCTGGGGTTGTGGCACTGGCCCGAAACTGATGCACCTTACCTGTGCATTGAGCCCTGGAGGTCTCTGCCTGCCCGGCAGGATGTGGTGGAGGATTTTGGCTGCAAGAGTGATCTAATTCACCTGCTTCCGGGAAAGACCTACACCAATACCTGGTCCATCACCATTTTCTGAAAGGAGAGACAGCACCCATGGATGTTGTTGCACTGGGCGAACTGCTCATTGATTTTGCCTGTCTCAGCACTGACGGCGACGGCTACCTCACCATGGCGGCCCATCCCGGCGGTGCCCCAGCCAATTTCCTGGCGGCATTGACCAAATATGGCGCAAAAACTGCCTTGCTGGGAAAAGTAGGCACCGATGCCTTCGGGAAAATGCTTACCGATACCCTGGCAAAAGCCGGGATTGAAACCCGGGGAATTGTGGCAGACGAGAATGTGTTTACCACCCTGGCCTTCGTCACCTTTGACGATCAGGGAGATCGGAAATTTTCCTTTGCCCGGAAGCCGGGAGCGGATACCTGCCTGCGCTTTGAAGAGCTGGATCTGAGCCTGATTGACCAGGCGAAGGTGTTCCATTTCGGAACCCTTTCTCTGACGGATGAACCTGTGAAAACTGCCACGGAGCAAGCAGTTCACTACGCCAAGGAGCGGGGCAAGTGGATTACCTTCGACCCAATCTGCGAAAGCCTCTGTGGAAGAGTCTGGACGATGCCAGAGCGGCCATGCTTTGGGGACTCCACCAGGCGGATTTCGTGAAAATCAGCGACGAAGAGGTGGAATTCCTCTGGGGATGTGACGAAAAAGAAGCCGGAAAGAAGCTTCTGACAGAGTTTGGCGTGAAGCTGGCCCTGATTACCATGGGCCCCAAGGGCGCTTACCTGGTCAACGAAACCGCCAGCGCCTATGCGGCATCTCCAAAGGTAAAACCGGTGGACACCACCGGCGCCGGAGATATCTGCGGCGGCTCCGCTGTCAGCCAGATTCTCCGGATTGGCAAGCCCATGGAGACGCTGAACGAGGAAGAACTGAGTCAAATCGTCCGCTTTGCCTCCACCGCTGCCAGCCTGTCCACAGAAAAACCCGGTGGCATTCCCGCAATTCCCGAATATGACACGGTTATGGGTAGAATGTAACCGTTTCAAAGCGCCTTTTCTAATCAGATAACCCATCGCGTCAAAAGGGGCAAACCATAGGTTTGCCCCGTTTGGCTGTACTCAAACCAGCTTTCCTGGAATCAAGCGGGAAGATCTCCCAGCCGAAGAATGGTCATGGAAACGGCATTGGCGAAGTAGCTTCCGCCGGAGGCGGCTACCTGAAGTGCCGTTGGTGTGGTTGTGACGGAAATTGGGATTACAAAGGATTGCTCAGAAGAGTCCTTGCTGCTTTGAAACACATAAGGAACTGTGGCGCCGGGAACGATGGACCCGTTTACCAGCAGAGAAGTGGCAATTGCCACGGGAAATTTGTTCTGGCTGGTGGCTGTTATAACGCCGTGGAATGTGACCAGGTATACACCGGGCTGGGTGATGGTGAAGGTGCTGCTTCCCGGGGTGTGGGAAACGTCAGTTCCGTAGAGCAGCCCGTTGCGGTCAAATTCCATGGCGCCGCCGGATGGCAGGCCCTGCGTGGGGGTGGAGTAGGCGGATAACAGACTGAGGGGAGGGGGAGAACCCGCAGGGCCCTGAGGCCCTTGGGGCCCTTCTGGCCCTTGAAGTCCGGGAGCACCCTGAGGACCCTGGGGGCCAGCTGGCCCTTGAGGACCGGGAACACCCTGGGGCCCTTGGGGACCTACGGGGCCTTGCGGTCCTTGCGGGCCTTCCGGCCCGGGAGGGCAAACGGTACACGGATGGCAGTTACAGGAACAGTGCCCATCCGTCGGGCAGCAGCCCTGGCTGCAGTGGCATTGCTCCGAATCGGAGGGACGATAGCGTTTCATAAGAAGCTCCTTTCTGGAAACAGACGGGATATTTTGGTGTTCTCCTTTATTGTATGCTTCGGCAAAAATTATGTGCCCCTTGTTGGTGAGAAAGAAGAAAGCACCCTTTTTGCAGTTTCCGAAGAAAGCAAAAAGGGTGCTTTTTGTCATTATGGAGAGATTCGATTGGGAGAACTTTTGCTGTTTAAGCCTGTTGGGCAGATACACCGCGTTTTACCTGAATCAGTAAAAGAACCAGACTGATGCCCAGCAGAATGTGCCCGATTCCGGCAATACCGGAAATGGCGGCATTCATCCCGGAGGAAAGCTGGGTTCCCAGCACTTGCACAATTCCCCGCAGCACAAACATAACGCTGGTCAGATTCAGACCAATGTGATAGACCAGTACAGCCCGACCTGTTTTGGCGCCGGTGAAGGAAAATTCTTTTCCAGCAACAGGAGCATCAGAAAGAATACCATTCCCAGCAGGAAATAATGGGTATGGACAACAGACAAAGTGGTTTTTCCGGTAAAACCCTGGAATTTGGTAAATTCCCGATAAAACACACCGCCCACCATGGCAAGAATGGCGTACAGCAGTGCAGCGTTCATATACCGTTTCATAGGAAATCCTCCTTTATTTGCATTCTTGCTTCATGGCAAAATATCCGATGAGCACCGTCCACACATAGGCACAGGTCTTGGGAATCATCAGCATGCCAATCATGGGGACGGCATCTGCCCACAGCACCACCGGGATGTAGAAGCCAAAGCTCAGCACGATGGTCAGCCACATCCAGCGAAATGCGCTATCTTTGTGCTCTTTAGCGCTGGTGTAGAACAGCACGATGACCACAAGACCCAGCAGGGCAAAGGGAATGTTGCGGTAGATGCCCCAGGAGAGGGGAGCCTCAGCGCTGAGCCACTGATTTTGGGGCATCATGCACAGGGCAATGCGCACAGCAGACAAAACATATACAGCAGCAGTGAGCCCATTCCGTCCCTTTACACCATAGCGTTGCCGCCAGACGTAGTAGAGCAGAACATAGAAAACCGTCATGGTCACCGAGGTGATCCACTTGCCCATGCCCAGAGCCACGGTGTAATTCTCCAGGCCGGTGGTACACAGAGCCAGAGCCCGGGGAATCAGATGAAAGGAATCGCCGGCACCCAAAATCACCGCCATCCAGCCGAACAGCCGGAATTGACCGTTGCCATTGCTGCGGCGGATCATCAGAACGCCGATGGTAATCACGGAAATCAGATAGACCGCATCAAATAAGGTTTCTACAATCGCTTGCACAATTTCTTCTCCTTTATGTTGTATGATTTTGAACTGTGGCAGCGGATATTGCTTTGCCATAGTTGCGTCCAAAGAGTATCCCGGCCAGCAAAAGGGAAGCTCCCAGGCCGGTGTAGAAAAACGCAATGAATCCTTCCGGCGTGAAGCTGCTTCTGCGCAGTAAAATCCCGCCGGTCATCATCACAGCCATGATGCCAAAGCTTTTCCCGTCAAAGAACTTCAGGAAAAAATGCCGCTGCTGGGGATAGTCGTTGATCCTGGCGGTGTGCTTTTTTACCAGCTTACCAAAGATAAATTGCTGAAATACCGCGAAAACCAGAGCTGACAGCAAAAAATTTACCAAGGTCAGATGGTTCTGATAGGCGCTGAGACCAATGCGAAGAATGTTAAACCCGGCAGCGCTCCATACCACACAGGCCAGCAAAAGCAGAGTGTTGCGTTTCACAGTCATGTTGTGCCTCCTGGTTGAACATTGTTCAGTTTCTGAGGTAAAAAATTCCCACGAAAAGTGGGAATTTTAATACAGAGTTCTGCGGACGATTTCCAGCACGGGGCTGGGGTTGTAGTCCTGCCGCAGCAAAGCCGACAGCATCAGGGAAAACAAAACATCCGCAAACATTTCCGGGGTGAACTGCTCCGAAAAGGCATCCGGACGAATTTTGGCATCCCGTTTCAGCACGGAGCACAGTCCATCGAGAATATGCTGCCAGGTCTGGGCCATCCGCCGTTTGCCGTCAGACTTGTCTTCCCGCAGAAAGCCAAGGGAGTGGAGGGTAAAAAAGCCTGGGTACTGCTGGCAGCCGCATTCCATCCGCCCATAGATCCAGACAATACAGGCCTGGGTGTCCTGGAACACGGAACCATCCTCCGGACGGTGAAAAATTTCGCACCAGACGCTTTCCACAGTGGCGCCAACCAAAGCAGACTTGGAGTCAAAATAGTTATAAATGGAGCCAACCGATACGCCGCAGGCGGATGCTACAGAGCGGATATTCACCGCCGACCATCCCTGCTGCTGAATCAGCTCACGGCTGGTTTTCAGAATTTCTTCTTTCGATGTTACCACGGTATTCATCTTATCACCTCAATATGAACAATGTTCATTATAAAGGAAAAACCGGATTTCTCAAGAGGAAAGCACTGTATTTTGGCAAAAGCCAGAAACTGCTCTGCACCGTTATATAAAAGCTAAGAAGCATGACAGCAATACAAAAAGCTGGAACGCAAATGCGTTCCAGCTTTTATTTTCTCTCAAAATGAGATTACAGGTACTTGGCGGTGGAGACCTTCACGCCGGGGCCCATGGTGGAAGCCACGGTGCAGGACTTGATATACTGGCCCTTGGCAGCTGCGGGCTTGGCCTTCACAACAGCCTTCACCAGGGTGTCCATGTTCTCAGCCAGCTTCTCGGCACCGAAGGAAACCTTGCCGATGGGGCAGTGGATGATGTTGGTCTTGTCCAGACGGTACTCGACCTTACCAGCCTTGATTTCCTTGACAGCGGCAGCCACGTTGGGGGTCACGGTGCCAGCCTTGGGGGAGGGCATCAAGCCCTTGGGGCCCAGAACCTTACCCAGACGGCCAACAATGCCCATCATGTCAGGGGAAGCAACAACAACGTCGAAATCGAACCAGTTTTCCTTGGTGATCTTCTCAACCAGTTCCATACCGCCGACATAGTCAGCGCCGGCAGCCTGAGCTTCTTCCAGCTTGGCGTCCTTGGCGAAAACCAGAACCCGACGGGTCTTGCCGGTGCCGTTGGGCAGAACCACGGCGCCGCGAACCTGCTGGTCAGCGTGACGGGAGTCAACGCCCAGCTTGATGTGCAGCTCGACGGTCTCGTCGAACTTAGCGGAAGCGCCCTTCACAACCAGATCCAGGGCTTCGTTGGGGTCATACTGAACAGAGCGGTCAATCAGCTTGGCGCTCTCCTGATACTTTTTGCCTCTAAACAATTTTAATATCCTCCTTATCGTGGTGATGCGGAAAAATCCTCCCACATTTCCGGGTCAAACCGCCCGGATGGCAAAATCAATCGACGACGGTAACACCCATGGAGCGGCAGGTACCGGCAACCTGGTATTCAGCTGCCTCCAGGGTGGGGCAGTTCAGGTCGGGCATCTTGGTCTTGGCGATCTCAGCGATCTGAGCCTTGGTGATGGTGCCGACCTTGGTCTTGTTGGGAACGCCGGAACCCTTCTCCAGACCGATAGCCTTCATGATCAGCATGGGGGTCGGAGGAGTCTTGGTGATGAAGGTGAAGCTGCGGTCAGCATACACGGTGATGACCACGGGAATCTTGTAGCCCTCCATATCCTTGGTACGGGCATTGAATTCCTTAATGAAAGCGGCGATGTTTACGCCGTGCTGACCCAGAGCGGGGCCGACAGGGGGAGAAGCAGTTGCCTTAGCGGCGTTAATCTGCAGTTTGATAATGCCAGTGACTTTCTGTGCCATAATAAGCACCTCCTGAATAAGATGTGGTAATATGCGATGATACGCATGTTTTGCGGGGCGCAAGCCCCTCCCACGTTCCGATCGAAAAACGATCCGATGCGTTTACTGGGAAATGACCTCAACCTGATCGAGTTCAAACTCGACGGGGGTCTCACGGCCAAACATGGAGACAATGACGCTGACCGTGTTGTTATCGACATCGACACTTTCCACAGTGCCGGTGAAGGAGCTCAGGGGGCCATCCAGAATCCGGACGGTATCACCCACGCTGTAGTTGACGATGATCTCCTTCTTCTCCACACCCATGGCATAGACTTCTTCGTCGGTCAGGGGAGTGGGGTCGTTGCTGGAGGAGCCGACAAAGCCGGTCACTCCACGAATGTTCCGGATCACGTGCCAGGTGTCATCACTGTAAACCATCTTCACCAGCACATAGCCGGGGTAGACCTTGCGGTCATAGGTCTTGCTCGCGCCGGACTCAGTGATTTCGGTGACGGTTTCCATGGGAATGGAGACAGCCAGAATCTGGTCGTGGAGGGAGCGGGACTCGACGGTTTTTTCAATGGTGGCCTTTACGGTGTTTTCATACCCGGAATAGGTATGCACAACATACCACTTTGCAGTTTCAGCCATGACTTCGCACCTTAATGGAAGACGCCGATCAGAGCGTCAATCCCAACCTGAGCGACAAAGTCGAACAGCCAGATAAAGATGCCGATGGCAATGACGCAACCGACAACGATAGCGGCGTTCTTCAGAACCTGCTGAGGGGTGGGCCAAACGACCTTTTTCAGTTCGCTGCGCAGTTCACGCAGGTACTTGGCGACCTTGCCCCAGGTTCTTTTGAACCAGTTTTCCTTTTTGACTTCAGCCATGATTGGGGCGCCTCCTTACTTGGTCTCGTTGTGAACGGTGTGCTTTCTGCAGAATCTGCAGTACTTCTTCATCTCGAGACGGTCGGGGTCGTTCTTCTTGTTCTTCATGGTGTTGTAGTTTCTCTGCTTGCACTCAGAGCATCTCAAAGTGACTTTAACGCGCATTACGGCACCTCCTTAAATATTGCCTCCCTGTATCACCCCGGCTAGAAAAAGAATTTAGGAAGCGGTCAACTACAATCACCGCTCCGGGGCTGAAAAAAGCGCAGAAAAAAAGCCCTTTTTCACAGGTAGAATCATTCTATCACACCCCCTATCTAAAGTCAATAATCATTTCTTCTATTTTTTGCGATTTTCCGGGGGTTTTCCGGCCTGAGCCGGAGGAAAGCGGAAAGTCTTGACTTTTCCCAGGGAAAATGCTATAGTCTACAGCACATGGAGAGATGTCCGAGCGGTTTAAGGAGCCAGTCTTGAAAACTGGTGATGGGGCAACCCACCGTGGGTTCGAATCCCACTCTCTCCGCCATAGCAGGCACCCGTTTGGTTTCTTACAGATTCTGTGCACCAGGCGGGTGCCTGATGCTCTATTACCCAAAGAATATTATAATATGGAAAGGAAGCGGCGCAAAATGGCAGTTCGGTTAAATGAGGATAAGGAAATTGTGCAGACTGTTCGCGATGGGCTCAAGCGCACCGGCGGTTACTGCCCCTGCCGTCTGGAGCGGACGGAGGAGAACAAGTGCATGTGTAAGGAATTCCGGGAGCAGATTGCCGATCCGAATTTCAAAGGCTACTGCCATTGCATGCTCTATTATAAGGATTGAAAATTTTTCGCATTGGACGAAAAAAGGCATTGACAAATTTCGCCTGCTGTGCTATTATACTGGGGCGCTGAGCGAAAGCCCAGCAGGCAAATATGGGCGAGTGGTGGAATTGGTAGACTCGCTAGATTCAGGTTCTAGTGTTCACTGCGGACGTGCGGGTTCAAGTCCCGCCTCGCCCACCAGAATGAGCGTATCTTTGGCAGTAAGTCAGAGGACGCTCATTTTTCTTTTGCTATACTATAAATAAAGACCGGGGCGCAAAACTGCGCCCCGGTCTTTTCCTTATCTTCGCACATACACCAGATCGGTGATTCCATTGTAGCATTCTGTGCGAACCAGTTTTAAGGGTCGTTCCTCACAGTCCTGGGGAAATACGGGAATCCCACCGCCCAGCAGCGTGGGAATTACGGAAATACAGTATCGGTCGACCTGGTCGGCCCGAATCAGCTGCTGAACCAGATTGGCGCCGCCGCAAATCCAAATATCCTTTCCAGGCTGCTGCTTCAGCTCTGCCAGGAACGCAGCGGCTGGCTTATTTACAAAGGAAAATTCCGGCGTGTTTTCCAGTTCTCTGTGGGTGAAAACATAGCACTTCTTCCCTTGGTAGGGATTGATGCCGGGGGAGAGCTCTGTGATGATCTGATGATAGGTGTTCCAGCCCATTACTACCGTGTCGATGGTTTCGTAAAACGCCGGATAGCTTCCAGCTGCGGCAGGGTCACTGCCGTCCCCGCCAAGCCAGTCCACGCCGCCATTCTTGTCGGCCAGGTATCCGTCCAGACTCATGGCGAGGTAGAGAACCACATTGCGCATAGGAAGATCCTTTCAGGCATCGGGAGTGTTCCCGGAAGTGGAAGTGAGATTGTGCTGCAGAATCAGGTTCAATGCCGCTTCTATGGTCTGATTGCGGATTTCCTCCCGGGTGCCGTGAAACAGACAATGCCGGACATCGGAACAGGCGGCATCCTGATACCCGATGAAAACCGTGCCCACCGGATTTCCGAATTCATCGCCGCCTGGGCCGGCCAGACCGGTGACGGAGACGGCAATATCCGCTTCCAGCCGCTGCCGAGCCCCTGCCGCCATGGCTTTGGCCACCGGGGCGGAGACGGCGCCAAATTCTGCCAATGTTTCTTCGGGAACCCCCAAAGCGTGCTGCTTTACCCAATTGGTATAGCTGATGATGCCGCCTTTATACACTGCGGAACTTCCGGCGATGGCGGTAAGGGCGTGGCCGATTCCGCCGCCGGTGAGACTTTCCGCACTGACCAGGGTTTTGCCCTGCAGGGCTTCCAAAACCTTACAGCAAAGATTCGTCATGGTAGCTTACCTTGATTTTCTCGATGCTGTTCAGGGCGTTTTCAATCAGCGCCTGACGATCCAGAGCCTTTTCTGCATGGATAACCTGACCCAGGGTGGGCTTGGTCTTGGGATGCTTGGGGGTAAATACGGTGCAGCAATCCTCATAGGGCAGGATGGAGGTCTCCAGAGTGCCGATTTTCCGGGCGATGGTCACAATTTCTTCCTTGTCCATACCAACAAGGGGCATAAAAATGGGAATGTCCACCACTGCACCAGTGACAGCCATGGCTTCCATGGTCTGAGAGGCCACCTGACCCAGATTTTCACCGGTAATCAAAGCACCGCAGCCATCGCCCTGGGCAATCCGCTGGGAGATTTCCATCATAAACCGGCGCATAATCAGGGTGAAGAATTCTTCCGGACAGTTGTCCCGGATGGCTTCCTGAATTTCCGTAAAGGGCACCACGTTGACGGTCATTTTGCCGCAGTACCGGGTCACCAGTCGGGCCAACTCTACCACCTTATCCTTTGCCAGCTGGGAGGTGTAAGGGTAGGAGAAGAAGTGAACCGCTTCAATTTCCACGCCCCGCTTGGCAATCATGTAGGCAGCCACCGGAGAATCAATACCGCCGGAGAGCAGCACCATGGCCCGTCCGCCCACACCGGTGGGCAAACCGCCGGCACCAGGCTCTGCCGGGCCGTGAACGTAGGCGGCAAAGTCCCGGACTTCTACAAATACGGTGTAAGCCGGATGATGGACATCTACCCGGCAGCTGGGATGGGCTTCCGCCAGACGACCGCCGATTTCCTGGGACAGCTGGATGGAGGTCAGGGGGAACTGCTTGTCGGAGCGCTTGGACTCTACCTTAAACGATTCGGCACAGTCCAGATCCTCACCCAGATAGTTTTCCACCGCTTCGTAAATGGCATCCACATTCTTTTCACAGGGACGGCACCGGCACAGACTGACCACGCCGAAAATGGCACGGCAGGCTTCCCAGGCGCCGTCCACATCGGCATTCTCATCCTGGGGTTCCACATAGACGGTGGACTGGAGAATGTACACATCGAAGTTGCCGTAGGGCTTCATCCGGCGGCGTACATTCTGGCGCAGACGGGACTCAAACTGACGCTTGTTGGCGCCTTTCAGGACGATTTCGCCCAGTTTCAGCAGGAAAATTTCATTCATTCTTATACCTCATTTATTTGATTTTCTTTGTTTATCGGTTGCCCAGATTGACGGCCCGGTACTGGATGGCCTCGGCAATGTGCTGAGGCTGAATTTCTTCGCTTCCGTCCAGGTCGGCCACGGTACGGGCTACCTTCAAGATCCGGTCATAGCTTCTGGCAGTCAGGCCCATGGCGTCAAAGGCATTTTTCATCAGCATGGCGCTTTCTTCTCCCAGTGTGCAGAACCGGCGCATTTCGTTGGGGCCCATCCGGGCGTTGCACATGCCGCCGCTGCCAAAACGGCGATTCTGAATTTCCCGGGCAGCATTGACCCGCTGTTGTACAGAAGCAGAGGGTTCCGCTTCCGTCCGACTGCGCAGATCTTCAAAATGCACCGCGGGAACTTCCACCACAATATCAATCCGGTCCAGCATGGGGCCGGAAATCCGGCTGCGATAACTCTGCACCGCCTGCTCTGAGCAGCGGCACCGACCGGAGGGGTCGCCGTACCAGCCGCATTTGCAGGGGTTCATGGCGCACACCAGCATAAATTCCGCCGGATAGGTGACCGCACCGGAGATCCGGGAGATGGTTACCTTCCCATCTTCCAAAGGCTGGCGCATCAGATCCAGGGTGTCCTTGCGGAATTCCGGCATTTCGTCCAGAAACAGCACGCCCTTGTGGGCCATGGAGATTTCTCCCGGCTTGGGATTGCTGCCGCCTCCGGCAAGTCCTGCGTTGGATACGGTGTGGTGGGGCGCCCGGAAGGGGCGGCGGGTAACCAGGGGGTGTTTGGCATCCAGAAGTCCCATAACGGAGTAAATCTGGCTGACTTCCAGAGATTCTTCCCAGGTCATGTCCGGCAAAATGGAAGGCAGCCGTTTGCTGAGCATGCTTTTGCCCGAACCGGGAGGGCCGATGAGCAGCACGTTGTGACTGCCTGCGGCGGCAACTTCCAGGGCGCGCTTTACGTTCTCCTGACCCAGTACATCTTTAAAATCCAGACCGGAAACATCCTCCGGCTCCGGTTCCCAGAGGGGCTGGGGCGAAAGGATACTCTGTCCGTTCAGCCCGTCCGCCAGCTGGGACAGGGTTTCCACCGGGATAATCACCGGTCCCCGGGCCAGGGTGGCTTCTGCCGCATTTTCTGCTGGGACAAACAGGGTCTGCACCCCTTCCCGTTTGGCAGCGAGCGCCATGGGAAGCACGCCGGAAATGGGACGAATCCGCCCATCCAGGCTCAATTCCCCCAGAAAAGCGGTGGTGGATTTGGGACGGCGGACAGTGCCGGAGGCAGCCAGAATGCTCAGCAAAATGGGAAGATCATAGTGGGTGCCCGCCTTTTTCAAACTGGCAGGGGCCAGATTCACGGTGATTCGGCTCACAGGGAAGGTTAAGCCGCTGCTTTTGGCCGCAGCCCGCACCCGTTCCCGGGCTTCTTTCACCGCCGCATCCGGCAGTCCCACAATGTCAAATCCTGGCAGACCGTTGGAAATAAAGCACTCTGCCGTCACCAGACTGCCCTGAATTCCGGAAATTCCCAGAGTTTTCACGCTGCAAATCATAACCTTCGCTCCTTACAATATATCCAGTCCATTCTACCACGTCAATGGAAAAATGCAATCTATTTTCCTTTTTTTGACCCAAATGGGACGTTTTGGGGCAGCAGCCTGACATTGCCTGGCATTGGGTATAAAAAGCGTGATTTTTTTATAAGTGAGTCGATTGATGGCTTTACAAAGTGCCTCGGAGGTGTTATGATATACACGACAAAAATTGAATACTTTAGGAGGTATTTCGTTTTGGCAAGAAAATTCAAAACCATGGACGGCAATACTGCTGCCGCCCACGTCAGCTACGCCTTTACCGAGGTCGCTGGCATCTACCCCATTACCCCTTCCAGCCCCATGGCTGACAATGTGGACCAGTGGTCCGCTGCCGGCCGGAAGAACATCTTCGGCGATACTGTTAAGGTTGTCGAAATGCAGTCTGAGGCCGGTGCTGCCGGTACCGTTCACGGCTCTCTGGCCGCCGGTGCCCTGACCACCACCTACACCGCATCTCAGGGCCTGCTGCTGATGATCCAACATGTACAAGATCGCCGGCGAACTGCTGCCCAGCGTGTTCCATGTTTCCGCCCGTACCGTTGCTACCCAGGCTCTGAACATCTTCGGTGACCACTCCGACGTTTACGCCTGCCGTCAGACCGGCTTCGCCATGCTCTGCGAGACCAACGTGCAGGAAGTTATGGACCTGGGTGCTGTTGCTCACCTGGCTGCCATCGAAGGCCGCGTGCCCTTCATCAACTTCTTCGACGGTTTCCGTACCTCCCACGAGATCCAGAAGATCGCTATCTGGGACTATGAGGACCTGAAGGAAATGACCAACATGGAGGCTGTGGCTGAGTTCCGTAAGCACTCCCTGAACCCCGAGCGTCCCGCTATGCGTGGTTCCCACGAGAACGACGACATCTTCTTCCAGCATCGTGAGGCCTGCAACAAGTACTACAACGCCCTGCCCGCAGTGGTTGAGAAGTACATGGCTAAGGTCAACGAGAAGCTGGGCACCAACTACCAGCTGTTCAACTACTATGGCGCTGCCGATGCTGACCGCATCATCGTTGCCATGGGCTCCATCAACGACGTGGCTGAGGAAGTCATTGACTACCTGAACGCTCACGGCGAAAAGGTTGGCCTGGTGAAGGTCCGTCTGTTCCGTCCCTTCTGCGCTGACAAGCTGCTGGCTGCTATTCCTGCCACCGCTAAGAAGATTGCTGTTCTGGACCGTACCAAGGAGCCTGGTTCCCAGGGCGAGCCTCTGTACCAGGATGTTGTTATGGCTCTGGCCAAGGCCGGCCGCAACGACGTGACTGTGATCGGCGGCCGTTACGGTCTGGGTTCCAAGGACACCCACCCCGCTTCCGTCTTTGCCGTTTACGAAGAGCTGGCTAAGGACGCTCCCAAGCACGAGTTCACCATCGGCATCGTGGACGATGTGACCCATCTGTCCCTGGAGGAGAAGGTTTCTCCCAACACCGCTGCCGAAGGCACCATCGAGTGCAAGTTCTGGGGTCTGGGCGGCGACGGCACCGTTGGCGCCAACAAGAACTCCATCAAGATCATCGGTGACCACACCGACAAGTACGTACAGGCTTACTTCCAGTACGACTCCAAGAAGACCGGCGGTGTTACCGTTTCCCACCTGCGTTTCGGTGACAATGCCATCAAGTCTCCTTACTACATCAACAAGGCTGACTTTGTCGCCTGCCACAACCCCTCCTACATCACCAAGGGCTTCAAGATTGTTCAGGACGTTAAGCCCGGCGGCGTGTTCCTGATCAACTGCCAGTGGTCCATGGAGGAGCTGGAGCATCACCTGGATGCCGCTTCCAAGCGTTACATCGCCAACAACAACATCCAGCTGTACACCATCAACGCCATCGACCTGGCTATCAAGGTTGGCATGGGCAAGCGTACCAACACCATTCTGCAGTCTGCATTCTTCTCCCTGGCTAAGGTTATGCCCGCTGAGGATGCCATCAAGTACATGAAGGACGCTGCTGAGCACTCCTACCTGAAGAAGGGCCGCGACGTTGTTGAGAAGAACTGGAACGCCATCGACGCCGGCGCTACTGCTTATGTCAAGATCGACGTGCCCGCTTCCTGGGCTACCGCCGAGGACAACAAGCCCGAGCTGGCTCTGGAAGGCCGCGAGGATACCGTTAAGGTTGTTAAGAACATCCTGACCCCCGTGGGCAAGATGGACGGCTACAGCCTGCCTGTTTCCGCTTTCGACGGCATGGCCGACGGTCAGTTCCCCCTGGGTGCTTCCGCTTACGAGAAGCGCGGCGTTGCCGTTACCGTTCCTCACTGGGACGAAACCAAGTGCATCCAGTGCAACAACTGTGCTTATGTCTGCCCCCATGCTACCATCCGTCCCTACGCTCTGACCGAGGCTGAGGCTGCTGCCGCTCCCGCCGGTGCTCGCCTGGTTGACGTGAAGGCTGGCAAGGGTAAGGGTGTCTACAAGTACACCATGGCCGTGTCTCCCCTGGACTGCATGGGCTGCGGCGTCTGTGTCGGTGTCTGCCCCACCAAGGCCATCACCATGGTTCCTCAGGAACAGGAACTGGCCGAGCAGGATGTCTGGAACTACATGGTTGCCAAGGTGTCCGAGAAGAAGGATATGCAGGACACCACTGTCAAGGGCTCCCAGTTCCACAAGCCTCTGCTGGAGTTCTCCGGCTCCTGCGCTGGCTGTGCTGAGACCAGCTACGCCCGTCTGGTGACCCAGCTGTTCGGCGATCGGATGTACATCTCCAACGCCACCGGCTGTTCCTCCATCTGGGGCGGTCCCGCTGCTACTTCTCCCTACACCGTCAACGAAGAGGGCCACGGTCCCGCTTGGTCCAACTCCCTGTTCGAGGACAACGCTGAGCATGGTCTGGGTATGTACACCGCTCAGGCTGTGATCCGTGAGTCTCTGGCCAACAAGGTCAAGACCGTGATGGCCAACACCACTTCCGAGGAGCGCAAGGCTGTCTGCCAGAACTGGCTGGATACCTTCACCGACGGCGAAGCCAACAAGGCTGCTACCAAGGCTCTGATTGCCAACCTGGAAGCCAACGTTTGCTGCGACACTGTTAAGGACATCCTGTCCAAGAAGGAATACCTGTCCAAGAAGTCCATCTGGATCTTCGGCGGCGACGGCTGGGCATACGACATTGGCTTCGGCGGTGTGGACCATGTGCTGGCTTCCAACAAGGACGTCAACATCTTCGTCTTCGATACCGAAGTTTACTCCAACACCGGTGGACAGGCTTCCAAGGCTTCCAACATCGGCCAGGTTGCTCAGTTTGCAGCCTCCGGTAAGGAGACCAAGAAGAAGTCCCTGGCTGAGATCGCTATGAGCTACGGCTATGTCTACGTTGCTCAGATCGCCATGGGCGCTAACCAGGCTCAGACCATCAAGGCTATCTGCGAGGCTGAGGCTTACAACGGTCCTTCTCTGATCATCGGCTACGCACCCTGCGAAATGCACTCCATTAAGGGCGGCATGACCAACTGCCAGGCTGAGATGAAGAAGGCTGTTGAGTGCGGCTACTGGAACCTGTTCCGCTTCGATCCCTCCAAGGAGACCGGCAAGTTCCAGCTGGACAGCAAGGCTCCCAAGGATGGCTATCAGGAATTCCTGATGAACGAGGCCCGTTACAGCCGTCTGACCCGTGAGTTCCCCGAGCGTGCAACCGACCTGTTCGCTAAGAACGAGGCTGCTGCTAAGGAGCGTTACGAGCACCTGGTGAAGCTGGTTGAGATGTACAAGGACTAATCCCTTTTTCCGGGATTTCTCCTGATTCTCTCCGTTATCTAATGAACCCGCCCTCGTAATCGGGGGCGGGTTTTTCCAGATTTTAACGGATCGGAGGAGGTTATTTATGAAAGTATTGTTGATTAACGGAAGTCCCAGATCCAGAAGCAACACCTCTCTGGCTCTGCATCAGATGGCGGAAGTATTTGCTGCCGAGGGAATCGAAACGGAAATTCTCCACCCGGGTAAGGAAGCCATCCGGGGCTGCATCGCCTGCTGCAGCTGCCGCAAAACCGGAAAGTGCGTTTTTGACGACATGGTCAACGAAGCAGCTCAGAAGCTGGAGGAAGCCGACGGCATGGTGGTGGCAAGTCCTGTGTATTATGCTTCCGCCAATGCAACCCTGGTTGCTTTCTTGGATCGGCTGTTCTACAGCACCAGCTTTGACAAGCGGATGAAGGTGGGCGCATCGGTGGTAGTGGCCCGCCGGGGTGGATGCTCTTCCACCTTCGACCAGCTGAATAAGTATTTCACCATTTCCGGTATGCCGGTGGCCTCCAGCCATTACTGGAACAGCATCCATGGAGCCGCCCCGGGAGAGGCAGCACAGGACGCAGAGGGCTTGGTCACTGTCCAGAATCTGGCAAAGAACATGGCTTTCCTGATGAAATCCATTGCCCTGGGCAAGGAAACCTACGGCCTTCCAAAGGCAACACCTAAGGTTTCAACCAACTTTATCCGATAAGGAGAACACTATGCTCTGTACCATTGTGGATATCCGGGGAGATTACGCCTATGTAAAATACCAGGATACCGGCGTTGTCTCCGAGGTTGCCATTGCCCTGCTGCCCTTTGGGGTGGATGTGGGAGATCAGCTGAAATTTGAAAACTACGAATTTACCCAGGTATGAGAAAAGCCGCTGACCCATTTGGTCAGCGGCTTTTGCTGTTATTTTTTCTTTTGATTTTGCTGCATTTTCAGGAGCTGTTCTTTCATTTTCTGCAGACGGCGCTGTTGTTTGCGTTCTCGGTTCTTCTGGAACTGGGAACGGATGTCCGGGGGCTGATTCATCAGCTTTTCTTCCGGAATGTTCCGCTCAGCCAGACGCTTGTCGGTAAATTCCCGGGCCAGGGTGTAGCATACCGATGCCAGAGGAATCATCAGCAGCATACCGCCTACGCCCATCAAACCGCCGCCGACTGTGACGGCCACCAGCACCCACATACCGGGAAGGCCGATGGAAGTGCCCACCACTCTGGGGTAGATCAGGTTGTTTTCCAGTTGCTGAATTACCAGGAACATGGCTACAAAGGTCAGTGCCTGGAACGGATCGTTCACCAGAATGAAGAACGCACCCACTACACAGCCGACGAAGGCACCCACCACAGGAATCAGGGCGGTGACACCAATGATGACGCTGACCAGAGGAATGTAGGGCATTTTGAAAATCGCCATGGCAATGGCAAACAGACAGCCTAAGATACACGCTTCCAGACACTGTCCGGAGATGAAGTTGGAGAAGGTGCTGTTGGTCAGACGCAGAATGCGGATAATTTCATCAACGGCATGTTCCGGAAGCAGGGCGTATAGGATCCTACGTCCCTGCCTGGCCAGGATCTCCTTGCGGATCAGACAGTACACAGCGAAAGCGATGGCTACCACGGTATTGATCAATGCGCCGGTGACACTGCCGATGACAATCACCGCACTGCCCATAACGGTGCTGATTTGGTTGCCCAGAAAAGCCAATGCATCCCCAAGAACGTTGGTCCAGTTCAGGGTCTGCTGGTTGAATTTTTCCTGTATCCAGATTCTCAGATCCGGATAATCCTCCATAATTACCATCAGGTTGTTGGCGGTGCGGTCAATAAAGGCAGGAATCTTTTCCGACAGGGAAGTCCAGGTCAGCTGAATCTGGGGAACCAGAAGTTCGATTACAAACATAATCACCAGAATCAGCGCCAGGATGGTCATGATAATGGCAAACGCCCTGCGGATACCGAGACGGTGAATCCCATCCAACTGATGTTCAATGATGCGCATGGGCACATTGAAGATAAACGCAATACCGGCACCGGCAACGAAGGGAGAGATCAGATTCCAGACGGTGTCAAAAACGGTTTTTGCCCGGGCTGTATCCAATACCAGCCAGCCGAAAACAATACAGCCGGCGATTAGGAGAAACAGACTGCGCATTGCCCGCTTGTCAAAGTGCATATTTCTACCTCCTTTTCCGTTTTAGTATAACGGATTTTGGGGAAAAACCGGTGAACAAGTTGTAAATTTACCGATTATTAAGCAGGCTGCGCAAAGTCTGGCACAACCCGTCCACGGATTCCTCCCGGGTGGCCCAGCTGGTGCAGAAGCGGATTGCCCGATGGGTTTCATCCACCCGTTCCTGCTCACAGAACACATACTCCTTTGCCAGTTCTGTCAGAACCGCATCCGGCAAAATGGGGAAAATCTGGTTTGTGCTGCCCGGAACCAGGTAGGGAACGTTCAAACCATCCAGGGTGTTCCGAATTTTATCTGCCAGGCGAACGGCGTGGGAAGCAATGTCCACATACAGATTGTCACGCATCAGCACATCAAATTGAACCCCCAGCAGACGTCCTTTGGCCAGCATAGCGCCGTGCTGTTTAATCAGGTACCGGAAATCCTCAGCCAAAGCCGGATTGCCGATAACAACCGCTTCTCCGAACAGGGCGCCGACCTTGGTGCCGCCGATATAGAATACATCGCACAGCCGGGCAATATCTTGCAAAGTCAGGTCATTTTCTCTGGAGGCAAGACCGTAGCCCAGTCGGGCACCATCCAGGAACAGATACAGCCCCAGTTTCCGGCAGGTCTGGGACAGAGACTCCAGCTCGGCCAGGGAGTACAGCGTCCCCAGTTCCGTGGGATTGGAAATGTAGACCAGCTTGGGCTGGACAGTATGCTCGAAGCTGCTGTCTGACCGGTGGGCCAGCACAGCGGTGCGTACCTGCTGCGCCGTAATTTTTCCGTCAGAGGAAGGCAGGGTCAGTACCTTATGTCCCGTTGCTTCCACAGCGCCGGTTTCGTGGGCGTGGATATGCCCGCTGACAGCACACAGTGCCCCTTGATGGGGCCGCAGCGCGGCAGCAATCACCGTCAGATTGGTCTGGGTTCCGCCTACCAGAAAATGCACTGCCAGATCGTCCCTGCCGCACAGTGCCTTGATTTTGGCGGCAGCGGCGGCGCAGTAGCTGTCTTCCCCGTATCCCGGTGTCTGTTCCAAATTGGTGCGGCAAAGTGCCTGCAATACGGTTTCGTGACAGCCTTCGCTGTAATCGTTGTTGAAATATACCATAGGTCTTCTCCTTACCTTATGCATTTTCTCCATTTTACCCCGGTACAATACCCCCTGTCAAGATGCATATTCCTCCCTGGGGCGGCATAGGTTTTCTCAGCAGCACACAGCATCGGAGGGTTGCCTATGAAAGAATGCTTATGCAAGCGAGCCTGTGAATTGGCTGTGTACATGATCGAAACCGGTGCCACTGTCCGGTCTGCTGCCCGGCAATTCGGCATTTCCAAATCCACGGTTCATAAAGACCTCACCCAAAGGCTGCGGCAATGTAACCCCGGCCTGTTCAGCCAGGTACGGGAAGTGCTGGACGAAAATAAACGCGAGCGCCATATCCGGGGAGGCATGGCCACCCGCAGAAAGTATAAAGGAGAGTAGCAGAGGATATGCAGAATGCAAAATGTGCTGCATTTTGCATTCTGCATGCGAAGCTCAGGGATTACAGATCGTCTGCGTCCTGAATGGGCGTTTCCATGGGGTCTGCAGGGCGGCCGGTGTAGCTGCCGAAGGGGTCCGTGACGATTTTTTCTTTGTTTTTCTTGTTCATAAAAGCACCTCCCAATCTTACATTTGCCCAAAATGGGGAAAAGATTCTTGCCTTTTTCGGGGGAAAGTGGTAGAATCAGGATACCATTTCGGAGGTGTGCTATGTTCGATATTACCTTGATTGCCATGGGAAAACTGAAAGAAAAATTTTATCTTTCCGCTGCGTCGGAGTATGCCAAACGGCTGTCAGGATACTGCCGGTTTACCCTGCTGGAGCTTCCCGAAGTACGCCTTCCGGAAAATCCGTCTGCTGCGGAGATTCAGGCAGGTCTGGAAAAAGAAGCGGAACTGATTTTTTCCAAAATTCCCAAGGGCACCTGGCTGTGTGTCTTTACCCCGGAGGGGAAGGAGCTTTCCAGCGAAGCCTTTGCGGAAAAGTTGGCTGGTGTGAAAAATTCCGGAAAATCCTGCGCCTGTTTTCTCATTGGTTCTTCCTTCGGCATGGCCCAGCGGGTGAAGGAGCGGGCAGACTTTCGGCTGTCCATGGGCCCCATGACCTTTCCCCATCATCTGGCCAGAATTATGGTGCTGGAGCAGCTGTACCGGGCGGAGGCCATTCAGGCGGGAAGCAAGTATCACAAATAATGAATACGGACATGGATCGGCACAGAAATTGTGCCGATTATTTTATGCGAGATACCTTGACAGATGAGGTATATCGTGTTACTATACGTTCAGAAGGAGGGATGACCCATGTCCATTGCCGGTGATCTGATCCGCGGGCATACCGATGCCATTATTCTGGCCCGGCTGCTCCGGGGCGACAGCTACGGCTACGAAATCAACAAAGTGATTTCCACCCTCTCCTCCGGCCGGTTTGAACTGAAGGAAGCCACCCTCTACACCGCCTTTAAACGGTTGGAGGAAACCGGATGTATTACCTCCTACTGGGGCAGCAGCGGGGCGGGCGCCCGACGGCGATACTACGCCATTACCCAGACGGGGAGGCGGACTTGCCAAAAACTTTTGGAGGAGTGGCAGGAGACCAAGGAAATTATGGACAAACTTCTGGAAGTGGAGGAATGGAAATGAGAGACAAACTGATCCAATATGTGCAGCTGCTTTTTGCGGGAGCACCGGATAGCGAAGAAATGAAACAGGAAATTTTGCAGAACACCCTGGATCGCTATGACGACCTGATTGCCGAGGGGCGTTCCCCGGAGACGGCCTACCGGATGGCGATTAAGGGCATCGGAGATGTCAACGACATTCTCAGCGGAGTTCCCCAGGGACGCCCCTGCCCGGAAACCCCAATCAAAACGAAAGACGACGGGGATACAACCACGAAAAAGATACTGCGGGCCATTGCCATTGCGCTGTACATTCTCTGTCCGATACCGCTGTTTCTGCTCAGTGAAATGGGCATGGAGGTTATGGGACTGTGCTGTCTGCTGGTGATCGTGGCGGTGGCTACGGCGCTGATTATGATGGGCGCCAAGAAAGATCCGGAGGAACCGGATTATTCTGACAGCCGCCCCATCGGCCCCAGAGGAGAGCTGCAAAAGAGCATCAACACCGTAATTTGGGTGGTCGGTTTTGCGGCCTACCTGCTGATCAGCTTCCGTACCCATGCCTGGTATATTACCTGGCTGATCTTCCCGCTGATTGGCGCAGTCCAGGGGCTGATTCGGGCCATTTTAGACCTAAAGGAGGAAAAAAACCATGAAGCATAATGCGATTGCAAGAATTATCATATGGAGCATTGTAATTGTCCTGATTTTGGGAATCCTGGCAAGCTTCCTGCTGGGACGGATGACATTTACCAGCTTGATTCGCGGCGAACCTGCACAGACTTGGCCGCTGGAATCCCAGGTTTCCCTGACTGCACAAACACAGCCGTCCCCAACCCGCCCGGCACAGGAAACTACCCTTTCTTCTGAACCGCAGAAAACGGAATCGGCGGCTGCGGATGGCGTCGTTACAGTACCAGCGGAGGGCATCCGGGAACTGGAAATCAACTGGGTATCCGGCAATATTCTGATCCAGACTGCCGACGTTACGGAAATCCAGATTACCGAATCCGGCGCAGCCAACGCTGACTGTGTAATGCAGGTCCAGACCAGAGGGGAGAAACTGAGCATTGCCTTCTCCAAAGGCACAGAAAAGTTCTTGGGCTTTGGACTTCATGGAGAATTGAGCAAGGATTTGACCATCACGGTTCCCCAAAACTGGGAGTGCCAGGACCTGGAAATTGACGTAGCTTCCGCTACTGTGGATGTTCAGAATCTGACGGTTTGGGATCTGGAATTCAATGGTGCCAGCGGGGAATGCAACTTTACCGACTGCACCGTGGATTCTTTGGATGTGAATACTGCTTCCGGAGATGTGTACTTTACCGGCAGACTGCGGGACTTTGACTGTGAGGCGGCTTCGGCGAGTATTTACGCCAATTTGAGTATTGTGCCGGAAGAAATGGATCTGGAAACCATGTCCGGCCTGATGGATATCACCCTGCCGGAAGATGCAGGATTTACCGTGTCCATGGAATCCATGAAGGCGTCCTTTAGCTCCGAATTTGACACCACCACCCAGGGGAATCGGTATGTCTGCGGCGACGGACAGTGTAAGATTTCTGTAGAATCCATAAGCGGTGAAGTGATTCTGCGCAAAGGTTAAAAAAGACGGTCAGGAAGGGGAAATCCCATTCCTGACCATTTTCTCTCAAAATTCCCCTGCATCATACATCACAGCAGAGAGGGCGCACAGGGGGGCGGTTTCACACCGCAGAATCCGCTTGCCCAGGGTGCAGACCTGCAATCCGGCGTTCCGGGCCAGTTCTACCTCAGATTCCTCCAGCCCGCCTTCCGGGCCGGTCAACAGACTGACTGTATGGTAGGAACCCTGCAGCGCCTGCTTGAGGGTAAACGCCTGCTCATTTTCATAAAACAGCAGGGCCTTGTCCGCCTGAGCAGCCCGCTCCAGGGCCTGCTTGTAACTTCCCAGTACCAAAACCTGGGGAATCCTGCCACGGCCGGATTGCTCAGCAGCGGAGACGGCAATTTTCTGCCAGCGCTCCAGTTTCTTTTTCAGGCTTTTTTCATCCGGCCGGGACACACACCGGGCAGAAGGGAATGCAATGATTTCGTAAGCCCCCAGTTCCGTAGCCTTTTGAATCACATGTTCCAGTTTGTCCCCCTTGGAGAAGGCCATGTAGATGCTCACTTGTACAGCAGCTTCTGACTCCGATGCCTTCCGGGACAGAACCTGGAGCTGATACTCCTGACCCTGTACGCCGGTAATCCGGCACAGACACTCCTGCCCCTGTCCGTCACACAGCAGCAGGGTTTCCTCTGCTTGCAGCCGCAGCACTTTGGCATGCTGGGCGTTTTCGCCTGTCAGTACCGGGGAACCGGAGCAAAGCTGCTCCGGAGTTACAAAAAAACGAACCATTTCCCAACACCTCATTCGTATTTTTTATAGTGTAGCAGAACCAGGAGGAACTTGCAAGGGTTTGGGAAAAAAGTATTGACAAATTCTGCCCCAGTGGCTATAATAATCAGGAATCTTTGCGAGAGTGTTGGAATGGTAGACAAGCACGTTTGAGGTGCGTGTGGTTATGCCGTGTGGGTTCGAGTCCCATCTCTCGCACCAAAAGCCAGCGATACCCTATTGGGTATCGCTGGCTTTTTATGCTAGAGGCGGGACTCGAAAGGGCGTTAAGAAAACAGTCCTGTGGACTGTTTTTAGCCCGTGGGAGAGTCCCCCAAGCCGAAGGCTTGGAAAAGTAACTGCCGTTGTGATTGCCCATTTGGGTATCACAGTTTTTTTATGCTAGAGGCGGGCCTGGAAAGGGCGTTAAACAAACAGTCCGGGGGACTGTTTGTAGCCCGTGGGAGATCCCCAAAGCTGCACAACTGGAAAAGCAAAAAATCACGCCCTGGCACTGTTGGTGCCAGGGCGTTCAATGTGTTATTTCAGTCCCTTGGTGGTTTTCAGAACCATTTTGGTCAGGGCGAATAGGGCAATGGCGTTGGGAATAACCATCAGATTGTTGAACATATCCGTCAGTTCCCAAACCAGATCATTGGACATCAGGGTGCCCAGGAAGATGAATACCAGGGCAATCACCATGTAAACCTTGATACCCTTCTGTCCGAACAGATAATTGGCGTTGATCTTACCAAACAGGTTCCAGCCCAGAATGGTAGAGAATGCGAAGAAGAACAGACACACGGCAACGAACATGGAACCGGCGGTTTCACCATAAATGGTGCCGAAAGCAGTCTGTGCCAGATTGGTTTTGTTCAGCACGGCGGTGACATCACCCACATAACCGTTGGCAAGTGGACCGTCGGCAGTGTAAAGGGTGGCAATGATGACCAGAGCGTTCAGGGTCAGAACCACAAAGGTGTCGATGAACACACCGACCATGGCCACGATTCCCTGCTCGTGTGGATCGGCAACATTGGCCTGGGCATGGGCGTGGGGAGTGGAGCCCATACCGGCTTCATTGGAGAACAGACCCCGCTTGGCACCCTGGCTGATGGCTTCCTTCAGGGCATAGGCAAATCCGCCGCCGATGATGGCCTGAGGCTGGAAGGCATAACGGAAAATCATGGCGAAGGTGGCGGGGATGTACTGAATCCGGACAATCAGTGCAATTACTGCACCCACTAGGAAGATCAGCGCCATGATGGGCACCAGCTTTTCCGTGACGGATGCCAGCCGCTGAACGCCGCCCAGGAAAATAAAGCCGCAGACAATGACCAGTACCACGCCCACAATCCAACCGGGGATGTGGAAAGCGGTGGCGAAGGTGGAGCTGATGGAGTTGGACTGCACCATGCAGCCCATGAAGCCCAGGGCCAGAATGATGGCAACGGCGAAGAAGCCTGCCAGGAATTTGCCGAAACCATTTTTAAAAGCAGTGGTGATATAATACACCGGGCCGCCGTGATAAACACCATCCGCACCCTTTTGCCGGGTCTGGATAGCCAGGGTAGCTTCTGCGTAGATGGTGGCCATGCCGAAGAAAGCAATCACCCACATCCAGAAAATAGCACCGGGGCCGCCGATCAAAATGGCGCCGGCGGAGCCGACGATGTTGCCGGTACCCACCTGGGCGGCAATGGCGGTGGCCAGGGCCTGGAAGGAACTCATACCGTGTTCCTGTTTATCACCCTTCAGCGACAGGGTGCCGAATACCTTTTTCATGCCCTCTCCAAGGCACCGAACCTGAACAAACCGGGTGCGGATGCTGTACCACAGGCCTACGCCGATGAGCAGAAAGACCAGAATGTAGTTGGACAGGTACACGTTGATGTTGGCTACAATGGGGAAAAGTGCGTCTTCCAGGGGCTGCATGATGTCTGCCATAGTTTATGTCCTCCTAAAAATAAAAAACCGGACCAGTCAATAGACTGCTCCGAAGAAAAGATGGACTCTCGCCCACCAAAACAGGCAGAAAAATTTGCCTGCATTCTCTGTCCTTTTGCCTGAGAGATTAACGGCAGCCAATCTGCCATTTTGCCCCTTCGGCACCCAATACTGAGATTCTCCAGAGTTACATCCACGCACAGTCTTTGTCTGATTCAGACGCCTGAAAGTGTTACTTCTTCGGCAAACCACAAGGGTTTTTCCTGGGCGCTTCGTCTGTAGGTATTCACTTTGGGACTCATATTAACATGCTTGTCATTTTTTGTCAATACCTTGTACACATTTCTCCTTGCTGGGCGTGCATATGCTGATTTGAGGTGATACCATGAGTTACCAGGTGGTGTATCCGGGGAATCAGGAAAAGCAGCCGAAGAAGTCTGTGCCGTTTGCCCTGATGCTGTGCGGATGGCTGCTGGCTTTTGTAATACTGACCGTCTTCTTCTGGCCGGAGGGGGCACAGGTGATGCAAAAACTACTGTTGCCTGGGGATACTGCGGTGACGGCAGCGGCATTGGAGGATTTTGCGGCGGAACTGCAAGCGGGGGAGCAGCTGTCCGGCGCATTGGAAAATTTCTGCCGCAGCATTTTGGAAAATGAGGAACTTGGTTTGCATTGACAGCGGCGCGTTGTTTCTGGCTGCGCTGCTGATTCTGGTGCTGCCGCTGCCATGGCTGGCGGCGGCGTTGACGGCGGCAGCGGTGCATGAGCTGTTTCATCTGGGGGCGGTCTGGCTTTTGGGCGGAAGGGTGGGACATGTACGCATCGGCGCTGCCGGAACGGTGATGGACGCTTCCAATCTGGGGCCGGGGGCTTCGCTGCTGGCAATCCTGGCAGGGCCGGTGGGAAGTCTTGTGCTGTTTGCATTGTGCCGAAGTTTTCCCAAAGTGGCAATTTGCGCCGGGGTGCAGGGGCTTTTCAACCTGCTGCCAATCTTTCCTTTGGATGGGGGGCGAATGCTGGAAACCGGACTTCAGATCCTCTGCCCGGAAAAAGCGGAAAGGCTGACCCTTTGGATTCAGCGCATAACCCTGGCGGCAATCACCGCCGCCGCTTTGTGGGCAAGCATGGCGCTTCATCTGGGAATCGGCCCGCTGATTTTTATGGAAGTGTGGATATGTAAGGCGATTTCACGAAAAAAACCTTGAAAACCGGGCCATTTCGGGGTACAATAGGGCTACCATTGACAAAGAGGTAACACTATGACCGAACTGAAACAGCGCATTCTTCCCACGGTGCAAAAACCG
Source organism: Candidatus Faecousia faecavium (assembly GCA_018712645.1). GTDB lineage: Bacteria > Bacillota > Clostridia > Oscillospirales > Oscillospiraceae > Faecousia > Faecousia faecavium. Next base: position 23,849 of record DVGO01000034.1, on the reverse strand, counting down.
GCCCGGTACACCGGCGGAGAATGGGGCGAGGTAAAGAAGAATCTGGATGCTGTGCGTGTCCGGGTTGCTTTTTGCTTTCCGGATACCTATGAAATTGGCATGTCCAATGTGGGTATGCGGATTCTTTATGGCGTGATGAACGAGATGGAGGGCATCTGGTGCGAGCGGGTCTTTGCTCCCTGGGGGGACATGGAAGATGCGATGCGCCAGCACAATCTGCCTTTGTGGGCCTTGGAGAGCCAAAGCCCGGTAAAGGATTTTGACATGATCGCCTTTACCATCGGCTACGAAATGGCCTATTCCAATATTCTGAACATGCTGAATCTGGCAGGGGTTCCCCTCCGGTCCAAGGATCGGCATGACCTGAAAAATATCGTCTTTGCCGGAGGTGTCTGCGCTTTCAATCCGGAACCCCTGGCGGACTTTATTGACTTCTTCTCCCTGGGAGAAGGGGAGGACAGTACGGTGGAAATCGTATCCCTGTACGACCAGGCCAAAGCAGAAGGCTGGAGCAAGGATGCCTTCCTCCACGCTGTGGCGAAAATCCCCGGGGTCTATGTCCCCAGCTTCTACCGCCATGAATACCACGAGGACGGTACGCTTTCGGCCATTGTTCCCTTGGAGGGAGCGCCGGAAGTGGTGACCAAGCGGATTGTAGAAGATCTGGACAAGGCCTATTTCCCTACCAAAATGATTGTTCCCTCCACGGAAATCGTCCATGACCGGGCCAACCTGGAGGTGTTCCGGGGCTGCATCCGTGGCTGCCGGTTCTGCCAGGCGGGCTTCAGCTGCCGCCCGGTGCGAAAGAAAAGCCCGGAGGTGCTCTATCGTCAGGCGGTGCAGACGCTGGAACATTCCGGCAATAATGAAATTACCATTTCCAGCCTGTCCACCTCGGATTACCGGGGACTGAAGGAATTGACGGACATGCTGCTGCCTTACTGCGCCCAGCAGAAGATCAACCTGTCGGTGCCCTCTCTTCGGGCGGATAACTTCTCCCGGGAACTGATGGAGAAATTGCAGACCGTCCGCAAAAGCGGCCTGACCTTTGCACCAGAAGCCGGCACCCAGCGGCTGCGGGACGTCATTAACAAAAACCTGACGGAAGAGGAGATTCTCACCACCTGCTCCCGGGCCTTTGCCGGCGGCTGGAACAGTGTCAAGCTGTACTTTATGCTGGGACTGCCCACAGAAACCGACGAAGATGTGCTGGGCATTGCGGAGCTGGTGTACAAGGTGATTCAGGAGTGGAAGGCAAACGCTGTGAATAAGAAGCGGGGCCTGCGGGTACATGTGGCCACGGCGTATTTTGTCCCCAAGCCCCATACCCCATTCCAGTGGGAAAAGCAGATTACCCCCCAGGAATACCTGCGCCGGTGCAAATTGCTGAAATCCCATTTCTATTCCAAGTCCATTGAGTACGACTATCACAGCCCGGATCTGAGCCGCCTGGAGGCGGTGTTTGCCCGGGGTGATCGCCGCTTGGGGCCTGTGCTGGAAACGGCGGTTGCCAGCGGTGCCAGACTGGATGGCTGGGATGAATATTTCAACTATGCCAAATGGTTTGATGCCTTCCAGAAGTGCGGCGTAGACCCGGATTTCTACACCGTTCGGGGTTATGATGAAGAAGAAATCCTCCCCTGGGATACCATCGATGTGGGCGTGACCAAGAAATTTCTGCGGCTGGAACGGAAACGGGCCTATGCAGGAACTGTCACACCGGACTGCCGCCATGGCTGCGCCGGATGCGGTGCCAATGGCCTGCTGAAGGAGGTGGCCTGCGATGCCTAGAGCATTGTTTGAGAAGGTGGGCAGCGCGGCTTACATTTCCCATCTGGACCTGATGCGCCTGTTCCAGCGCTCGTTCAAGCGTGCGGGACTTCCTCTGACCCATACCCATGGATTCAATCCCAGACCCTCCGTGTCCATTGCCCTGCCTATGAGTTTGGGAATGGAAAGCCGCTGCGAACTGCTGGACTTTGACCTGGAAGGGGAAACACTTTCCGGTGAGGAAATTCGCACCCGACTGAATGAAGCCATGATTGACGGCGTTCGGGTGCTGGAAGTATACGATAGCGGACGTAAGCTGAAAGAACTTTCCCTGATGGATTGCCGGCTGGTTCTGGAATATGATTCCGGTGTCCCGGAGAACGCTGGGGAAAAGATTCAGACCCTGTTTTCCCAGGAAGAAGTGGTGGTGGACAAGAAAGGAAAGCAGGGCCTCACTCCTCAGAACATTGCACCTTTGATTCGCAGTATGGAGATTTCCTCCAGTGAATCAGGGAAGCTGACGCTGCTGTGCCGGATTTGCTGCCAGAATCCATCTTTGAACCCCATGTTGATTGGGACAGCCATAACCAAATATCTGCCGGAATGTGCCCCGGACTTTGTCCGCTGCTGCCGGTTGGAACTATACGATGCCGAAGAAACGGTATTCAGATAAGGAGAAATAGAAAATGGATGATATGATTTTGCTGGAAGAGTGCCCCATTTGCCGTGGAGCGGGTATGCTGATGCATGAGGGCGGCTGGTGCGTTCAGGTGGAATGTGCCGATTGCAGCGCTCACACGGTTTATGTGGAATACAACACGGAAGAAGAAAAAAAGGAAGCAGAGAAGTCTGTAGCTTATCTGTGGAACATGGGAAAGGTTGTTAGCAGTGAACGTGGCGAATGATATGGAAACCCGGGTTCGCAACCGCATTGCGGAAATCACCCGGGAAGTTCCCGGCAGTATCGGGGATATGATGCATTTTACCTTGTTGGAGTGCGACCCGGAGAAGGGCGACTATGTGATGTCCTGCGAGACTGCGCCCTGGATGCGCAATTTTGCTGGAACTCTGCATGGGGGCCTGTGCGCTACCATTCTGGACCAAGCCATGGGCTTTGTTTCCTACTGTCTGAAACCCGGTGAAGGCACTGCACCCACGGTACAGATGGAGATCGATTATCATCGCCCCCTCATGCCTGGAGAGAGCGTGATTGTCAAGGTACATGTGGTGTCTGCAACCAGAAGTCTGATGAATCTGACGGCGGAAGCCACCCAGGCATCCCATCCGGAAAAGATCTGCCTGTCCGGCTCCGGAATCTATTTCTATAAACCGGCACAATAATTGGAAAAATGCGGAAAAGTCCTCCACAAATCCGGAAGACGCCGCTGGATTTGTGGAGGAAAAAATTTTTTGAGAAAAACAAAAATAATGCTTGCATTTTTCGGCAAAGTGTGCTAATATATCGAAGTCGTCAAGAGACGCAAGTAAATATCCGGGTGTGGCGAAGTTTGGTATCGCGCTTGAATGGGGTTCAAGAGGCCTCGAGTTCGAATCTCGACACTCGGACCATTATTGGAAGACACTTTAGATATAACTCTTAAAAAGTTAGATCTAAAGTGTTTTTTCTTTGCTTTCTGCTGGTTTTGAGTGCAAAATAATTTGGAATTTTGGGGTGAAATGTTAACACGATTTTCGTGCATTTCATAGATATTTTTGCCTGTCTGGAAGATGTCTCTCGGGTTTGCCCCGAGTTTGAACCAGTTTGGCAGGTGTGGGCCGCACCCTTTTTAGATTTCCAGGGGAATTTTCAAGAAGATGCGTTCTTTTTTTAGAAGTTTTCAGAAAGTTATCAATTGAATCAGAAAAAATTAGCCGGAATTTTTCGGAGCAGTTCGCTCTGAGAAATTCCGGCTTGTTTATTTTCTCCTTGCGTGCTGGGAATAGACGCCAGGGGAAGGCGCTGCACCGACACTTTTTATTTTATAGGTAACAAAGGATATATCGAATGTGTTGATAATCATTCTATCATTGTATCCGTTTTATCGAATTTCTTCCGGGAGACGAGGATAATTCGGCGGCAGCCCGTAATCTGTCAAATAGGATATTCGATTTGACACATATTGAAAACCACCGTCCGCCAGTGGCCGAATGGTAACTTCGTGGCAAAATAGCTTATCTGTTTTCCTTTCCAAACTGGATACGGTGACGGAAAGCGTGAATGTCCCGTTGGGATTGTCCACACGGTTTGTCACCATGGGAATCATATCCGGTATGTCATCGGGAAAATACAAATAGTTGTCTGCATAGGCATATTCCTGTTGTGACTCAAAATATACCGCATGATTTCGCAGGGCTTCCTTCGTGATAGAAAAATAGGATGTGATCGTTTCTTCAAACAAGTCTCTTGGAATCAGATAATACCACGGTACCCCATTGTAGGAAAACTGGTTTAGATCCAGTTTACGCCCAGTTTGCAGTTTGTAAAGGTATCCAAACAGATCATTAAAGCATAGCTCCCCAAAATCCTGTTCCGACCAGTCACAGTAGAACATATTATTTTGGGCATAGCCAATTGGCTCGATGTAGGTTAGCATTAAATCATAATACGCTTGATCTATAGGATGCAGCAAGAGCCGGGCGTAGTCATCATAGTGGCAGTCAGGAGGATATGTCTGATAGTAAAAGGTTCCATTTTCTGTCAGCTCCCAATCATATACAGGAAGTTCTTCACACATGGAAAAATAGGGTTCTGTGTCTGCATTCCAATCCACAAACACACTGTAACATTGTCCCGACCCTTCCACGCTGCGGAAATACAGGTAAGAAAATCCCCCGTTTTCCCGGACTTGAACAATGCCGATTTCTCCATCTTGCTTGGCAGTTACCTGATCCCAGAAATCATAGAGAACCTCAGAATTTGCCAGATATTCCGGGTAGATTCCTTCCTTAACTACTGTTGGATATCCTGCATTCACCAGAATAGCTTCAATTTCTTCTATGGTTTCATCCTTGACTGTCTGGGTATTCACAATCATGTCTTTGTACATGTCCGCAATTGCCATGCAGTTATTTGCTATTTCTTCCGGCACAGATACGGAAAGATCTTCGTTGGTTACGCTGGAAGAAATCGTTGTTTCCCTGGCAACAGAACAGATTACCTTTCCAGAATGATTCTGATAGCCGCAGCCTGTGCAAACTAAGAAAGTGAACAGTAAAAAATATACAGTCCAAAGGAGAGATTTGGAAATCCCATTTGCGTAAATTGGGCATGTTTTCAAGTTCTGTTTGAAAGGGTGTCTGGGGTTAAATGCCATAAGTCGAACCGCCTCCATCGGTAAAGTTTTCCAGAAGCTCTGCAGTCACAGGAATGACGTTGATCCGAATGACTCCGCTATGAATAAATCCGTAGCAGCCTACATCGCCGCGAAAGCGGATGGTTACGGGATCTGGCTTGTCTGACTGAGAAAGATATTCATTTTCTGCTGCATCCGCATACAGCAGATCAAACAACGCCCAAACTTCTTCAGCAGTCAGCTCCGGATAAAATACGGAAAGGGTGTAATAGCACTGCTGCTGAAATACTTCGTATCTCCATTGGGTCCAGTCGTGCTCGGGCATGCCGAGGGATACCTCACAGAGATTGCCATCTTCTGGGTCGATGAAGGCCCACAAATCCGGATCACTATGGACGTTTTTGTCTGGATCAAATTCATATCGCGCAGTATCTATGTCAGAGAAAGGAGATTCTTGACTATCAAAACGGTGCCATTCTTCTTTCGGCAACAGCCAAGTCCGATCATGTTCCAGCCGATATAGGAAGTTATATTTCTCAATATAGTCTTCCAATGTGAACTGGAACTTCTGTTTCCCGTTTGCGGTGTTTAAAACCGATATTTTCCATGTTTCCTGTTCCGGCGCTGCAGCATCTGTTTCTTCACTGCACATGCTTTGGGTAGGGACCTGGGGGCTTGTTCCCGCCATCTCTGTTGCTGCTTCGACCCCTGTTTTTTCATTGTCTGACTCCTTATGTGGAAGCGTAGGCAGCCAGTACAGAGCGAAGAGAAAAATGAATATCAGGCACACGGTACTAATACATAAAATTTGTTTTTCTAATCTATCCATAGATGCCTCCTAATGTTTTCCAGAATCGTATTCAGTTCTAAATCTGACAGCCTGTCCAAAGGTACACTGGCCAGCATTTTCGGAAAAACTAAAATAAGATACCGTTCAGACAGGATTACACGTTTCATTTTTTGGTATGGACAGACAAACAGTCTTTCAGATTCGTCATGCAGTTCAAAAGATTTTGCGTAGAAGCAGGCAACGCGGTAGTGTTCCTTTCTGATGTGAAAATACAATTTCATGAGTATTTTGGGCATCACATAGCGAGCGCCTAAGAGTATGCTTAACAGAAGTGTTGGGATGACAGACAGATCCCATGCAAACCCATTCCATGTATATCTGGCCCATAAAAAAGAAAAACATACATCTCAATACAACAACCCAAAAAGAATACATACGCTAAGGAAAAAGCCTTCCCCCAAACTGCTGTGATACATTCGATGATGGCTTCTTCATTGACCGGGCAGTCTGTTTCCAGAAGCAGGGTATCTGGTTCTGTGGTATCCACAATGAATTGTTTCATATAACTATTCCTTACATTTGTAAGATTTTCCACGCTAAAAAAGCTGTTGCGGACAAAGCGGCAGCGTTGCATTGCTTTTTAGAATGCTCTTCCGTTTCAACATCCGTAGGGAAGTTTACCGTTTTTATACCGATGCATACGCATCCGGATTAACTTATCTGATTTTCAAAAACAGAAACTTCTTTTGCCTCATCCATTTCGTAGTAAGCCAGCAGAATCTTTTCGGCAACAGGAGCCAGGTAGGAACCGCTGGCGATTTTTTCGCCAAAGATTGCCACAGCCAAATCCGGCTCAGTCTCACCGACCCGATGAGAGAAGCACACGAAAGCACCGTTATCAGAGCCACCGGAAGAGTGCTGTGCAGTACCCGTTTTGGCATAAACGGTAACCTCGCCCTTCAGGGGCCAGACGCCATCTTCGTCGCCATACTGGTCTCCCCATCCACCAAAATAACGTCTGCCTGTACCTTCCGGCTGAGTGATGACTTTTTTCATACCTTCTTTATAGGTTTCAATGGTGGTAGGCATCATTTCCAGCTGATTGGCGATGGTAGGCTGGTTTTCATGGACCAGGGTGCGGTAGTCTGAGGAGATGACCCGGTTGAGGAAAGTTGCTTTCATTCTAGTGCCGCTGTTTGCCAGAGTGGAAGCGTAAACACATAACTGCAACGGCGTAAAGCGGTGCTCAGCCTGACCAATTCCGCCCAGGATACGGTCACCAGCGCCAAATGTCGCATTACTCCCTGTGCCATAAACTTCTATTTTACGGTCTGGGTTGTTGATATAGCCTGTCTTTTCTGTCAGTTCAATGCCCGTGGGAACACCAAGGCCCAGAGCTTTACATGTTTCTTCCACCATTTCCCAAGTACACCGGTAGCCCAACTCATAGAAAAAGATGTTGCAGGAACCGCATATGGCCATGGAACCATCAACCCAACCGTGGGTAGCGCCGCCGCTGCTGGTGTAGAGCAGGCAGGTGGGCTTAAATCCTTGATCAGCAAAGCGCATATAAACACCAGTGCCCTCGATTTCTTCCCCGTATTTCAGAATATATTCCCCTTGAGAGTTTCGGTTTTCCATGGCAGCAATCAGGGTGCACATTTTGAAGGTGGAGCCGGGGGCGTATTCCGCGCCGAAGGCCCGGTTGAAGAAGGGGTTATACTCGTTGCTGACGATCTCGTCCCAGTCTTCATTCATGGTGGCCAGATTGTAGGTGGGATAGCTGGCGCAGGCCAGAATTTCACCGGTTTTGGGATTCATAACGATGACGGCGGCACCTTGAGCATCTAGACCACTGTTTTCACCTGTGGCAGTATTTATTTGGGGATCAGTACGCTTTCGCATTGTTTCTGCCAAAGCTTCCTCCGCCACCTGCTGGATCTTGATGTCCAGGGTGGTTTCCACGTTGTTGCCCGCCACCGGAGTCTTCTCGCCGATGACGTTGCCGTTGTCATCATATTCCTTGGCGTAGTACTGCTTGATGATGGCGCCATCACGGCTGACCACGTCCACACGGGTGCCGTCAATGCCGTGGAGGTAGTCTTCAAAAGCCTCCTCAAAGCCGGACTGGCCGATCATGGCATCCATGGAGTAGTTCAGTTCCTTGTACTTGGCCCAGTCGGCATCATCCATGCCGCCCAGGTAGCCCAGCACATGGGCAGCGTATTTGGTGTGGTATTCCCGGACGGTGGAGGATTCCACCATCAGGCCGGGGGTATTCAGCTCCAGGATGGCGGACAGATTCTCATCGGACACGTCCTCCATGAAGGTGTAGGTGGGCAGGTTGGTAAAGCCCCGCAGGTCAAACTCGTACAAAAATCCGATGACCGCCCGGGCGTCGGTGTCCGACCAGTCCTCGGGAATGTCGTAACTGCTCCGCAGCTTCTGTACCAGAAGGGGAGCGGTGATATCCGGGTCCAGGCCCCGGTCGGTCATGTACAGCAGGAAGTTATTCTGCCAGGTGCTGGCCATGGAGGTCAGGGTGTATTCAAAAGGCTGGGTCTGGGTGACGGGGAAATGATCGTTGTAAGTAATGCCCAGCTCCCGGCACTTCTGCACCAGCCGGTACAGTGCCTCATTCCGGTCGGAATAGGACTTGATCACGTAGTGGTTGAACACCAGGTCATAAGACGCCCGGTTGCCCACCAGCACGTTGCCGTTGCGGTCCAGGATATCGCCCCGGGCGGCACGGACGGTAGTCAGAGTGGTGTATGTCTGGGTGTTGTCGGTATTGCCATCGGTTTCCACGATTTGCAGCATGAACAGTTTGCCGGCAAACAAGGTCAGAATAAAAACGAACAATACCAGGAACAATGCAGCGCGAAAACGGCTTATTCTTTCCATATATTACCTCCAATAGGGTGAAATCTGAAGTGTTTTGAAGGATGCCATCATGGCGCGCCCCACAGGGAATACCGATATCCCTCAAACTACAATTTCTTACAAATGTAAGATTTAAGGGTGAAAGAGGAAGCTGTTGCAGTTATCTCAACAGCTTCACACGATTTCAGAAAATGTTCATCTGATCCAGAATCTGCATGGCAACATTGGTTGCGGCTACACCGTCACTTCCTGCATCGGAACAAAGATATACCGCAAAGAAATAAACATTGTCAGCCTGTTCCACAAACCCTACGAACCATCCGGCTATATCCTGACCGTTCCATGCGCCCGTACCTGTTTTGCCATAGAGGACAGCATCTTCTTTGGAAGAAAGTCTTATGGAATCCAGAACAGCCTGTACATTGGCTTCCTGGAAGCCGAAAGCATTCTGGTATAGTTTGACCAGCAGCTGCACCTGCTCCAGCGGGGAAATCCGCAGAGCAGAGCCGTTCCAGTAAGTGGATGCATCGCTGCCAACCTCACCGTTGCCATAACCGATTTCCCGATAAAAGCGCTTTAACTGATCCAGGCCAGCCTTTTGATCCAACTGGGAGAAGTACCAGTTTGTGGACTTGTGCATTGCATAAGTCAGGTCCTGATCCATGTTCCAGCTGGGATTGCTGTACTGGGTACCGTCCCAGGAAAGGGTATTGCTCTGAGGAGTTATCAAACCCATCTCCAGGGCATTCAGACTACTATAAATTTTATAGGTAGAACAAGGCGGCAGACGGTGAAGAATTTCATTCTGATTGTAGGCGGTATATTTGTCGCCATTGAGGTCATATACCACTGCGCAGCCTTCGGCTTCGCCAAATAGCGATCCCCAATCCCCATCGGTGATGGCCAGATTCTGAGAAGGCGTATAATATTCGTCTGAGTTATTGGCGCACAGCGCCATTGCCGGGACCTGAACAAAGGAGAGGAAAAGGAACACAGCGGCACAGAAACTGCAAATTACCCGGCATAACCCGCTTTCTCTCCGGAAGGCCACAATCTGCTCCAGGCGATACTTTAACTGAGATTTTCCAGCGCAGAATCCATTCACAAGGCTGAAGGAGATGTTTGTCTGAATGGCAGCAAACCGGAGAATTGTGCTTCCGTATTCGATGCGTTCCCCTTCGCTGGAAAATCCGTTAATGACGGTCCAGTCGCAATACGCTTCCCGGTCACGGCGAAGCTGCCGCATTGCCAGCCAGACAAAAGGGTTAAACCAAAAGACTGCCTGAAGGCCACAGACGATGTAATTCGTCAGCAAATCCCCATGACGAATGTGGGTCAGTTCGTGCAGCAAAATGTGGCGCAGTTCCATTTGTGACAGGCTTCGGATGTGCTCTCTGGGCAAAACAATGATATGGGGATTGAATCCAAAGCTGACAGGAGCAGAAAGCAGGCGGGATTCCTTTAATTCCACTTTGCAGCCTGGAGCAATCTGCTGTTTGCAGTTTTCAAAGAGTTTCTGAATCTCCGGGGTCGGCTTCCCGGCATAGGAGCGGATCATGCGCAGCTTGTGTGCACTGCACCAATAGATGCCGAGAATCACAATGACACCCAACAGCCATAGCAGCAGGAGCACAGGGGCCAGTCGATCTGCGAAGGGATTTACCGCCAGATTGGTGGTATCGTGAAGCCATCCTTCGCCAAGAGCGGCAGTGTGTGCGGATGTTTCTGCGGCAATGGGAAGGGCAAAGGCATTCCCGTTATTCCGTCCCATACTTTCCAAGTTCAACCAAAAGCCGCTGGGAAGAAATGATACCGTCAGGGAAGCAAGAAGAGCGTACCAGCTCAGATACTGAAATCTCAGGGAAATTTTATCCCGAAGAATCCGCTTTAAGCCCAGCATTACGCAGATGAGAAGGGCATTGCATAGATTGCTGATGAGAAAGCGCTGTAAAAACATAGTTATCGCCTCTGATCGTTGCGCTTTTTGTCTAGAATTTTCTGCAGTTCATCCAAATCGTCTTCTGTGAAGTCCTTCTGATCCAGGAAGCTTACCATCAGTTGGTTCAGCGCTCCGCCAAAAAAGCGATTTACAAACGTGGTTCGTTCTGCAGCCATATATTCCTCTTTCTGAAAGCAGGGAGAATAAACAAAAACCCGGCCGTCCTTCCAGTGAGTAATCACGCCTTTTCCTTCCAGGCGTGTCAGCATGGTATGGATGGTTTTAGGGCTCCAGTCCTTTGTTCTGGATAAACGCTCTGCAATTTCATTGGTGCTGATGGGGGCGTATTTCCAAATGACATCCATGACTTCAAATTCGGCATCCGAAATCTGAGGCAAGCTCATTGCTTCGGTCTCCCTTCTATGATCTTACGTTTGTAAGATCATTCTAACTGCTTAAGTTGAAATTGTCAACAGAAAAAACATGGAATTCAGAATAACTGGAAAGGTATTGATGCTACATGAGAGATATTCTGTGCCTATTTCCGCGGAATACTACCAGATGAAGGCTAGGTAACCCGGCTTAACAAGGACTGTGAAAGAGAACTTTTTGACAGTCTTCACCAACATTATCAGGAAAATTTCACAAAAGATTGGGAAAGACGAAGGTGTATCCGACTGATATACAGATGGTATCCAACCTGGAATAGACTTTCATAACGAAACCCTTTTAGACAAGTAGTTATGGCGAAGTACGCAACTGCTTTTTATATGCCGACTTTGAGTAGCATTTAATGTTGATTCTAAAACACGGAAAGAAGCGAAATAAAAATATGCTTGTCTGAAACTTTCTTATTTGCCGACATAAACCTGTACTTCATAGTTCCATTGTAAAATACCGGACACAACGATAAGCTGCACTGTGAATTGAGCGTTCACACCATACTCAGTTTTGGCTCTATCAATCAACTCGTTCAACGTGCTTTTTCTGGTTGCTTCGGTACAGCTTGCACACAGGTATTTTCCTTTTGGCAATATCTTTAATCCATCCGTTTCCGCATAACGAGTACAGACAGCAAAAAGCCTTGTCAATCCGTTTCCAGTGTATATCCACGCTAAATCCTCAAAGGAAAACTGCTCTACCAGTTCAGGAGTTACCTTTTCATAGAAATGGCTTAGATAATTCCAAAGGTTATCAAGCGTAGGCACTTCTAAGGTATCGGACAGAAGAATAACACGTTCTGGTATCTCTTTGATGAAAGTACCGTTTGGCTTTTTGCGTGTTTGCAATTTCTTCTCATAATCTGATCTTGCCAACTGAATTTTAGATTTACTGTATTGCAGGGCGGAGATTTTTTCATCCGCTTTTTTCTCGGCTTGCACTAAAAAATCCACGATTTTTTCCAGATCATCATATTCCAGAACCTTTTTGATCTCCTGCAAAGGCAAATCCATAAGCTGCAAGGCACGAACTGTATTTAGACGAACGATATCCTGATCGGTATAATAGCGATAATTCGTCCATTCATCTTTTTTACTTGGTCTAACTAATCCAATGCGGTCATAATGACGCAATGTTTCAGCTGTTGTATGAACAATCTTTGCTGCTTCTCCAATTGAGAAATAATTTAACATTTTTATTTCACCTCTTGACCTTTGTGTAACACAAAGGTTTATATTATATTTTAGCATAGGAAATTGTGAAAATCAATCTTATGTCAAAAGCAATAGGAGGAAAGCTGCATGATAGCACTTAAACAAGTAACAAAACAATATGGACAATCAACCGTATTGAAAAACATTACTTTGTCAATCGATGAGCCGGGTATTTACTGCTTGCTTGGCAGGAACGGGGCAGGTAAAACAACGCTTCTCAAGTCGGTTGCAGGGTATCAGAACATTACAAACGGTACGATACAAGTTGACGGAAAGCTAATCACTACGTCAACTTTGGACACAGGTGTTAGCTATATCGAAAACTTTGCAAAGCATTTCAATCTCCCTGTGCGGAAGTTGCTGCAGATTGCTTCGGAAGTAAACCCCAACTACGATTACGAGTTTGCTTATGAAATGATGGAGCGTTTTGAACTGGACGGAAAAAAGAAGTTTAACCATCTTTCGCTCGGCATGAAAACAATGGTTTCCACGATTATCTGTTTGGCAAGCAATAAAAGCGTTGTGCTTTTAGATGAACCCGTCCTTGGTTTTGATGCAATCATGCGGGTGGAGTTTTACGATATGCTCACAGAAAGTTTTCGGAAGCACCCCCGCATTATTATTGTATCTACCCATATCATTGAAGAAATCGCAAAGACAATTCAAAAGTTGATCATCCTTGATAAAGGAAGCGTCCGCTTTTTTGACACGCTGCAATCGGTTGAAACAAAGGCGTTTAGTATCAGCGGGCTTCAAAAAGACGTGGAAGTAGCAACGCAAAATCTGAACGTGATCGGTCAAGATACGGTTGGCGGCCTTGTAACAACTTATATCTTTGACAATCCGCCAGAACAAACTGCTTCTTTGGAAATTCACCCGTTATCCTTGCAGGATTTCTTTATCCAAATGGTCGGGCATAAAGGAGGTGCGGCAAGATGAAAGCCACTTTCGCTATTGTAAAACGCTTGCTTGCCAGCAATAAAATCAGTTTCATCATTACGGCTCTTGTGGTGCTTTGTGCAACTTCTTCTGGCGATGTTGTTTTAAGCAACGGAAATTATACCTGGTTGCTTGCCGTAATGACGCCATTCTTCTTTGTCTTTTACGATTACACAAAGTTAATGCACTTGGGGGCAAGCAAAAGGGATTACTTTTTCGGTTGCCTAATCAGCTATGGCGTTTTGGCTCTCGGTATCTCTCTTATCAATACACTAATCCATTTGTTGATTGACCCTGTATATCCAGCACAGGCAGTTATCAATATGATGGATGTGTGTAAATGGACGGAAAATGGCATTATTATTGCCGGTGTACAGCAGATGTTCTTTTTGCTGCTCGTTATGATTTTTCTTCATGTGTTGTTATCTACGCAGCCCCATTGGTATGGGTGGCTTACAGACGCAATTTTAGTTGCAATCATCTGTATTTTCACACCAATCGCAGCGTTGAGAGGGATCTTATCCGTTTTCTTCCAAATCATCATGCTGAACGGCAACGCACTTTTACACATGGGTATTTGCCTGTTGCTGAGTGCTGCTCTATCTTTCGCAGGGCTTTTGGTCTTAAAGAGGAAAACATTGTGAGGGATCGGTATGATCAAAATAAAAGCGGTTGATGATGAAAACGTATTGGACGTGTGCGAACTGAAAACAAATCAAGACGATATTTGTGCAGTAAGAGAAAGACATTCGTACTGCAACGCGATTTCCATAGCGGAAGCAAAATATCATTCGGAACTGTACCCTAATGCGATTTACAACAACAATGTGTTGATTGGCTTTTTTATGTATCAACGCACCGAAAACCATGCAGAAACAGCGATTATCTGCCGCCTTATGTTAGACGACAGATTTCGGCATAATAGGTTTGAGGAAAAAGCCCTTGAACACATTTTAAGAGGTCTAAAAATTCAAGGCGTTAAAGAAGTGATAGTGATAATAGACACTGCCAATGAAAATGCAAAAAAACTTTATCTTTCTTTCGATTTTCAATTTACAGGAAAAATTGATAAAGCTGGATATTGCTACAAATTAGAAATATAAATCTAATCTATCAAATATGGAGGAATTACCATGAAAAAAATAATTGCACTTGCTTTGTGTTTTATAATGAGCAGCTTTGTTTTGGCGGGCTGCTCGGGAGAAAGTGAGCCTTTTGAGAAAAAAAGTTTTACGCCGGATACACAGGTCAACGGAATAAATCTTGATGTGCGGGACAGAGAAATTGAAGTAACACTATCTGATGACGAGCAGGTACATATCCAATATTCTGAAAACAGCAAAGAGTATTATGAGATTTCCGTTTCCGATGGAAATGTGCTGACTATGGTAAATGCCAGCAACAAAGAATGGACGGATTATATCGGAGGAAAACCCTCTGCCGAAGATCGGAAAATCGTATTGCAAGTGCCGACCGCACTTTTAGATACCGTTACGCTATCTACGACAAATGAAGATGTATCACTTCCGGTATTTGCTGTGACGGAAAGCATTGATATTTCGACTAGCGGCGGAAACATCACTTTTGAAAGTTTGGATGTAGGAAACACATTAACTTTAACCGCTAAAAACGGAGATATTTCCGGTACGGTGGTTGGCAGCTATGACGATTTCGCCATTCAATCAGAAATCAAAAAAGGCGATAGCAATTTGCCAGAGAATAAAGATGGCGGTGAAAAGACTTTGAAAGTATCCGGCAATAATGGTGATGTCAATATAGAGTTCGTTGCAGAATAACACTGTAGCAAAACATTAGTTCCCTGTATGAAGGAAATTGAAGAGCCCCATTTTGTGCTGTCCGCATAAAATGGGGCTCTTCAAAAGTAAGACAAATTCCGGGGCCTGGTTTTTGTTAAGCGATGGTTAAGAAATGGCGAACGGACAGCCTTTAGTTGTTTTTTATCGCAGATATGTCTGCTTCTAAAAAGGCAAGGTATGTAATACAATTATTTCCAATGCTTCAGCGGGGATAAATAGGCGTCGAATTGTACACGTCTGATTTCACAGTCCTGTTGCTCAGAATTCGGCATATTGTTTTCCAGATAATCCAGCAACATATCTTTCGAAGCATATACGAAGTCCCCATCTCCATAACACCATTTGTAGTAATCCTCATTGAAATTGTCATCAGGTTCCAGGGTGATCAGAGAATCTTCATTCACCGGCATTCCACAGCACTGACAGATAAGCTGCCGGAGAGAGTCGAGAATGGTATTGATGGATACAGAAAATTCCCGGGATAGTAACTTTAATATTTCCTTATTTGGCTGGGTTTCGCCTGTTTCTCATCGGCTGACGGCTTGCCTTGTCCCCTGGAGACATTCCACACAAGTTGATCCCGTATCAGGCCATGTTTTTTCGCATACTTTTCAAAATCTCTCGTGTTTACATGTACATTCCTCCCGAAATGGTTTTTTGCTGTCACTATAGCTTGGATTGTTGTTTTTTATAAGCAACTCGCTGTTGCTATGGCCTTTGCCTCTGCAACGGAGTCATTCAGTTCGCCTAAGCAAAAGCCGCACCCTTTTGAGATTTCCAGGGGAATTTTCAAGAAGGTGCGTTCTTTTTTTAGAAGTTTTCAGAAAGTTATCAATTGAACCAGAAAAAATTAGCCGGAATTTTTCGGAGCAGTTCGCTCTGAGAAATTCCGGCTTTTTTTATTTTCAGTCTGGGTGCTGAAATCCAGTACTCAAGAAAGGTAGTGATATTATGTCTGAGGAAAAAGAGAACAAGAAGAGAAAGTACCGGTATTTCCAGCAGGGAAGGCACTACTCCAACCCACCGCCTCCCGTGGAGCCGCCGGTCTGCATGCGTTCCCCGCTCTGCAAAGGCTGCCCCTTTCCAGGCAACGGCTTTATTTGCTGGAGTGAAGATGGGACATGTATGCGCACAAGACTTCAGAAAAAGGAAGGAGGAAGCGCTTGTGACTGAGCAGAAATTACGATTTCGGCAGGGGGTGAAAACATGAGCATTCAGCAGATCACAACCGACCAGCTGCGCCGTATGGAAGGAGAGGAAGGGTTAATTCTCCAGGGATGCGGCGGATCACTTCTGGATTGGCAAAATGGCATCAATAACCTGCTGACGGAGGCAAGAATTCTGAAGAATGGCACCCAGTTCGAAACGGTATATGCGTTCCAGCATGAGGGCACAACCTGCCTGCTGTTTCCTTTTGAGGAAGGCGTGGAGCTAGATATCGGAAAACTGGCCATGTGGAGACTGCAATCTCATTCCACTTTCGGGGGTACCTGGCTTTCGGACTATGTACCCAATCGTCTGGGGGGATTTCTTCGGGGGCAGGAGGTAAGAAAGCCGGATTGTCCCTTGATTGGCCAGGACGGCAACATTTTCAACCTGGTTGGGATTGCATCCAAAACCCTCCGGGAGCATGGGCTTTCCCAACAGGCCAAGGAGATGACACAGAAGGTGTTTGAATGTTCCAGCTACGAGGAGGCGCTGAACGTGCTGGGAGAGTATGTGACGATCACATCTTCCCAACAAGAAGAGCAAATGGACCTGCAAATGCAGTAAGGCCGCTATGGAATCCGAAAGGAAACCACAGCGGCTTTTTTGTATTTCTCCGGGAGTCGGTCAGTCCCACATATGCTTGGTCAGATAAGCTTCTGTGTCTCGGGAGTATTGAAACCGGACAGAAGAAATAGCCTCACCGTTTAAGATGGAGAGGTAAGCTTTCTGGTGAATTTCTTTCTGCTCGGCATCACCTATGAACAGATTGTCTGCAATCATGCGTGCAAAGGCAGCATCGGGATACTTGACTTCCAAGTCAGGAAGCGTTTCGCGCTGACTGCGCAACAGTAGATCCATGCCGGGAATCTTGCGGAAGGCTTCGGCTTCCCGCTGCCAAAGCTGCTGCTTGGTGGTGCTGGTGGCTGTAACTGCATTCATACTCTGTCTCTCCTTTGCTGCTGGCACAGTGATTTTCATTTTAACAGAATAGACACGTAAGAACAAGACTTGACTTTTGAGAAAACCTCGTTCTCACGGCTCCGGTACCAGGGTAGCACAGATTCTGTCCAATAAACCGGTGCATTAAAAATGAATCGCGAAAGGGGGATCGTACATGAAAAACCAAGAAATTCGTTCGCATCCACATGGCCGATACAGCTGCCGGAAGACAGGCACTGTACCGGCCTTTTTGTCTTTTATGGGAGGTGGATAATCCATACGAACACCTTTTACCCGCATCGGCAATAAAACCACTCTTTTGCCGATTCTCTATGCTGTGTTTCCAAAAGAATACGGCAGGTATATTGAAGTCTGCGGCGGCTCCGGGGCGGTGCTGCTGGGAAAGCCGGAAGATAAATTCGAGGTCTACAACGATCTGGATGGAGAACTGGTCAACCTGTTCCGTGTAGTCCGGGACCGCTCAGAAGAATTCTTGCTGGAATTGGGCCTGCTGCCCTTGAATTCCCGGGAGGAATTTGCCGAGTGGGTTCGATTTCACACCGGCGGCAGGACTCCGGAGGTGTACCTTCCCACTCAGATGGAGATCTGGGACAAGCTTTGCCCCAGACCGGAAGTGGTGGACTATGTCAAGCAAGTGCTTCGCCAGCGGACGGAGCACCGGGAGGTGCTCCAGGCAGCGGCCTATTTTAAGCGGATGCGTACCAGCTACGCAAGCTCCGGAAGAAGCTTTGCCTGCCAGCCATTCAATATCTGTACCACCTTTGACCAGATCCGGGAAACGGCCAAGCGCCTGGAAAATGTCATCATTGAACAGCAGAGCTTCGAAGTGCTCATTCCTCACTATGACCGGGAGGATGCGTTCTTTTACCTGGACCCGCCATATTTCAGCAGCGAATATGTCTACGATGTGGGATTTGGCTGGGAGCAGCATGTTCTCATGCGAGACATTCTGGCTGGGTGCAAGGGAAGATTCCTGCTGTCTCAATCTGATTTCCCGGAGGTACGGGACCTGTATAAGGACTTCTATATCCTCGAATTCAAGCGAGTTCATTCCATGGCCCAGCGGAACAAACCGGGCAGCCAGTTCCGGGAACTGCTCATCGGCAATTATGATCTGCTGGAGCGGGAAAAGAACCAACCGGAACAGCTGTGTATGAACGAGATGCTGGCGCTGCCCAGTAATCCAGACCAAATCTTAAAGGAGCGAATTATTCCATGCAAGAATCGAATTCCATAATCGAATTTTCTCTGTTTCCCGTCCCTACGGATATGCTGAAGGCTTTGAAACTGGATCCTTCTGACACTGTCCAATACAGCATCTCCCGGGGGCGGCTGATCATCGAGGCGGTGGATCGGGAGCCGGTATTCGGCCCATACCGCCGGTGTCCTTATGAAGACAGCTGAAAGGAGCGTCAGACATGAAGACTCTTCGAATCATAGGAAGAGGAGGTAGAATCACCATTCCCTATGCCATCCGAAAGGCTGCTGGGTTTCGGCCGGATGATGTGGTGTCCTTCCAGCTTACGGAAGACGGCGGTGTGCTAGTGCGAAAGGAAAATTTCCCTAATCTGGAACGGAATCTGCCTGCTTCTGATTCTTCTGTTCGGGCTTTCCTGGATACCCTGACGGAAAGCCAACGCTACCAGGCACTGGCGTATTTGTCCATGTTATGGGCAGAAAATCAAAATACGGGGAGGAAAGAGGAATGATAGAGCAAAACAGTACCTATCGGGTGGTGTATGTGGAGCCGGGAAAGCCGGCGTGTGAAAAACAGATTGGCACCCGGTTGGAAGATCTCCAGGCAGCAGTTGGGGGATACATTGAATGTGTTTATGCTCATGACGATCAAACCCTCATTGTGGGCAATGACGAAGCAAAGCTTCTGGGCATGGAAGGAAATCGCCGTCTGGAAAACGGCAGCATTTTGGCTGGCCCCTTCTTTGTGGTAGGTGTTCAGGGAGAGAACTTCCGGTCTTTGACAGATGAAGAAACCAGCCTTTATCTCCAGCGATACGCGCAGCCCCAGGAAATCAGTCCTCAGGAAGTCCAGCAGGATATGGGCTTCCGCTTTATTTCGTTTTGAGAAGGAGGTGCTCCATGAAATTCAGTGCCAAGATTGACCGCTTTGTCAAGGATAGCCCTATTAAGGCCATTGCTTCGGTAACTCTGGATGGGATGTTTGTGGTAAAGAATCTGCGTGTTGTGGACGGAGCCAAGGGCTGCTTTGTGGCCATGCCCCAGGAAACCTACCAGGATAAGCAAGGGAAAACCTGTTACCGGGATACATTCTTCCCCATGACACCCAATGCAAGACAGGCTCTGGAGGCAGCGGTACTCTCTGCTTACGATGTACAGATGTATGAAAATCCGCCGGATTGGGCAACGGAGCCGGAAGGAATACTTCCCATGTCCCTGTAAGGAGGGATAGGATGATACAACATAATCCCAAAAGATGGATCGCTCTTTTGCTGACGCTGATGCTTCTGGTGGGCATTGCCCCCAGAAGCTATGCCACGGAGGAGAGTATGCCGGAAACCATTCCGGTTACATTCCCGGAAGTCACAGAAGAAATAACGCCAGAGACGATTCCAGAACCGACAACGGAAGCCACTTCGGTAACTACCCCGGAAGCTGCTACGGAAGAAAGTCCTGTCAATAGCATGCTGGCAGCAACGGCCTATGCTTCCACGGTGGGAAACGTGCAGCTGTTCGACCAGGCTTCCCCCAACTATACCACCTACTTAAATCGTCAGCTGTCTGTGACTTACCGGCCAAACGGAACCGGCAGTTCCAAAACTGCTTATATCAAGAACCTGGGCTGGCACTTTGCCAGAATCAACGGCGTGTCCTATCCGGATGACCCGATCTACTGCATTGAGCCCAACAAAAACTTTGCGGCCAGTACCTCTGGCAACTATGTGGATCAGGGAATGACGGTATCCGGCAGCGGTTCTACCCATGGTGCAGATGTGTGGTATGCCATGCCGGAATCCTATAGGCGGGCCATTGGTCTGGTGCTGCTCTACAGTGACCAGCGATGGGACCATTCCTACAGTGTAATGTCGACGCCCATGGCCAGCAACCCCAACGTGCCGTTGCGGATTGCCACCCAGTTTCTCATCTATGAGATTGTCACCGGACTACGAAATGCGGATACCTTCCAGCAGAACAGTTCCAACGGCTATACCGACGGGGATATTTTCTACAATGCCGGGGTGGACAATGTACCCTACTTCGCCCCGCACTACAATGCCATTGTGGAAAGCGTCCAGTCGGCGATGAAGATTCCCAGTTTTGCCAGTCGGACTAGTGGAACTGCTCCCACCATCACCCTGACTGGAGAGCAGACCATGGTGGTGGATAGCAATGATGTGGTCAGTCATTTTTCCTTCCAGGATGGAAACGGGGCCCAGTTCTGGACTATTGGCAATCAGTTCTACATCCAGCAGACGGGAAACATTTCTGCTTCCACGGTATTCAAAGGTACCCGGTATCTGCCGTCAGCGGACAGCTCCACATTTTCCGTTTATTATGGAGTGACTTCTACCTACCAGACCTGTGTGAAACTGCACAGCCCCTCCAGTGCCAACCTGACGGCCTACTTCAAACTGAAGGCTCCAGCGGCGGGAAACCTGGCCATTCAGAAAACCACGGAAGATGGAAAGAACCTGTCTGGCTGGCAGTTTGGTATCTACAGCAACAGCAGCTGCACCAACCTTCTTTCCGGGCCACATACGACAAACAGCACCGGTAAAATCACGGTTTCCGGTCTGACTCCGGGAACGGTGTATGTCAAGGAGTTGGGACACAGCAATAGCACCATCAACAGCCAGTACACCTGCAGCGGCACCAATCCCCAAGCGGTGACCATCCAGAATGGTCAGACTGCGTCGGTGACTTTCCACAACAGTCTGAAAAAGGGAACCGTGAAGATCATCAAGGTGGTGGAGGACCCGGATACCGGTTCCCGGGCCGGCTGGGTGTTTGAAATCCTGGACGCTTCCGGAAAAGCCGTGGGCACTTACACCACCAATGCCCAGGGAGAGATCGCTGTGGATCTGGTGCCGGGACAGTATACGGTAAAAGAAATACTGGAGCCCGGAACCTTCTGGGAGTGTACCTCGGAAAACCCGCAAGCAGTTACAGTAACGGCAGGACAGACGGCTTCCGTCACCTTCGTCAATGTGTTCCGGCTGGGGCAGATTTCCGTACAGAAAGTAAACCAGGAGGGGACACCGCTGGAAGGGGTGGAATTTCTGCTGGAGTGGTCAGAGGACGGCGTCACCTGGCGGCCGGTGACGGAAACGGCCGGGCCGGAGTATCCGCTGGGAAGCTGTACCGCTCCGGGCTTGAAGGAAGGAAAGCTGGTCACCGGTGCGGACGGCATGGCGGTATTTACCGGTCTGCATCCGCAGCTGCAATACCGGCTGACGGAAACACGAACCAACCAGGGTTATCAGCTTCTGGCAGATTACGTATTTGTCGGGGAACTGTCCCCGGAGAAGAATTACAAGGAGGAATTCACTGTGGTAAATGTACCTGTTTTTCGGATGCCGGCTACCGGCGGAAAGTCTCTTGTCCGGATCCCGCTGCTGATTCTGCTGTGCGTTGGAACTTGCGCCGGCCTGCTGCTCTACCGTAAAAAGCGCCGTCATGTCTGACAATAGCGGCACCATCCATGCCCGGGACAGTCCGGGTATTTTTTCTGCCCAAAATCCGACCAGCCCACCTGAAACTTGAATGAAAGGATACGAACTGTATGAGAAGATTGAAAAAAGCCGTTGCCTTGTGTCTGAGTCTGCTGGCCCTGCTGACCATGCCTGTGAAGGCTTCTGCTGCCGAATTGCGGGAGGAGATCATCGATACCGGCCGCACTGCCTCTCTGACCATTTATAAGTACGATATCACCAGCAGCGAAAAGGATGGAGTCTGGGATTCCTCCTATGTCTCCACCGGCGTTTTTGACCAGACCGTCAACGATACCCTGGGTGCCGGCGGAAAGGAAAATATCCAGGGGAACGGACAAACCAGCTACGGCTACGCCATTTCCGGGGTGGAGTTTTCCTACCTTAAAGTTGCGGATATTGTCCAGTATACCGACAGCACGGAAGGAGCCCACAAGGTAGAGGTCCTCTACGGCATACCCAAAGATACCGGTGCCCCCTTCCTGGAAGCCCTTGGCCTGCCGGATGGTGCTTCCCGTTTTGAACAGGCAGATACATTGGAGGAAGGGACGTATTTTTACCAGTCGGATGTACTCATCGATGCTCTGGCCTCCGCTTTGGCATCCGACCCCACCACAGTCAAAAACGCACTGGAAACGTACCTGGCAGTCAGTGGCGGTACTGCCATGCCCTTGACGGATGGCTATGGCAAAACAACGGCAGAAAACCTGACCCTGGGCTTGTACCTGGTGGTAGAAACCAAGGTTCCGGAAATGGTGGTTTCCACCACGGATCCTTTCCTGGTAAGCCTGCCCATGACTTCTGTCAACGGTACCAATGCCACAGATGGCGGCACCCGGTGGATCTACGATGTGACCCTGTATCCCAAGAACGAAACCGGTATGCCTACCCTGGAGAAAACTCTCCGGGAAAGCAAAGACGATACCGGAAAACATGAAGGCAGCGCATCCATTGACGATGGTTATGCAGAGCTGGGAACCGCTTCGGACGGGGACGTGGTAGACTACCAGATTCTTTCCCGTCTGCCCTCCATTACTTCCGAGAGTACCTATCTGACCTGCTATACCTTTGTGGATACCCTGTCCAAGGGCCTGTCCTACAATACAGGAGATGTGCAGCTGGAATTCTTCTCTGACGATGCCTGTACCAATTCCATCGCTGTCTGGCAGGAATCCGACGGAAAGTTTACCGTCGATTACACCACCTCGGAAAATGGAGAATCTGTCATGACCATCGCCATGACGGAAGCAGGCATGGAGGAGATCAACACGGCCAGTCAGGTCTATCCCAAGAGCACCATGGTCAACTCCGGCTATTCCGACTGCACCCTGCGAATTACTTACCAGGCAACGCTGCACAGTGATGATTCTGTTATCTACGGCGACAACGGTAACCCCAACCAGGTGGAATTGACCTGGAAGCGTACTTCCCAGGACTACTATGATACCCTGGAAGATGACTGCCTGGTGCACACTTACGGCATTGACTTGACCAAGCTGTTCAGTGATGGCAAAGGAGATTTCTCCCAGGTAGAGTTCCGGATTCAGAACACCACCGACGGCTACTTTGTCCAGGCGGAACTGGATGAAGAAAGCGGCATTTACTATGTAACCGGTCATGCGGACAGCAAAGCAGATGCGACCAAGTTTGTGCCGGTTGCGGGAGCAGATTCTGCCGGCATGGTTACCGTCAAGGGCCTGGAAGATGATACTTACCGGATTACGGAAGTTCGCACGGCCAATGGATATACCTTGCTCAAGGATGATATTGAGGTAGTCATCTCTCAAACAGACGGCAAAGCCACTGCCACTGTGGATGGAAAGCCCGTTACCATGTTGGAAGATGCCGGCAGTGCCAATGCCCATGCGCCGCTGCAGGTGGTAAATACCAAGGGCTTTGATCTGCCCCA
>DVGO01000033.1 GCA_018712645.1 Candidatus Faecousia faecavium | reverse complement strand
GCCAGGACAATTCCCAGCACCGCCGCTGCCAGAATGATGTATACCACATTCACGCCAAAGAAGAAAGTTGCGCAGAAAGCCACTGCCATGACCACCATGTGTACCGCAGACTTGGTTTTCACCACGCCCATTCCCAGGTTGCACACCACATCCAAGATCACCGCCGCCACACCGGACTGCATGCCCTTGAGCACCAGAGCCACATAGGGGTTGGTGGCAAACGCCGCGTAGAAGAAAGAGATCACCGACAGAATGGTCAGCGGCGGCAGAATGGTTCCGATCACGGCAACCACCATTCCCAGGAAGCCTCCTATCCGCCAGCCTACCAAAATGGCGGCATTGACGGCAATGGCTCCGGGAGAAGATTGGGCCAGCGCCGCCAGATCCAGCATCTCCTGATCGTCAATCCAATGCAGGCCGTCCACAAATTTCCGTTTCATAAACGTGATGATGACAAAGCCCCCGCCAAAGGTAAATGCGCTGATGTAGAGCATACTGAAAAACAGCTGCGCCAAAGTATGTCTGTTTGCTTTTCCCTGCACGCCTGGGTCCCCCTTTATATACTTTTTTTCCTTATTCTATCAGGAAATCTCCAAAAGAAATAGTGGAAATCTTGCCAAAAATCCCACCTCATTTCCGTTAAATTTTGACCGGGAACCAACCATCCCATCCAGTCCGGTTTTCCTGCGCACTGCCAAATTTCCCGCCGACGTGTTTCCCAATCCCGGAATTGGATTGACAAAACGCCTGAAATGTGATACTCTTTTTAAGAATTATTTGCTTTCTGTTACTGTGTATCGGAGGGCATGTTATCTTGAAAAATGGAGATGTTCTCATGGAAAGAATCAAGACGATCGAGACCCGCAACTTGTGCCAGAGCGCCAAGACCGGCGGCTGCGGTGAGTGCCAGACTTCCTGCCAGTCCGCCTGCAAGACTTCCTGCGGTGTTGTCAACCAGCAGTGCGAGAAGGACGCAAAGAAGTAAATACACAGAAAGCCGCCGCAGTCGGGCGGCTTTTTGTATGCGCATAACAGGAGGAACGCATGATACATCAGTACAAGCTTAATGGATATAACATTGTTTTGGATTCCTGCTCCGGCTCCATCCATGTGGTGGATGATGTGGCCTATGACCTGATCGCCGGATACAAAACCACCCCCACCGATGCCCTCATTGCCCAGACGCTTGCTCAGTATGGTCACCTGGAAGGGGTCAATGAAGCAGAAATCCGGGCCTGTCTGGAAGATATTCAGGCTCTGGAAGCCCAGGGCAAGCTCTTCACCCCGGATTCCTTTGAAGATCTCGCCACCCACAAGGAACACAGCCCCCAGGTGATCAAAGCCATGTGTCTGCATGTGGCCCACACCTGCAACCTCAACTGCTCTTACTGCTTCGCCAGCCAGGGAAAATACCACGGCGAGCGGGCACTGATGTCCTACGAGGTAGGAAAGCAGGCCTTTGATTTTCTCATCGCCAATTCCGGCAGCCGTCGGAATCTGGAGGTGGACTTCTTCGGCGGCGAGCCTCTGATGAACTGGGACGTGGTCAAGCAGTTGGTGGCCTACGCCCGGGAGCAGGAGAAGATTTACAACAAGAACTTCCGCTTCACCCTCACCACCAACGGCATGCTGGTGGACGACGATGTAATCGATTTCTGCAACAAGGAAATGCACAACGTGGTTCTGAGTCTGGACGGCCGCAAGGAGATTCATGACCGTCTGCGGGTGGACTATGCCGGCAAGGGAAGCTATGACCGGATTGTTCCCAAGTTCCAGGAATTTGTGAAGCGTCGCGGAGACAAGGAATATTACATGCGCGGCACCTTCACCCATGCCAATCCGGATTTTACCAAAGATTTGCTCCACATGGCGGATCTGGGCTTTGACCGGCTGAGCATGGAGCCGGTGGTCTGCGCCCCCGGTGACCCGGCTGCCCTGACCGACGAGGATATCCAGGTGGTCAAGGAGCAGTATGAAATTCTGGCCGAGGAAATGCTCAAGCGGCGCAAGGAAGGCCGTCCCTTCACCTTCTACCACTACATGCTGGATCTGACCGGCGGCCCGTGCATCTACAAGCGTCTGTCGGGCTGCGGCAGCGGCACGGAATATGTGGCTGTGACCCCCTGGGGCGATCTGTACCCCTGCCATCAGTTCGTGGGCGAAGAGAAGTACAAGCTGGGCGATATCTGGAACGGCATCACCAACGAGGCCATCCGTCAGGAATTCCGCAGCTGCAATGCCTACTCCCGCCCGGATTGCCGGGACTGCTGGGCACGGCTGTACTGCTCCGGCGGCTGCGCTGCCAACGCTTACCACGCCACCGGCAGCATCAGCGGTGTTTACCACCAGGGCTGTGAGCTGTTCAAAAAGCGCATTGAGTGCGCCATCATGCTCCAGATTGCCCAGAAAGAGCTGGGATGAACACACCGATTTTCGATTTTGTCAGCCGCTACGCCGCTGGAAATCCTGCCCGGTTTCACATGCCCGGTCACAAGGGTACAGGCCTTTTGGGCTGTGAAAATCTGGACATTACGGAAATCCAGGGTGCGGATTCTCTGTACGAAGCTGAGGGAATTATTGCCCAGAGCGAAGGCAATGCCGCGTCCTTGTTCGGGACGCGGCACACCTACTACTGCGCCGGCGGCTCTTCCCAGTGCCTGAAGGCCATGCTGCACCTGGCCCTCCAGGCCACAGGCCGGAAAACCATTCTGGCAGCCCGGAATGCCCACAAGGCCTTTGTCCACGCTGCTGCCCTGCTGGACTTTTCCGTGCAGTGGCTGTGGCCCCAGCCCTATCAGCTGCTGCGCTGTGACGTAACGACGGAGATGCTGGAGCAGGCCCTGTCTCAAATGGACCCGCCGCCTGCGGGGGTGTATCTGACCTCCCCGGACTATCTGGGGCATATTCAGCCCATTGCCGAACTTTCCGAAGTTTGCCACCGGCATGGAGTGCTGCTTCTGGTGGACAATGCCCATGGGGCTTACCTGCACTTTCTGCCCACGCCCCAGCATCCCATGGATTTGGGCGCCGACCTTTGCTGCGACTCCGCCCACAAGACCCTCCCTGTCCTCACCGGCGGCGCTTATCTGCATCTTGCCGGGGATTTTGGAGGAGATCTAGCAGCCCGGCAGGCCCTGGCGCTGTTCGGTTCCACCAGTCCTTCTTACCTGATTTTGCAGTCGCTGGATCTATGCAACCGGTTTTTATCCCAGGATGCCCGGCAGCAGTTTGCCCTGACCGCCGCCCGGGCCGGGGAGCTGAAGCAGCAGCTTTCCCGTCAGGGCTGGACGGTGGCAAAGAGCGAGCCGCTGAAAATTGTGGTCTGTTCTCCCTCCCCTGAGTATCCGGGCACGGAGCTTGCCCGGCGGATCAAGCAAGCGGGAGTGGAATGGGAGTATGCAGACCCGGACTATCTGGTGCTGATGGCTTCTCCGGGAAATCGGGAGGAAGATTTTCTCCGGGCGGCCCAGGGGCTTTCCCAGTGTCCCTGTCCGGCTCAGCCCATGGCTGTATCCACCATGGCCCCTCCGGAGCGTGTCCTGTCCATCCGACAAGCGCTGCTTTCCCCCTGGGAGGAAGTTCCCCTGTCCCAGGCCCTTGGGCGCATCTGCGGCGCTCCCACGGTCTCCTGTCCTCCGGCGGTCCCGGTGGTGGTCAGCGGAGAGCGAATCTCCTGCGACGCCCTTGCGGTTTTGGCCCGATATGGCATCCACTGCCTTGCCGTGGTGAAAGAAAGTATCTGATACGAAATACTAAACAGCCGATTTTGTTTTAAAACTGCACCCCACTTGTTAGATAGTATTTTATACTGTCAACAGCTGGGGTGCAGTTCACTTTGTCCCAGGGGGTGCATTATTCCGGTGCCTGATCCTTGGCCCACTGGCAGAACAGTTCCTGGGAATTCACTGCCTGCCCCTGTTGTGACACTCGGGTATAGGAGCCGTCGCTGTGCAGCTGCCGGGCCTGGCAGTTGTCCCGGAGCATTGTGTCAAACATCTGCCGGATCTGCCGGCGGATGTCCGGGTCGGAAATAGGCACGCCGATCTCCACCCGGCGCAGCATATTCCGGGTCATCCAGTCTGCCGAGGCGATATAGACTTCTTCCTCCTCACCCTGGCCGAAAATATAAATCCGGGAGTGTTCCAGGAACCGGCCCACAATGCTGATGATGCGGATATTCTCCGTCATTCCCGGTACCCCGGGCAGCAGACAGCAGATGCCCCGAACTACCATATCAATCCTCACACCGGCCTGACTTGCCTGAATCAGCCGCTCCATAATGGTTTTGTCCGTCAGGGAGTTGACCTTCACGCCGATATAGGCCGGTTCTCCCCCTTTGGCCCGGGCAATCTGCTGGTCGATTTTTTCCAGAATCCGGCTCTGCATGCAGTGGGGTGCCACCAGCAGCACATCACTATTTTGCACCGTTTCCCCCTTTGCCAGGGCCTGGAACACTGCCGAAGCATTCTGACCAATGGCCGGATCTGCGGTAAGGAAGGAAAAATCCGTATACAGCCGGGCGGTTTTTTCGTTGTAGTTTCCGGTGCCGATCTGGGTGATATACTGGGGCTGTCCGTCCACCATCCGGGAAATCAGGCACAGCTTGGAGTGCACCTTATACCCGGGCAGACCATAGATCACGTTGCACCCCGCCGCTTCCAGCTGCCGGGACCACTCGATGTTGTTGGCCTCGTCAAAGCGAGCTTTCAGCTCCACCAGCACCAGCACTTCCTTGCCATTTTCCGCCGCTTCCATCAAGGCGCTGACCACCTGGCTGTGCTTGGCCACCCGGTAGAGGGTAACCTTAATGGAGACCACGCTTTCATCCGCCGCCGCTTCCCGCAGCACCTTCAGGAAGGGGTCCATCCGATCAAAGGGGTAGGAAAGCAGCTTGTCCT
Source organism: Candidatus Faecousia faecavium (assembly GCA_018712645.1). GTDB lineage: Bacteria > Bacillota > Clostridia > Oscillospirales > Oscillospiraceae > Faecousia > Faecousia faecavium. The sequence goes on along the minus strand of DVGO01000033.1, from coordinate 28,832 downwards.
TTTCCACAATCTGAGGCAAGAAGGGGTCCTTGCCCCGGAACTGGGCGGATTTCTGGGGGGTATAACGGGGATAGAAGTAGTTGGGATTCTGCCGCAAAATATCCTGAATCTGGAAGAAAAAGGACAGATCCAGAGGCGTTCCGCTTTCAAATACCGCCTTTTTCTCCATATCCAGAGTTTTGCACAGTTCTTCCACCGTCTCCTGGCTGAGCTGACGGCTCAGTTCCAGCCGCACCGGCTCCAGTTTTTTCCGCTGCTTTACCAGATCTGCCATAAATTCCCGATAGTCCAGATCTTCGTCATAGACCGCATCGGCGTCAATATCGGCGCTGCGGGTAAGCCGCAGCAAAGACTTCCCCCGAATCTGGTAGCCTTTGAAGGCCAGGGGCAAAAAGTGCAAAATCAGCTCCTCAGAAAGCATATACTCTCCCTGGGAAATGGTAATCAGCCGGGGAAATACCCCGGTGGCGCAGGAGATGATGCCCACCTTCCGCTTGCCGTTTTTCCGGTCCAGTACCGCCACGGCGTAGATTTCCTTATTGCGCAGGAAGGGAAAGGGCTGACGCTTGCCGATAATCATGGGCGAAAGCAGAGGCAGCACCTCCCGGGTAAAATACCCCTCTAAGCGGCGGCTGTCCTCCTGGGAGATGGTGTGAAAATCCACAAGGCGAACCCCGGCATCTTCCAATCTGGTCAGCAGCTGCCGGTAAACTGCATCCTTGCGCTGGTTCAGAAGCCGGATCTGCTCCAGGGCCGCGTCAATCTGCTGCTGGGGCATCATGCCGGTTTTGGTGTCCCGGCCCTTTTCTCCCAGCTGAATCTGATCTTTCAGGGAGCCGATGCGCACCATGAAAAATTCATCCAGGTTGCTCTGGTAGATGGAGGCAAAGCTCAGCCGTTCGCACAGCGGGACATCCTCCCGCTCCGCTTCTTCCAGCACCCGCTCATTGAATTTCAGCCAGGACAGTTCTCTGTTTACATAACATCTTTTTCGTTCCTGGGATTTCATATCCGTTTCCTCCTGTATGACGGGGGTTTGCGCTATGTAGCCGGTTCTGTTTCTCAGACCCAGCTGCCGCCAAAAGGCGGCGATTTTTTTCATACTGTTCATGCCTGACCATCACCCGATTGTTTCTGCTTAGGAAGATTCCGGTAGACATAACCTTCCCGGACGCCGTAGGGGCTGATATACAGCACCTTGCAGTTCAGAACGGTGCACACCTGCTCCATCAGCACCACACCGGGCAAAATGGTGTGCAGCCGGTCCGGGCACACCTTCAAAATCACATCCCGGGCCGCCGCCTTCCTGGCCAGCAGGCACTGGCAGACCCCGGAAAATTCCTCCATGGTCAGGCTCCGGTTGGTATCCAGCTTGCCAAGCAGGGTGTTGGCAATTTTCAGCACCGCCCGGGCAGTACCGCCCACACCGCAGACCAAAGGCGTTTCCTCCTTGGGAAGCTTCAGTTTCTCCATGGTCTGCTCCACATCGGCGCGGATTTCCTCCAGTTCCTGCTTTTTCGGCCAGATTTTCTTCACATGGCGGTTAAACAGTTCCAGACTGCCGATGGGGATACTCTGGGCCTTGGCCACGGCGCCGCCCTGAATTTCCGTCAGCTCCATACTGCCGCCGCCAATATCAAATACCACGCCGTTTTCCATATTCAAATCCCGGATGGCACCGTAATAGCCCAATTCCGCCTCCATGGCGCCGGAAATCACTTCCACATCCACACCTACGGTGCGTTTGATGGCAGCTACCGCCTCTTCGGTGTTGCGGATATTGCGCAGGGATGCAGTGGCGAACACCTGCATCTGGGAAATGCCGAACTGCAGCAGCAGTCCCCGGAAATTGTCCAGCACCTGGCAGGCCCGCTGAATACCGGCCTTGGACAAAGTGCGATCCACAATATAGTTATTCAGTCCCACCATTTCCTTCTCGGAAAACAGCAGAGAAAAGCTGCCGTCGCTGAGGATATTGTACAGCGACAGCCGCACGGTATTGGAACCCAAATCCACGATTGCATACTTCATTGGTTGTTTCTCCTTCCTTCTGCCCTCTCTATCTTAGAGTATGCCCGCTTTGCCGCGGTCATTCCCCGTTTTGGGGCCATAAGTTCTCTACTTTATTGTAATGTAAAGATGTAAAATTCCCAACCGTTCCGTGTAAAATGTGTGTAAACTCTCCGTTTGTAAAGCGGCAGCCGGCATTCCGTCCCAGTACGCAAAAAGAGCAGCAGAAAGTTTTTCTGCTGCTCTTGTATTTACTTTTTATCCTCTTCGGTTTGCATGACCAGACGCTCCTCAATTCTGGTCAGCGCGTAGACCATGCTTTCCTGACAGGTCTGGGTAACTTTATCCAGGTAATTTCCGTCATAGGCTTCCAAGGCCTTATCAATCCGAACCACCCGGCGTTTCTGGTCGGCGGACTCCGTTTCCGTAACGGTATAGATGGGGAAGTAGGAATAGTCCGTCACCTTGGTATTGCCGGTGGTGGCATCCTTGGTGATCTCCAAATCCAGAATGATGGAATAGTTGGTAGCCGCCCGGTTGGCATCGCCAAAGAAGTCTCCCAGAGAGTAGGCAACCAGGGTTCCCTTCACCGGGTCATATACAATGGGCTGCAAGGTATGCGGATGGGTCCCCAGGATCACATCCACGCCCCGCTTCTGCATCAGGGAAATAATGCTTTCCTGGGAGCTGCTGATATCTTCGTTATATTCGCTGCCCCAATGCACCAGCGCAACCACCAAATCCGGCTCTTCCGCCTGAACATTCTTCAAAATGGTCTCAATGCCCTTGGTGTTGATCTTCTGATATTCGGAGTCGTAGTCCTCGTAGAGCACATTTACCAGGCCTTCGCTGCCGGCAGGCAGACCACGGCCGCCCATGCCTTTGGTAAAGGCCACAAAGGCAACCTTAATTCCCTGGGCCTCGGCGATGGTGTAGCCTTTGCCTGTGTTCAGTTCCGTTTGGTTGGCATAGGCGCCTACAGGCTCAATCCCAGCCGCCCGGATGCTCTGCAAGGTAGCGCTCAGGCCGTTCAGGCCGTTGTTAATGGAGCAGCTGTTGGCCATCTGCAGCAAGTCCACGCCGCAGCCCCGGAGGTCTTCCAGAATCTTGTTGGGCGCAGAACTGCTGGCGGTGCCGTAAGGCTCACCGTAGGTGTTGCCTTCAAAATTCATGACCGTGAGGTCCGCGTCAGACAGAAGAGCGGAAACATCCTTGAACACCGTGCCAAAGTCGTAGCCGCCTACGGAAACGCCGGAGGAAATCACGCTGTCGGTGATATTCAGATCTCCCGCTGCCCGGATGTGAATGGTTGTCAGGGGATCCTTCTGAATCCGTGGGTCGGGGGCTTCGGTTTCCGTGGGGGCAGTGGTCTGTTCCACCGCTGCCTGGGTCTGGACTTCCGGCTCCTGGGTGCCCTTCGTCAGATACCAGATCAGGCCGCCGCAGGCCGCCAGCACCAGCACCGCCGCAAAAGCCGTCAGCCGAAGCCGTCTGGCCTGGGCCTGCTGACGCTTGCGCAGAGCCTCCCGTTTTTCACGGCGTCTATTCATTTGCTCGTCGTGATTGGGCATAGGCTTCCCTCCCGGTGATACTTTGATGGCTTATTATACCGCATTTTCCCCCATAAAACAAGGGGCAGAATGTAAAGCTTATTTGAATGGCTAGGGATTATTCCGGTAATTTCTCCAGAAATTGCCGTGTTTCTTCTGCATTGCGCCGGATTTCCGCCTGCAGCTGTTCCAGATTGGGGAACTTCCGCTCCGGGCGGATGAAGTAGTAAAATTCCAGGGTAATCTCCCGGTCATACAGATCCCCGGCATAGTCCAGAATCCAAGGCTCCACCGTCACGTTGTGACCGTGGACCGTGGGACGGGTGCCCACGTTGGTCACCGCCGGGTAGGATTTCCCATCCAGCCGCACCCGGCAGGCATAAACGCCGAACTTTGGGATTGCCAGGCCTTCCGGCAGGCGCAGGTTTGCTGTGGGGATGCCCAGAGTCCGGCCCAGGGCGTGGCCGTGAATCACCTTGCCGGTGAGAATGTGGGGATGGCCCAGGAATTTCACCGCTGTTGCCATGTCTCCCGTTTCCAGCTGGCGGCGGATATAGGTGCTGGATACCCGGATGCCGTCCAGGGTCTGCTCCGGCACCACTGCGCAGGGCAAGCCCATTTCGGTGCAGTACCGGCTGACGCTTTCGGCAGTTCCGGCCCCCCGGTTGCCGAACCGGAAGTCCTCCCCGCAGACAAAACCTGCAGCGTCGTAGGTTTTGCGGAGCATGTCCAGAAAATCCCGCCAGTCCATAGTGCGCATCTGCTGGTCAAAGGGCAAGGAAATCACCTTCTCCATGCCAAAGCCCTCCAGAAGCCGCTGCCGGTCCTGGGGAGAATTGATCAGCGGCGGGGTATTGCCCAGCACCAGGGTATCAGGATGATGGGAAAAGGTCACCACCCCGGGGCGAAGGCTTCCCTCCCGGGCCAAACGGCGACAGGCAGAAAGCAGGGCGGCATGCCCGATGTGCACCCCGTCAAAAAATCCCAGGGCATAAACTGTTTTTGTCATAGATTCCTCTCGTCTGCATGTGACGGTTTTCGTCATTGGGGGTCAAAAAAGCTCTTGACGGTAGACATAACACCGTTTTCCACCTTCGCCAGCATGAGAAATTCTCCCGAGGCGCTGTAGGCCCGGTAGGTTCCCTCCGCCAGCGAAATGGAGAAGGTATTGCCGTTGCGGCAGCGCTTTTCCTGGTTTTCCGTCAGGGTCACCGCCGGATGGGACGCAAACAGGGTGTCGATTCCCCGCAGGCAGGTTTCCGGATGCTCCATTTCCAGCAGCTGCTGCAGCGGCACCGCTTCTTCGATGGTATATGCTCCCGCCTGGACCCGGCGCAGCTGGGCCATGCAGCCGCCGCAGCCCAGGGCCTGGCCGATATCCTTGCAGAGCGTGCGGATATAGGTACCCTTGGAGCAGGCCACATACAGGTGCAGATCAATGCCTTCCTGCTTCAGCAGCTTCAGCTGATGGATGGTAATGGGCCGGGGCTGGCGCTCTACCTCCCTGCCCTTTCTGGCAAGGTTACATAACTTCTGACCATTGACTTTCAGGGCGGAGTACATGGGCGGAACCTGGAGAATCTCTCCCCGGAAATGTTCCAGCACCTGCTGAATCTGCGCTTCGGTAACGCAAACCTCCTGCTGCGACAGCACGGTGCCGGAAATATCCTCGGTATCGGTGGTAATGCCCAGCCGAAGCACCGTTTCGTAGGCTTTTTCCGCGTGTTCAAAAAACTCCACCGCCCGGGTGGCCCGTCCCACAAACACCGGCAGCACGCCGGTGGCCATAGGGTCCAGGGTTCCGCCGTGGCCGATCCGCCGGGTCTGGAACACCCGGCGCAGCCGGGCGGTGACGTCCTGGCTGGTCCAGTCCTGGGGCTTGTCCACAATTACGATTCCGTTCATTCCGTCTCCAATTCCAGCATGGCGTTGGCCACTGCAATGGAGGCCTCCTGCAGGGGCATTCTCAGGAAGGCTCCCGCCGCTCCCTTATGTCCGCCGCCGCCAAATTTCACAGTAACTCTGGTGGCGTCGCAGCCGGGTACTGCCCGGACGGACAGCTTGGTGAAGCCGTCGCTGGTTTCCCGCAGGGTTGCCGCCATCTGCACACCGGCAACGGTTCGGGGGAAGGAGGAAATGTTGTCCATATCGTCCTCATTGACTCCCAGTTCCAGCTCCATCACCTTGGGGATGGCGCAAACTGCAAGAGTCCCCTCCCGCAGCAGCTGCATGTGATCCACAATCCAGGCCTGCATCCGCAGCCGGCCCAGGGTGTTGGTTTCAAACAGGTCCTGGTTCAGCTCGTAAATCCTTGCATTGGCCTGGGCGCACTGGGCCGCCACCTGGAAGGTGTGGGCGGTGGTATTGGCATAGCGGAAGCATCCGGTGTCGGTGGACAGCCCCACATACACCGCTTCTGCCAGATTCTTTTCCGGCTTGACACCCATTTCCATCAGCACGTCCCAGATCACCTCAGCGCAGGAGGCGCTGGAGGCGTCCACCAGTTCCCGCTCCGTAAAGGAGATGGCGCTGGCGTGGTGGTCAATCCGCAAATCGATCTGCCCCAGCAGGTGGCTGAACACATTGGGCACCAGCTCCGGAGAAGCCACGTCCACGCTGACCACCGTATCTCCCGGCTCCGCTTCGGGCTTGGTCAGTCCCTCATGGAGCCAGGCAAACCGGGCGGACAGATCAGGGTTGGTCAGAACATGGGCAGTTTTTCCCAGCTGCCGCAGTCCTAAGCACAGTGCGGCGGCGGAACCGGTGGTGTCGCCGTCAGGGCGGCGGTGGGTCAGGATGGCAAAGTTATCCTTTTCCAGCAGATATTGAGCAGTCTCAGTCCTGGTCAGTTTCTTCATCGTGGTTTACCTCAAGAGAGTTAATCAGTTTCAGCATTTTTGCGCCATAGACAATGGAGTCGTCAGCGGCCCAGACGATTTCCGGGCTGTAACGCAGCCGCAGATTCCGTCCCAGCTCCCGGCGCAGATAACCGGCGGCAGATTTCAGCCCCGCCAGAGCAGCGGAGGCTTTGTCCTCCTGGAGAAAGCTGACATAAACCTTGGTATAACGCAGATCCGGGGTGGTTTCCACCCGGGTAATGGAGATCATCACGTCCTGTACTCTGGGGTCCTTGACGGTACGCAGCAGGGCGGACAGTTCTTTCTGAATTTCTTCGTTAATCAGCAAAATACGGTTCGAAGCCATGATTTTGCCTCCTTTCCTTAGCAAAAACAACCCGCCGCGCCGCAAAAGCGGTGCGGCGGGAACCTATATCAGCGCTTGACTTCCTGCATGGCGAAGCATTCGAAAATGTCGCCTTCCTTGATGTCATTGTACTTGACCACGCTCATGCCGCATTCGTAGCCGGCGGAGACTTCCTTGACAGCGTCCTTGAACCGCTGCAAAGAGCCGATCTCGCCTTCGTGGATGACAATGTTGTCCCGGAGAATCCGAACCTGAGCATCCCGGGTAACCTTGCCGTCCTTGACCATACAGCCGGCAATGGTGCCGATGGCACTGACCTTGTAGGTCATGCGCACTTCCGCGTGGCCGATGACCACTTCCTCGAACTTGGGTGCCAGCATGCCCTTCATGGCAGCTTCGATCTCGTCGATGGCATCGTAGATCACCCGGTAGAACCGCATGTCTACGTTGGCCCGCTGGCCGGAAGCCTGGGCGGCGGCATCGGGACGGACGTTGAAGCCGACAATGATAGCGCCTGCGGTGGAAGCCAGCAGGATATCGCTTTCGTTGATGGCGCCGACACCGGCGTGGATCACCCGAACCCGAACTTCCTCGTTGCTCAGCTTCTCCAAAGATGCCTTGATGGCCTCGGCAGAGCCCTGGACGTCGGCCTTGACGATCAGGGGCAGTTCCTTCATTTCGCCTTCCTGCATCTTGGCAAACAGGTTATCCAGGGTGACCTTCTGGGTCAGCTTGGCAGCAGCATCCTTCTGAGCCTGACGGCGCTGCTCCACCAGTTCACGGGCCATACGCTCGTCGGTAACGGCATTGAATTCATCGCCAGGAGTGGGAACATCGGCAAGGCCGGTGATCTCTACAGGCACGGAAGGACCGGCGGACTTGACGGTGCGGCCCTTGTCGTTGGTCATCACACGGACACGGCCCACGGCAGTACCGGCAATGACAATGTCGCCCTGATGCAGAGTGCCGTTCTGCACCAGCAGGGTTGCCACGGGGCCGCGGTTCTTATCCAGACGGGCTTCGATGACGGTACCCTTGGCACGGCGGTTGGGGTTGGCCTTCAGTTCCTGAACTTCGGCAGTCAGGATGACCATTTCCAGCAGCTCATCCAGTCCCTGACCGGTCTTGGCGGAGATGGGCACGATGATGGTATCGCCGCCCCACTCTTCGGGGATCAGATCGTACTTGGTCAGCTGCTCTTTGATTTTGTCGGGATTGGCGGTGGGCTTATCCATCTTGTTGATGGCCACGATGATGGGCACATTGGCGGCCTTGGCGTGGTTGATGGATTCTACGGTCTGGGGCATGATGCCGTCGTCGGCAGCCACCACCAGGATGGCAATGTCCGTAGACTTGGCACCACGGGCACGCATGGAAGTAAATGCCGCATGGCCCGGGGTATCCAGGAAGGTGACCATATTCCCATTCACATCCACGGTATAGGCGCCGATATGCTGGGTAATGCCGCCGGCCTCTCCGGCGGTAACAGAGGTTTTCCGGATGGCGTCCAAAGTGGAAGTCTTGCCGTGGTCGACGTGACCCATGACCACCACAACGGGAGCACGGGTTTCCAGCTCTTCGGCGGTGTCCACATGGTCGTCGATGATCCGCTCTTCGATGGTGACGGTAACTTCCTTTTCCACCTTGCAGCCCATTTCCGTGGCCACAAACTCGGCGGTGTCAAAGTCGATGGTCTGGTTGATGGCAGCCAGAACGCCGTTTTTCATCAGGCACTTGATGACTTCGCCGGCGGTTTTCTTCATCCGGGAAGCCAGTTCGCCAACGGTGATCTCCTCTGGAATCTTCACGGTGACGGGAGCCTTCCGGGCAACCTCCATCTGCAGGCGGCGCATCTTCTCCTGCTCCTCGTTACGGGACTTGTTGCCCTTGAACTTACCTTGCTGCTGCTTGTTCTGCTGCTTGCCCTTGCCGCCGCCAATGCGCTGCTTGCCGCCCTGGTAGTTCTGCACCCGCTCGGAAACCAGGTTATCCACATCGGCAAACCGGTTGGCATTGACCTGGACGGCAGAGGTGTCCACCACCCGGCGCTCCCGCTTGCGCTCCGGCTCCTTGGGAGCTTCGGCCTTGGGAGCCTGCTGGGCAGGCTGGGTGTTCTGGGGCTGCTGGGGACGATTCTGGCCCTGCTTGGGCTGCTGGGTCTGCTGGGGACGCTGGGCCGGTGCGGCCTTAGCTTCCTGCTTGGGTTCTTCTTTGGGTGCGGCAGGCTTCACTGCAAAAATTTCCTCCATGGATTTGACCTGATTCTTCTGGGTCATGTAATCAAACACCACATTCAGCTCTTCTTCGCTGAGGACCTGGGTGTTGGACTTGGGCTTCTCGAAAAACTGTCCCACAATCTCCGCGATTGTCTTCGGTGCAACGCCGAAATCTGCGGCGACCTCCTTGACGCGATACTTAACAAAACTCATTCTATACACGCACCTCCAAAATGTGACAGTCGGTTGGAAATGCAGAGTGCAAAAGGCAAAATGCGGTTTTATCCCCCACTGTGCATTTTGCATTCTGCATTGTCCGTATCCGACAGGCTCCTATTGGTTGTCATAACAACTTACTTCTTCTTTCCCCTGCGTTTGTTGCGCAGGTGGGCGCTGGCTTCCCGGCGGCGCTGCTTTGCCTTCTGGGTTTTGGCGGTGAGCACCTCCAAAGCTTCAGCGCAGCGCTCCGGCTGACCCAGAGACTGCACCAGAGCCAAAGCCAGGGCCGCATCGGTGATGGCGGCAATGGCCAGGCTGGTTCTGCCAATGGCAAAGCCCATGTCGTCCTTGGTGGCATCCAGCCGCAGGCACTGCTGGTCGGTACCGGCGGCAAAGCTCTTTGCCCGCCGCCAGGTATGGTCGGATGCGTCGGAGGCCACCACAATCAGGTGGGCCTTTCCTGCCCGGGCGGCAGCGCCTACCGGCTCTTCGCCCAGTTCCGCCATGCCGCCCTTCCGGGCCAGGGCCAGATAATTCAGGGCTTTATCCACGCTCGATCTCCTTTTCCAGCCGGGCGTAAACCTCTTCCGGAATGGCGATTTCCAGGCTCCGCTCCAAAGACTTGATCCGCTGGGCCTTGCGCAGGCATTCCGGATTGGGGCACAGGTAAGCGCCCCGACCATTGACCTTGCCGCTGAAGTCCACCTGTACGCCGCCTTCCGGGGTGCGAACCACCCGGATCAGCTCTTTCTTGGCCTTCCGTTCCCGGCAGCCCATACACTGCCGCTGGGGGATCTTTTTCTGCATAATCCAAATCCCTCCGTTTCTATGGTAAGGAGCGACCTTACAGCTCCTCGGTTTCTTCTTCCGGCTGCTCAGAAACCTGCTCCTCGGGCTCAGCCTGGGAAGCGGGCTTGATGTCCACCTTGTAGCCGGTGAGCCGGGCTGCCAGACGGGCATTCTGGCCTTCCTTGCCGATGGCCAGAGACAGCTGATCGTCGGGAACAATGACCCGGCATGCCTTCTGGCCGGGAATCAGGCTGACGGAAATCACGTCAGCAGGGCTCAGAGCAGCCCGGACATACTCGCAGGGATCTTCGCTCCAAACCACGATATCGATTTTCTCGCCGCCCAGTTCTTCCACAACGGCGCCGACACGGCCGCCCCGGGGACCAACACAGGCGCCCACGGGATCGATGCCCTCCATGGTAGCCCGAACGGCCATCTTGGAACGGGAACCGGCTTCCCGGGCGATGTTGCGGATCTCCACCTGGCCCTCGGCAATTTCCGGGGTCTCCAGCTCGAACAGCCGGCGCACCAGGTTGGGATGGGTACGGGACACATGGACCAAGGGGCCACGGCCTGCCTTGTGCACTTCCAGAACGTACACCCGGATCAGATCGCCCTCGGCATGCTTCTCGCCGGGAATCTGCTCGCTGGCGCGGAGCACAGCGTCGGATGCGTCGTTGCCCTGGCCGATGCGGATGAACATATCACCGGTGTTGGGATCAATCCGCAGCACAGTGCCGGTCAGCAGCTCCTGAGCCTTGGAGGAATAGCTTTCGTAAGCCACGCCCCGCTCGGCCTCCCGGATGCCCTGAATCACCACCTGCTTGGCAGTCTGGGCGGCAATCCGGCCGAAGCGCTGGATGTCCACCGGAATACACACCGGGTCACCCACCTGAGCGTCGGGGTTAATCAGTCTGGCAGCATCCACCAGGATTTCCAGGGCGGTATCCTCCAGTTCTTCCACGGCGGTCTTGACAATGTGCATGCTCAAGCCTTTCTCGCTCAGTTCCACCACCACATTGTCTGCCGGAACGTCCCGGCGATCTTCCCGGTCTTTGCGGTATGCGTTGGTCAGCGCCTGCTTCAGACGCTCCACCATATAATCCACAGGAATGCCCTTTACTTTTTCCAATTCCCGCAGGGAAGCGAAAATTTCCGCACCGATGTCCACCTTGAGGGCTTCGGCCTGCTTCTTGGCTCTGGTATTTCTAGCCATTGATTGTTTCCTCCTTGTCAGAATTCCACACGAAGCCGCACCTGAGCGACTTCCGATTTTTCAAAGGTAATGGTTTCTTTGCCTGCCTCCACGGTGATTCTGCCCTCTTCGTAGCCACGCAGAACACAGGGGATTTCCTTCATGCCGTTTCTGGGCCGGTAGAGCTTGACCGTAATGGCGCTGCCCAGGAACCGCTCAAAATCCGAGGGGCGCTTGAGCACCCGTTCCAGGCCGGCAGAGCAAACTTCAAAATGGTAAGAGCCGGAAATCGGGTCCTTTTCGTCCAGGATGGGGTCCATGGCCCGGGATACTGCTTCGCAGTCGTTGATGTCCACGCCGCCTTCCTTGTCCAGGTACAGCCGCAGGAAATATTCGCTGCCCTCCCGGACGTACTCTACGTCCCAAAGCTCGCAGCCAAACTGTTCCACCACGGGTTTTGCATAGCTTGCCACCAAATCGGTTACTTTCATTGCAAACATCATCCCTTTCCTGTAAATCAACAAGAAAGAGAGGCGCTCGCGCCTCTCTTTGCCTACACTCTACCATTTACGGTAGTATTATACCACCACTTCCGCCGTTTGGCAAGAGGGATTTCTCAGAAAATTTGCCCAAAAGCCGGATTTTCTCCGGATATTTCTCTGGGAAATCCCCCAAATTGCGCCTCAGGATAGGGTTTGTTCCGCTTCTTCCGCTGCCAGCCGTGCCTTTTCGGCGGCGTTTAAGCTGTCCCAGTTTGCCCGGTTGGTAAGCATGGTTACAGCCAGCACCTGCTGGGCAAGTTTTTCGGTGAGCAGGCCCGGCTTCAGCCGCCAGCGCCAGTTGAAGCCCACGGTGCCGGGCTGGTTCATCCGGGACTGGTTGTCCAGGCCCAGGTAGTCCTGGATGGGGATGATGCAGTCCTTGGCAACGCTGGCCATGGTCAGCTGGATCAGGGCCTTGTACATCTCCTTGTCGGGGGTGTGGAAATTGTACAGGTAGCTGCGCACCTGCTTCTTTGCCTCCGGGGACAGTCCTTCATACCAGCCAAACAAGGTCTCATTGTCGTGGGTGCCGGTATAGACCACGCAGTTGGCGTTGTAATTATGGGGCCAATAGTCGTTGGAAGCCGACACATCCTCCGGGTTCACCGCAAACTGCAGCACCTTCATATTGGGGTAGCCGCTCTGGCGCACCAGTTTGCGCACGCCTTCGGTCATCAGGCCCAGGTCCTCGGCAATCACGTTCACATCCCCCAGCCGCTGGCGGATGGTATCGAACAGATCCATGCCGGGGCCGTCTTCCCAGTGTCCGTTTTTTGCAGTATTTTCCCCGGCGGGGATGGAGAAGTACTGGTCAAAGCCCCGGAAATGGTCAATGCGCACCACATCATACAGCTGGAAGCTGTGCCACATCCGGGTGACCCACCACTGATATCCTGTGCTGCGGTGATAGTCCCAGCGGTACAGAGGGTTACCCCAGACCTGGCCGTCGGCAGCAAAGCTGTCCGGTGGGCAGCCGGCAATGGCGGTGGGGGCGTTGTGCTCGTCCAGCTGGAACAGTTCCGGATGTGCCCACACGTCGGCGCCGTCGGGGGACACATAGATAGGAATGTCGCCCACAATCTGGATATGCTTTGCGTTGGCGTAGTCCTTCAGCTTGCGCCACTGCTGCATGAACTGGAACTGCATGTACTTGTGGAACTCAATGTCAAAGTACAGCACCCGGTTGTAATAATCCACCGCAAAATCCCAGTGCATCCGGATATCCTCCGGCCAGCTGCGGAAGGGAGCTTCCTTGAAAAAGCCCTTCAGGGCCATAAACAGGGCATAGTCATTAAGCCACCAGTAGTTGTTCCGGCAGAAATCGGTAAAGGCAGGATTGTAGCTAATCTGGCTGCGCTGGTAGGCCAGCCGCAGCAGCCGGAACCGGTTTTCGTGGAGCTTGTCAAAGTCCACCTTGCCGGGATTGGTTCCAAAGTCCACTTCCTCGCATTCTTCCCGGGTCAGGACGCCCTCTTCGATCAGTTCATCCAGACTGATCATGTAGGGATTTCCGGCAAAGGCGGAATAGGCCTGATAGGGAGAATCGTCGGAACCGCCGTGGGAGGTTGCGCCCAAGGGCAGAATCTGCCAGTAGCGCTGACCGGCCTTCTCCAGCCAGTCCACAAAATCATAGGCCGCCTGGTCAAAACAGCCGATGCCATACCGGGAGGGCAGGCTGGTGACGGACAGCAGCACGCCTGCGTATCGCTTCATAAAAACAGCACTCCTTTTGTTATTTTGCGCAAATGGAAACGTTTCATTTCCCTCAGTATAGTGCTTTTTTCCCGTTGCGTCAATATGGGAACCACAAGGAAAAATTTTTCCACGTTCCCCACAAAACCGCCGAACCCATTTTGTCGATTTCCACAGACGAAAATGGCGGCTCCCAGGAGGGGAGCCGCCAAGGAATTTATGTTCTCTCTTTTACCAGCATGGGGGTAAACATAGGTGCGCCGAATCGGTCCACAAAACGCTGGCACTTGATCAAAAAGGCGTAGAAAATGTTGTAGCCGCAGCCCAACATGGTTTCCACATTGGCCATGCCCTTAGCCAGAATCACATCCGCAGTTTCCAGGGCCTGCTTGGCTTCTTCACTCAGCTGATCCAGCTGGGTGCCCGCCACCCGGTTTCCGTTGTCGATGACCGGGAAGGGAATGCCCACAGCGGCGGCATCCTCCCGGGTGGCATCGTTCTGGGCAATGCCGCCCCGGACGCAGAAGGTGATTTCCAGGTGGGGGAATTTCCGGGAAATTTCCTCGGCAAACAGCCGGTCAAAGCCGATTTCCCCGGCGTTGTCCGTCAGATACAGCAGTTTCTTTTCCTGGGAAAGCTGGTTGCAGAAATCCTGGTAGATTTCCTGATTCAGCTCCATTTCCTCCGCTTTTTCCAGCATCTGGCTCATGGTTTTAAAGCTGACCTGTCCCCGCAGGGCGGAAAAGTCCAGGTAGTTGCCCAAAATGGCAAATTGCAGCCCCGCAAACACCGGGTCCTGGGCCGCGCGAATCCGCTGACGGACCTCCTCCATGTGCTCCAGGATGAAGCGGTTGGAATCCTGCTTTTCCTGGCGGTAGCGGTCAATTTCCAGGCCATAGTACTGGTGGAGCATGTCCGCCACCTTGGGGCCGAACCAGGGAGCGCTGACCCCCTCCGGGGCGGACAGATACATGCGCATCATCTCCCGGGCGAAGGCCATGGTCTGTTCTTCCGTCCCCAGAGGGCGTACCAGTTCGATGTTTCGCCTGAGATGACACAGCAGGCAGTAAGAATCCAGAGCAATACTCATACTTTCAGCTTCAGCACCATTTTCTTAAAATTCTTGGGGCTGTCCAGATGCACCGCCGGCATATGGGCATCCTCCGGGAATACCACATAGCAGTAGCCTTCCCCAATGCGCATATAGTCCACCGGACCGGCATACATGCCGATGTCACCTTGCTCATTGAATTCCCCATCCAGGGTCAGTGTGTCCAAGGGGGCCCAGCCTACGGTTTCCTCCCCTTCTACGATATACTGCACATCCAGGTACTGCCGGTGAGCTTCGCAGAGCTTGCTGCCGGCGGGGGTGGTGGTGCCTTCCGAGGCCACAATCCGATTGCCGCCGGACAGCTGGGTAACGCCGGGCGTCCAGTTCTTCTGCTGGTCAATGACTTGCATGGCCTCCTCCAGTCCGGGGATAATGGCAGCGTAACGGCGCAAATCCTTATACGGGCATACGATCATAATAAAACGTCCTTTCCTTCTCGGCGGCTCTGCCGCCGGCTCCTTAGTCCAATGTCAGCAGATCTTCCATCTGCTGCAGTTTCCCGTCATAGTGCTGAGGGCGACCAAAGCCGTAGGCGGCCCAGAGAAACGGAATCCCCGCTTCCACGGTAGCTTCGTAATCGCCCTGGGTGTCTCCCACATAGGCACAGTTTTGGATGTTGTATTTCTCCATCAGGGTGCGGATGGTTTTTCCCTTGCTGGTGCCGGTATCGCCAAAGCACAGATGGCCGGTGATATAAGGGGTCAAGCCCAGCTTTTCCATGCATAGCTCGGGATAACCCTTCTGGCTGTTGCTGACGATGAACAGGCGGTGATTCTGGGCCAGCTTTTCCAAGGTTTCCTTCACCCCTGGGTAGCCGATGCGGCAGGGATTTTCCTGAAGGTACCGGTTTTCCGTATCCATGCACCGGTCCATCAGGGCGTAGCGCTCCGGGGCGGGAATGGTAGCGAAAATCACATCGGCAATTTCCGTCATCACCTTGCCGAACAGGGGTTTGAACATCTCCGCATTCACGGCCAGGTGTTCCAGCCCTTCCTGTTTCAGCTGAATGTTGTACCCCTCCGCCACCAGGGCCCGGGAATCCCACAGGGTACCGTCAATGTCAAAAATCAGGCTTTCGTAGGTCATGCTTCCTCCAGGTGCCGCTGAATGCGGCCCATAATCATATCCAGTGCCACCAGGTTCTTGCCCCCTTCGGGCACCACCAGGTCGGCGTACTTCTTGCTGGGTTCGACGTACTTTTCATGCATGGGCTTCACGGTTTCCAAGTACTGGCTCAGCACGCTTTCCAGGGTTCTGCCCCGCTTGTTTACGTCCCGCTTGATCCGGCGGCACAGCCGCACATCTGCGTCGGTATCCACAAAAATCCGGATGTCCATGAGATTGCGCAGGGCTTCGTCCTCGAAAATCAGAATGCCCTCCACAATAATCACCTTTTTGGGCACAATGTGCACCGTTTCGTTGGAACGGTTGTGGAGGGTAAAGTCATATACCGGGCAGTCAATGGCCTGACCCTGGCGCAGCTGATCCAGGTGCCGGGCCATCAGGTCCGTTTCCAGGGCGTCCGGCTCGTCGTAGTTGAGCTGGCAGCGCTGCTCGTAGGTCAGTTCATCGTGGCGCTTGTAGTAGTTATCATGGCTCAAAATGGTCACCACATCCGAAAATTTGGCGATCAAATTATTCATCAGCGTGGTTTTGCCGCTGCCGGTGCCGCCGGCGATGCCGATGACCAGAATGTTATTTTCCATACATGTTGCCTCCGTCCCTGTTTTCTTCCCCCAAAAGCTGCCGGCAAAGGGCAATCAGCCGCTCATCACCGGCGCTGTTCTGTATCTGTACGCAGCCCCGCTGCTCAGGCTCTGCCAGCAGGCCCCGCTCTTCCAGCCGCCGCCGGGTCTCCCGGGCGGTGCCTTCTCCCCCGTCCAGCAAGGTGACAGTTTCTCCCAGCACCCGGGAAATGGCCTTTGCCGCAAAGGGGTAGTGGGTACAGCCCAGCACCAGGGCGTCCAGTTTTCCCAGATAGGGGGAAAGAATCTGCTGCAGCAGGGCTTCTGCCTCTGGAGAATCTGCCTTGCCTGCCTCCACCAGTTCCACCAGCCCCGGGGCCGGGATTTTGGCCACGGTGCAGTTTTCGTCAAAGCGATGGAGCAGATGGTCGAATTTTTCCTCCCGGAGGGTCACCTCCGTGGCCATCACGCCCACCCGTCCGCCGGGGAAGTGATCCGCCGCCACCTTTAAGGCAGGCTCAATGCCGATGATGATTCTATCGGGATACTGCTGCCGCAGCTGCTCCACCGCCGCAGCGGTGGCCGTATTGCAGGCAAGCACCAGAGCCTTGATTCGGTTTTCCCGGAACAGACGCTCCGCTGCGTCCAGTGTCAGCTTCCGCACCTGCTGGGTGCTGCGGCTGCCGTAGGGAGCGTTGGCGGAATCCCCAAAATACAGATACCGCTCCCGGGGCATCAGCCGACGCAGATGCCGCAGCACGCTGATGCCGCCGACGCCGGAGTCAAACACCCCAATCCAATCTTCTCTGCTTGCCATGTACACAATCTCCCGCAGATCAAAGTCTTCAAAGGAAGAAACCCTTTCTTTCCCGGTTATTTTAGCAAATTCTGACGGATGATGCAATGCTTCGTTGACTTTTTCCCGGAATTTTGCTATGGTGAACTTACTTCATCAGGAAAGGGCGGTTGTTATGAACCGGTATCTGTTTGTTATCGACTATCAAAATGACTTTGTGGATGGTGCTCTGGGCTTTCCCGGTGCGGAAACCCTGGACGAAAAAATCGCCGCCAAAATCCGCGCCTACGGCAAAGGCCGCGTCTTTTTCACCCGGGACACCCACTTTGCAGACTATCTGGACACCCGGGAAGGAAAAAATCTTCCGGTAGTTCACTGCCTCAAAGGTACCCCCGGCTGGCAGGTCTACGGCCAGACCGCCCAGGCACTGGAAGAAGTGGAAGCCCCGGCCATTGACAAGCTGTCTTTCGGCATGGACCTTTCTGACCCTGCCGTGGCTTCGGCACTGCCGGAAAGCGCCGACGAAATTGAGCTGGTAGGACTGGTGAGCAACATCTGCGTCCTGAGCAACGCCGTGGTGCTGCAAAGCCGGTATCCCCAGGCTGCCATTACGGTGGATGCCGCCTGCACCGCCTCCTTTGACCGGGATCTGCATGAGAAGGTTTTGGATGTGCTGACGGGGATTCAGGTGCGGGTAATGAACCGCTAAGCCTTTAAGAATTGTTAAATGATTGTTTTTTTCGTTGCAAATCGGGTTAGGCTATGGTATAATCAACGAAATTTGTTTTGAGGAGAGAATCATGCTGCTACATTATTTTCTGTGCTTTCTGGTGTCCATGGTGCCGCTGATTGAGCTGCGGGGCTCCATTGTCTACGCCGTAGGTATGGGTCTGGATTACTTTACTGCGCTGTTGGTCTGTGTCGTCGGCAACATGCTCCCGGTGCCAATCATTTACCTGTTTGCCCGCAAGGTTCTGCACTGGGGCATGGACAAGAAATACATCGGGAAGTTTTTCACCTTCTGCGTGGAAAAAGGAGAAAAAGCCGGGCACAAACTGACCCAGCAGGCAGGCCGGGGCGGATTGTTTCTGGCCCTGATGCTCTTTGTGGGCATCCCCCTTCCCGGCACCGGTGCCTGGACCGGCACTCTGGCCGCTTCCTTTCTGGATATGGGCTTTAAGTCCACCACCTTGTCCGTCTGCCTGGGCGTTGTGCTGGCGGGAATCATCATGGGCATCGTCAGCTTGACGGGTGTTCACATTTTTGGATTATAAATCAGGAGGAATGTACCATGTCTGAGTGCTTGTTCTGTAAAATCATCGCCGGGGAAATCCCCTCCAACCGGGTCTACGAGGATGATCTGGTCTTTGCCTTCCGGGATATTGCTCCCCAGGCCCCGACCCACATTCTGGTGGTGCCCAAGGCCCATCTGGACAGCTGCAACGCTGTGACGACGGATAACAGCCAGGTGGTGGCCCACATTTTCGAGGTTATCCCCGTCATCGCCAAGGCCGAAGGGCTGGAAGGCGGCTACCGGGTGGTGAGCAACTGCGGTGCCGATGCCGGTCAGACCGTGCAGCACCTGCATTTTCACATTCTGGGCGGCAAGCCCCTGGCGCTGGAAATGGCATAACCCTTCCTGGGCAGAGTCGAAAGAACCGACTCTGCCCAGGATTTTCTTGACAAATGTCGCTTTTGCGCTATAATATCTGCAGTTCGCACCGCAAAGAACGTCTTCGGGGAGCCGGATGCATCCGGCTGAGATTGAGTTTGGTAGCTCTGACCCGTGAACCTGATACGGCTAGTACCGTCGGAGGGAAAGATGCACATATGGGACGCCTCTGTGTCGCATTGCACCTGGACGGGTTTGCAATGCGGCATTTTTTTCAGGAGGTAGAAATCCCAATGAACAACAAAACCAAACGTCTGACCGAAAGCGCTATGCTCATTGCTCTGGCCGTTGTGCTGGAATTTGTGGGCAGAGCCGTCATTCCCCCCATGCCCTTCGGCGGCCAGCTGACCCTGGTGAGCATGCTGCCCATCGTCCTGATCTCCTACCGCCACGGCGTGAAGTGGGGCCTGATTGCCGGTTTCGGCTACTCCCTGGTGCAGATGGCCATGGGTGCCGATGTGGTCACCGCTGCCTTCCAGCCCGGTTACTTCGGTGACGGCCTGATGCTCTTCAATGCCGTGCTGATGTGCTTGCTGGACTATGTGCTGGCCTACACCCTACTGGGCCTGGGCGGTCTGTTCCGTGATAAGATTTCCAATTCCGGCACTGCCCTGATGGCCGGTTCTCTGGTGGCCCTGGGCTGCCGGTATCTGTGCCACATTTTCTCCGGCTACATTCTCTTCGGCAGCTACGCCGAGTGGTTCTTCACCCAGGAAGGCTTCCCCGCCTGGGGTGCAAGTCTGGTAGCTTCCCTGAACCCCGGGGTGCTGGCTCTGGTATATTCCATCGTCTACAACGGAATGTACATGATCCCTGAAATGATTCTGACTGCCATCGCTGCCGTTCTGGTGGCAAGAGTCCCCAAAATCGCCGTCAAGGTAAACTAACTCCCCTGCCGCCCCGGCGAAGCGCCGGGGCGGCATTTTTTCCTTGCGCATTGGCTGCCCGCTTGGTATAATACTCTCATAAAAAAGAGGAAGGAAGGGACGTCTATGGCCAGATACCGCTGCCCCAGCTGCGGCGCACCATACAATGGCAAACGCTGCAAAAGCTGCCTTTACGAAAACTTTTCCGAAG
Source organism: Candidatus Faecousia faecavium (assembly GCA_018712645.1). Classification (GTDB taxonomy): domain Bacteria; phylum Bacillota; class Clostridia; order Oscillospirales; family Oscillospiraceae; genus Faecousia; species Faecousia faecavium. The sequence goes on along the minus strand of DVGO01000033.1, from coordinate 9,074 downwards.
AAATTGCCCACGGCATGCACACCCACGAAGGGGAGCCGCTGGTAATCGACGAGCCGGTGCGCAAGCCCATCCCCCGGCAAACCCCCTTCGCCTGTCCTCCCAAGCGTCCCGCCAAAACCTGGACACCGCCCAAGCAGAAGCCCCGGAAGAAAAAATCCGGCTTGTCCATTGCGGTGGCAGTTCTGGCAATTTTGTTTCTTGCAGAGCCGATTTTGGGCGGAATCGAACAGATTATGGACTCTCTTTTCCGGCCCAACTCCATATCCGCTCCCCAGCCGGAAACGAAGCCGGACGCCACTTTGCCGGAAAGCGGCAAGGGGCTCTACAGCGACGGATTGGTGTGGGTGGTGGCAGACTTGCAGGATGGGCAGGTTTCCCTTCAGGATTTTCCCGTGGTTGTCCGGAATGACACCGAAGAACCTTTGTGCGTTTCTGTCGACGATGTGATCGTCAACGGCTATGTCATGCCCGCTTCTTTGTACTGCGAGGTCGCCCCGGGCCATACCGCTCAAGACGATTTCTACCTGTATCAGGAGGATCTGGACAATGCAGGAATTGACTGCGTTCAGCAGCTCTCCTTCCGGCTGGATATCTACAATACCGACACCTACGAGACTTACCATCTCACCGACCCCGTTACCCTGATCGCAGATGATCCGGACTACGTTCAGCCCGCTGCCGACCAGGGTACGGAGCTATTTAATCAGGATGGTCTGCGGATTGTGTACCGGGGCTATGTACCCGATTCCTATGACCCAGAGTCCGTGGCCGATGGGGATATGCTGTTCTATCTGGAAAACAACACCGGCAAGGATTTGGAAGTGTACACCATCGATTCCAGCATCAACGGCGAAAGTGCTGAGATCACCCTGTGGAGCAGCCTTCCCAGAGATACCCGGGCCGTGAGCACCGTGTATCTGTATCCTTTGGAGGATTTGGGCATTACCAGCCTGGAAGAGATTACCCGGATGGAGATTTCTCTGGAAGCCTACGCTCCTGAAGTGGAAGATTATATCATCACCACCGGAACCCTGTCCGTGCCGGTCAGCGAGGAATAAGCCATGAGCCGGTTTGTGATCCGCACCGTCTCTTCCGGGGTAAAATTTGACCTGAAAGCCCCCAACGGTCAGGTGGTTCTCACCTCCGGGGTCTATGCCTGCGAAGCCGCCTGCCGCAAGGGTATGGAAAGCATCGTGAAAAACGCCCCCATTGCCAAGGTGGAAAACCAGACCCAGGAAAACTTCAAATCCCTTACCAACCCCAAATTTGAGCTGTACCAGGACAAAGCCGGGGAATTTCGCTTCCGGCTGAAGGCCAGAAACGGCGAAATCATCGGCCTTTCCGATGCCTACGCCTCCAAAGCCGGATGTCTCAGCGGCATTGACAGCGTGAAAAAAAGCGCTGCCGAAGAGGCAGCACCTGCAGAATAAGCAAGTCCCCCGGCTATCGGGGGACTTATTGTTTACGTTTTCCGGACAAATTTTTCCTTGCACCGGGGGCAGGTAATGGAAATTTTCCCCTTGCCCCGGGGAACCCGCACTACTTGGCGGCACTTGGGACAGTCAAAATATCGGTTCTGCCGATCCTTTACCCGGTTAATCAGCTGCAAAAACTTCCGGTTTTCCAGATACCGCTTGTAGGTGTTCCGGGACAGGCTGCGAAAAATAGCCCAGATCATCAGGCCGTAGCTCAGAAGGAAAAAGATCAGATTCAGCCCCCGGGACTGAGTCCACACCGACAGCAGGCTGGCTACCAATCCGGCGCAGAGAATCACCATATTCAGCCGGTCTGTACCGTATCGCCCCGCCATAAATCCCCGGAGAAGCGCCGACAGTTTTGAGGAGAACTGCCGCAACCAACTGCTGATGCCATTCATAGATAATCACCTTTGGGAAGAGAAATGTTTTTCTTTATTATATTGCAAAAAGCGCCGAATGCAACTGGATAGGGGGAAAATTAACGGATTGTTTAAGAATTGTTTAAGTAAAAAAATCCAATGGTTTCCTCTTGGCGAAACTGGGAAAATATGATATACTATGTCGAAAGTATACCCTTTCCGCCACAGCGTTTTTTGGCGTGAAAGGAAAGGAGGCGAGGCTGTGGAAACCATCCAGCAGGCCCAGGAAAAGCAACCGCTTTCCCAAACCGATCTTCCCGAAACTCCGGTTTCGGAAACTCCCCCTCAGGAGCAGGCCGACTGCGGCCAGGAAACGCCGGATTGTGCCCCGGAAGCTCCCTCTCTTGCAGAAGTTCTGCCCGCTCCTCAGCTGCCCCAGACGGAGACAGAACCGGAGGAATCCGAAAACCCGGCATCTGCCCCTCCCCTTGCAGATGACCTGCCCGTTCCCCAGCCGTCCCAGACGGAGGCGGAACTGGAGGAATCCGAAGATCCGGAATCTGCCCCTCCCAAGTCCCGGAAAGTGCGTCCGGAGGCCATTATGGGCATTGTGGCCGGTGTGGCAGCGCTGCTTCTGATTGTCCTTGTGGTGCTGTGTCTGCCCCATTTTTCTGTGGATGACGAAGACCCGGAATCTCTGCCGGACTTTCACCAAGAGGCCCAGGAGCCGGAACCTACCCAGGAAGAAACCCAGATTGTGGAAACCGAGCCGGAAAATCCCACCATCCCCCCTGACCCCAACCCCTACAGTCGGTACGACTTTCAGTATAACTCCGACAACTATCTGGTGCTGCAAAACGTGACCAGCTATCCCGGCGTGGACGTTTCCGCTCACCAGGGCAGCATCAACTGGAAATCCGTCAAGGCCTCGGGCATTGACTTCGCCATGATCCGCCTGGGCTACCGGGGTTATGGCTCCGGCAAGCTGGTAGAAGATGAGTACGCCCAGCAGAATCTCACCGGTGCCACGGAAGCAGGGCTGCGCATCGGTGCCTACTTCTTCTCCCAGGCCCTGAACATCGCCGAAGCCGATGAGGAAATCGCCTTCATGCTGGAGGTGCTGGGAGAATACAAGCTGGAAATGCCCATCATTCTGGACTGGGAGATCCCCGCTGACGATGCCCGAACCGCCGGAAAAATGGACGCCAGAACCCTGACGGACATTCAGCTGCATTTTTGCAGTGTCATGAAGGAAAAAGGCTACACACCCATGGTCTACTTCAACTGGCACCAGTCGGAAAATCTGTACTACCTGAGCGAGCTGGAAGAATATCCCTTCTGGCTGGCCCTGTACCAGGATCGGATGACCTATCCCTGGAAGGTGGAAATGTGGCAGTACTCCGACAAAGGCTCCGTCCCCGGCATCAACGGCCCGGTGGACCTGAATGTGTACATGCCCTACTAAATGCAGATATCCCGGACGGAATAACCGTCCGGGATATTTTTACCTTTGCCAGGTCAATTCTTTGGGGTAGAAAAAGCGAACCTTTTCCTTGGCGATGGACATATCCACCACCTGAGCCGTCCGCAGCTCTCCGTCTAAGTTGATGGGGGTGGGCTTGTCGCAGTGGATGGTAATGTGATCCGTCCGGAAATGCCGCACCAGATCCGGCAGCTGGGCGTAGCGGCCGTTTTTGTACTTGCCGATGACAGCGGGAATTTCCAGGCGGTGAACTTTCCGCACCAGCAGCACATCCAGCAGGCCGTCTGTGGGGTCCGCCTCGGGCACCGGGTTGAAACCGCCGCCGTAAAACCGGCCGTTGCAGACGCAGACAAAGGTCTGCTCGTCGTCGATGGTTTCCCCGTTAATTTCCACCACATAATGCTCGCTGATGCCCCGGATGATATTGACCAGGGTGGAGGCGGCATAGGCCCGGAAGCCTTGCAGCAGGGGAATCCGCTTATACCGGGACACGTCGGTGCCAATGCGGGCATCCAGTCCCACGGAGCAGATGTTTAAGGAAAAGTCATCGTTGCAGCGAATCAGGTCGAAGGCAGTTTCCCGGGCATCCAACAGCCGTTCCAGGTCATAAAAGGCCTTGGGCTGGTCAAAAGTTTTCACGAAGTCGTTGCCGCTGCCGCCGGAATAGGCGGTAACCGCAGCATTGTCCCAGCCCGCAGCGCCGGAAGCCACCTCGTTCAGGGTTCCATCCCCGCCGCAGGCGTAAATCCGGTAGGCTTCCCCGGTTTCGGCCGCCTCCCGGGCCAGACGGCGGCACTCTCCAGGCGCGGAAGAAACTTCAATCCGGTAATCCAGCCCCCGTTTGCCGCAGATTTCGGTAATGGAAGCGGTATAGGCAGCGGTTCTGTCCCGGCTGCCTGCCGCAGGGTTGATGATAAACAGGTGCTTCATCCTTGCTTTCTTTCCCCCTGCTTCTTCCGGGCTTGTTCGGTATACATAAAATAGTTGCACTGAATCATGCCGTTGTACAGCTTGCGCTTTTTGGTAGCGCGTCTTCCGAAATAATGCTCAAACTCCGGTTCCGAAGTGATGATGTAGAAGTTCCAGCCGTCGGCAAATTTCAGGTGCCGTCCCAGAGCGCTGTAGAACCGCTGGGCGCTTTGCTGCTCCATCATCCGCTGACCGTAGGGGGGATTGGCAATGAGAATGCCGCTGTCAGAGGGCAGGGACATTTTGGTAGCGTCTCCGTCCCGGAACTGGATAATGTCCCCTACTCCGGCTTTCCGGGCGTTGGCCATGGACAGACTGACGCACTTGGGGTCGTTGTCTGAACCCAAAATCCGATAATTGCCGTGGTATTCCAGATCCTTGGCTTCGGTGCGCACCTGGCCCCAGACCTTGGGGTCTGCCCAGGCAAAGGCCTCGCCGGAGAACCGGCGGTACATGCCGGGAGCCTTATTCCGGGCAATCAGAGCCGCTTCAATGGGAATGGTGCCGGAACCGCAGAAGGGGTCCCACACGAAATCCCGGCCCCGGTAATGGGTCAGCTGCACCATGGCAGCCGCCAGCGTCTCCCGCAGGGGGGCGTCATTTCCCACCGGGCGATAGCCCCGCTTGTGCAGTCCCGGGCCGGAAGTATCCAGGTACAGCTGTACCCGGTCATTCATAATGGAAAATTGCAGCTGGTACTTGGCCCCGTTTTCCGGCAGCCAGGACAGGCCGTACTTTTCTCCCAGCCGACGGGAGGCGGCCTTTTTGATAATGGCCTGGCAGTCTGGTACGGACATCAGCTGGCTGTTTAAGCAGTGGCCCTTTACCGGGAAGCTGCCGTCCTTGGGAATGAAATCCTCCAGATTGGCCTTGTAGACACCCTGGAACAGCTGTTCAAAGGTGGTGGCCCGGAAATCCGCCAGCACAATCAGCACCCGCTCGCCGGTGCGCAGCCGGATGTTGGCCTTGGCCATGGCGGCGGTATCTCCGGAAAACAGCACCCGGCCGTTTTCCACCCGGACATTTTCCAGGCCGATTCTGCGAAGTTCCTCGCCGGCAATGCCCTCCAAGCCGAACAGGCAGGGCACGGAAAATTCAAATTGGTTCATAGTTCCTCCGTTTTCTCTCTCAGGGAATGATTTTGCTGGCTTTCAGGTACCGTTCTTCTTCGGAAAACACACAGCCGCAGTATTTCTGGATGTAAAAGCCATGTTCCCGGGCAAAGGTCTGTCCCTCCCGGAAATAGGGGCGGAAGTCCCGGTAGAGAAATTCCACGCCGTACTGCGCCGCCGCCTGCTCTGCAACCTGGCGCATCAGTTCGTGATTCTGATAGGGACTGATAAACAAGGAGGAAGTAAAGCTGTCAAATCCCCCTTCGGCGGCCTGCCGGGCGGTTTCAAACAGCCGCATTTCGTAGCATTTGACGCACCGGTGGGCAATATCTTCCGCTACCGTCCGGACGAAGGGCCGCAGGCCGTAGTCGTTGCGCTCAATAAGCTTCAGGTCAATTTCCTGGGCATACTCTCGGACGCAGTTGCGCCGGGAGCGGTACTCGGTGAAGGGGTGGATATTGGGATTATACCAAAATCCGGTGACCTCATAGCCATCGGTTCTCAAAATATCAATGGGCCGGTTGGCGCAGGGTGCGCAGCAGATGTGAAGCAGGGTATTCATACGCTTCCTCCTGAAAAAAGGACTTTCCTGGTATTATACCATGGCCATGGGTTCAATGCAAGGAAAGTTTCCCCGGAATTGTTGCACTTTTTCGGAGAATTTGTTATAGTGAAAAGAAAAAATAACGTTTGCGCAACCAACCGGGAAAAACATCGAGTACTTAAGTAGAAGGAGGGATTTTCCATGAAAAAGAACAAACTACTGTGTATGCTGCTGACCTTGCTGCTTGTAATCGGAATCCTTACCGGCTGCGGCGCTGCCAGCAAAACTGCAGCCTCAGCCAACGGGGCCGTTTCCTATGATGCCGCCATGCAGGAAGCAGCGCCGGAAGCCATGGCCGCAGAGAACAGTCTCACGAGCAGCGGCAGCGATACCACTACTACCATTCTGCCAGAAAACCGCAAATGGATCGTCACCGTCAACCTCAGCGCAGAAACGGAAGACTTAGACGCCATGACCCAGTCTCTGCAAGAAACCATTTCCCAGCTGGGCGGCTATGTGGAGGATCAGACCGTATACAACGGCAGCGCCTACGCCAACCGCCGCTACCGCAGCGCCAGCATGACGGTGCGGATTCCCGCAGACGATGTGGACAAATTTACCGAGGAAGTGGCCGGTATCTCCAACGTGGTTTCCCAGCAGAAGAACCTGGAAGACATCACCTTGCAGTATGTGGACACGGAAAGCCGACTGAACGCCCTGGAAACAGAGCAGACCCGGCTGCTGGAACTGCTGGAACAGGCCGAAACCACCGCCGACCTGCTGGAAATTGAGGCAAGACTGTCGGAAGTTCGCTACCAGCTGGAAAGCGCCGCCTCCCAGCTGCGGCTGTACGACAATCAGGTAGATTACGCTACCATCTACTTATCCATTGAGGAAGTTCAGGAATACACCCCGGTAGAAGAGCCCAATCTCTGGGAGCGAATCCGGGATGGTTTTGTGAGCAGTCTGAAGGGTCTGGGCAATGGTGCTGTGGATCTTCTGGTGTGGGTTATCGTCAGCTCCCCTTATCTGGTTGTACTGGGCGCCGGTATCGCTCTGGTAGTTGTGCTCATCCGCCGCAGCCGCAAGAACAAGAAATCCAATCCCCCCGCCGAGACGAAAGAATAAAAACCGACCCCGCTGCCGATTGTCAAGGCAGCGGGGATACTTTATTCTTTTTTGGGTGCAAAGGCGGTTGCACAGCCAATCAAGGGCATGGTCAAAAACAGCGGATAGGCATACCGGAATTCGGCATACACCGGCGTTCCCAGCCACAGCCCAATCACCAGTACCAACACTGGAATTCCCAGGAAGGCTTCCTGTCGCTTTTTCAGGAAATTCACCAGCACGCAGGCAATCAATCCCCACACATGCAGGCCAATGCTTACCAGCGGCTGGAAAATGTCCAGCTTTTCAAAATAACGGAACCAGGCAGCGTACAGCGAGGCAAAAAGTCCCTCCCCATATGCGGCAGTAATGCCAAAGGAATCACCCGCTACCCCCGATGTATAGATCCAGAATCGGTAACCTGCATTCCAATAGCCCTTGGTTTCTTCTACCCAGGCTTTCAGGTAATCTCCGGGATACTGCAGCCCCAGCTGGATATACACCTTTAGGTACTGCCCCAAGTGCTGACGGATGTAGTCCACTTGATCATAGCGGAAGGTTTCAAACTTCACAGGGTCTACCGTCAGCGGGTCGTAAAGCCGGGCCATTTTCTCCAGGTCAAAAATCTGCCCCAGCAGCACTTGCTGCTCCTGGGTCATGGGCCGCTGGTTAGCAACCACCCGGGCAATCTGTTGGAAAGGTACAGCAAAGGCTTCCACCAGATTACCTTCCTTCACTCCCAGGACATCCAACACCGGATTGAGGAGCACCCAGGTAAACAGCAGCACTGCCAGCAAAATCAGCAGCAGCTTTTTCTGTTTTTTCCCCAGCAGCAAGGTCAGCACCGCCAGGGTAACGGCAAAGGCATACCAGCCGTTGGTGCGCCACAGACACATCCCAAGGCCTCCCAGAACCAAAATAATTCCAGTGACCCGTTTTCTTCCCAGTCCCGCAAACCATCGGTACAGCGCCGTTGTAAACAGCAGCACCGCCCCCGCGAAAGGGATATCTTTCCATAAGGTTACGCTATACGCAATATTATAAGGCAGCAGGGCATACAGCCCATACATCCCCATCAGGACAAGTCCCGGCACTCCTCGCTGATACAGTGTCATCAGCGCAAAGCCAAAACAGGCAGACAAAAACAGAATTTGCGCTCCGTGGAACATTGCCACACCAGCATTGATATCACCAAGCAGCGCTATTCCCAGATCCACAAACACCTTCACCGTTACTGTATGCCAGAAGGGCATGGTGTTGTCATAGGGCTGTTGACCCATAAGCTGGGAAATCGTGGTTTCGGAATCAGTGGTCAGTACGCCTGGATACCGGACAAACAGCAAATACCCCAGTTGAATCGCTGCAATGGAACAAAAACTAAGGAAAAATACCCTGATTGAATGTCTTCGGCCATCTGTCTTACCAGAAGCAGGAAGCTTTTGATACATCCACAGCAAAATAGCCCCGCCAACCCACACGCCGCCGAAAAGCGTGCAAACCAGATGAAACATGTTTTCCAGAGCAGAAAAAGGGGAAAACAGGTCATAATTTGCCAGTACCACAGCACCTGAAAACAGACTGGCTGCAGCCAAAATCCAGCAGGCTTCCCCTTTGCGCAGCGCCGCAGGCTGCCAGGAAATCAGGCACAGCATTCCCATCAGTGCGCAAAGCAAGTACACACTGTAGTAGGTATCCCCAGCGGCCAGAGGCATCAGGTTTACCAACCAGAGGTAAGCCCCCAGTGCATAAAGCAGCGGCAGCATCTTTCTGTTTGCAATGGATCGTATCTTCATGGAATCAACTCGATTAGCAAGATTATGGGTCCATTATACGAAAGGCACTTCCCTATTGTCAAGGCAAAAGAAAAAGAGCCAAGCAAAAAGCTTGACTCTTCTTGTGTTGGCATTACCTATCTTCCCGGGCAGTCGCCCGCCAAGTATTGTCGGCGCATGTGAGCTTAACTTCTGTGTTCGGGATGGGAACAGGTGGACCCTCACAGCAATCAATACCAACTCGTTTGGA
>DVGO01000005.1 GCA_018712645.1 Candidatus Faecousia faecavium | reverse complement strand
TAATTCCTGTGGGGTTGACTGCATGGTTTCCTGACTCCTTTGTCGTAAATATCTTGGTGATATTCTTGACTTTGCCAGGATTCCTTATACTGTCATATCCCGTCGTTTACACAGAATTTTCTGCGGTCTCGGATACTGGTTTACAGGCCCCAACCTGAACAGCAATTATAACATCCTCCATAAGTGCTTTTCTTTGCTTGGGTAGTTCCTAATATGGTATCACATGGTGCCAATCAACCACTCAACGTTATCTCTCCAGGACTCCTTCATTCCACTCTTGTTCCGCCAGATCGTCTCTGGTCCGCCCGTGCGTCTAAGGTCAATCCCCCAATGGTTGTTCTCCGCTTTGACCACCTGGGCTGTTCTGTTTTGACCACACTGATAACACCTTTTCAGATTACCAGATTCCAAAACTACTGCGCAGTAATTTTCCATAGAACGTACCTTCAACACTACGGACAAGGTTGTTTCGTAGAAGCCCGAGTCAACTTTATCCCAGCGATTGATGATAATGTACCGCTTATTGCAGATGGGCTTTAGGGCTTCTGCGTACAGCAGCTTCAACACCTTCTCCGGGCGCAAAATATCTGCACCATCAATCAAGCACAAAATCACATTGACCGTCCGATGATGAAGAACATATATCTTGTCTGTTAGTGTTTTTGCACTATGAAGGAAATTGTCCACACCATCTACTGGGATATCCAGATCACTCATCTTATTGGGCGACTCAGCCTGGTTGACGCTGGAATCTGCTTCTGTACTCCCGTCATCATCAGCTGTATCATACACATAAATGCCACCTGAGATATTCTTTTTACCTGTGTACTTTCCTTTCAATAGTGTAGGAATCATTTCCTTGCCAGACGGGGTAAATCCATATACATAATTATGGGGATTGATCATCGTGCCATTACCCCCCATTGTAACAAAGGTAAAACAACCGTTTTCGATAGCACGGACTTTATTGTACTTGAACCACTTATCATATACTACATTTCCGCCAGTGCAGTTCAGAATTATATCCACTCCGTTCTGCCCATATTTACGGCTAAAAATTGCGTGATTGCAGTCGTAGCAGATGGTCAGGCCAATACGATAACCCTTATAGAGAATGGGCTGAAAGATGCTTTCTGCCATTTCACGGTAACCTACTACATCACAAGCAGAAAAATTGGTCATGGTATGCTTGATGTAATGTTTACATTTCGTTTCTGTCTCTTCTGCAAAGCTGTTTGCATAAATACACACGATTGCCCCCTGCTTATCCTCATTGCAGATTACCACTGCCCGACCGAGGTATCTGCTCAGTTCCAGCACCCTATCATAAAGATACTGAATGCTATCAGAAAAGCGAATATCGGCTGAGTAGAATGCTTCCACAAAGGGGACATAGGAAAACTCTGGGAATACTAAAATGTCGATGTCAGATGTCCGAACTGCATCCATTGCCTTTTTGAAGATTTTCCTGTTACCAAACAGTTCGTTTGTTTGCAGATATAACCCTATTTTTATGGGTTCTTTTGCAGTGACTATTTCTGTACAGCTACTCAGATCGGGAGTGCGCAACACCTCTGGTTCACTGTTGACGCGCATTGCCGCATCCAAAAGCTCTGCCAGTTTTTTGTAGGCATTGGCAGATTGAAAATCGATTTGCCCATGCATGATACGGACAAGTGTATAGCCATGCTTTGCAGCTTCAATATCCCTTGTGCTGTCATAGAATGCACGAACTTCATCTCGATTTACTGGATAGTTGTCCTTCGCCTGGATGTCTTGGCAAGCAGAAATCCACAGTTCTCTGTCATAATGCAGAGGAACATCTGGGTACGCCAAAAGAGATATCTTTCTTGCTTCGGAAAAATGCTGCCTTTCATCATATTCAATAATTAGCTTGCTATTCTCACAAACAAAATCGCACCGTAGTGTAACATTCCTTTTGGCAAAGTTTTTGTCTCCTCGATAGGCTGAAAGTCTGTGGTAAAGAAGAGCATATTCTCCCGTGATCTCTGCCGGTGTCTTCATCCAAGAAAATGTTTTTTCACAAACCACATCGCCGTAAAACATCCTGTTTAATAATAACTGCAAGGCATTTTTCTGCTCTATAACACCTTTGGAAGGAATCGTGACCCGTCCAGGATCGAACACTTGTTTAGGAGTTTCCTTGCATTTTGAAGCAGAATCCGGCAATAGAATTTTCTGGATTTTGTTCCCGGCATAACCAGTTTCTGGCCCCTTGGTAACGGAATGTGTGTTTATACTCCGATACGTATAATGCATCTCAAATCCCAGTTTCTCAAAAAAACGTACCGTATCCAGTCCACCGGAATATTCCCCTTTTTGAATCTCTCTACCAAAATGAATTTGATATGCCATCCCGCGAATATGTTTTGCCGGATATCTCTTCCCGTGGAAAACCAAAAAAGTTGACCGGGCTTCTGGATGTATCGGGTGCTCGGCTTCAAAGAGACAGATTGCTTTCAGAACATCCTCTCTTGTGATTTCATTCCAAGGATTTTTTAACATTTTTCTGCCTCCGGCTAATTACCTTTTCCGCATCAGCGCACCATTTGGTAAAGGTAGATCATTTACATTTATAGCATTAATCCTACAGAAATGTTCAAAAAAGCGCTGGGCAAATTCCTTTTCTTGCGGGTTACGCTTGACTGCCACGATATCTCTCAATATCTGCGCCGCTTGTTCGTCAGATAAATACCTATGAAGCCCGGAACCAAAAACAATTTTTTGTGGAGCGTTTCCGTTGGCATAATAGTTCCAGAAACGTATTCTGTGGGCCTCTATTGGAGAAAGTTCAATTTTCCATTCAGAATTTGTCGTTACATACCCTGCATCCCGGTTATCGCCTTCGTAACTCTCATCAACAAGGAATACTGCAAAAATAAACCGAGATTCATCTGAAATAGCGTTAGGTTCTCGCGTCGTCAGAATTGCAAGACTGTTGCTTTGCACCTTTAAAAGACGCATTGGCTTCCCCTTATCAGTTCCAGTCTGGACAACTCCTGCACTTGCCATCCAGTCTCTCAGCATATGACTTTCATCACAGACGGAATCCAAGCCATGACCACCATGCATCATAGATTCCAATTCATCTCTGGTAATTTCACCATCTAAGTACCTGCGACAAGGGGATCCTTTAGAAGCGCACCACACATGGTGGGCTTCTTCAATATTGTACCTTAATACGGAATCAGAGCAAACACCCTGAAATCCTATGTGATTCTGCCTTTTACCACCATCGCAGTAGTTACATTTGAATACCACATTAAAGCGTTCCGCTTTTTTAAGCTTCTTCCTAGGCAGAATCTGTGACTGTTGCGGTGTTGCTGATGAATGAATCGTAGAAAGGACCACCCTTGCTCTATCCGCTCGTTTGGCCGCAAGGTCTCTGTCAACCTGTCCCATGAGTTCTGGATCTGTACTGGTAAGGTATTGTTCAAACACATCTGGATAGGTGAACTTTTTTTCGCTGCCTCCAAAATTCACAGTGAGATATGCACTTGATAACTCTGTAATAATCCCAGATCCTAAAATCTTATGAGTCACTTTTCTTCCCAACATATCAGCACCTCTCTTTGTCAAAGATTTTATCATTCGCTCTAAAAAAAGTCAACTTACCGCAATTTACGCTATCAGACTTGTATCGCTAGAGAGTTAGCTAAGACATCGCTTTACAGTGATGCCATTCGTTTCCATCGCGGCTTCTCTTTCTTTACAATACGCTCGCTCGAAATAATAGAGAGAAATGCGTAAAGACCCCCTCACTTTAGACCAGTGAATCTGCCATCAAAACTTGTGCCGCTGTAAACAAAGAAAAAAGGCTGCGGAAGAGTATCCAGCAGCCCGAAAATTGCAATCTTTATGTAGTCAAGACAAAGACATGAAAAATTTGTACTTCTCCCACCGTTTTTCCATCCAGCTGAATTTTACCATTCCAATTTCTTCATAATAAACCGAGAAGCAAAACTATGCGTTTCAGGCTGTGCTTGGACTGCAGACATAAAAATACGCTTAAAAATCCAGAAAACGGTTGTTTTCTCACGAAAACAACCGTTTTTCATGGTCCGAGTGGCGAGACTCGAACTCGCGGCATCCTGGTCCCAAACCAGGCGCCCTACCAACTGGGCCACACCCGGATATTTACTTCTTCTTTTTGCGCAAAGTGGTCAAACATGTGGTCAAATTCCATTTTCTACCGCCCAAAGCGGACTATCAGTGGAAATTTTCCTTAGCGCCGCAACGGCTTTTCTGCTTTCCCGGGAGACTCAGCACTTCCCGTGCTCCAGCACCCAAACCAGGCGCCCTACCAACTGGGCCACACCCGGATATTTACTTCTGTGCAACGCATCCGATGGACATTCTATACCACCCCAGGCAAATTGTCAACGGTAATTTCTGCTCAGAATGCGGCAATTATACACCACATCCGCACAGAATGCAATCCGCAACTTTCTTTTCCTGTGAAAAGCGGAGCATCCTCAGCGAATGCCTCTCATCCATCGCCGTACCTGCTGCAAGACGGTCATAATCCAAAAGCCCCACCGGGTATTCAGGTGGCAGTACAGTCCGTCAAAGCTTTTGCCAATCCAATCGCTGCGCTCCATCATATAACTGCGGGTCGTGGTGCACAAATTCGGGCGCTGGTAGGGGAAAAGTCCCTGTTGGGCCAGCTCGCCCAGCGCGCTCCTGCGCTCCTGGGAAGGCAGCTGAGTAATTTCATACAGCGTCTTCCACAAAAACGCCATCAGCTTGTTTGCTGTCATGGCATCCGTATTGTCGCCTGCGTAATAATCCTCCAGAATCTTTGTAACCGCCATGTGGGAGTGCAGCATCTTTTTCCGGTGCTCCGGACTCCGCTTTGTCTCTGCAGAATCGGAATGCACCCGGTAAAAATACAGAATTTCCTCCATTTCCACACAACGGGGCTGGCAACGGGCCACTTCGTACATAAACAGCCCATCTTCTCCATGGGTAATTTGGGGGTATCGGAAATAAAGTTGATTTTCTTCCAAAAAGCTGCGTTTGAGCAGACTGCGCCATACCACTGCATCATACCAGGGTGCGTTGACCCGCAACTCTCCCCTGTCCGCCCGATTGTATTCTTCCAAGGTTAGCTCGTCCCTAAATTCATATGCGCCAAAAACCAGACGGTCACAGTTGCCCGCTTCCGCGGCAGTCCGCAACTTCCCCAGAATGTTATGCCGGATCAAATCATCCGCATCCACAAACCACACATATTCTCCCCGGGCATGCTTCAATCCTGCGTTTCGTGCCGCGGCAACCCCGGCGTTTTCCTGCTCTATCATAACCACATTGGCATGGTTTTTCCCATATTCCCGGAGAATTTCCCCGCTGCCGTCCTGAGAGCCGTCATTGATGCACACAATCTCATATTCCTGGGCAGGGATATCCTGTTCAAGCAAACAATCCAGGCATTGGCGCAAATAGGTTTGTCCATTATATACAGGAACAATCACACTCAGAAACACGAGACTTCACCTCTTTCTGTTTCAAATTATACAATAGTTCTCCTTTTATTGCAACTGCATTTCCCATAACGCAAGGAAAATACCCGCCAGTTTTCCCTTGCTTTCGACATGGGTTTTCGGCTACTGTGTGTCGTGGCAGGTATTCCCCATCTCGCGACAACCAGCCTGGCGCCGCACCGGCTCTCCCCCGGTGCGGCGCAGATTGTTTCTTCAACTGACGGGAATTAACAGCATTTGATTGGGCATCGGTTCGTCCTGAAGGTTGTTGGCCTTGCGAATTGCCTCCACCGTGGAGTTGCTGGCTTTGGCAATATCCCACAGCCGATCTTCTCCCGTCCGGCGCAGAATCAGGGACGGACGATTTGGGTCCAGTTTCCGTTGATCCCCCAGAGTCAGGCCGGTGACCATGGGAATCTCCTGCCGTGTAGTGGCTGTCAAATCCAAGGGAAGATCGCATTTTGCGGTGATCGTCCCGTTTCCGATGGCTGTCTGGGCCTCTTCCCCTGCGAAAATCTGCGCGTTCAGATGGGTATCGTCATCTGCGCTTACGCTGTGCTGCCCTTCCCACCGGGCGGAGCCGGCATGAAGCGCTCCGTCTTCGCCGTAATAGAGCATTTGAAATGCTCCAGGAATTTCCAGATGTACCTGGTTTTCTTCCTGCTGCTGCCGGGGAAAATCCGGCAGGAATGTAACATCCGCCACCACGTTGGCCTCCGCCGTCACCGACTGCTCGACGGAAAGGGTCTCCCGCCGGGAATCCAGCACCGCCGGCAGCTGCAGATTCTGGACTTGCAGATTCAGTTCCCGACTGGGACTGTAGGCATCTTCAATCAGCTCCAGCATTTGCTTGTCGGTAATCAGATACTGGGCAACAATGCCGCTTTTCGCCCGAATATGGCCTTCTTCGTCCAGTTCCACCTCCATACTGGTGGGCATCAGCTGCAAATCCACCTGGGCATCGCTGCCGTGCTCGGCTGACAGCTCTGCGTACTGAGAGTATGGCAGCGGGAAATCCCAGCTGTGCAGCTGCCCTTCTTCACTACGGTAGAGAATATGCAGGTTGGCATTTCCCCGGAATACCGCTTTGTCCGACAGCACCTTCTTGTCCAGCACTTCCGGCGACATCCGGTAGTAGATGATTTTCTCCGGCTGAGGTGCGGAATCCGGCAAGGTCAGCTCTTCATCCACCAGGAAACTCTTCTCCCCCATTTCCTTGGGCAGGCGGATGGGATAGGTGCTGCTGAGCAGCTGCACATCTCCGGGGATCTTGTCCGGCTCGTAAACTTCCGCCTCCATAGGCACATAGGCTTCCGCCATGGCCCCCATTCCCGCCCGAACCATAATCTTCCGGGCCGATACCGATCGGGCGTCTACGAACCGGGGAAGGCACCGGATGCGGATTTTCCCTTCCGGGGCACCGTCGGGCAAATCCCACTTCATCTGAAACGGAATCCAGGCTTCCAGGCATCGCTCGGTACTGCCGTCCTCCGGGGCATAGAGCACCCAGACCATCATGCCGCCGGAGAAGGAAATGGTATCGCTGCGCCATTCTTTGCTGCGCAGGATAGCCTGTCCCCAGGAGGCCAGGATTCGTCCAATATCCGGCATGCCGTCAGGCAGCTTGATTTCCTGGGTCTGCTCCCCGCTCTGTATCTCCCGCACCAGGGGATTCAAGCAGGTGCATAGGGTTTTTCCAAAGTTCAGTTCCACGTTGGCTTCACTCCTTATCCCATGTTTGCTGATACAGTATATTCCTGCCGGGACAAGATTATGACCGGTATTTCTGCCGCAGAACCCACAGCCCCAGAATCATCAGCGCTGCGCCGCCGCAGCAGCACAGAAACCAGCTCTCCAAACAATGCCCCACAATCAGCCCCGCCCCGAAGGCCATGATGCAGCACCCGTGCAGATGATTTTTCCGGCACATAAAAACACCCCCTGCTAATCCTATGCAGGGGGTGTTTTGGCTATGACGGTCAGCCGCCCAGGTAGGCTTTCTTCACGTCGTCGGAGCTTGCCAGCTCTGCGCCGGTGCCGCTGAGGGTGATCTTGCCGGTTTCCAGGACGTAAGCCCGATCGGCAATTTGCAGGGCTTTTCGGGCGTTCTGCTCCACCAGCAAGATGGTGGTGCCTGCCTTGTGCAGCTCTTTGATAATGGCAAAAATCTGATCCACCAGAATGGGTGCCAGACCCATGGAGGGTTCGTCCAGCATCATCAGTTTCGGGTGGCTCATCAGTGCCCGGGACATGGCCAGCATCTGCTGTTCGCCGCCGGACAGGGTCCCGGCGATCTGCTTACGCCGCTCTTTCAGCCGGGGGAAGTAGTTGAATACCATCTCCAGGTCAGCCTGGGACACTTCCTTGTTGATATAAGCGCCCATCTCCAGGTTTTCCTGAACGCTCATCTGCAGGAAAATCCGCCGTCCTTCCGGAACGTGGGCCAGACCGGTACGCAGCAGCTTATAGGCATCCACATGGGTGATATCCTGTCCGCAGAAGGTAATGGAGCCGCTGCGAGGGTGCATCAGGCCGGACACGGTTTTCAGAATGGTGCTTTTGCCGGCGCCGTTGGCACCAATCAGGGCCACGATCTCTCCTTCGCCAACTTCAAAGGACACGCCCTTGATGGCATGGATGGCGCCGTAGTAGACGTGCATATCTTCAATCTTCAGCATCAGGCATTGCCCTCCTCTCTGCCAAGGTAAGCTTCAATCACCGCAGGATTCTGGCGGATTTCATCCGGGGTGCCCTTGGCAATGATCCGGCCGTAGTTGACCACAGCGATGGCTTCGCAGACGTTCATCACCAGGTTCATGTCGTGCTCAATCAGGAAAATGGCGATATGGAAGGTATCCCGGATGCGCCGGATCTGGTGCATCAGTTCAGTGGTTTCGCTGGGGTTCATACCGGCAGCAGGCTCATCCAGCAAAATGATGGAAGGGTTGGTGGCCAATGCCCGGACGATTTCCAGCCGGCGCTGCACGCCGTAGGGCAGGCTGCCCGCCTTTTTGTCCGCTACGTCCGCCAGGCCCATGAAGTCCAGAAGTTCCATGGCCTTCTCGTTGGCCTTTTTCTCCGCCTTGTAGTAAGGCGGCAGGTGCAGCAGGGAGGAAATAAAGGGGCACTTGATTTCGTTATGCATGCCCACCTTCACGTTATCCAGGGCTGTCATGTCCGTAAACAGGCGGATGTTCTGGAAAGTACGGGCAATGCCCAGCTTGTTGACTTTATGGGTGGTCATGCCCTTGGTGTCGATGCCGTTGATGAGGATGGAGCCACGGGTGGGCTGGTAAACCGAGGTCAGCAGGTTGAAGATGGTGGTCTTGCCTGCGCCGTTGGGGCCGATGAGGCCGGAAATCTCGGTGGGGCCGATGGTAATGTTGAATCCATCCACCGCCGTCAGGCCGCCAAAGTCAATGCCCAGATTCCGGACATCCAGCACCGGCAGCTTATCCTTATCCTGTTCCCGCAGCAGGGTGTAGGTGGGAACCTTCAGCATCTTTCTGGAATACTCATTCATTGGTCCCCGCCTCCTTTCTCTTGAAGATACGGCCTGCCTTATCCGTCACCACGGACAAGACCTCCTTAACCTTGGGCGACCAGGTGCACAGCATCACCACAATCAGCACCACTGCGTACAGAATCATTCGGTAGTCCTCCAGACTCCGCAGGGCTTCCGGCAGCACATACAGCAGCGTTGCAGAAATCACAGAGCCCAGGATGTTGCCCATGCCGCCCAGCACCACGAATACCAGAATGTTGATGGAGGTATTGAAGTTGAACTTGGTGGCTGTAATGGAAGAGTAGTTCAGGCCGAACAAGGCACCGGCCATGCCTGCCAGGAAAGCAGAGACCACAAATGCCTTCATCCGGAAAGCAGTAACATTGATGCCCACGGACTCGGCGGCAATCCGGTTATCCCGGACGGCTTTGATAGCCCGGCCTTCCTTGGAGTTAATCAGATTCAGTACCACGAACAGGGTAAACAGCACCAGCAAAAAGCCCATGGTAAAGCTGGCCAGTTTCTCCACACCGGTGGCGCCCAGGGGGCCGTTGATAATGTACTTGCCGCCGGCTTCCAGCTTCATCTTGCTGGTGGAAACCGCCATGTGAAATCCCGTGTCATCAATACCGGCATAGGTATTGCCCACGATGTTTTTCATAATCTCACCAAAGGCCAATGTCACAATGGCCAGGTAGTCACCCCGCAGCCGAAGCACCGGCACGCCGATGACAAAGCCCACAAAGCCAGCCAGAATGCCGCCGCCAAACATGGCGCACACCAGCCGCAACGCGTCGTTGGGAATGGTATCTTTCAGCAGCGCCGCAATCACGATGCCGGAGAAAGCGCCGATGCCCATGAAGCCCGCATGGCCCAGGCTCAGCTCACCGCAGACGCCTACCAGCAGGTTCAAAGATACTGCCAGAGAGATGTACACACAAATGGGAACCAGGTAGCCTTTCATGGAGCTGCCCAGCATTCCCTGGGAATTGAGCACCTGCATCACCACGAAGGCAACAATAACCACCAGATAGGTCAGCAGATTGGTGCGGGTATTTTTATTTTTCAGCATTGTCTTCATAGCACTACCTCACACCTTCTCCTGGATCTGCTTGCCCAAGAGTCCCGCAGGCTTCACCAGCAAAATGATAATCAGAACCGAGAACACAATGGCATCGGAGAACTGGGTAGACAGGTACGCCTTGGAGAAGGTTTCAATGATACCCAGCAGAATACCGCCCAGCATAGCGCCGGGGATGGAGCCAATGCCGCCGAACACCGCCGCGGTGAATGCCCGGATACCAGGCATGGAGCCGGTGGTGGGCATCAGCGTGGGAACGGTGGAGCACAGCAGGACACCGGCAATGGCAGCCAGGGCCGAGCCAATGGCAAAGGTGGTGGAAATGGTCCGGTTGACGTTGATACCCATGAGCTGAGCAGCGTCCCGGTCTTCGGATACCGCCCGCATGGCCTTGCCGGTACGGGTCTTGCTGGTAAACAGGGTCAGACCCACCATCACCACAATGCAGGCCGCCACGGTCAGCAGCACCTCACCGGTAATCACCAGCTTGCCTTCCATCAGCACAATGGGGTCCATGGTCACCACACTGGTAAAGTTCTTGGGGCTGCTGGACCAGATCAGCTGGGCCGCGTTCTGCAAAAAGTAGCTGACACCGATGGCGGTAATCAGCACCGCCAGGCTGGGGGTGCCCCGCAGGGGCTTGTAGGCAAGGCCTTCAATGACGATGCCCAGCACCGTACACACTGCCACAGCCGCCAGTACGGAAACAAAGGACGGAAGTCCCAGATAATTGGTCACACAGAAGGATATGTAGGCGCCCACCATAATCACATCGCCGTGGGCAAAGTTCAGCATCTTGGCAATACCGTAGACCATGGTATAGCCCAGCGCGATAATGGCGTAAACCGAGCCGATGCTGATGCCGTTGATCAGATACTGTAAAATCTGCATAAGCTACCTCTCTTTTCTGAATGATATCGACAGCCTATGACGGCGGTAATGCCGTCCAGCTCTGCCGCTCTCATTGACTGTCGAAAACGCACATTAGGGATGGGAAGGTTACCCTTCCCATCCCGGGATGTGTTAATCCATGGGAACGTAAACACCGTCGGTGACAACCACGGCTGCGGGAGCCTTGGAAATCATACCGTTTTCATCCCAGGTCATGGACTTACCGGTCAGACCGTCGAAAGTCATAGTGGCGAACTGCTCCTGCAGCATAGCGCAGGCTTCCTCAGCGGGAGTATTGCCGTCGATACCGGCAGCCACACAGGCGTTGTACAGGGCGTAGATGACATCGTAGCCATCAGCAGCGAACTGGTTGGGCACCTTGCCATCGTTGTTTTCCTTGAACTGGGTCACGAAGGAAACGGTAGCATCGTCGGTAGCGTTGGCGTCAAAGGGAGTCATCAGCACCAGATTCTCAGCCAGAGCAGTGTCAAAGCCTTCCACGTTCAGAATGCCGTCCATACCATCGCAGCCGAAGAAGGTGGGCTTATAGCCAACGGTGTTGGCGTAGGTCAGAACCTGAGAAGCCTCGGTGTAGTAGAAGGGCAGGAACACCAGGTCGCAGCCAGCGTCCTTGCACTTGGTAACCTGAGTGGACAGGTCGGACTTGTTGTCAGCGGTAAAAGATGCATCGCTGACTGCCACGTTCAGGCCCAGTTCCTCAGCCTTGGCCAGGAAGCCTTCCACAATACCGGAAGAGTATGCATCGGAGGAGTCATAAATCACACCAATGGTGGCATCCGGCCACTTCTGAGCCATCAGCTCGGCAGCGGAAGCGCCCTGGTTGGGGTCGGTGAAGCACATCTGGTAGATGTTGGAGCCGGTCATGGCCACGTCCACAGCGGAAGCAGAGGGGGTCAGCATGAAGATCTGGTCATTGGCAGCCTCAGCGGCGATGGCCAGGGAGGAGCCGGTGGTCACAGCGCCGGCGAAGATCTGCATGCCCCAGTCCTTCAGGGTGTTGTAAGCGGAAACCGCCTTGTCGGAGCCGTCGGCTTCGTCATCTTCTGCCTTGAAGTCGATCTGCAGGCCGCCCTTGGCATTGATCTCAGCCACGGCAATTTCCATGCCGCCCCGGACAGCCAGGCCGTACTCGGAAGTGCCGCCGGTGAGCGGGCCGGTCAGGCCGATCTTGATAGCGGGAGCGGAACCATCGGCAGCAGCGGCCTGGGTTTCGCCGGAGTTATTGGCAGCAGCCTGAGTCTCTTTGCTCTCAGAAGCGCCGCAGCCTGCGAACATGGCAGCCACCATCAGGCAAGCCAGCAGCAAAGCAACAAACTTTTTCATAACATATTCTCCTTTTCTCATCCAAAATACTATAAAAAAGCGGCTCGCAATGCAGCAGCCGCTTCTTCATACAACACAGAATCCCCGGCCGCAGTTTCTATCTCAGAATCTCTATACGGTCAACGCAAATGGACACTACCGACAACAAGGCAGTGTCCAAAAGGGGGCAAATTCGCCCAGAGGAATATGCCGCTGCGCAGCAGCGGGAATCAGCAAAATCAAACGCAGACCGTGCTTCCATGTGCATATACCTCCTTCCGAATCTGGAAGTATTGTATCTCACACAAGGACATTTGTCAACGAGAAAAACACCACAGAAACCCAAAGGATTTCTTGAATTTTTTGTAAACAATGCACAAAGATTATTCCCCGTCCATCACCGCTTTGCAGGCGCTGAGCACTTTGCTCAAAATGGGCACGCAGGTATGGCTGCCATAGCCGCCATTTTCCACCACCACAATAAAGGCCAGGGGGTATTCTTCGTTCTCCACAAAACCGGCAAACATGGCGTTGGAAACCTCGCTGCCGCCCAACTGGCTGGTGCCGGACTTGGCGCACACCGACAGCCCCGGGAAGTTGCCGTCACCGTAGACTGCCTGCACATTGTTGCGCATGTACTGGCGCACCGTGGCTGCGGTTTCCTCGGACATGATCCGGTCGCTGTACTGGGTTTTGGCCTGGTAAGTCACCTGTCCGCCGTTGGTCACCTGCTCCATCAGGTAGGGTATGGCACCTTTGCCGCCGCCGGCAATGGCGCCCATAAAGGCCATATACCGGGCAGGATTGATCTGGTCGGTATGCTGGCCGATACAGCTCCAGGCAAAGGACACGGTAGCGGTATCGGAGATATCATAATTGCCCTTCACGGTGGTCACGCCATCAAAGGATAGAGGTTTGACCACTTCGAACTTATCCACATACTTGACCATGTTCTGCTTGCCAATCAGTTCCGCCACCTGGGCAAAGGCACAGTTGCAGGAGTTGGCAAAGGCCTGCTTCAGGTTCTGCTGGCCGTGGGCCTTTTCACAGGTAACCGCCTCTGTGCCGTATTCCCGTTTACCGTGGCAGGTAAAGGTCTGATCCAGAATATCCGGTACGGTTTCCAGCGCTGTGGCCACCGTCACAATTTTGAAGATGGAGCCAGGAACATAGGCAGACTGCAAAAACCGGTTCAGATACACACCGTCATATGCGCCGCTGGTATCATTTGCGATATCCGGCACATTGTCCGGGTCATAGGTGGGAGAAGTGACGGCGCAGAGAATTTCACCGGTTTTGTAGTTGTACACACCGATGGTGCCCTTCCGGTTTCCCAGAGCCTCCAGTGCGGTATTCTGCACCGTAGCGGACAGGGTCACCCTGGCAGTTCCACCCTCGCCGGACGCATCATAAATTCCGTTGAACAGGTCAAATCCCGCCATCTGTCCGGCATAGTTGGTAACCGCCGAAGCCTTGATAAATCCGTCCCGGTCACCCAGCCAGTGAAGGGTGGATTTTCGGGTAAGGGCATCGGAAGCGTAGGTTCTGCTTTGGGTAATGTCCAGGAGCATGGTTCCGGACCGGTCGGTCACCGTGCCGCAGCCTAAATTGGTACTGTTGTACACATGGGGCGATCCGGAAAATCCCACCCACTGGTCAGCCTTGGTCAGATACTCCCAGAGGAAAAACAGCATTCCCCCCAGCAGGAGGATAATAAACACACTCATGAGCCAGGTTCTTTTGGTTACGCGATTCATCGGCTCACTCTCCTTTCTTCATCAGCCGCACGGCAAAGCTGGCATTCTGCCGGGTATCCGCTGCTTTGACAAAGGCCAGCAGTCCCCAGGCGCCAATCATACTGGTGCCGCCGTTACTGACAAAGGGGAAGGTCACACCGGTAAAGGGCAGAATATCCAGAGTGCCCAAACAGTTCAGCACCGTCTGAATCACCAGCACGCTGGCAGCGGTGCAGGCACCGATGGAATAGAAGCTGCTCCGGGCCACCCGGGCTGTCCGGATGGGGAAGAATCCCAGGGCTACAATGCACAGCACCGTCATCATTGCCGTGAGCAACCCCCATTCTTCCGAAATGGTAGCAAACACAATGTCCGAATCCGCCGCAAACACATATTGCAGCAGTCCGTTCTCCGGTCCTAAACCCAGCAGGCCACCGGAGGAAATGCACATCAGCGCCCGGGTCTGCTGATAACCGCTGACCAGAGGGTCCTCCCAGATGTGCCGCCAGGTTGCAAACCGCTGCAGGGCGTGGGGTGCAATTTTCAGGCCAATCACACCGGCAAAGCCCAACGCGGTGATGGCCAGAGCCACAGTGCCCACACTGCCGGAACGCAGATACGCAATCACCAGAAAGGCGCAGAAGAAAATCAACGCCGTACCGAAGTCATTCATCAGTGCCAACAAGCCGCAGATAATCACCGAATAGACGATGAACAAAATCAGGTTCCGCTTGGTCATAATCCGGTCCATGGTAGAGGCGCCGGCAAACACAAAACAGACCTTGCTCAATTCTGACGGCTGCAGGGACATGCTGCCGATAATCAGCCAGTTTTTCGCGCCGTAGTACTCCGTGCCGAATACCAGCGTCACCACCAGAAATCCCACACCGGCGATGGTCGCCAGGTACCGCACCACCTTGGCCCGCTCCAAATCCCGCAAAGACCAGCCGATAATCAGGAACAGCACCACACCCATAATCATGGCCAGCAGCTGCTTCACCGTCTCCCCGGGCTTTACCGTGGAAATGGCCGCCATACCCATGGTGCACAGGAAAAAGGCGATGGTCTCCACCTCAAAGGATTTTCGCTGAATCAGGCAATAGAAAATGTACAAAATCCACTGACACAGGACAATGCCCAAGAAGCCCTGCAGTACGTTCACAAAATCCGACTGCTGGCTGTTGAGCAGAAAGCCCAGCAGCATCACGCACTGCAAAATGGTCAGCAGCATCAGATTGGTCACCGTATCCCAGCCGTTGGCTGCCTTGGTGCGCAGCTGGGCCTGGCGTTCCTCCTGCCGTTCGGTGATGGGCTGCAGCTGCATGTCCACACCGCCGATGGAGATTTTCTCCTTGGAAGTCAAGGCACAAATCTGCACTCTGCGTCCGTTGACCCAGGTGCCTTCCTTGGAGCCTACATCGGTTATGGTCCAGCTGCCGTCGTCATAGCGGGTCAAAACCGCGTGGTTGCGGGAGACAGTGGGAAAATCAATGGTAACATCACAGTTTTTGCTTCGGCCAATGACATTTTCCCAGTGGGTAATGGGCACCTGCTGGCCGGTGGCCATGTTCAGCCAGGCCCAGATCTCCGGTTCCCGTCGGAAGGTCAGCAGCGGCAGGATACACCGCAGCAGCAAAATTGCCGTGAGAACAGGCACTGCCCATCGCAGAAATCCCACATACTCTGTTGCCAGCAAAGTTTGATCTACAGAAAGGGTGTTCAGGAATTGCTCCATGGCCTGCCCCCCTCCTTTCTCTTTCGCATCGGGCGTTCCGCCCGGTTTATTGGTAATTCCAGGGATATTTCCCCAGGGCTTTCAGGGATTTTACCTATAAAATGACACACTTTTTTCAATCTGTCAAATAAACTTTTTCTTAAGATTGCATCTGCCGCAGCAGGGCAATTTCTTTTTGATAGCCTGGCAGTTCGTTGGGAGTTTCCAGAATCATGGGCTTGTCCCGCAGAACCGGGTGATTGACGATGGCCCGGAAAGTTTCCAGTCCCAGGCTTCCCTCTCCCAGGCATGCGTGGCGGTCTTTGTGACTGGCGAAGGGGTTCTTGCTGTCGTTGACATGGAGGGCTTTCAGCCGGTTCAGGCCGATAACCCGGTCAAATTCCGCCAGAACACCGTCCAAGTCCCCCACAATGTCATATCCGCCGTCATAGACATGGCAGGTATCCAGGCATACGCCCACATGTTCGCTGCCTACCGCATCGAGAATCATGCGGATTTCTTCAAACCTGCCGCCGATTTCGCTGCCCTTTCCTGCCATGGTTTCCAGCAGCACCGTAACCGGGTAGCTGTGGCGCAGGGCCTGCTTCAGCGCCTGGGCGATGTAGTCAATTCCTGCTTCCAAGCCCTGGCCTACATGACTGCCGGGATGAAAATTGTAGAAATTTCCAGGCAGCGCCGTCATCCGGCGCAGGTCATCTTCCAGAACATCCGCCGCAAAGGCCCGGGCTTCCGGGTCGGCGGTACACAGATTCATGGTATATGCGCCATGGGCAACCAGTTTTCCAAAGTTATGCTCTTCCAAAAGATGCACAGCTTTTGCCGCATCCTGAGAATCTTCCTGTTTTGCCTTGCTGCCCCGGGGGTTGCGGGTAAAGAAGGCAAAGGTATTGGCCCCGATAGACAGCGCCGTATTGACCATGGCAGTGCTGCCTTTTCCGGCGGACAAGTGACATCCAAAATACATAAAAACGCCCCCTCCTTTTTGGACAGTATAGCACATTCCCCGGCAAAATGCAAATTCCCCTCTTTCAGGGAGGGGGGAGCTGTGCTATAATGAGGCAAAACGAAAAAAGGAGGGATTTTCATGCCCAAGTCCGACAATCAGAAGCTGAAGATCTTCTATATTCTGGACTATTTACAAAGAAACTCCCACCAGGATCACCCGGTGAGAGCGGCGCAGCTGCTTGCTATGCTGGAACAGCAGCACAATATTGTCTGTGACCGCAAAACCGTCTACTCCGACATTGCGGCGCTGCAGGACTACGGCGTGGACATTGTCTCCATCCCCGGCAAAAACGGGGGATACTATATTGCCTCCCGGAACTTTGAACTGCCGGAACTGAAGCTGCTGATTGACGCCGTGCAATCCAGCCGTTTCCTCACCGAGAAGAAATCCCGGGAACTGATCGAGAAGCTGTGCAGCCAATGCAGCGTCTACGATGCCCGGCTGATGCGCCGGGATGTGCTGGTCAGCGGTCGGGTCAAGAGCATGAATGAAACCATCTACTATAACGTAGACGCCATTCAGGACGCCATTGCGGAAAATCAGCAGATTTCCTTCCGCTATTTTGACTACGGCCTGGACGGCAGCCGGTGCTACCGGGACCGGGATTACCAGGCCAGTCCCTACGGTCTGTGCCAGGACAACGAAAATTGCTACCTGCTGGCCCACTCCCCCCGCCACGGCGTAACCTCCTACCGGGTAGACCGGATGAGCCATATCAAACGGCTTCAGCTGCCCCGGACCCCCTGCCCGGAACTGACGGGAAAGGCCCTGGTAGAGCACGCCAACCGGCTGTTTCAGATGTATTCCGGCGAAATGGCCACGGTGAAGCTGCGCTTCCACCGCAGCCTCATCAACGTAGTCATTGACCGGTTCGGCCGGGACATTCTGCTGATCCCCGACGGGGAGGAGCACTTTGTCTTTACTGTGGATGTGGCGGTATCGCCCATCTTTTTGAGCTGGGTCATTGGCTTCGGCGCCAAGGCAAAGATTCTCCATCCCCAGTCCGTGGTGCAAAAATGTCAGGATCTGTGCCGGGAGGCACTGGCACAGTACGAATCCGCTACACCAGACTGAAGGAGCCAAACACATCGCTCCAGACAATCTGGCTGGTTTTGGTGGTGTCCGCGTCCCGCAGAGCCGACATGCAGTAGTGGTAATTCCCGTCATCGAGAATCACCGCCCGGCCCAGACGGTCCCCCTCTTCTCCGGCGCTGGCCCAGACGAAATCATAGCGGGTCACGTCGTCCCACTGGGTTTCCATAATGGTCACATTGTCCCGGCTGTAGCCACTGATGGTCTGGATCGTTGCATCCAGATCTCCGGCAGACAGGGTTTCAATGACGATTTCGTACTCTTCACTGACGTACATCTGCTGGGCATTGCTGTCCAGCACCGGTGCCAGCGCGTCATCCGGCAGCCGGACCGAAATTTCCCGGGGCTGGGCCATCACCGACTGGAGCAGTTCGTCGGCCACGGTTTCAAAGGTTGTTTCCTGGCTGCACCCGAAAAGTCCCAGGCACAGCGCCCCGGTGATTGTTAAAATCCAGAATTTTTTCACTATAATCCCTCCTGAAAGGAAATCCCCATGACAAAGCTTATCCTGCTTTACCTGCTTATAATCAATGCAATTGGTTTTGTGCTTATGCTTGTGGATAAGCACAAAGCCCGGAAAAATCTCTGGCGGATTCCGGAGGCCACCCTGATGACCGCCGCCGCCCTGGGCGGAAGTATCGGGTGCCTGCTCGGCATGTACACCGTCCGCCACAAAACCCGGCACTTAACATTCACATTGGGTATCCCACTGATTCTGGCAGCTCAGGTGGCTTTTGCTGCATTTCTTCTTCTGAAGTAAGAAAAACGCCCCTTATGTAGGACAAATGGCCTGCATAAGGGGATATTGTTGTGTATCCAAAGCAGCTGTATTTGTTGCCAGATACATCCTTCTCCATAACTATGGGCTTGTGCGTATAAAACCACAGTGGCGCAGCCAACGCTGCGCCACTGTGTAAAAACTTCATGATTGTCATATCGGAGCCACTTAATTATGCTCTCCACGCAAGCCGGGGCAGCTCCAATCCCAGATGACGATGCCTTATCAGGTAATCCGTACCGCCGCAACTACCAGACGGCCATTGTCCAGCGTATACTCACAGGTGGACAGGCAGATCAGCTTGTCACCATATTTGGGGGTAATGCCGGTATCATAGAAGGACAGATCCTTGCAGGTCTTCACGAAATCATTGAACTCCTGCTCGTTGGCAGCATCCGTAAACTGGTGATAGGCAAAGCCTTCCCCATCATTGCCGGAGGTCTTGAACACGGCAAAGATCTTATATGTATGGTACTCTGTCAGAGTATCAAAGAAAATCAGGCTGTTATTCTCCCAAGCCTGCTTGTTGGTGTAGGCATTCAGGGCGGCGAACATACTGCCGTCTGCCATATTGTGACCAAAGAGGGTGATGTTATCGCTGGGCTTGTTGATATCGGCCTCGCTCCAGGCATAGACCGTACCGCGCTTGCTGTCCTTGCCGTCAAAGTCCCGGTACAGATAGTAGTTGGGGTCCTCAGGCGTCTGCATGACAGGGTAATCCAGCTTGGTACCCTCAATTTTCAGCCAGCCAACCACATCGTTATTCATTTCATACAGCTCTTTGTAACCAGGCAGCATACCGGGCTCCGTGGGTGCAGTGGTGGGGCCGGTGCCGGTAGTTCCTTCCGTAGGAGCCTGGGACGGCTTGGTCTCCGTCTGAGCATTGGCAACGATGTTGGCAAGGTTATTGGTCAGTTCTTCCTGTCGTTTACCTTCGGCATAATAGCTGACGACCATAAAGCCGCTGACACCAAAGGCAATCAGAAGGAGGACGACGGTAACAGTAAACAATGTTTTCTTCATTGATTGTTCCTCCATTTGCTGTTTTGTAGGTTTATTATAGTGCAAGGGCCTATGGCTGTCAAGGAGGGGGAAGTTTAAGAAATGTTTAGCTTTTTGTGTTTCTTTCGGGGTATTGCTGATTTTCTCCCCATTCACAAGTCGTTTACATTTCGTCTATTTACTTTTATTCCTATCGATGATATAATACGCAGTTAGTATGGAAAGGGGGCATGTGCAGTGCGCCATTATATTGAAGAATTGAAGGATTTTCCCAAAAAAGGCGATATGTTTCTGCTGGTTTTGTGCCTGATTGTGGCGGGCTTCGGTCTGGTGGCCATTGCCAGCGCCACCTCGGCCGACAAATTCGACGGAAACTTCCGATATCTGGCCGTTCAGACGGTCTCCATCTGCCTGGGTGTTGTGATGTACGCCATGGTGTCGTCCATTGACCTGGACTTCCTGTCAGAGCACCGACTGGCCCTGGTGGCTTTCAACTGCTTTTTGCTTCTGCTGCTGATTACCCCTCTGGGTACGGACAACAACTCCGGTAACCGCAGCTGGCTGAAGCTGCCTCTGCTGAACGTGCAGCCCGCCGAAATCTGTAAAATCACCTACATTATTATTATGGCATCGGTTATGTCCTCCCACCAGAACCGAATTTCTCACCCGGTATCTGTGATCCACATGGGTATGCATCTGATGCTGCTGGTGGGTCTGAACCTGGTGGTTTCTTCGGACATGGGCGTGTCTTTGATCTTCGTGTTTATCTTTATCGGCATGACCTTTGCCGGCGGTGTCAGCCTGTGGTGGTTTGCCGCAGCAGGAGGCGCAATTGCGGTGGCTGCCCCCATTTTGTGGCAGTTCCTTGGCGAATATCAGCGAAACCGTATCCTGATTTTGTTCGACGAAAGCATTGACCCAATGGGTATCAACGAACGTTACCACTCCAAAATTAACCTGCAGTCTCTGACCGGCGGCGGTCTGACCGGCCAGGGATTGTTCAACGGCAACCGTACCCAGGGCGGCAACCTGTTCGCCCAGCATACGGACTATATCTTCTCCTCCATGGGTGAAGAGTTGGGTTTTGTGGGCTGCGTGCTGATTATGCTGATGGAACTGCTCATCATTGCCCGCTGCATTTACGTTGGCGTACGCTGCCAGGACTATATGCGCCGGGTGGTGTGCTTCGGCGCCGCCTCCGCTTTGATGTTCCAGGTGATGATCAACACCGGTATGTGCATCGGCGTTATGCCCGTTATCGGCCTGACCCTGCCCCTGATCAGCTACGGCGGTTCCTCCGTGGTTACCATTTTCGCCATGCTGGGGCTGGTGTCCGGCGCCTACGCCCGACCACAAAGTCTCAGCCATGAACGATATGTACAGCCTTACCGAGGCTAATTGAATGACGTTTGCAAAATTGTCCCCTGCTTTCCTCAAAGGAGCCGGGGACAATTCGCTTTTTTTCGTTGACTTTCGCGTTAGGTTTTGTATAATGTGAAGTAACCTGAATCCTTATAAAAGGGATGAAAGAAAGAGGAGGTTGCTAATATGGCATATTGTAAAAATTGCGGAAACCAAATCGATGATCGTGCTGTGATCTGTCCCCGCTGCGGTGTGTCCCAGGAGAACAAGCCCGTTGACAACGGCGGCTTTGGCTGGGGTGTGTTAGGCTGCTGCCTTCCCATTGTAGGTCTGATCCTGTTCCTGGTCTGGAAGGATACCAAACCCAAGTCCGCAAAAGCTGCCGGCATTGGTGCTCTGGTCAGTGTGGGTCTGGGTGTACTGTATTACCTCCTGATTATCGCCATTGGCATTGGAGCAAGCTCCTTCTAAAACATGCTGGCCTGGTGTTATCAATGGCTGCCTGTGATTTTTGGCTGTCATTGTCGGGATGACCGTTCCTTCCACTGGAAGAACAGACGTTTCCCCATCTGCGCACGGTGCACCGGAGAACTGGCAGGCATTGTACTGGGCTTGGGGATTTTCTTTCTGTGGCAGGCTCCGGTATGGGTTTGCCTGGTGCTGATGCTTCCGATGATCGCGGACGGATTCTGCCAGCTGCTCACTTCCTACGAAAGCAAAAATCCACGGCGTTTCCTGACCGGTGTGCTGTTTGGCTTCGGGCTGTATACGCTGTTTGCCCATTCCACCGTATTTGCCTTTCAGTTCGGTTATCATCTGGCAGGATAAGCAGGTTTCCAAAAAGCAAACATTGCCGGGAGCTTTCTTCCCGGCAATGTTTATTTGTCTGCCCCATATGAACCCAGCAGCAAAGCCCACCTGCAAAGAAGCAAAAAGTTATCCTGGAACCAGGGATTTTTTTGAATTTTTTTGGAAATACTACTTGCAATTGTGGCGTTTATCCGCTATAATGATTCGGCATGGGCTTTGCCCGTGACATTTACTGCCACACACCCGGGGATCGCGCACCCCTGTGCCTGATGTTCAGGCGGGCAGCGCGGGATGATCGGGGTGGAGGAAAAACAAAAGGAGATTTCAAAAATGGCTGTCGTATCTATGAAACAACTGCTGGAGGCCGGCGTACACTTCGGTCACCAGACCCGTCGCTGGAACCCCAAAATGGCTCCCTACATCTACACTGAGCGCAATGGTATCTACATCATTGACCTGGCCAAGACTGTAAAGAAGCTGGAAGAGGCTTACAACTTTGTCCGTGAGATCTCTGCCAACGGCGGTTATGTCCTGTTCGTCGGCACCAAGAAGCAGGCTCAGGACGCTATCAAGGAAGAAGCTGCCCGCTGCGGCGGTTACTACGTCAATGCCCGTTGGCTGGGCGGTATGCTGACCAACTTCCGCACCATGCGTACCCGTATCGACCGTCTGGCTCAGCTGCGCAAGATGGAAGAAGACGGCACCTTTGCTATGCTGCCCAAGAAGGAAGTTATCAAGCACCAGGGCGAGATCGAGAAGCTGGAGAAGTACCTGGGCGGCGTGAAGGAAATGAAGAAGCTGCCTGCTGCTCTGTTCATCGTTGACCCCCGCAAGGAGCGCAACGCGATCGCTGAGGCTCGCAAGCTGAACATCCCCATCGTTGCCATCGTGGACACCAACTGCGATCCCGATGAGATCGACTACGTCATCCCCGGCAACGACGACGCTATCCGCGCCATCCGTCTGATTGCTGCTACCATGGCCAACGCTGCCATCGAAGGCCGTCAGGGCGAGGACGCTGCTGCTGAGGCTGAGGCTGTTGAGACCGCCGCTGAGGCTGAGTAATTCATAACATTTTAGGAGGATACGAAAATGGCTTTTACCGCACAGGACGTAAAGAAGCTCCGTGAAATGACCAACGTCGGCATGATGGACTGCAAGAAGGCTCTCCAGGCTACCGACGGCGATATGGACAAGGCTGTGGACTGGCTCCGGGAAAAGGGCCTGGCCAAGGCTGCCAAGAAGGCTGACCGCATTGCCGCTGAGGGCGTTGCTTACGCTACCGTGATCAACGGTGTTGGCGTTGTCATCGAGGTGAACTCCGAGACCGACTTCGCTGCCAAGACCGATGCTTTCATGGATCTGGTGAAGAATCTGGCTGAGGTTGTGGCTACCCAGAACCCCGCCGACGTGGAGGCTCTGAAGGCCTGCACCTACCCCAACTCCAAGCTGACCGTTACCGAGATCATGCAGGAGAAGGTTATGTCCATCGGCGAGAACATGCAGATCCGCCGTTTCGCTCGTTTTGCTGAGAACACCAGCGTTGCTTATGTTCACGCTGGCGGCACCCACGGTGTTCTGGTAAACCTGGCTGTGGAAGGCAACATCGATGTGACCGAGATCGGCAAGAACGTGGCTATGCAGATTGCTGCCATGAGCCCCAAGTACTGGGACAAGACCCAGGTTCCTCAGGCCGATGTGGACAAGGAGCTGGCTGTGCAGGTTGCTCTGATGGACAACGATCCCAAGATGGCTTCCAAGCCCGCCGCTGTGAAGGAAAAGATCGCTGCCGGCAAGATGGCTGCTTTCTACAAGGAATGCTGCCTGCTGCAGCAGGAGTTCGTCCGCAGCGACCTGTTCAAGGGCGATGTGGCTGGCTACATTGCCGATGCTGCCAAGAAGCTGGGCGGTTCCGTCAAGTTTGTTGACGCTGTCCACTATGTCAAGGGCGAAGGCATTGAGAAGAAGGTTGACGATTTCGCTGCCGAAGTCGCTGCCCAGGTTGCCAACGCTGGCAAGTAATTTCTCAAAAAGCACAAAATCCCTCTGCCGTTGGCAGAGGGATTTTTTCTATGGTATACGCCAAAACCGGGAGCCGTCTGAACACGGCTCCCGGTTGGTTTTTCTTATTCCGGTTTGGTCATGGCAACCTTTTCCGGGGTGATGGGCAGTTCCCGGTGCCAGACACCGGTAGCCCGGTAAATGGCGTGAGCGATGGCCGGAGCCGGGGTGTTGATGACAATTTCTCCGATGGACTTGGCACCGAAGGGGCCGGTAGGCTCGTAGCTGTGCTCAAATTCCACCCGGAGCTTGCCCATATCCAAACGGGTGGGCAGCTTGTACTGCATAAAGGACGATTCCATAGGACGGCCCTTGGCATCGTAGGTCACATTCTCCATCAGGGTATGTCCGATGCCCTGCACCAAACCGCCTTCGGTCTGAATCCGGGACAGGGCCGGGTTGATGGGAATGCCGCAGTCCACCACCGCCATGAAGTCCAGAATGGTGACCAGGCCCGTCAGCTTGTCCAGCTCGATTTCCACCATGCCAACCATGTAAGGCGGAGGGGACACTGGAGAAGTGTGGGTGGCTGTGGCCTGGGCCACCTGGTCGTTAAACAGCTGGGCTTTGTAGGAAATGTCCTGCAAACTCACGGTCTGGTCAGTATTCACCCGGCGAACCCGGGTGCTTTCAAACACCACTTCTTCCTCGGTGCAGCCCATCATCTGGGCTCCAATGGTGCAAATCTGCTTTTTCAGGTCTGTGCTGGCCTTTTCCACAGCCTTGCCAGTGATGTAAGTGGTAGAAGATGCGTAAGAGCCGGAATCGTAGGGGGATACATCGGTATCTGCGCCAAACACCGCCACATCCTCCACCGAGCAGTCCATGCATTCGGCAACCATCTGGGCCAGAATGGTATCGCATCCGGTGCCCATATCCGCGGCGCCGATAATCAGGTTATAGGTGCCGTCATCACTGAGCTTGACCGTGGCAGAACCCACGTCCAGACTGGAAATGCAGGAGCCCTGCATGGCCATGGCCACACCGGCGCAGCGAACCTTGCCGTTGCCCATATCCCGGACAGGGTACTTTTCCTCCCAGCCGAACATATCCCGGCAGTGGGCCATACACCGGTCCAGGGCACAGGCATTGGCCACTTCCCCATAATAGGCAGGCATAACCATGCCCTCTTTGACCATGTTCCGGTCCCGCAGTACTGTGGGGTCCATGCCCAACTGCTCTGCCAGCTCGTTGACGGTGGTTTCCAGGGCGAAAATACCCTGGGTGGCACCGTAGCCCCGGTAAGCACCGGCGGCCTGCAAATTGGTGTAAACCACGTCATAGCCGAAACGGAAAGCTTCCAGGCTTCCGGTATACAGCGGGATGGACTTGTGTCCGGACAAGCCCACGGTGGTGGGGCCATGCTCGCCGTAAGCGCCGGAGTTGGACAGGGTGTACAGATCCAGCACCCGGATTTTGCCATCCTTGCTGGCACCCAGCCGCACCCGGATTTCCATCTCATGCCGGGGAGAACCGGCAATCTGGGATTCCTCCCGGGTATAGATCAGCATGGCCGGACGGCCGGTTTTCAGGGTGACGAAGGCCGGATATACCTCGCACACCGCCGTCTGCTTGGCGCCGAAGCCGCCGCCGATCCGGGGCTTTTCCACCCGGATTCTGCTCTTGGGAATGCCCAGCGCCCGGGACAGAATCCGGCGGGCATGGAAGACAATCTGGGTGGAGGAAACCACATGCAGCCGCCCATAGCGGTCCATATCTGTGTAGGTACGGAAGGTTTCCATCATGGCCTGGTTGAAGGCTTTGGTGTGGTAGGTCCGGTCCAGCACAATGTCGCAGCTGGCCATCACGCCGTCCACATCTCCATGTTCCTCCTGCCCGCTGGCTACCAGGTTTCGCTTGTTGTCGCCGCCGACCTGGCAGGGCGGAAACCAATCCTCCTCCGGGTGTACCAAAGTAGCATTGTCCTTGGCCTTGCGGAAGTCCAGCACCGGCTCCAGCAGGTCATATTTCACTTTAATCAGCTTTTTCGCTTTCTCCGCCGCCTGTTCCGTCTCTGCGGCGATAATTGCCACCACGTCTCCCACAAAGCGCACATGGCGGTCAATAATCAGCCGGTCATAGGGAGACGGCTCCGGATAAGTCTGACCGGCAATGGCAAACCGGGTCTGGGGCACATCCTCCCAGGTATAAATTCCCACCACATCCGGGACCTTCCTGGCTGCAGTGGTGTTGATCTCCCGAACGATGGCGTTGGGGTGGGGGCTTCGCAGGATCTTTACCACCAGGGCATTATCGGGAACCACATCCTGGGTGTACACCGGCTTGCCCAGCAGCAGCTGCATGGAATCCTTCTTCCGGACGGACTTGCCTACGGTTTTATACTGTCTTTGTTCCATACTGGCCTCCTTATCCCTTCCGGCTGTTCAGATAACTGCGGATGCCCCGCAGCTGTCCGTCGTAGCCGGAGCAGCGGCACAGGTTTCCTGCCAGATAGGCACGGATTTCGTCGTCGGTGGGGTCGGGGATTTCCCGCAGCAGAGCGATGGTGTTCATCACAAATCCGGGATTGCAGAAGCCGCACTGGTCTGCGCCTTGGTCGGCAATGAAGCCCACAAAGTCCGCCGCCTCTTCCTGAAGCCCTTCCAGAGTCTGGATGCTGTGTCCATCCGCCCGGGCTGCCAGCATGGAGCAGGACAAAATGGGCTTTCCGTCCATCAGC
Source organism: Candidatus Faecousia faecavium (assembly GCA_018712645.1). Taxonomy (GTDB): domain Bacteria; phylum Bacillota; class Clostridia; order Oscillospirales; family Oscillospiraceae; genus Faecousia; species Faecousia faecavium. The sequence goes on along the minus strand of DVGO01000005.1, from coordinate 21,240 downwards.
ACAGTGCACAGGCCGCAGTTGGAAGTTTCACATCCCCGCTTGACGCTGAGGCAGCCGTGGTCCCGTAGAAAATCGATCAGCAGAAGGCCCGCATCAATATGATCTGTCACAGTTCGCCCGTTGAGATTCAGTTTGATTTCCATCAGCTTCTACCTCCCAATTCCAGAATGCCCCGCTGGGTCAGAACCCCAGCCAAATGGGTACGATAGGCCGCGCTGCCCCGGAGATTGCTGCCGGTGGGCACGTTCTGGGCCACAAACTCTGCAAAAGCAGCGGCGCTTTCCGGGGTGATTCCGCCATCAAGCAAATGCTTCTCATCCCGCAGCACCACCGCCCGATTGGGCCGGGCACCAATCACCGCCCGGTACTGTCCTTCCATCCGGGAAACGGCACAGGTCAGCACCGGGAAGTCAGTACGCTGGTTGCGCATGGCCTGGTAAACGAACTGCCCCGGCTGTTTCTTCACAATCAGGCGTACCAGGATATCGTTATCATGCTTACGGGTAGCAAACTCCTCCAGGCTCACCAGGCCGCCCTTATACAACTCTACATAGCTATCCATAGCCAGCAGCTGGGTCAGCACATCGGAAAAACCAAACCGGCCCCAGATGCTGCCGCCCACCGTAGCCAGATTCCGGAACTGAACTCCCACAATGTCCCGAACCGCAGCTGCCATAGCCCCCTGGGTATAATCATTCAGCCCCGGGTGCAGCTCCAGCTGCCGCAGGGTCACCATGGCGCCGATGGAAAATTGCTCTTCGGTTTCTTCAATGGTGTCCAGCCCCAGGTCGCACAGGTCAATGGCGGTCTGGATGCTGCCCTTGCCCATCTTCATCCAAAGCATTCCGCCGATGATTCGGTTTCTCCGGCTCTGGTTCAGCTCATAGGCCTCTTCCAGTCTTTGAACCCGAACATAGTTGCGTATGTTCATCATGGTAAATTCTCCTTACTCGATTCGTGTGCATACTCCTTCTTTTTACATTATAGCATGTATCTTGATTTTGAAAAGGGCCAATGTTATAATTTTCATACTGTTTTACGGAAAACTCCCAGGAGAAAGGTGTGCCGCTGTTATGGAAGCCGTGACCCGGATTGTATTTGTGGATGACCAGGGAAAGAAATTTTTTGGAGAAGGGCCTTGCCGCCTGCTGCGGGCTGTGGAGGAAACCGGCTCTCTGCGCAGCGCCGCTGCATCCATGGATATGGCCTACACCAAGGCCCTGAAGCTGTTAAAAAACGCCGAAGCCGCCCTGGGCTTTCCCCTTACAGTGCGTCTGACCGGAGGAAAAGACGGCGGCGGCAGTGTGCTGACTGCCCAGGGAAAGGAGTGGCTGAGGCAGTATGAAGCCTACCGGGATGCCTGTATTCAGGCCAACCGCAGACTGTATCTGGAACACTTTCCGCAGCAGCGGTAAAACGCAGATTCTTCTGTCCGGTGGGACAGAAGGAGAAAAACAAGCGCTTCTTTCCCAACTGCAAGCCATGGGGTACGGCTTCCCGGAAACTGCCGGTATCTGCGACGATCTGGCAGTCGATTTGGATAACCCCTATGGAAATCCGGGCTGCGTGATTCTTGCTTCCGGATTGGGCACACGGTTCGGCGGCAACAAGCTGATGGCTCCCTTTCGGGGAAAACCGATGATTTGTCAAGCCATAGCCGCCACCGAGGGTATTTTCTCCCGCCGGGTGGTGGTAACCCGGCATCCGGAGGTTGCGGAGCTTTGCGCAAAGCTGGATGTTCCGGCTCTGCTGCACGCCCTTCCCTACCGCAGCGATACGGTGCGCCTGGGGTTGGAAGCCTTGGGAGATGTGGACGGGTGCCTGTTCTGTCCTGGGGATCAGCCATTGCTGACCCGGCAGACGGTGGCCTCTCTGGCTCTATGGGCAAAAAATGAACCGGAGTGCATTCTGCGCCCGGCCTTTGACGGAACTCCAGGAGCGCCGGTGTTTTTCCCCCGGTGGGCTTTTCCGGAGCTCAAAACGCTGCCCGCAGGCAAAGGCGGCGGCGTGCTGGCTAAGAAATATCCCGCCTCCGTCAAGCTTCTGCATCTGACCGACGGTAAGCAGCTGCAAGATGCCGACACCCCGGAAACCCTGGCATGGCTGGCCCGGCAATAAGAAACCGCCCCTTCGGCTTTGTGTGCCGAAGGGGCGTACGTTATGTTTCGTTGAAGAACAGCAGCGAAATCCAGGTCACCACATTGGAGCCGTATTGGAAATCCAATCCCCGGCTTTCCAGCATGGGAATCACATTGATGCCGTGGCTTTCCACACAGGGGTGCATCTTTCCCGGCATCCGGCAGGGCATTCCGTCCAGAATGGCGCAGCGCTCACAGATGGCGCAGGCCTGGGTGGACAGGATGTAGGGATTGACCCCCAGTTCCCGCATGGCGTCCCGAACCTGGTTGGTAATCTTTTCATGCTCCGGCCGGGTGTCCAGGGTTTCCTCAATGCTGCTGATATCCGACACTTCCGTAATCGTGGCAATCATCAGGCAGCTGTCATAAGACAGGCACTTTGCCTTGCAGCTTTCTACTTCTCCCACTCCGGGAGGGCAGGCCCAGGTTTTTCCGTACATGGGGCACTCGTGCTGGCAGATCCAGCGGATGCGGTCGGAAAATTCCAGTTCTTCCGGGCTTAGAAAATCGTAACTGTACAGAGGAAATTCGGCAAGCTTCTGTTCCAAGGCTTCACGCTGCATGGCAAGGCCTCCTCGCAAATTTTTCCTTAGTATACCACGGCCTGTACCAAATTTCCATGGTTTCCAAAAAAATCTGCGCTTTGCACCATTGTGCCGGTTTTTTACAAAATTTTTCGGCAAAGTCATAGATTTTCTTTGACGGAAGGCTCTGGCTCTGTTATAATAAAAAGCTGAGAAATTGGAGGAATTGCCTATGAGAATGAGAAGAATGCGCAACTTAGAGCCCCGAATGGAGAAGTGCGCCGCCTACCGGATTGAAGAGCCTGCCCTGCGCAAAGGCTCCTGGAAAAGTCTGAAACCCGATGCCACCGCCCTATGGGTTGAGGTGGGCTGCGGCAAGGGAAAATTCACCGCCGAAACCGCCCAGGCCAATCCCGACGTACTGCTGATTGCCGTGGAGCGCTGCCGGGAAGCCATGGTGGTTGCCATGGAAAAGGCCAAGTCCCTGGGACTGACCAATGTATTCTACATCGACATGGATGTGGCAGCCATTGAGGACATTTTTTCTGCCGGAGAAATCGACCGGCTGTTTATCAACTTCCCCGACCCCTGGCCCCGGAAGAAAAATGCCAAACGCCGTCTGACCCACCGCAGCTTTCTGGGCAAGTACTGCCGGGTGGTGCGGGAAAACGGCGAAATCCACTTCAAAACCGACAACGCTCCCCTGTTTGAGTACAGCGTGGAGGAGTTCTCCGCCTGCGGTCTGGAGGTCAAGAACCTGACCCGGAATCTGCACAAGGATGGTGTGGTGGGCATTATGACCGGATACGAGGAAAAGTTCCACGCTTTGGGTACGCCCATCAACCGCTGCGAAGTGGTCTGCAAGCCTTTCCAGCTGCCCGCCGAGGAAAAGAAGACGGAATCTGAGCAGGAATAACCCAGGCGGAAAGGAGAGGTCCCTATGTACTATTTCGCAGGAAGCTGCGATGTTGCCGTCATTGGCGCAGGCCATGCCGGTATTGAAGCGGCTCTGGCCACCGCCCGGCTGGGACTGCACACCATTCTGTTTACCATCAATCTGGATGCCGTAGGCAACATGCCCTGCAATCCCGCCATCGGCGGCACCGGTAAAGGCCACCTGGTGCGGGAACTGGACGCCCTGGGCGGAGAAATGGGCGTAGCCGCCGACCACAGCTGCATCCAGTACCGGATGCTCAACCGGGGCAAAGGCCCGGCAGTCCATTCTCTGCGGGCCCAGGCTGACCGCCGCCGGTATCAGCAATACATGAAGCACGCTCTGGAACTTCAGGAAAATCTGGAACTGAAACAGGCCCAGATTGTGGAAGTTTACACCCAGGACGGGAAGGTGTCCGGCCTGCGCACTCTGTTGGGAGCGGAGTACAATGCCAAGGCCGTCATCATCGCCACCGGAACCTACTTGGACAGCACCATCATCACCGGTGAAAGTGTCATCCCCTCCGGCCCGGACGGCATGCACCCCAGCGTGGGACTGGCAGACAATCTGCGATCTCTCGGACTGGAGCTGCGCCGGTTCAAAACCGGTACCCCTCCCCGGGTCAACCGCCGCAGTATTGATTTTTCCAAAATGGAGTTACAGCCGGGAGATGAGCAGGTGGAGCCTTTCTCCTTCCGGACGGAGCACAAGGTAAACAATTCCGCCGTGTGCTACCTGACCTACACCAACGAGAAAACCCATGAAATCATTCGGGAGAATCTCCACCGCTCCCCCATGTACGACGGTACCATCTCCGGCGTAGGCCCCCGGTACTGTCCCAGCATTGAGACGAAAATTGTCCGCTTTGCCGACAAGCCCCGGCACCAGCTGTTTATCGAACCCTGTGGACTGGACACGGAGGAAATGTACATTCAGGGTTTGTCTTCCAGCCTTCCCGAGGATGTACAGCTTGCCATGCTGCATACCATTGCGGGGCTGGAAAATGCGGAAATGATGCGCCCGGCTTATGCCATTGAATACGAGTGCATTGATCCTACCCAGCTGCTGCCCACCCTGGAAACCAAGGTGGTTTCCGGACTGTATGGCGCCGGGCAGTTCAACGGCACCTCCGGTTATGAGGAAGCGGCTGTACAGGGGTTGATTGCAGGAATCAACGCTGCCCTGAAAATCCAAGGCAAAGATCCCCTGATTCTGACCCGGGACACCAGCTATATCGGCACTCTGATTGACGATCTGGTAACCAAGGGCACGGAAGAGCCTTACCGGATTATGACCAGCCGGTCAGAATACCGGCTGCTGCACCGGCAGGACAATGCCGACCAGCGTCTGACCCACATCGGCGCCGCCATCGGACTGGTACCGAAGGAGCGGCTCATGCAGGTGGAAGAAAAGTATCGCCTGGTACGCCAGGAAGTGGCCCGTCTGGAAGGCAGCGGCGTCCCCGCCTCTCCGGAGCTGAATGTCATGTTGGAAGCAAAGCAGACCGCACCGGTTGCCAATTCCGCACGGCTGGCCGACCTGCTGCGCCGGCCTCAGGTGAGCTACGCCGACATCGCCCCCTTCGATACCCAGCGGCCGGAGCTTCCCGCTGCCGTCACAGAAGAAGTAGAAATTCAGATCAAATACTCCGGGTATCTGGCCCGACAGGAAAAGCAGGTAGCGGAATTTAAAAAAGAAGAATCCCGCCGCCTGCCGGAAGATCTGGACTACCGCGCCATCAAGGGTCTGCGGCTGGAAGCCCAGGAAAAGCTCTGTGCCATCCGTCCCATGTCCATCGGTCAGGCGGGGCGCATCTCCGGCGTCAGTCCGGCGGACATTGCGGTACTGCTGATTTATCTGGAGCAGCAATAAGTCAAAACCACAAAAAATGGGCGGCCAAAATGGCTGCCCATCGCTTTTACTATAGCAGAAATCGCTGCGAGATGTCAATGTTTCTTTGGAAGAAACGCCGGAAATCTGTGTTTTATACAATCCAATTTTCGGTATTTTGTATAGTATTGCCTCTTGTAATCGCCAAAAAACTGTGATATCTTATAGGCACAAAGAAGAGATACCAATACACGGTACCCTTCTTAAACAGCTTCCTTTCCAGAGTTTCAATTGACAAAAGCAAAGATTTTTCGGATGCTACAAGAGCAAATCGAAAACAGCATTCCCAGAAACATTACCAAGTCGGTTGTCAACAATCAGTTTTCAGAGGTCTCCAACGTTCGATTTTCAACAGAAGTTTCCTAAGTAGTTACCACATTTGCTCTTTCCCTTCGGTTTCTCTACAGTGCCAAAGATGGATATCAAGTTGGTTTTCCAAAAGGAATCCGTAGATTGATCATCAAAGGATGACTTCGGATGTGCACACAAACTGAATGATCAATTTCGGTTTCCTCATTTGGATATTCCAAAGTTGATTATCATGAATTGGCTGCCAAACAGTGTTCTCTGAGAAAGCAATCAAAAAAGAGAAATGTCATTGAAACAGATGGAATCTAAGCTGATGCAGACGATCTTTCGATCAGAAATCCCACTTATAAGAGCATCTCGCTGAAGAGATTGAAGAAGAAGTCATAAGTTTTTGTGGAGAAAAAGTTGGATCGGAAGGATATCGTCTAATCCGTAGAAAGAGAGGTTAACCAATGATGTTAGATACTAAGAGTGAACAGAAATGACCCTTGACTACACAAAAATGTATCGATGGCAAGATGCAGTAGTCAAGGGTCATTTCTATTTTATTTTTCGATGGTTTTTCGCTCCGGAAGGAGCGCTTTTTTATTTTCCGGCAGGGAAAGCGTATCCTGCTTCCAGCAGGCGCATCAGTGCTTCATTGGCCTGCTCATCGGTAAACAGTCCGGTAAACCGCTTGTCCACTGCCAGCGCTTCCAGGCTCAGTTCCAGATGGCCCTTATTCTTCAGCTCGTTGAAACCGTCGCTAAGACGGTTGCCGGATAAAATCCGCTGGGCATTTTTTAGCATTTCCTCTCCGGCCACCGGGCGCATCCGGATGCCCAGGGCTTGCGCCGCCTGCCGGGCCTGAGTCCATGCGCAAATGAATTTTTCTTCCATGGTTTTCTCCTTTTCCTTGGGTGCCCTCAGAAGAGGGCATACCCATACTGATACACCAATCTGCGATACCAGGGCTGTCTGGCCAGTTTCCGGCGGGCCCCACGCAGATAGGCTTCGAAGGCCAGCAATTCTTCCTCCGTTAAGGTATGTTGGCTGAACTTGGCCTTCTGGGCCAGAGCCTCCAGCCCCTCCGGCACAGGCTGTTTCAGCAGCTTTGCCAGCAGCACTGCCTCCCGCCACCGGGCCAAAGCCTGGGCATTGGCGGGGCCATTTTTTTGCCCTCTGCGCCGTCGTGTCAAGCGGAGTACCCGTTGTCCCTGAATCGCTGCTGCCGCCCCGGCCAAGGCAGGAAGCACCCAAAGCAGTGCCATCCACTTTCTGCCGCTTGGCGATTCCGGTTTCGTCTGCTCCAGCTGCTCCGGCTGCTGGAGCGTGGTCTGTGTTCCCGGTGCTGAGGACTGCGGCACCGTAGGCATTGTGGTCATTTCCGGGACGGTTTGCTCCGGAGTTTCCTCTCCTGCAGCCGGCGTTGCTTCCAGCACCAGCCAAAGTCCCAGCGCCGGTTCATAGTATTCTGCCCAGGCGTGGGCATGTTCTCCGGTGACCGTTACCGTTTCCCCGGCCCCGGCCCGAACCATATAGCCGCTGACGTACCGGGCTTCAATTCCCGCCGTCCGCAGCAGCACCACCGCTGCCGTGGCAAAATGGACGCAGTAGCCTCTGTCTGCCTGCTCCAGAAACCACAGGGCAAAGTCCTCTTCCCCCTCCGGCATTCGTTGGGTCTGCAAATCATACCGGGCGCTGCTGCGGACATACCCGGCAATTTCCTGGGCTCTGTCCGTCACAGTCTGCCCGGACAAAGACAGCTGCGAAAGAATTGCCCGGGCCCGCTCCCGGGTTTGCTCCGGCAGCGCCAGATAGAGGTCCTCGTTATATGACCCCTGGATATTTTCCGCTGCAGACAGCAACACCGGCAAATCCTGCGCAAACCCCATCCGGGTGCAGGTGTAGCTCTGATACAGTCCGGTATTTTCCAGTCTGCCCCCTACCAGGGACAAATTTTCCTCCGGGTAGTAGGGCAGATAAATTTGCTGAAATGGGGATACGGTTTCCACCGTCACAAGTCCCAGGCTTTGTTCCGGCGCTGTAAATTTTTCCGTCCGGTGGAGGGTGGTTTCCCATCCTGTACCGTCGTAAATATCATAATCCCGGCCCCGTAAGTACAATGTTCCCCCGGTGTCCGCTGTCACCTTCATCACCGCAGCGGAAGATGGGAAACGACTTCCCAAGGAAGCCAGGTTCACGCTTTCCGGCTCCTGGCTTTGGACGGTTTGCTGCAGCGTCTCAGGAAGAGAGCCAGCCGCATCCGGTGCTTTACGGATACATTGCAGCAAGGTATTGCGGATTTGCTCCGCATGGCTGACATATCCAGCCTGGGGAATCATCCAAAACAGCAGCCCCAGAGCCGCCATCGTAGGCAGTAGGGTCATAAACAGCAGCCTGCATCCCTGGACGCAGCTGTGCATTCTCACCCGTGCCGTCAGCACCAGTTCAATCAGTCCCAGCAGAAGCAGGAACAGATACACCTCGTCCGGGGTAGTGTCCGTGACCACCAGGCAGGCACACAGGGGAAGTACCGCCAGCAAGATGGCCACCATGCCGGACTTTCCCCGGCAAATTTCCCAGGCAGCCGATGCGGCAATGCCGCATCCCATCACCGCTAACGGAAGATCCGCCACGCCGGCATCCCAGGCAGAGTCCGCCAGCTTCAGATATCCCCAGTGGTATGCACGGTCGTAGACGTAGGAAATCCGGTACAAAAGCTGTCCCAGCTGCTGCACCGCTTCCCCTCTGCGCCACAAATATCCCATCAGCAGTCCTGCCAGAAGCAGCAAAGCAAGGCCACCCCGTTTTCCCGACAGCACCAGGCCGCACAGGATGGCAGCAATCAGGCAGGTCAGCACCAGTCCCGGATATGACGCCAAAGAAAGTTCAAAGGCACTGACCAGACAGCCCACGGAACCGAGGGAAATGCAAAATGCCAGTGCGCTGCTTAACAAAGCCCGCACCCATCGCTCAAGCTTCATCGGCATTCCCTCCTATGTGGTAGTGCCAGGAAGCGCTGTAAAACCGATCCCGGATGGAGCCCTCCACAGCTTCCGGATCACACAGCAGGGTGTCCAGCGCCCGGGTCAGATCCTGCTGGCTGCGCACATCGAAGGACCGGATGCCGATGGCGGTCAGCGCACGAATTTCGAAGGAAACCTGCTGCTCCAGCAGGTAGCTTCCCACCCACAGGAGCCGTCCGAATTTCCGGTTTCGCTCTTCCGGAGTGCCCCGATGGTTCATGGTCAGAAGAACCAGCCCTCTCTGGGGCTCCATCGGCTCACGCAAGGTGAGTTTTCCGGCTTTGGCAGACAATTTCCAATGGACTTGGTTTAAGTTGTCTCCCGGGCGGTACAGCCGCAGCTCGTGGTTTTCCGCAAAACCGCCGCCGGGCTTGGGCCGCCAGGAGCGGGCCAGGTAGCGCTGCAAATCCGGAAGATCCCGCACCGGCACCGGCACCGGGCGAATCACCACGTTATGCCCTGGACTAACCTTGGTGGGAAAGGAAAACAGACCCAGGTGGTCGCAAACCCGAGGGCGAAGCACCGCAATTTTGATTCCGCCGCACACCTGAACAGGCAGCCCCCGGGAAGGGCGATAGCGCACTTTCTCTCCGGTAACGCAGGAAATCAGTTGGATTTTCCCGGAAAAGGGCGGCAGCGGATATCGGCTGCTGCCCATGAGCCAGGCTTCCGCCGGGGTTCCCAGAGGAATCGCCCGGGGTGCCTCCACCTGCATCCGAAAGCTGACCATAGCCGGCAAACTCACCAGCAGAGACAGCCATGGCAGTCCCAGTACAATCCAAACCACCAAACAGGCTACCCAGCTTCCATGGGCCACATAAAACCCCAGACAGCTTACCACAGCCGCCAGGTAAAATAACCGACGTCCCCACATATCAGCGCAGTCTGGGAGCCGGCACCGTGCCTACAATCTGGGCAAGTACCTGCTCCGGGGATTTGCCCTGGGCTTCCGCTTTTGCCGACAGAATCAGCCGGTGGGCTACCGTATGGGAAAACACTTCCTTCACATCCGCCGGGGTGACATAATCTCTGCCCCGGAGCCGTGCCACCGCCTTGGACATGGCGGTTACAGACAGGGTTGCCCGGGGGCTGGCTCCCCGCAAAATATCCTCGCTGCTGCGGGTGGCGTTTACCAGGGCAACAATGTATCCGACTACGCTCTCATGCAGGAAAGTATCCTCCACCGCATCCTGAATATTCACCAAATCCTCCCGGGTCATCAGGGCGCTGAGCATATGCAGCGGATTGCCTCCCTGTCGGTTAAGGATCATGGCCGCTTCATCCTTGGGGCTGGGATAGCCCAGAGACAGCCGTACCATAAACCGGTCCATCTGGCTGTCCGGCAGCAGCTGGGTTCCTGCCGCACCGGTGGGGTTCTGGGTGGCAATGACCACAAAAGGCTGGGGCAGCTTGTGGCTGACCCCGTCCACCGTCACCTGTCCTTCCTCCATCGCTTCCAGCAGGGCCGATTGGGTACGGGAGGTTGCCCGGTTCAGCTCATCCGCCAGAAACAGGTTGCACAGCACGGCACCTTTCTGATAGCGCATGCCCTGACCCTGGGGATCGGGGATGGAGTAGCCCGTCACGTCCGAAGGCAGCACATCCGGGGTAAACTGCACCCGGTTGTACTCCAGATCCAACACCCGGGAAAATGCCAAAGCCATGGTGGTCTTGCCAACCCCGGGGATATCTTCCAAAAGAATATGTCCTCTTGCCAAAATGGCCGCCAGTACCCACAGCAGCACCGTATCTTTTCCCACCACCGCTTTGCGTACCTGGGATAAAATCTGCTGGGCATAGCCGGCAACCGCATTATCTTTGGTCTGCATCCAGCGACTCCTTTCTTAAGTCGATTTTACCATTGTACTCTGTTTCCTCCGAAAAAACAAGTCGAACCCCTGGCAAAAACCTTAAGATTTCCTTTGGATATTGGGAAAAAGCAAAAAAACTTCTCCTTTTCCCGGAAAACTTCCGATCAAAAGGAGAAGATTTTGATTTACTTTCGTTCTTCCAGAGCCATCAGCTTATCAATTCTCCGCTGGTGGCGCTCCTCGCCGGAAAATTCCGTTTCCAGCCAGGTATCCACGATTTCCAGTGCCAGGTTCTGTCCCACCACGCCGGCTCCCATGGCCATCATGTTGGTATCGTTGTGCAGCCGGGTCATTCTGGCAGACCAGGGATCGCTGAGCAGGGCGCAGCGAATTCCGGGAATCTTATTGGCGGAAATAGACACGCCGATTCCGGTGGTGCACAGCACAATTCCCTTCTCACATTCCCCACTGGCCACCGCTCTGGCAGCGGCAGCGGCATAGTCAGGATAATCGCAGCTGTCGGCGCTGTAGGTGCCGAAGTCTGCTACTTCATATCCTTTCTTCTGCAAATGTTCCTTCACAACTGCTTTCAGCGCCAAAGCGCCATGATCACAGGCAATGGAAATTTTTCTCATTTGGAACGCTCCTTTTCTATTTGGGCATGGTTACATAACAAATCCACCGCTGACCCCTACCACCTGGCCGGTGACAAACTCGGCCTGTACCAGGCTGGACATGATCTGGGCCACATCCATGGGGGTTCCGTTGCGGCCAATGGGGGTCTCCTGGGCCATTTCCTCCAGAACCTGAGGGTCCACCCCGGCGCACATATCCGTCAGAATGACACCCGGCGCCACACAGTTGACCCGGATACCGCTGGGGCCCAGCTCCTTGGCCAGGGCTTTGGTCAGGGCAATGACTGCACCTTTGGTAGCAGAATAGGCCGCCTCGCAGGAAGCGCCTACCTGTCCCCACATGGAAGAGACGGTGATGATGCAGCCGCTATGCTTTTTCAGAAATCCGGGCATGGCAGCGTTGACGCAGTGGTAAATCCCCTTGACATTCACCGCAAAAAGCCGATCCCAGACTTCCTCTTCCACCATGGACATCAGCCCGAAGTGCATAATCCCGGCGTTGCAGATCAGCACATCTACGTCCCCCACCTGGTCAAAGGCCCGGCGCACCGCCTGTCCATCCGCCACATCGCAGCAGATGGCGGTGGCACCGGTTTTCTCCGCCAGGGCCTGGGCAGCGTCGTGCTGTTTTTCATACAGGAAGAACACCCGGTGACCCTGGGCGGCAAACAGCTCCACCGCTGCCGCACCGATTCCCCGGGAACCTCCGGTAATCAGAACCGTTGACATTTCCTTCGCCTCCGCAAATTCAGGAAGCGATCAGCCTCTTCTTCTGCTTCTGCCCCGGTTCTCGGAATACGCACGGATGGCAGAGAGTTTGCTGTCGGATTCGGTCATAAACGCCTTCAGCTTTTCCTCAAAGATCTGGTCCGCAGTCTTGGGCGGTGCGGGCTGCACCGGAGGACGATTCTGGTTCTGCTCCCGATTCTGGAAGTTGCCGCCCTCCCGGCGGGGACCGTTGCGGAAATTGGGCCGTCCGCCGTCGCGCTGAGGCTTGGGCTCCAGACGCTTGATCGACAGGTTGATTTTGCCGTTTTCATTGCCGATGACCATAACCTTCACATCCTGGCCCTCGGTCAGGTGCTGGCGGATATCGCTGACATAGGCATTGGCAACCTCAGAGATATGTACCATGCCGGTTTTGTTCTCCGGCAGCGTGACGAATGCACCAAAGTTGGTGATGGATTTGACTTTTCCCTCTAAAACGGCTCCTACAGTTAACTCCATAAATGCTCTGCTTCCTCCATATGTTAAGGCAATCAGGTTGCCTGAATTACGATTGGGGTTTGATCACAACGGTACGCGGATCAATCAGGCCCAGTTCTTCCTCCGCGATTTCCTGGATACTCTGAAGGGAGTCCAGTCGTCCGGTTTTTTCTTCCAGCAGGTCGTTGGCGTACTCCAGTTCGGCGGCTTCGCTGCGAAGCTTGTCCGTTTCGGCCCGGAAGCTTCCGTGAACCCACCACAGCGCCGTCAGGGCTGCCGTAGAACACAGAATAAGTACAACCACCAGAACCTTCAGCACCGGCACCGTGGGGCGAATCTGCAATTTCAGGATTTTCTTTTGCTTTGCTTTTTCTGCCATGTTTTTTACCTCCGGGGCCTGGCTTGCGCTGTCGATAGTGATTCCACATTATTGTAACCCATTTTTCCCCAGATGCAAACAAAATTTTTGTAAATTTCAGAATTTTTTTCAAAGGCAGGGAAAAGGCCGCCGCCAGTTTACCCAATCCCTTCCAAAATATGGCAAAAACCGGCCGCAGCAGCTGCCCTGCCGTGGCTTCCCAGGCAATGGCCCCCAGAAGCAGTCCCAACAGATAGCCCAGCCGCAAATCCCCCTGGCAGACCCCAAATCCCAGATACAGGCATACCCATCCGCACATCAGCACAAACAGGAGATCTCTCAGGGCCTGGCTTCTGCGGCGCAGCGGTCGCAAAAACCCGTATCCCAGTCCCAGCACTGCGCCCAGCAGCAGGCTCACCACCAAGCGATATGCCGCTGTCTGCGGACTCACCGGAACAGCCTCCGCCAGCCGCCCTGTCTGGGTTCTTCGTAAATCAGCGCGCTGACCGTGCCCGATACGGATACCTGTCCGCCCTCCAGCGAGAGATTCTTCAGCTGCAATTCCTGCCCCTGAACCACCAGCGTTCCCAGAGATGTTTGCAGCACCACGGTTGTATCATCAAAGCTGACAACCTCCGTCACACCGGTCATGGTCAGCTGCTGCCGCTCCACCAGCTGCAATTTATGTGGCAAATGCTCCTGCTCCATGCCATCCCTCCTCACCTGGGACACTCTATGCCACGCTTGAGAGGAATATGCAAAAAACTGCCCTTCGCTTTTGGCGAAGAGCAGTTTGAAAGATTGTCAGCGGCTTCCCTTGTCGTAGGGAATACCCTCTGCCTTGGGCGCCCGGGACTTCTTGGAGGTGAAGGCCAGCACCGCCAAAGTAACCAGGTAAGGCAGCATCCGGTACAGGTGGGAGCTGATTCCCAGCTGGGCCAGAAGGTATACGCCGTCACCATTGATATCAATGGAGCTGTAAGCTGCGGCAATGCACTTGAACAGGCCAAAGAGCAAGGAGGCACCGGCAATGTTCAGCGGCTTCCAGTTGCCGAAGATCATAACCGCCAATGCCAGGAAGCCAAAGCCTGCCACATCGCCGTTGGCGGTGCAGTTGGCAGTGGTCAGGGCGTAGACAAAACCACCCATGCCAGCCAAGGCGCCGGAAATGGTGGTACCGGCATAGCGCATCTTATAAACATTGATACCCAGGCTGTCCGCTGCCTGAGGATTTTCACCGCAGGAGCGCAGCCGCAGACCAAACCGGGTCTTGTAAAGCACAATGGACAAGATGATGAAAATCAGGATGCAGACATAGGTTGCCAGGTAAACCTTATTCAGGAAGGTTTCCCCCAGGAAGCCGATATCTGCGGATTTTTTCAGGCCAAAGGTGGACTTTTTGATCATGAACCAGGAAGCGGCGTCACCGGTGGACATCATCAGGGTATTCTGGTTCACCAGAATCCGGATCAGGAACAGCACCAGTGCCGGAGCCATCAGGTTCAGAGCGGTGCCGCCGATGGTCTGGTCCGCCCGCAGGTTGATGGAGGCAAAGCTCAGCAGCAAGGAGAATACCGCACCCATCAGGGCCGCCGCCGCCATGGCCATCAGTTCCAATCCCTGCAAAGTCAGCCAGTCACCGGACCGGGCAGCGTTGGTAAAGACGGAAAACTCCTGCATGCTGTGTACAAACAGCACGCCAATAAACGCACCGAAGATCATAATACCTTCCAGCGCCAGGTTGATGATACCGCTGCGTTCGGCAAACACGCCGGCCAACGCCACGATCATCAACGGTACTGCGTAAAGCAAAGTCTGCTGAATGAGAAATGTCATGCTTCCTGGCCTCCTTTCTGCGGCTTGTCCGACTGGGCATCCTTGGGTTCGGCGTTAGCATTCACCGCACCGGCTTTCTGCTTGCCGGTGAGCATCATCCGGATCAGCAGAGAGAAGGCGCTGAGGTAGACAATCACTGCAATAATCACGTCGGTGATATACTCATTATAAGCGGTGTAGCCCGTCAGCTGCTGGCCCACAATGTCCAGCATGGCCATAAAGGTTGCGGTGAAGATGACGCCGATGGGGTTGCTCACTGCCAGCAATGCCACAGGGATGCCGTTGAAACCGGTAGCCGGCAGAGACTGATAGGTAGACCAGTAGAACTCCGTATTGCCCGACAGCCAGTACAGTGCAGCGCCGCCGCCTGCCAGGCCGCCGGCAATGGCCATGGACAGCACAATGTTGCGCTTGTCATTGATGCCGGCATACCGGGCTGCGTGGCGGTTGGAGCCGCAGGCTTTCAGCTGGTAGCCCAGAGTGGTTTTGTTAATGAGGATATACATAGCGATGGCAATCACAATGGCGATGAGAATACCGCCGTTGACCTGAGAGCCGGGGAAGATCTTGTCCAGTCCCAGCTTGGGAGTTGCCACGCCATTGAAGGTGGTTTTGTAGATATAACCAGCCTTGGTGTTCTCCACCACGTTCTTGAAATTGCTGATGTCAAAGGCCCAGGTGACCAGGTTGGCTGCCAGCCAGTTGGTCATGATACAGGCCAAAACCTCGTTGATGTTCAGGAATGCTTTCAGCACGCCGGGGATGCAGCCCCACAGAGCACCTGCCAGGCAGCCGCCCAGGAACGCCAGCACCCAGATCAGGCCTGCAGGAACTGTCTCAGAGGGGATGCCCAGAGCAATCATCAGCGATGCCATGGTACCCATCAGGTACTGTCCGGGAGCGCCGATGTTGAACAGGCCCGTCTTGTACGCCACAGCCACAGAAAGGCCCGTCATCACCAGGGGCGTTGCCCGGAAGAGCATATTGCCCAGGGACTGAGCGTTGTAGCCCCAGGTCAAATTACCGGCAGCATCCCGGCCCGTGGACAGGATACCGGCAAAAATCAGCCGCACGCCGTCCCAGATTCCCTTGCCGGTGATGGTATCCTTGGTCAGGCCCACCACGACAACCACAATGGTACCCACGAACAGGCCAACCAGAATGGAAATCAGGGATGCCAACACTTTCTTGGTAGCGTCTTTTTCATAAATGGTCAGCAAGGTTTCTTTCATGCCTGTGCTCCTCCCTTCCCGCTGCGCTTGGCACCGGACATATACAGGCCCAGTTCCTGGACAGTGGTAGTCTTGGGGTTCAGCTCTCCCACAATTTCTCCTTCATACATCACCAGAATCCGGTCCGCCACATTCATCACTTCGTCCAGTTCCAGCGATACCAGCAGCACAGCCTTACCGGCGTCCCGCTGGGCAACCAGCTGTGCATGGATATACTCAATGGCGCCGACGTCCAAGCCTCGGGTGGGCTGCACCGCAATCAGCAAGGGGCATCCCCGGTCGATTTCCCGACCGATGATGGCTTTCTGCTGGTTGCCGCCGGACATGCTCCGGGTGATGGTCACCGGGCCCTGACCGCTGCGGACGTCATACTGTCCGATGATCTTCTCGGCGTAGGCGCGCACTGCGTCGCGCTTGATAAAGCCGAATTTCTGGAAGCGGGGTTCCTGGAAGGACTGGAGCACCAGGTTGTTTTCCAGGGTGTCATCCAGCACCAGTCCGTGTTTGTGCCGGTCCTCGGGGATGTGGCTCAAACCGGCCTGGCTGCGCTTGTGGATGCTGGCTTTGGAGATGTCATGGCCGCACAGGGTAATATGTCCTGCCGAAGGCTTTTCCAGTCCTGTCAGGCCATACACCAGTTCCGTCTGACCGTTGCCGTCGATACCCG
Source organism: Candidatus Faecousia faecavium (assembly GCA_018712645.1). Classification (GTDB taxonomy): domain Bacteria; phylum Bacillota; class Clostridia; order Oscillospirales; family Oscillospiraceae; genus Faecousia; species Faecousia faecavium. The sequence continues at coordinate 4,692 of DVGO01000005.1, read as the reverse complement.
CGATACAGACGATCTCTCCGGCACGCACCTGGAAGGAAACATCGTGCACCGCATTCTTCTTACTGGTTTTGGAGTGTACCGTCAGCCCCTTCACGTCCAGAATCACGTCACCGGGCTTTGCCTCATCCTTCTGCACCTGCAGCTGAACCGGACGGCCCACCATCATGTTGGACAGTTCCTGCTTGTTGGTGTCCTTAATGTTGACGGTGCCAATATATTTGCCCTTACGCAGAACGGTGCACCGGTCCGCCACCGCCATAATCTCGTTGAGCTTGTGGGTGATGAAGAGGATGGACTTGCCCTCTTTAGCAAAGCCGCGCATAATCTCCATCAGCTCGTCAATCTCCTGGGGCGTCAGCACAGCGGTAGGCTCGTCAAAAATCAGGATCTCATTGTCCCGGTAGAGCATTTTCAGAATTTCCGTACGCTGCTGCATACCCACGGTGATATCCTCCACCTTGGCATCCAGGTCCACATACAGCTTATACTTTTCTGACAGTTCCTGCACCTTTTTCCGGGCAACACCCCGCTGGAGGAAACCCATTTTGGTGTCCTCCGCTCCCAAAATAATATTGTCCAGCACGGTAAACACATCCACCAGCTTGAAGTGCTGGTGCACCATGCCGATATGCAGAGCCGTTGCATCATTGGGGCTGTTGATCTTCACAACCTGCCCATTTTTTCTGATTTCTCCCGCTTCCGGCTGGTAAAGGCCGAACAGAACGGACATCAGTGTAGACTTACCGGCACCGTTTTCTCCCAACAGAGCATGGATTTCTCCTGGTCTTAACTGCAGGGTAATGTTGTCATTTGCCACAATGCCGGGGAATTCTTTTCTGATATTGAGCATTTCAATAATGTATTCCGACTGCACTATGATTGTCCCCCTTCCCATATTTCGCACAGGTTTATTATATAATGCCCAGAAACGAATTGCAAGAAAAGAATGCTTCTTCTGCAAATTTCCCGAAATTACCCGGCAATAGAGCAAAAGCCGCCCCCGAATCACCTTCCGGGGGCGGCAAAGCATTGGATAGATGTTTCTCTTACACTTGGTAATCCTTTGGGCTGGCTGCGCTGTGCAGAATGTCCTCTGCGGAGATTCCGTAGAGCTTGGCCAGGGCAATCAAATTGGACGTACTGGGGTCGGCAGTGCCGTTTTCCCATTTGGAAACCGCCTGGCGGCTGACACCCAAGGCCTCTGCCACAAATTCCTGGGTCATTTTGCAGCGGATTCGATTTTCCCGCAAAATTTCCGACAGGGATTTCCGGACAGCTGCCGCTTCTTTCCGGACTTCCTGAGCGCCGATATATTTTCTGAGCGCACGGATAACCAGATAGATCAAATATCCAATCACTCCCAGAACTGCAGCGTAAATTATCAGTGCCACAATGGTTGCCAACGTACTTATATACATGGCTGCACCTCCTTTCTGTGGGTATCAGTATAGCCAAAACCCTCGGTTGCTTCCACCAACTATCCCGCAACTACCGGTAGAATATTGTTATTTTGCAAAAAACACAGGAGATTTTCTAAAAATCCGGAATAAATCCCGCATCTGCCGCCTCGGCCTCCTGGGTAAAGCCCTCCAGGTTGTTCAGGTACATCCAGCTGAGCACCGCTTCGTATTCCTCCTGGCTGATCCGCCGGTCAAAGGGGGCGCTCAGATTGCCCATGGGGGTATACTGGCGCATCAGGCTTACCAGCACCTGGCCCGGGGCAAAATTTTCCCCAATCCAGTCCAGCACACCCAAAGAATTGTCCACACAGCCGGGCAGAATCAGGTGGCGAATAATCACGCCCTTTGTAATCTTCTCCCCCTGCCAGCACACCGGGCCGGTCTGGCGCACCATTTCCCGGATGGCATCCTGAGCCACGGAAACGTAGTCCTCTGCCCCGGACAGACGTGCTGCCAGGGCATTGCTGGAATATTTCAGATCCGGAAGGTAAATGTCTACCAATCCGTCCAGAGAAGCAATCGTTTCCACCCGCTCATAGCCGCCGCAGTTGTATACCACCGGCACCGGCAGTTTGGGCTGCAGTGCGGGCAAAATGGTGGGCAGAAACTGGGTTGGGGTCACCAGGTCAATATTTTCCGCCCCCTGGGCAATCAAGTCCTCCATCGCTTGCCGCAGCTGGCGGCTGTCCATGGGCTTACCCACCGCCGATGCGCTGATGGCGGCATTCTGACAAAACCGGCAGCCTAAGGTGCAGGCGCCAAAAAAGATGGCCCCACTGCCGCCACTGCCAGCCAGTGCCGGTTCCTCCCATTTATGAACCATTGTCTTTGCCACCAGGGCCGTGTCCGGGCAGCCGCAGAATCCCCGCTCCCCTGCTCTGCGGTTGACGCCGCACTGCCGGGGACAGAGATTGCAGGTTTCATAATCCATGCCATCGCCTCCTTGTTTTGGCTATCATACCAGTTTTCCCGGGTTTTCTCAACCCCGGCTTTACCTGGGAGAAAAAATATGGTATGATAGGAAAAACGTCATAGAATCGAGGAAATACCATGGAAATTCGTTTTGCCCAAAGCCGGGACATTCCCGGTATGCTGAACCTTTTGCAGCAAGTTGGAGAAGTACACCATCAGATTCGCCCGGATTTGTTCCGCTCCGGCGCTCAGAAATATGATGAGGCCGCCTTGGAAGCGCTGCTGAAAAATCCGGACCGCCCTATTTTCATCGCCCAGAACGAGGGCCAGGTGGCAGGCTACGCTTTCTGCATTTTGCAGATTACCAAGGATGATCCGGTACTTCAGGACCGGAAAGTACTGTATATTGACGACCTGTGCGTAGACGAAGCCCAGCGGTGCCATGGCATTGCCGGGGCGCTGTATCAGCAGGTGTGTCAGTATGCCAGAAGCAACGGCTGCGACGCCGTGACCCTGAATGTCTGGAGCGGCAACGATACCGCCATGGCCTTCTATCAGAAGTGCGGCCTGAAACCCCAAAAAGTGGGAATGGAATTCATTCTCTGATATCTCGGAGGAACGACAATGCTCATCAAAAACCAAATCTACGAAGCCCAAATCACGGACTACACCGCCGAAGGTCAGGGAGTTGCCCATATCGAAGGCTGCGCCGTGTTTATTCCCAACGCCATTGCTGGGGAACGGGTGCGGGTGCGGATTGAGAAGGCCCAGAAAACCTGGGCTGCCGGAAAAATCGTGGAGCTTCTGGAAAAATCCCCCCACCGGCGCAACCGGGAATGCCCCGTGGCCAAGCTCTGCGGCGGCTGTGACTTCTGGCACATGGATTATGAAGAGGAAACCCGGCTGAAAGCCCAGCGGGTGAAAGACTGCCTCAACCGTCTGGGCGGGGAGAATCTGGAGGAAATTCCCATTCTGGCTGCCCCCACCTGCCTGGGATACCGAAACAAGGCCCAGTACCCGGTGGCGCAGAAAAAAGGCCGGGCATACGCCGGATTTTTCCGGGCGGGCACCCACACCGTGGTGGAAAATCCCCGGTGCCGGATTCTGCCGGAGCAGACGGATGCAGTGAAGGATGTCGTAATCGATTATGTAAACCAATTCCGTATTCCGGTCTATGATGAAATCGCCCATACCGGCCTGCTGCGGCATATCTACGTCCGCCGGGGTGTCGTGTCGGGGCAGATTCTGGTGTGCCTGGTCATCAACGGGCAAAAACTTCCCAGGTGGGAGGAACTGGTGAAGAATCTCAAACAGGTGCCCGGCTTTACCACCCTGGTACTGTCGGAGAACACCCGCAAGGGCAATGCCATTCTGGGCGACACCTTCCACACCCTCTATGGCCCGGGGTATATTGAGGACACCCTGTGCGGCCTGACCTTCCGGCTGTCCCCCCGTTCGTTCTACCAGGTCAATCACCACCAGGCCCAGCGGCTGTACCAGGCCGCCATTGACCTGGCGAAGATTTCCAAAACCGACACGGTGCTGGATCTGTACTGCGGCGTAGGCACCATCACCCTGGCCATGGCCGCCGCTGCCGGGCAGGTCATTGGCGTGGAGGTGATTCCCCAGGCGGTGGAGGATGCCAAAGCCAATGCCCAGCGCAACGGCATTACGAACGCCCAGTTCTTTTGCGGCGATGCTGGACAGGCGGCGCTGAAATTGGAGCAGGACGGGGTGCGTCCGGATGTGGTGGTAGTCGACCCGCCTCGGAAAGGGCTGAATGCCGACACCATCGAAGCCCTGTCCCGGATGTCTCCGAAGCGGATTGTCTACGTCTCCTGCGACCCCGCCACCCTGGCCCGGGATGTGGCACTCCTCAAAGCCAGAGGCTACACCCTGCAAACCGCCCTGGCAGCGGATCTGTTCCCCCGGTGCGCCCATGTGGAGACAGTAGTATTGATGTCAAAAGTCAAAGAATAAGATAGCGAAAAAGTGTAGAAAACAAGGGATTTCCGGGAGTCGGGGCTTGTCAGAGGACAGGTTCGGGTTTCCGGATTTTTTCATTTTACAGGTAAGTGGGAACTGGTCTACTGTGGAAAATGACAGAGAGTTGAGTGGATAGGATAGATATTGGGTATGTTGTGGAGACAGGATGGATAAATGGTATGTGGAGTTGACAGGATTGACATTTGAAGAAAAATAAGGGAAACGGCCTCTTGGATGGATATGAGGCTCTGTTTGTACGAAGATGTTTTCAGAAATGTATAGGTAGTCATTGTCAACTCCACATACCATTTATCCATCCTGTCTCCACAACATA
>DVGO01000032.1 GCA_018712645.1 Candidatus Faecousia faecavium | reverse complement strand
GCTTTTACGGGCGCAGGAGTAAGCACTGAATCTGGAATCAAAGATTTCAGAAGCAAAGACGGATTGTATAGTGAAAAATGGCGGCCTAATGGTAATGACTCCACGGAATCCGGAATCCCGGATTTTCGCAGTGTAGACGGTCTGTATAATCAGAAGTTTGAATATCCCCCGGAAGTGATTATCAGCCATAGCTTTTACGAACGCAATCCGGAGTATTTCTTCCGCTTTTATCGGGAAAAAATGCTGCCTCTGGGATTTGAGCCCAATATCACCCACAAATGTCTGGCCAAATGGGAACAAGAAGGCAAGCTGTCTGCAGTGGTAACCCAGAATATTGACGGCTTGCATCAGAAAGCAGGCAGTAAGAGGGTTTATGAGCTGCACGGATCGGTGTTGCGCAACTACTGCACACGCTGCCGTAAGTTCTACCCGGCAGAATTTGTCAAGGAATCCGATAGCATCCCCAGATGCAGCTGCGGCGGTATTGTGAAGCCGGATGTGGTGCTGTATGAAGAGGGGCTGGATCAGGATACCATCACCAAAAGCGTGATGGCCATCCGTCAGGCGGACTTGATGATTGTAGCCGGTACCAGCCTGACGGTGTACCCGGCGGCAGGTCTGGTTAATTACTATCGTGGGAATCGGCTTGTGCTGATTAACCGGGATGAAACACCTTATGACAGCCAGGCGGATTTGGTATTTCATGATAGTCTCGGGGAGATTTTTACCCAACTGACTGAGATTTAAAAAGAATAAAAAACAGGCAGAAAATCCGAAATCCAGGGATTTTTCTGCCTTTGCTTTTGTCGCTATCTGTGATAAACTATTTAAAATTTCTTCCAGGAGGCAAGCTATGCAGTGGATTGACCAGAATACATGGCCCCGGGCCGAACATTTTGCTCTGTTTTCCGGTGTGTCCAACCCGTTCTACAGCACTACATTCCGGGTGGATGTAACCAATTTGTACGAGTATACAAAGGCGAGAGGAATTTCCTTCTATTACAGCCTGACTTATCTGGTTTCACACGCAATCAACCAGGTTGAGAATTTCCGCTACGTTCTTGAGGAAGGGAAGGTTGGGCTGCTGGAGCGGCGAATTCCCAGCTTTACGGATATGAAAAAGGGCAGCGATTTGTTTCATATCGTCTCCATGGGTTGTGAAGGTACTATGGAAGAATTTTGCCGGGCTGCAAGAGAAAAAAGCATGACCCAGGTTGGCTTGCTGGATCAGAGTGCCGAGACTAGCCAGCTGATCTATATTTCCTGCCTGCCCTGGATGGATCTGACCGGATGTACCAATGAGCGAGATCTGGACCCGGACGATACCATCCCCAGAATTACCTGGGGGAAATTTGTCTCAGAAGGGGAGAGGAAAACGCTGGGAATGTCTGTAGAGGTAAACCACAGACTTGTGGATGGTATTCATATCGGGCAATTTTATCAGCATCTTCAGAAGGCAATTGACCAACTACACTAAGCGCATTGCTTCTGATGGACTTTCCAATAGGTATACATCCGGAACGTGGATGAGCCCAACAGGATGCCTACAGCCATAATCCCTGCAATGGCAGCGGTGTGCATTCCCTGGGAAGCAAACATCTCCATTTCACCCCGGACAGCATAATTCATGGTGTAGTAAACACCGGCACCAGGAATCATTGGGAAGATTGATACAACCAGATAGGAAATTGCCGGGTATTTCCGAATTCTTGCCATTATTTCAGAATAGACAGAGGAGAAAAGAGCGGAGAAGAAATATGCCAGGATATCGGTCGTTCCACAGGCCATGGAAATTTCATATACAGCCCAGGCCAGAAGTCCGCCCAAAGCGCACAAAATGCCGCCGGGGCCGTGGATGTTGAACAGAATGGAAAAACCGATGCACCCGATAAAAGCAAACAGACAAGTAGCGCCGATGGAATAATCAATTGCAGGAGCGGATACCGGAGTTCCCCAAAGAGCATCGGCAATTTGCCATGCACCGGCAGTGCCCAATGCAATGGCGGCGGCAATCAGAAATACCTGTACGATTCGGTTAATGCCGGAATTGGTGTCACCATATATCATATCCCGCATGGCATTGGTAAACAGAAGCCCGGGAACCAGCTGCATCAAAGCTCCGATGGTGACTGCATCGGGATTTGATGCGACACCCAAAGCACCCATGATATAGGCAATCAACGCCAGCAGAAAGGAGGAGGCGATGGTGCGGAAGAAGGCATTTGCCTTCCACTGCTCCATCCGCTGACCGGCGTATCCGGCTGCCACGCCGCAAATTCCTGCGCACAGACCGTCGAGCCAACCGCCGCCAAAAAACAGGCCAAAGCCCGCTGCGCCCAGAAAGTGACCAACTGCTTGACCTAGCCTGGAGTAGGAAATCAAGCCGCTGCGGATATTTTCAAACCACTGTACGGCTTCTTTTGGTTCTGGCTTTCGGCTGCAAAGGGCGCGGCTCAACCCAGTGAATTTTTCCACCGCATCCAGATCGTTGCCGTGGGCACCAATTCGCCGCATGCGGGTAATGGGGTAGCCGTCTTCTGCCAAAATGCTGACTACCAGATAGTTGGGAATGGCAAAAACTTCTGCCTGCAAGCCATAAGCCGAAAGAATCCGGCTGATACTTTCTTCAATTCGGAAGGTTTCCGCTCCGCTCATGGCCAGCTCATAACCAAGGTCGGTTGCCAAATCTAACAGAACAATATAATCCATATGGGACGCACCTCGTCAAAATCCTACCGCCATAGTATACCACAAAACCATCAGAATTCAAGAAAAATCGCCGGAATATCCGGCGATTTTCTGTAGGATATCTTATTTGCGCAGGAAAATAATGCCCAGAGTTCCAGGTCCGCAGTGGCAGGAAATGGTGCACCCTGCGGTGGACTCCATGATATTGGTAAAGTGACCGTAGTTGTGAACGGCCTCCATGACGGCCTGGTAACTTTCGTCAGAAACCACAGTCTTTACCACAAATATCGTCTCCCAGTCGATATCATCCCGACCATCCAGCCGATCCCGAATATAGGAAGACAGACACTTGGTAAAATTACCACGATATTTCTTTCCGACGCTGAGCTTGTTACTTACCAGTTCAATGCAGGGCTTCAGGCTTAGCAGGTTTGCGCCCAGCGCGGCAGCAGAGGAGCAGCGCCCACCTTTGGCCAGATAGTCCAGTTTGTCCACGACGAAGCTGGTTTCCACCCGGCTGACATATTGACGCACAGAATCTGCCAGCTCGTCCAGAGAACTTGCGGTTTCCGCCAGAGCAAAAGCCTTCATAGCAAGAAAGCCCTGTCCAACCGTCAGATTTTGGGAATCAATGACCCGGACATTGGGGAAGTCCTCAGCAGCCAGGCAGGCGTTCTGATAGCTGGCAGAGAAACCAGAACCAATACAGATCTGGATCACACCATCGTAGCTTCCGGAATACCGGGAGAAAAATTCCTGATATTCTCCAACGCTGACTGCGGAAGTCGAGCACAAATCACCACCGGATGCAACGTGGGAAAAGATATCGGCAGGTGCGATGGTGACGCCGTCTTTAAAATCTTCTCCATTTTTAATTACGGTCAGGGGTACCAGGGTAATATCGCAGGATTCCAAAATAGACTTGGGCAGGTCGCAGGTACTGTCAGATAGAATTTTGATCTTCATAGCCTTCTCCTTATGTAATCAGTTGGTGTGGGAAATGGGGTCAGAGCTCATCATAAAACAGGTGGGTTCCATATCTTTTTTTGTTCGCAGATACTTTGCCCCCCAATCCCGCATGGCAACCAGAATGGGAAGTAAACTTTTTCCGGTTTCCGTCAGAGAATACTCCACTTTCGGCGGGATTACAGCAAACACTTCCCGGGTGATCAGCTGTTGGGCCTCCAACTCCCGAAGCTGCTGGGTCAGCATTTTGGGCGTTGCGCTGATGACCTTATGCAGCTGAGAAAAGCGCAGTTTACCGGAGGATAGATGCCATAGAATCAGGGCTTTGTATTTTCCGCCAATCAATTCCAGGGTAGCCTCCACCGGACAGGTCACGTTTGCTTCCATTGCGCATACCTCCATGGTATCCAAAAGGGTAGTATGATACAAAATAGTGCATACTTGCGTTTTACGCCGCACATGGTAGAATAGTACCACAGATAAGCAGCAGAGTCAATCCGAAAATGCAGAAGAAACGGATTGATTTTTTGGCGGTTTTATCCGATAATAGAAGCGAGGTGGCTGGAATTGAAACTAAAATTTACCGTAGGCGGCATGACATGCGCCGCCTGTTCTGCCAGGGTTCAGAAGGTTGCATCTCAGGTGCCTGGTGTCCGGAAGGCGGAAGTGAATCTGCTGGCAGGCTCCATGCAGATTGAAGCGGAGTCACCGGATGTAGCCCAAGCTGTCATCCAGGCTGTGCAGAATGCCGGTTACCAGGCCAGCATCCAGGGATCAGCTCCCCAAAAGGAAGCGGCGCCTAAGAATGACGCTTTGAAAGAAATGAAGCGCAGGATTCTGGGATCTGCGGTCTGCCTGGTGGTGCTGATGTACTTTACCATGGGCCACATGGTCGGACTGCCGGCTCCCCACTGGTATCATGGAGAGCAGAACGCTCTGGTGGCGGCATTGACCCAGTTTTTCCTGACATTGCCGCCGGTGTACCTTAACCGGGTATACTACAGCCGCGGCTTGAAAGCGCTGTGGCATCGCGCGCCCAATATGGACTCGCTGATTGCGGTGGGTTCTTTGGCAGCACTGATTTATGGTGTGGCTGCCTTGTTCCGTATGGCCTGGGGCATGGGACATGGTGATTGGGATTTGGTGCGCACATACAGCCAGAATCTGTATTTTGAATCTGCAGCCATGATTCTGACCCTGATTACCCTGGGAAAATATCTGGAGACCCGGGCCAAGGGCCGTACCGGAGATGCCATCCGGGCGCTGATGGATTTGAGCCCCAAAACGGCGGTGGTTCGCCGAAATGGAAGTACACAGGAAATCCCGGTGGAACAGGTTCTGGTGGGGGATACGGTAATTGTACGCTCCGGCGGCAGTATTCCCGTGGACGGAACGGTACTGGAAGGCCGTGCCTCTGTGGACCAAAGCGCCCTGACCGGTGAGAGTGTGCCGGTAGAGAAGGTTTCCGGCGATACCGTAGCGGCAGCCACGATCAACACGGAAGGCTATCTGGAGTTCCGTGCAGACAAAGTGGGAGAAGACACCACTCTGGCCCAGGTCATTCGCCTGGTGGAGGAAGCCGGTGGTTCCAAAGCGCCCATTGCCAGACTGGCAGACCAGATTGCAGGTGTATTTGTCCCTGTGGTAATGGGCATTGCACTGGTAACTTTTGCAGCGTGGATGCTTGCTGGTCAGAGTTTGGAATTCAGCCTTACCTGTGCTATCTCTGTACTGGTAATTTCCTGTCCTTGCGCCTTGGGCTTGGCTACACCGGTGGCGATCATGGTGGGCACCGGGCGGGGAGCGCAGATGGGCGTCCTGTTCAAAAATGCGCAGGCGCTGGAAAACCTGCACCGGGTGGATACGGTGGTGCTGGATAAAACCGGTACCCTGACCACTGGAAAACCGGAGGTAACGGACATCCTGCCGGGAGAAGCAGACGCTAAGCAGCTTCTGCAAATTGCGGCGGCATTGGAAAGCCGCTCTGAGCACCCCTTTGCCAAGGCAATTATGAAAAAAATAGGGCATAAATCGTTCCTGGAAGCGGAGAACTTTGAAACCCTCCCTGGACGGGGTGTTTCCGGCGTGGTAGATGGCGTACGCTGCTATGGCGGCAACGGAAGACTCATGGAGGAATTGGGGGTTTCCATTCCCGATTTCCCACAGTTGGCAAATCAGGGAAAAACACCTCTGCACTTTGCCACCGAGAAAGGGCAATACCTTGGAACCATTGCCGCGGCGGACGTACTGAAGCCAGACTCGATGGAGGCGGTGGCGGCACTGCATAAGGCGGGGCTGGATGTGGTGATGCTGACCGGGGATAACCAGGCTACCGCCAGAACCATCGCCCAAAAAGCTGGGATTACCCATGTGATTTCCGATGTTCTCCCCACGGAGAAAGCTGGAGCTGTGGAACAGCTGCAGTCCCAGGGCCATCGGGTGCTGATGGTTGGTGACGGCATCAATGATGCGCCCGCTTTGGCAACCGCGGATGTGGGCATGGCTATTGGCGCAGGAACGGATATTGCAATGGAATCTGCGGATATCGTGCTGATGAACAGTTCTCTGGCTTCTGTCAGTGGAGCTGTTGCCTTGAGCAAAGCAACCATCCGCAATATCCGGGAGAATCTGTTCTGGGCATTCTTTTATAACTGTCTGGGTATCCCCATTGCTGCCGGCGTGTTGTATATTCCCTTCGGCCTGCAGCTTAGCCCCATGCTGGGAGCAGCGGCTATGAGTTTGAGCAGCGTATTTGTTGTATCCAACGCTCTGCGTCTGCGGTTGTTCCAGTCTAAAACCCCAGTGCAGGCAATTCCGCAGGTGCAAGCCTGTAAAATTATTACACAGGAGGAATCCACAATGGAAACAGTAATCAAAGTCAATGGTATGATGTGCAATCACTGCAAGGCTGCGGTGGAAAAGGCGTGTAAGGCAGTTCCCGGTACAACGGATGCTGTAGTAAATCTGGAAGCCAAAACCGTCACCGTCACCGGAACGGCAGACACCGCCGCACTGAAGCAGGCAATCACCGACGCCGGGTATGAAGTAGTGGGGTAATCTCCATGGGTGAGGATTTCTGGTATGCGTCCCAGGGAATGGGTAAAATTCACGGTCGCAGATGGCTACCCCAAGGAGAGCCGAAAGCGGTGCTGCAAATTGTCCATGGCATTGCCGAATTTGTGGAGCGCTATGATGAATTTGCCCGGTATCTGACGGAACTGGGATATTTGGTGGTAGCGGAAGACCATATGGGACACGGACAGTCTATCAATGGCGGAGGCATTCGGGGGTATTTCCACGGCGGCTGGTTCACTGCGGTGGCAGACACTTACCAGCTACTGCAGGATACCAAAGCCCAGTATCCCAATCTGCCCTATGTGCTGTTTGGCCACTCCATGGGTTCATTCATGGCCCGAACCATCCTTTGCAGATACCCGGACAGTGGTATTTCTGCCGCCATCATCTGCGGAACCGGCTGGCAGCCAGCCTTTGCCTTACCTGCACTGAGTAAGGTAATGGAGTTGGTGTGCAGTCGGGGGGATGAGACCAAACCCAGCCAAACGCTGCAAAATCTGGTGTTTGGCAGCTACAACCGGAAGGTGGAGCACCCCAGAACCCCTTACGACTGGCTGTCCCGGGATGCCGAGATCGTGGATGCTTATATAGCCCATCCTTTGTGCGGCTTTACTGCCAGCGCCGGATTGCTTCGGGATCTGGTGCAAGGGATTCACTTTGTGGAGCAGCCGAATCATTTGGCAGCCATGCGCAAGGATCTTCCGGTATTTTTCATTGCCGGAGGAGATGATCCGGTGGGAAATTACGGAAAAGGCGTTCAAAAAGCTGCCGAAGCGTTCCGAAAGGCTGGGCTTACGGATGTATCTGTGCGAATTTATCCACTGTGCCGCCATGAAATTCTCAACGAAATCAACAGGAAAGAAATTTTTGAAGACATCAGTCAGTGGCTGGATGCGAAGCTAAAACGGTAAGACAAAGGCACAGAATTGTTCCAGTTTTCTGTCAATTCTGTGCCTAACTTGCTATTTTTCCGGTTCCAGACCGATTTCTGCAATACGTTTATGCAGCCATGTTCCCCGGAAGTATGCGATGGTAAATACGGCCGAGCACAGCACCCAGCTGATGGGGTAAGCCAGTGCCAGCATTTCTATCTGGTGCCAGCGCTTTACCGCTGTGAAGACCCAAACGATTCGGAACAGGCATACACAGGTACAGGTAATTACCGTGGGCATAATGGAATACCCAGTGCCGCGCATGGCTCCGGCAAAGACTTCCACTGGCATGAAGATGGCGTTGAAGGGAATAATCCACAACATCACATAAGCACCGACCCGGATGACTTCGGGATCTGTGGTGTAGATTCCCAGGATGAAACTGCGGAAGAAAATTACAATGGCGCTGAGGGCAGCAATCAGGCTGACGCTCATGCCCATACAGACCCAGACACTTTTGCGGATGCGGCTGTATTTTTGGGCACCAAAATTCTGTCCTACAAACGTGGTAATGGACACGCCGAAGGCGCCGGATACCTGCCAGGTTAATGCATCTGTTTTTACATAGGCTGTCCAAGCGGCTACGGTTACGTCACCAAAGGAATTGATGCCGGACTGAATCAGCACATTGGCCAGGTCAAAGGTGATAAACTGCAATCCTGCGGGAATGCCCACATAGAGAATGCGCTGCAGCAAACCTTTGTCCATACGCAGCTGCCTGAATCTGAGCCGGTAATCCTCCGGCAGACGGAGCAGAACCAGTACAACCAGCACAGCACTGACCACCTGAGAGCCAACGGTTGCAATGGCGGCGCCTGCCACGCCCATATCCAGTGAGACCACACAGACAAGGTCCATCACAATGTTGACAAAGCAGGCAACGATCAAAAAGATCAGCGGCCGCCGAGAATCTCCCATGGCCCGCAGAATACCGGAACCCATGTTGTAGATCATGGATGCAATGGCACCGCAGAAATAGATGCGGACGTAGTTCTGGGCGTCCACCATGCAGTTTTCAGGGGTGTGCATCAAGCGCAGAATTTCAGGGCCAAAGAACACACCTACGAATGTGGTCAAAAGGCCCAGCACACCGGATAAAGCCATACCGGTATGCAGTGCATCCCGGGCACCTTGTCGGTTGTCGGCACCATAAAACTGGGAAAGCAATACAGTAGCGCCGGTACTCAGACCGATGAAGAAACCGTTAATCAGGTTGATCAGCGCCGCTGTGGAACCAACGGCAGCCAGCGCCTGGGTACCCACATATCGGCCGACAATGATGGTGTCCACAGTGTTGTACATTTGCTGAAAGAATGTACCCAAAAGAATCGGAAAGAAAAAATTCAGCAGCTGCTTCCAGATCACGCCTTCGGTAATCTGGGTTGCAGCAAGTTTGCGTTGCATTGGAAATCCCGTCCTTTCATAATTCTCAGGTATTCTAGCACGGAAAAGGTAGCCTGTCTACAGGATTCTTGGGGATTTTACAAAAGAATCTATGAAATTTACATAAGCCAGAAGATAACGAAAAACTACCGATGAATCAGTCCGTTTTATTGTACAAATGCTGCGGTATACTGTCATCACGAAGCAACAAGAAAGGTTGATGACAATGTATCAGATGCGTTATGTGGGCGGACACGTTCAGGTATATGATATTAGTGGGAAATTCCTGTTCTCGGCAGATACCGAGCGGGAGGCCAGAGAGGAAATGGAAAATTATGCGGAATCTGCGGCTTGATCTTTGTTATGACGGCACCCGTTACCGGGGATGGCAGCGGCTGCCAGGCAAAGACGATACCATACAGGGAAAGCTGGAAACAACTCTTTCCCGCATTTTGGGAGAAACCATCGAAATCAGCGGCAGCGGCCGGACAGACGCTGGTGTTCACGCCAAGGGGCAGGTGGCGAATTTTCACTGCGAGAGCAGGCTGCCTGCTGAGGAAATTCTTGTCCAGCTGCGCAGGTATCTGCCGGAGGATATCGGCATATACTCCTGCAGAGAGGTGAGCCAGCGGTTTCATGCCCGGCTGAATGCCCGGGAAAAGACCTACCGCTACCGTATTTGGAACAGCGACACTCCCTGCGTATTCCAGCGCCGGTATGTGACGGTTATGCCGGAACCGCTGAATCTGGAGGACATGCGCAAGGCGGCTGACCTGCTGTGCGGACAGCACGATTTTTCTGCTTTCTGTGGAAACGCCAAGATGAAAAAAAGCACAGTCCGTTTTCTGCGAAGCGTTCAGATTGAACAAAACGGAGAAGAAATCCATCTATGCTTTACCGGCAATGGATTTCTGCATAATATGGTACGGATTTTGGTTGGAACCCTGGTGGAAGTGGGAAGAGGAGAGCGCAGCATCCAGAGCATTCCGTCCTTATTCGGCGGGGAACGGGCAGAAGCAGGCTTTTTGGCTCCGCCCCAAGGTCTGTGCCTGGAGGAGGTAATGTACTGATGAATATTCAGATTTTTGGCAAGTCGAAATGTTTTGATACGAAAAAAGCGGAACGGTATTTTAAGGAACGCCGTATCTGCTTTCAGTCCATCGATTTGAATCGCTACGGAATGTCCGGAAGGGAATTTGACAGCGTACTGAAAGCAGTGGGCGGCATTGACAATCTGATTGACTGGCAGGGAAAATCCCCGGAAATCACCCTGATGAAATATATGGACGACCCCCGGGCGAAAGAAGATAAGGTCTTCGATAATCCTACCCTGATGAAAACGCCCATTGTCCGTAATGGAAGACAAGCCACTGTAGGATTTTGTCCGGATATCTGGGCAAAGTGGGAATGAGTCCGCAGTAGATAAACAAAAAATCAGAAAATGTTTGTACAAAAGCAGTTCTCTGGAAAAGAGAGCTGCTTTTTTTGTAAATTTATCTTGCGATTTCTACAAAAAAGTGATATTCTAGGAGGGCATAATGACGAATATACTATCTTCCCTGAGTGCAATCGTCTGGGGTGCACCAGCACTGATCCTGATTTTGGGTGTGGGATTGTCCATCAGCATTCGCCTGGGATTTGCGCAGATTACCTTGTTTCCACGGGCTATGGGGGAGTTTGTTCGCAAACTCTTTTCTGGAAAAAGTGCCCAGAGGGGCATTTCACCATTTCAGGCCCTGTGTACGGCGTTGGCTGCCACCGTTGGAACAGGAAATCTGGTAGGTGTTGCAGGTGCCATTTGCCTGGGAGGGCCAGGTGCCATCTTCTGGATGTGGATCTGCGGCATCCTGGGCATGGCGACGAAATTTGCTGAAGCGACATTGGCAGTTCGCTATCGGGTTCCCACAGAGGATGGCTGGGCTGGCGGCCCTATGTATGTGATACGCAATGGACTAGGCGGTCGGTTTCGATGGCTGGCTGGGGCATATTGTGCCTTTGGTGTGATCGCAGCCTTTGGCGTGGGGAATGCAACCCAGACCAATGCGGTGATTACCAGTATGAACACCGTGCTGGGCTATCTGGGTTGGCAGGAATCCCGGATTGGCAATCTGTTCATGGGCGTGCTGCTGGCAATGCTGATTGGGCGGATGCTCTTCGGCGGTGCCAAACGGATTTCTCAGGCGGCCCAGAAATTGGTTCCATTTACAGCGGCTGTGTATATTCTGATGTGTATCGGCATTCTGCTGGTGAAGGCAGATGCGATTCCCCAGGCTTTTTCCGGGATTATTGAAGGTGCATTTTCTCCTCGGGCTGTTACCGGCGGCGTACTAGGGTCTGCATTTCGCGCATTGCGGGTAGGATGCAGCCGCGGCGTATTTACCAACGAAGCTGGTATGGGTACCGCATCCATTGCCCATGCGTCGGCGGAGGTTTCACACCCGGCTGAGCAGGGGCTGATGGGGATTATGGAAGTGTTTTTGGACACCATTGTGATCTGCACGCTGACAGCGCTGGCGATTCTGGTCAGTGGGGTACCCATTCCCTACGGTACGGATGCGGGAGCTGTGCTCACCGCCCGTGCTTTTGAAATTGTGTATGGCAAGGCGGCCAGCATCATTCTGGCACTGACCCTTTCCTGCTTTGCTGTAGCCACAGTGCTTGGCTGGGGTCTTTATGGTGCTCGATGTGCGCAATTCTTGTTTGGCAGCAAATCCTGGAAGGGATTTGCCGCAGTCCAGACTGTGATGGTTGCCCTCAGTGCGGTTTTGGATACCGGAACAGTCTGGCAGATTTCCGAAACCGTCAATGGACTGATGTCCATTCCCAACTTGATTGCCCTGGCGGCGCTCACACCGGAGCTTGTCCGCCTTACAAAAGACTATAAAAAAGGTCTGACGCATGCAGCGTCAGCGGAGGTTACTTATGCAGATTTCCATCAATGCAAACCGTTGTGAACCCTCTCCCATGCGGAAATTTCATCCCTTGGCAGTAGCGGCCCAGAAGGAAGGAAAACGAATTTTCCACCTGAATATCGGTCAGCCGGATTTGCCCACTCCCAAGGCTTTTTATGAAGCAGTGAGCAGCTTTAACGCCCGCACCTTGGAGTATGAAGCATCTCCCGGTATGCCGGTTCTGCTGGATGCGGTACAGAAGTATTACAAGGGGCTGGACGTGGACCTGGAGCCAAATGATATCCTCATTACCACCGGCGGCAGTGAAGCGCTGCTGCTGACCTGTCTGAGCATTCTGGACCCCTACACGGAAGTGATTATTCCTGAGCCTTACTATCCCAACTATACCACCTTTGTCCATGCGGCGGGCGGTGTTATCCGGGCGCTGCCCACCAATCCCTGGGAGGGGTATCGCTATGCCAAGCGGGAGCGGATTGAGAGTCTGATTACCAAGAATACCCGGGCAATTCTCATCACCAATCCGGGTAATCCTACCGGCGTGGTACTCAACGAAGAAGAAATGCGGATGATTGCGGACGTTGCCAAGGAACATGATCTGTTCCTGATCTGTGACGAGGTATACCGGGAATTCTGCTATGATGATAAATTCGGTGTTCCTACCATGGCTCGTTTTCGTGACATTGATGAGAATTTGGTGATTGTTGACTCGGTATCCAAGCGGTTCTCTGCCTGCGGTGCCCGTGTAGGATGTGTTGTGACCCGAAACAAGGAACTGCAGCAGGCACTTCTGAAATTCTGTCAGTCCCGTCTGTCAGTGGCGACAATTGACCAGTGGGGAGCCGCTGCACTGTATTCTGTGGGCCAGGACTTTTTCCGGGAATGTAAAGCAGAATACCAGCGCCGCAGAGATACCGTAATCCGCAAGCTGCGGATGATTCCCGGTGTAGTAGTGGAAGAGCCTATGGGTGCCTTTTACCTGATGGCCAGCCTTCCGGTGGACGATGCGGATAAGTTCCAGCGCTGGCTCCTGGAGAAATTCAACGACCATGGCGATACGGTCATGTTCGCTCCTGGAGCGCCTTTCTATGAAACACCTGGCAAGGGTATCAATGAAGTCCGGATTGCCTATGTGCTCAAGCAGGAGGATCTGGAACGGGCAATGGATGTACTGGCACGGGGAATTTCTGTTTACCAGAAGCAGGTAATGAAGGTAAAGCCTGAATCTTTGAATTAAATTACCGTAACAATCAGCCGCTTTCTGAGACAACGGGCAGAAAGCGGCTGGTTTTGTTTGATTACTGGAGAAAGCAGAAATACAGATCTGCCGCTGTCCATGCTGCTTCGACGGCATATGCCTAAGTCATGGTGTATAATGCGAGACAGCACTACGAAAGGGGAGTGGCAGATGTTAAAACGGTTATTTTTTAGTCTGTCAGCAGTGGCGTTGGCGGCAGCCTTGAGCCTTCCGGCGCAAGCCGGAGAATTGGGTGGTTCCATTCGTCTGGATTTGGAGGTTGGAGATTTTGTGGTGACAAACGGTGCAGTAAAGCTGTATCAGGTTGCCCAACAAGGCCCGGAAGGGTACCTGGTTTCTGACTCCTTTGGGGGAGGTCTTGTCAAGCCAGAGGATGCATTGTCTTCCAGCCTGGCGCAGTGGCTGGCACAGACTGCAGAGGATGGGGGGATTACCCGTCTGCTGGATGCAGATGGCTGTGCAGAATTTTCCCGGCTTCCGGACGGTTTGTATTTGGTGGTTCAATCTGAAAAAATGGATGGATTCTATCCCTTTGAACCGTTTCTTGTCACCATTCCCATGGACGGCGAACGGGATATTCAGGTGAGCCCTCCTGTTTTTCCCATTGTGGCGGAGTCTCCAGCCACAGGACAAGATATGCAGCCGTTTCTCGGCGTTGCCGGTATGGTGGTGTCGGGTCTTGGTTTGGCGCTTTGCGCTATGGGAAAGCGCAAGTTTGCTTTATAAGGGTGTGAAAATGGAAAACCCCATATCTTCCGGGAAGAAAAAACCGGGAAGATGTGGGGTTTTGTTTGCAGCTACGCAATGAACATACCAATACCAGAGATAAATTGTTTACTCTTGTGCCGCTGAATGGGAAAGCAGTTTTTCCAATTCCTTGGCTGCAGGGCTCAGGGGCTGATCGGTGCGCTTTACCAGGCATACATGACGAGGGGGGATGCGATGAGTCAGTTCCAGACGATAAATGCTTTTCTGATCGGAATCGCTTTCCAGAAAGGCTTCCGGGACGAAGCCAATTCCCAAATTGTTCTTTACCATAGGAAGCACCTGATCCGCAGTCGCCGGCTCAATATCTGGCGCCAAAGAGATGCCGTACTGGGTAAACCAGTCGGAATAGAACTGATGGGTCATGGTTTCCTTGCTGAGACAGATAATGGGATTTTCTGTTAATTCCTTAAGCGACAGCGGCCGACGGGTAAGAGATGCAAATGCACTTCCGCAGACCGGGACTTCCTGAACTTCTTTCAGCAAGATTTTTCTCATGGATTTTGGAAGAATGACAGGGGTAGTTACCACAGCCAACTCTGCAAGTCCATCGTGAAGCGCGCGGATTGCCTGGGGGGTGGAGTGATTGGAAATTCGCAATCGAATGCCGGGATGCTGTTGCTTGAATTGCTTCAAAGTCGGCAGAAGCAGGCAGTGCAGCGCTACCTCACTGGCAGCAACAGAAAGAACACCCTGAGAAAGCCCGCCGTCCTGGGTCAATTCCTGTTCACCGGCTGCAATCTGCTCCACTGCAGCGGATATGTGTTTAAACAGCGTCTCTCCTTCTGCGGTCAGACGAATTCCACGATTGGAGCGAACAAATAACGTACAGCCTAATTCTGCTTCCAGGTTCTTGATAATCCGGGTTACATTCGGCTGGTTGCTGAACAAGGCTGCGGCTGCCTTGGTAAAACTGCCAGACTTGGCTACATGATAAAAAACCCGGTAGTAATCGTAATTGATGTTCACCGGAATCCTCCTATATAAAATTGATATGGATATTATATTAACAATACATTTCCTGTATTTCTGAAAATCTATTATAATAATCGCCGGAATTCCTGTCAATGAGAAAAATAGGGCATAAACCATGGGAGGAGATCAAAATGAATCGGGATTTGACGGTAGAAAAACCGGAAACGGTCTTATGGCAATATTGTTTGCCGCTGTTTGGCAGCATTGTGTTTCAGCAGCTATATAACATTGCCGACAGCTTTGTTGCGGGTAAATTTGTAGGGGAGACGGCCTTGGCAGCTGTGGGCAACAGTTATGAGATTACACTGATTTTTATTGCCTTTGCCTTTGGCTGCAACATTGGTACATCGGTGATTGTGGCGCAGCTGTTTGGCGCGAAAGAATATGGAAAATTAAAGACGGCTGTCTATACTGCCATTATTTCCAGCGGTGTGCTGTGCCTGATTCTTATGGGACTGGGAATTGGCTTCTGCACAGACCTGCTGGAACTGATCCATACGCCGGAAGAAATTATGGCAGATTCTCAGCTGTATCTGGATATCTACATTTACAGCCTGCCTTTTGTATTTTACTATAATATTGCAACGGGTATTTTCTCTGCATTGGGAGATTCTAAAACACCGTTCTATTTCCTGATGGCATCGTCTCTTTCCAATATTGCAATGGATATCCTGTTTGTTACGGCATTTCAGATGGGTGTGGCCGGTGTTGCGTGGGCAACCTTCTTGTGCCAGGGTGTCAGCTGTGTTTTGGCAGTTACGGTGGTGCTGTGCCGGTTCCGGAAAATTCAGACCCAGGAGAAAGCGGCATTGTTCTCCTGGTCACTGTTCAAGCGAATCAGTGTGGTTGCCATTCCCAGTATCCTGCAGCAGAGTTTCATTTCTGTGGGTAACATTGTGATTCAAGGCGTCATCAATACATTTGGTTCCGGCGTAATCGCCGGATATTCCGCATCGGTAAAGCTGAACAATCTGGTCATTACCTCTTTTACGACATTGGGCAACGGTATTTCCAACTATACGGCCCAGAATATTGGTGCAGGAAAGCTTCCCAGGGTAAAAGAAGGCTTCCGGGCAGGTCTGAAAATTGTGTGGCTGCTGAGCCTTCCGCTTGCGGCGCTGTACATATTCGGTACGAAGTATCTGGTGTATATTTTCCTGGATGCACCAACGGAAGCAGCACTGCAAACCGGAATCCAATTCCTGCGCATTCTGGCACCGTTCTATTTTGTGGTTTCGGCGAAATTGGTGTCTGATGGTGTTCTGCGGGGCGCCGGCATGATGGTACAGTTTATGATTGCCACATTTACAGATCTGCTGTTGCGTGTGGTTCTGGCAAAGGTATTGTCTGCAACGGTGCTGGGGGCAACGGGTATCTGGTGTGCCTGGCCAATTGGTTGGGTCGTGGCAACGGCGCTTTCTGTGGTGCTGTACCGTACTGGTCCTTGGAACAAAAAAGAAAAGCCGCAGGAAGTATAATCTAACAGCATTTGCGCCCATTTTTCATGGGCGCAAAAATTTTACCCCTTTGAAGAGCGCAATGATACTCGAAGAAAGCAATTCATTGACATTTTTTGATGAGACTTTTATAATTGGGTAAAATGATGCGGGGAGGATTGCTATGCTGCGGGTATTTCTGGTGGAAGATGAAAGCATTATTCGGGAGACGCTGCGCGATACGGTGCCCTGGTCCCGACTGGGGTATACGTTCGTAGGAGAAGCAGCTGACGGTGAAATGGCGCTGCCCTTGATCCGGAATGCCCGGCCGGATGTGCTGATTACGGATATCCGTATGCCGTTTATGGATGGGCTGTCCTTGAGCAAGCTGGTGATGGAAGAACAGCCGGATATCAAGATTATCATTCTGTCTGGATATGATGACTTTGAGTATGCCCAGCAGGCCATCAAAATTGGCGTTGAACAGTATCTGCTCAAGCCAATTACCAAGGCCACGCTTGTCCATGTCCTGCAGGAAGTGTAGGAAAAAATCCAGTATGAACGGGAACAGTATAGTGACATCAGCCGTTTTCAGCAGGATTCTCAGGAATATGAGCAGTTTGCCAGACGTAACTTTGTGGAGCGTATGGTGGCGGGAAGACTTACAGTTCCTCAGATCTATGAAGAATCCTCCAAATTGGGATTGGACCTGTTGGCACAAAGCTATTGCTTGGCATTTTTCTCCATTATCGGGGAAAATTACTCCGAACCGGATGCCCAGGTGCGCCAGGCGCTGCTGGGACTATTTATGAAGCACCCGGAGTATCTTTTGCTGCGCTGGAATCTGACTACCTATATGGTACTGATTAAGGGCGATACCGATCAGATGGAAGGGTATATCCACCGTTGCATCAATGCTGTGCAGAATTGCTACAGCACCTATGACCGGGAGCAGAGATGGCATGTGGCAGTGGCCAGACCGATCTGCCGTTTGAGCGCGCTGCCGGGCTGTTTTGAGGAAGTATCCCGGCTTTGGGCCTATCGCTACATTCAGCCTCAGACCCCTATTTTTTCGGCTGAAACCGTTGGCAGGCTTTTGGAACACCGGGAAGTGCAGAGCCTGAATCAGGTGGATGTTTCCAAGTTCAGCCCATCTATCTTCCTGGGTGTCATGCAAACCGCATCCCAGGAGGAAATCCCCAATTTTGTGGGAGAATTCCTTCTGGGTGTACAGGATGCGATTGCTTCGGATGCTTTTTGCCAATACCTGATGCTCAGCCTTCGTTTTACGGCAACGGAATATATGCTGTCACTGGGGATTGCGCAGGACGAGTTTTTGGCAGGATTGACATGCCTGGAAATGGTGGGCAGGACTGTGGGAGAACAGGATTTGCGCACATATTTTATCGAGATTTTGATGCGTGCGGTCAAATTGCGGGATAGAAGCTCCGGCAGCCAGCATAGGGATATGCTAAGCCAGGCAGTGGCTTACATTGATGCCCATTTCACCGACGACAGTCTATCACTAAATCAGGTGGCAAAAGAGGTAGACATCAGTTCTAACTATTTGTCGGCAGTATTCAGCCAGGAAATGAAATGTACGTTTGTGGAATATGTCACCAATAAGCGTATGGCAAAGGCAAAAGAATTGCTGCGCAATACGGACAAGCGGTCCGGAGAAGTTGCCCAGGAGGTTGGCTATAAGGACCCGCATTATTTCAGTTTCTTGTTCAAGAAGACCCAAGGCTGTACACCCAGGGATTACCGGACCGGAGGGAAACGCGGATGACTGGAAAAACCGCCTCGATTGCCCATCAAATGAAGCAACTGGTTTGGGCTTTTGCGCTGCTGACCTTTGCGGTGGTGATACTGGCAGGTTCCACACTTGCTGTGTATCAGAACTGCTATCGGGATCTGCTGTGGAATTTGACCACTGCATCGGAGTTTAACCAGGATTTTAAGGAAGAAATCGACCTGAAGATGTACTACTATGTGATCGAAAGCCGTTATTCTGAGGGACTTCCTGTGGAACAGGTTCAATCTGCACAGGAACTGGCGCGGGATCTACTGAGCAGTACTACAGACAAGGAAAGTCTTCGGGCAATTACCAGTGTGCTGGATCTGTGTCAAAATCTGGAAAACAAAATCTATCAGATTGAGCAGACAGCAAGCTATGATGACCGCCAGAGCCAGTTGGAAAACAACATCTATGTGCTGACTGGGCTGATACAAGAGTACATGTACAATTATTTGTACTGCGAGGCAGTTCGCCTGAATGCACTACAGCAGGAAACTAGCCGCCGATTATTGGCAGAAATTGCGGCGATAGCATTGGGCGGCGCTGCGTTTATTTTGCTGATGACGCAGTACACGGTAAAACTGAGTAAATCCATTACAGACCCGATGGTAAAGTTGAATCGTCGACTTCAGCAGATTGGTGGCGGGGATTTGACGGTATACCCGCCGATATCCTCCAACATTCGGGAGATTTGCACCTTTGGCGAAGGTGTGGAGCAGATGGTGCAGCGAATGGGACAACTGATTCAGGAAGCTACAGAAAAGCAGTCCAGACTCCGTCATGCGGAACTGGCACTGCTGCAGGCGCAGATCAATCCCCATTTCCTGTATAATACCATGGACACCATCATCTGGCTGATTGAAGCGGAAAAAACGGAGGAAGCGGTGGAAATGGTATCTAACCTGTCTGGTTTTTTCCGACACTCCCTGAGCAAAGGCGCAGATGTCATTCCGCTTTCACAGGAAATCTGCCATGTTCATAGTTATTTGCAGATTCAGCAGGTGCGCTATAAAGACATCCTGTCTTATCGGATTGACATGGACCCCCGAATTGGAGGGCAGCAAATCCCAAAGCTGACACTGCAGCCGCTGGTTGAAAATGCCCTTTACCATGGCATCAAGCTAAAACGTGCCCGGGGAACCATTGTCATTACCGGAAAAGTGGAAGGAACAGACATTGTTCTGCAAGTTCAGGACGATGGCGTCGGCATGTCCCCGGAGCGATTGGAACAGCTGCGGCATTCCATGGCCAGCGGGGAACGGGTTGGATTTGGACTGTCTACCGTTGAGGAGCGCTTGCGACTGTTTTTTGGAGAAGGGTATGGCCTGAATATTGATAGTACGCAAGGGTGCGGTACTACCATTACTGCTCGGATTCCCTGGGAGGTGAATGGATGAAGCATATCTGGATTTCCCTGATTCTGATTGTTCTTGCGGTGCTGGGCATATTCTACGGATTCCGTCAGCCGCAGGAGACAGCAGAAGAGGAGGAAGACTTGATTGTCATTGGAATGTCTCAGGTTGGAGCAGAATCGGATTGGCGGGTAGCCAATTCAGAATCCATGAAGCAGGTATTTTCGGAAGAAAATGGCTATCGGCTGCTGTTTGAAGAAGCGCGGCAGAAGCAGGAGAACCAATTCAGCGTGATTCGCCGCTTTATCCAGCAGCAGGTGGATTACATTGTGGTAATGCCAATCACAGAAATTGGCTGGGAGTCTGTCCTTCAGGAGGCGAAGGAAGCGGGAATTCCAGTCATCGTGGCCGATCGGAAGATGGACGTGGAAGATCCAAGCTTGATTACCGCTCATGTTGGGGCAGATGTTTACGCAGAGGGGCGAAAAGCAGTAATCTGGATGGAAGATACATTCAAAGATCACCCCCAGGTGAACATTATCCACATCCAGGGCACACTGGATTCTACTGCTCAAATTGGGCGTACCCAGGCGCTGGAAAACGGATTGGCGGCGAACCCAAATTGGAATCTGTTATCCCGGATGCAGGGAGACTTTACCCAAGCGAAAACTTATGAGGTTATGACGGAGTACTTGCGATCCGTGGATTCCTTGCCGGTGATAGATGTGGTGTATTGTGAAAATGATAACGAAGCTTTTGGCGCTGTGGAGGCGCTGGAATCGTTTGGGTATCGATGCGGACCTGGAGGGGTATCGATTATCTCCTTTGATGCGACCCGGGAAGCACTGCAGTACTGCCGCAATGGAAAGATTGCGCTGGAAGTAGAATGCAATCCCTTGTTGGGGCCCTTGGTGGAAGAAGTGATTCAAATACTGGAATCCGGTCAAGAACTGCCCAAAACCAATTATGTTCCAAAAGAGGAAGTGTTCACGCCGCAAGATATTACGGATGAACTGCTGGAGCAAAGAGCATATTAAATTAATCCCCATTGAAACGGTCAAAAACCGGCATTTCAATGGGGATTGTTTTTTAACCGCTGCTTCGTTCAATCAACTCCCAGGGAAGAACCAGAGAACGGCCGCTATGCCCCTGTAGCAAAAGCAGAAGTTGTTTTGCTGCCTCTGTGCCCATCCGGTGGCGGCGATGCCCCATAGAGGTTATGGGAATGGGGGATATTTGGCTGTAATAACTGTTATCGAAACTCACCACAGCCATCTGTTCCGGGACTTTTCGACCAACAGAGCGCAGAACCTGAATCAGGTAATAGGCAATCTCATCATTGTAGCAAATTACAGCGGTAACGTTTGACAGGCGATCCTTGAGAAAGGCGCGGAGCATGGAAATGTTTTTTTCGTCTACCAGTTTCAGACGCTGCTCCGTATCATACCAGCATATTTGGTGATCTGGAAGAGGCAAACCCGCATCTCGAATGGCACTCATGGTGCCGTTGTAGCGCTCCGTTCCTTGCAGATCGTCACTTTTAAAGATTCCTCCAATGGCGTTGTGGCCTTTCTGAATCAAGTAGCTGGCCAGACGGTAACCGCCAGAATAGTTGTCATCTGTTACAGCACAGATATGGGGCAATGCACTATAGAATCCCTGAAAGAAAACAATGGGAATATGCATGCGATGCAGAATTTGGTAAAGATCCAAATTTGGATTTGGCAGTGCAGTTTTGGACCCTTCCACCAGGATTCCGCCCACAGGATTTTGAATCAGGTTTGTCAATATATCTCGCTCCGCTCCCACCCGATTGTGGGTTACATATACCTCAATACGGTAGCCGTGCTTTTGCAAAACCTCTTCCATGTCATGCAGAATGGTAGGGAAGATGTACTCGTCCACAAAAGTGGTAATCACAGCGATCTGCATGGAGGCGGAAGTCCGCTGCTGTGTGGCGTATGCACCGCTTCCTTGCCGGCGCTGAATCAGACCCTCTTGCGCCAGTAAGGCCAGTGCATGGCGAACAGTCTGACGACTCATATTGTAACGCTCGGACAATTCTCGTTCTGTAGGCAAACGGTAGTTCCGTATCCCACTGTGCATAGCCAGTTCTTCACGGAGCAGTTGTGCCAGAATTTGATATTTCATTGCCACGCTTCCGACCTCCAACTTTGTTTCTATACATTATATCAAAAATGCAAAATTTTACAATATTTATGCTTCTATACTACCTACATGCGGGTTGGGCTGCTGATGATTGCAGCTGTGTTATCGGAAAGTTTTCCAAATCTTCTTAAATTATTCAAAGAAAAATAAACCAATTTTGCGTTTTTACCATAAGCAAAATTTGTCGATAAAATTGGAAAATCATAAAATATTCAACCAAAATTAATACAGATCGTAAAATATCGAAATAATGAAAAAAGAAACGGCAAATTGGTACCATATTGTAAGAAGTGAAAAATATTTGTATTGTTTATACATCTGAAACTGTACACTATGCATTGACAATTGAAAAATCTGGTTGCATAAAAACGGTACAAACACCGCAGGGAAACACCCACGGTGGGGATCTTCCGGATCCGAAAAAATGAAAGTGAGGAAAAAACTATGAAAAAGCTGATCGCTCTGCTGCTGGCTCTGGTCATGGTCATGGCTCTGGCTGCCTGCGGCACCTCCGCCCCCGCTGAGACCACCGCTGCTGCCGCTGCCGAAGGCACCACTGCAGCACCTGCTGAAACCGAGGCTGCTGAAGCACCTGCCGAACTGATTAAGGTTGGCATCATCAACAACGACCCCAACGAGTCCGGTTACCGTACTGCGAACGATGCAGACCTGAAGCGTGTTTTCTGTGAAGAGAACGGCTATGATGCTTCTTTCGCATACTCTCTGAAGAACGACGAGCAGATCGCTGCTGCTCAGAAGTTCATCCAGGACGAAGTGGACTACCTGCTGCTCTCCGCTGCTGGCACTTCCGGCTGGGACACCGTTCTGCAGGATGCTCAGGACGCTGGCATTCAGGTTATCCTGTTTGACCGTACCATCGATGCTGACGAGGGCCTGTATGTTGCCTCCGTTGTTTCTGACACCTACAAGGAAGGCCAGATCGCTGTTGACTGGCTGGTCGAGCAGGGCCTGGAAGAGTACAACGTGATCCACATTCAGGGTGTTATGGGCTCCTCCGCTCAGCTGGGCCGCTCTGATGCTCTGACCAAGAAGTGCGAAGAGGATGAAAACTGGAACATGGTTACCCAGCAGACCGCTGAGTGGAATGCTGAGAACGCTCAGCAGATCGTTCAGGCTGTGATCGACTCCGGTAAGGAATTCAACGTTATCTACGCTGAAAACGACGACATGGCCAAGGGCGCTGTTGCTGCTCTGGATGCCGCTGGCATTATCCACGGCGTTGACGGCGACGTGATCATCATGGGCTTCGACTGCAACAAGTGGGCACTGGAAGAAGTGCTGGCTGGCAACTGGAACTTCGACGGCCAGTGCAACCCCTTCCAGGCTGACACCATCAACGAGATCATCCAGGGCCTGGAAGCTGGCAACGCTCCCGCTGAAAAGGTTATCTACCTGGAGGAGACCTACTTCGACGCAGCTACCATCACCCAGGAAGATGTAGATACCTACGGCATCTAAAACTTCATTGGTGGACAAACATTACAGTGGCTGCCATGATTTGTCTGTTCCTGGTGGTACAGAGCGTGGTTCTGCTCAGAAAGAACCAAAGCAAACAGTAACGTACAATGCCCGGGGCGTATTCAAACGCTCCGGGCATTTTTGATTTACAGAGTATTGGAATCTATGGTAGAGATGCCGATGGTAATCTCTTCCAATACTTCCAGTAGAACACGAACGGTGTCCAAAGACGTAAACATGGTCACGCCGTTTTCAATTGCACAGCGGCGGATTGCCATTCCATCTTCATCGTGAGGGCCCGTGGTGACTGGCCGGGTATTGATGATATAGCTGACATATCCTGCTCGAATGGAGTCCAGAATTTCTGTGCTGCCTTCACTGTACTTGCGGCGGATTCGGGTTCGGATGTTGTGGCTTTTCAGAAATTCAGCTGTTCCCGAGGTGGCCTCAATATTGAAACCCAGATTGTAGAACCGTCGGATCAGTTCTAGGGCTTCCAACTTGTCAGCGTCCGCAATGGAAACCATCACAGTTCCGTAGTTGGGCAGATGCAGTCCGGAAGCGGTGAGCGCTTTATACATAGCTCGGGATAGCGTTTCGTCATAACCAATGGCTTCCCCGGTGGACTTCATTTCGGGAGAAAGATAGGTATCCATCCCATTCAGTTTTGCAAAGGAGAATGCAGGGGCCTTGACATACCAGCGCTGCTTCTCTTCGGGGTAGATGTGGAAGAAGCCCTGCTCCTTCAGAGACTTGCCCAGGATCACTTCCGTGGCGATGTCAGCCAGGGAGAAGCCGGTGGCCTTGCTCAGGAAGGGAACGGTACGGGAAGAACGGGGGTTGACCTCGATGATGAACACGTTGTCATGCTCGTCGACGACGAACTGGATGTTGAACAGGCCGATGATGCCAATGCCCA
>DVGO01000031.1 GCA_018712645.1 Candidatus Faecousia faecavium | reverse complement strand
AATTCCTGTGGGGTTGACTGCATGGTTTCCTGACTCCTTTGTCGTAAATATCTTGGTGATATTCTTGACTTTGCCAGGATTCCTTATACTGTCATATCCCGTCGTTTACACAGAATTTTCTGCGGTCTCCTTGGCAGTTTCTACACCACCATAACGGGCCAACATCTGATTGAATCTGGTAGGATTGTACTTGCACTCTTTCTTTGCTCGAAACATTTTTTCTTTTAATTCTTCTTCAAACTGACGTGCTAGATTATCCACTTTTTATCCTCCGTTAATCGTCATTTTTGCGGAACAGCAAGTTATACCAGAATCCGAAGAACACACAAAGCAAAAAACGAATCATAGCATACACCTGTATTTCTCAGTCAACGCTATGTATCCTCGTCCGTTTGTTGCGATTCCTGCCCATTCTAAAACAGCAGCAAGAATAAACACCGGATCCAAGCCGGACTCGCCAGGTTTTTTGCCCATGTACACCAAAACAGCACCAGCCACTGTATTCTCTTCACAGCCAGGTTCGCCCAATTTGAAGTTGCGTGCGTTACCCTTCCGTGCGCAATAACCAGGACTTTTCATTAGCAGATCCACGACAGCATCAAAAACAGTGTAATCATAAGGAATCAATTGCGGACAGAGAAACTGCTTTCCATTCGCTGCTGCCTGTATTTCCCGCAATTCTCCGGTATAGGTTCGAACCATAGCACGACCGCCGCTTTCAACTAACTTTGCCTTAATTATTTCAGAAGCTTTTTTGCTGGCAGTATCAATCTTAATATTATGCACGTCGATTTCCTCCAGTTCTTCATCAGGTACATCTTCTGCAATACCAAGAGCAGTCAGCAAATCATCCAGTCGTTTTTTTGCGAGCGGATAAGAAATCTTTAGTTCGTTTTGCAAATTTCTGAGGTTTCCTCGATTCTTTAGAAAAATCATAAGGAAGTTATACTGTTCATCACTGAGCTTCTCAAACACGCTCATTTCGAAACTGTTACGAAGCTCCAGTCCACAATCAGGGCACTGCAATGCTGAGATTTTTAAATTCTGCTGACAAACTGGGCATTGGGATACACGTCGTTTCATTGTTTATCACCTCACCATTATACTAACATCATGCGATCCTAATGTCAATACTAGAAATCAATTTATTTCATTTCTATTTTTACTAGAAGAGAACTATTATAGTTGTTTCTTGTTACAAACTTTCATTTGCATCTGCTCCATTCCCACGCTATAATAACCTCAAACACATTGGAGGTGCCTTCCATGAAAGCCTTAACCTACATTGAACACGGAAAATTTGCCTTATCTGAAAAGCCCAAGCCGGAGATTCTGGATCCCCGGGATGCGGTGGTGCGGGTAACTTTGGGCAGTATCTGCACCAGCGACCTGCACATCAAGCATGGCTCTGTGCCCCGAGCCGTTCCTGGCATCACGGTGGGCCATGAGATGGTGGGCATGGTGGAATCTGTGGGCAGCGCTGTGACCACCGTGAAGCCCGGTGACCGGGTGACGGTGAATGTGGAGACCTTCTGCGGCGAGTGTTTCTTCTGCCAGCGGGGCTTCGTGAACAACTGCACCGATTCCAACGGCGGCTGGGCACTGGGGTGCCGCATCGACGGTGGACAAGCAGAATTCGTGCGGGTGCCCTATGCGGATCAGGGCCTGAACAGGATCCCCGATTCCGTTACTGACGAGCATGCCCTCTTTGTGGGCGATGTGCTGGCCACCGGCTTCTGGGCCACCCGGATATCTGAAATCACCGAAGATGACACCGTCCTCATCATCGGCGCAGGCCCCACGGGCATTTGCACTCTGCTCTGCGTCATGCTGAAAGCACCCAAGCGGATCATCGTCTGTGAAAAAGACCCGGCCCGAATCGCCTTTGTCCGGGAGCATTATCCTGATGTGCTGGTCTGTGAGCCGGAGAATTGCAAGGAATTCACCCTTTCCAACTCCGATCACGGCGGTGCCGATGTGGTGATGGAAGTGGCAGGCGCCAAGGACACTTTCCACCTGGCCTGGGACTGCGCCCGCCCCAATGCCATCGTCACGGTGGTGGCTCTCTACGACGAGCCCCAGACTCTGCCCCTGCCTCAGATGTACGGCAAGAATCTGATCTTTAAAACCGGCGGTGTCGACGGCTGCGACTGTACCGAAATCCTCTCCCTCATCGAGGCAGGCAAGATTGATACCACCCCGCTGATCACCCACCGGTATAAGCTGGAGAATATTGAAGAGGCTTACCACCTCTTTGAAAACAAGTTGGATGGGGTTATTAAGGTTGCGATTACGCCGAATGACAAACCCTGTGAAAAACAGACAAAATATCAAGACTTAATTTCCCGCGTCAAAGAAAGCTATCCGCTCCGCGATCTGACATATAACGGAAAAGACACACAGATGTATTGGTGTGAGGATTGTAAGGAAATCAATCTATGGACATACTGGCAGGGTCGAGGAAATCTGGATGCTAAAATTATGCTGGTTGGTCAAGACTGGGGATGTCCTTGGGATGAAAGTTCGCAAAATACTATGAGCCAGATTGCACTTGCCAACCGTGGAGAGGAATATCAATACCTTGAAAGTAACCCCAGCGTCACGGATAATCGTTTGATTCGGCTTTTTCAGGAAATTGGATATGAAGATATCAGCCAACCGAACCCAGAGCTATTCTTTACCAACTTCATTCTAGGCTACCGCAACAAGGGAACCAGTGGTGGTTATCAGCAAAACTGGGCTGACCATGATAAAGGCTATTTCTTGGAATTGGCCAATATTATTGATCCTAAAGTAATCCTTTGCCTTGGACGTGCTACATTTGAGGGTGTACTATCTGCCTTTGATGTAAAACTTTCCTCATGTATTAAGGATTACAATACATTCATTGAAAGCTCGAGCAACCCAGTTACTGTTTCTTTGGAAAGCGGAAATACTGCTTATGTCTTTGCGCTCGCCCATTGCGGCGCAATGGGTACTCTGAATCGTAATAGTAAGAAAAGCACAGGTTTGGAAAAGCAGTTGGCCGATTGGAGAAAGATTAGACCATACCTGGATTAACAAAAATGAGGAAGCAATCGCTTCCTCATTTTTTCGTTAATTCATAACTTATATCTACCAGGAACTTGATCTTCTCATCCTCCACCGTACCATCCATCGCCACACTCAGTCAATGTGCCTTATTCATGTGCCAGCCGGGGAAGATGCCCGGTTCCTCCCGGAAGGAGCCAATCAGTCTGGTATCGCATTTGAGATTCACCACACTGATTTCATCATCGCCGGGCAGACCCAGATTCTTTCCGGGGATGTCCATGATCACAGCGAACCACTTCCGGTTCCCATTGTGGCGGAACACCAGAAAACTGGGATACTTGGCAAAAAAGATGCTTGCCTTGTCATGTTATTCCGATTCCCAGTCCTGGGCAAACAGTCCGCCGGCGCCGCCGGTATGGACGAACAGAACGTTGTCTGTGGGCTTGTAGAAACCTTCCCGGGCACGGCGCACCAAGCCTGCAAAGGCCTTGCCGGTGTAACAGGTATCCAGCACGATGCCCTCCAGTTTCATCATCATGGCGATGGCTTCATTGCCCTCAGCGGAGGGGATGGAATAGCCTGGGCCCCACATGGCCAGAAGATCCGGCACAGGAATCTCTACCTGCACATCCAGCAGTTCAGCGGCTTCCCGCATCAGCCGGGGAACGATCTCCTCAAAGGGATCGTTATCCACCATGGAACACATGACCTGGGTATCCGGCAGATGGAGCTTGGCACCCAGCACACAGCCTGCCGCGGTACCGCCGGAGCCGCAGGCGCAGACCAGATGATCGAAGGGGACACCGGAGTCGGCCACTTCCTTCATGCAGTCGATATAGCCTAATGT
The DNA here is from genome assembly GCA_018712645.1 of Candidatus Faecousia faecavium. Classification (GTDB taxonomy): domain Bacteria; phylum Bacillota; class Clostridia; order Oscillospirales; family Oscillospiraceae; genus Faecousia; species Faecousia faecavium. The sequence goes on along the minus strand of DVGO01000031.1, from coordinate 11,825 downwards.
TCCCAGGGCATTGGAGCCGCCGCAGGGAATCTTGTAGACCTTCCGGCTTAATTCTTCACCGATCCGGTCCATTTCCGCGTAAATATCGTCGTAGCTGTCCGTATCCATATACCGGACCTCCACGCCCATCAGATGGTTCAGGATCTGATTGCCCTTTCGGGCAGTGACACCACGCTTTTTCAGAACCAGGATGCAGTCCAGCCCCAGGCGCAGGGCACAGGCGGCAGTCAGCATGGCATGGTTGCTCTGAGCCTGGCCGGTGGTCATGACCAGGTCGTAGCCCTTCGCCTTAGCATCACGCAGCAGATATTCCAGCTTTCTAACCTTGTTGCCGCCCAAAGCCACACCGCACAGGTCATCCCGCTTGATCCAGACGTTGGTTCCCAGTTCCCGGCTGATATTGGGTAAGCGGTACATGGGGGTGGGAAACAGTCCCAGGGACTCTTTTTCAAAATGATTCATGCAATTTTCCTTATCTCATAGAAAAGTATTTATCAATGGCAACCATCCTACTCATCTGCTTCACACTGAAGGGACAGCGTTCCTCACAGTGGCCGCACTGGAGGCAGGCATCCGCTTTCGTACCCAATTTGGTATAGTGACCCGCGGCAATGTCATCCCCCGCCAGAGCCAGGTCGTAATACTTGTTCACCAGGCCGATATCGATGCCCGCAGGACAAGGCTGGCAGTGGTTGCAGTAAACGCAGGTGCCAGTGATGGTATCGGCAGTAAACGAGCCGATGACGGAATAGTCCTTCTCCTCGTCGGTTGCATCCAGGAACTTCAGCACCTGATCCAGATGCGCCATCGTCTGCACACCGGGAACTGCCACCAGCACACCGGGCCGGTCAATGGCATACTGCAGGCACTGGTTGTGGGTCAGGGCCTGCCCGAAGGGAGAATGCTCCACGGAAAGCAGCTGCCCCGCAAAGAAGGGCTTCATGACGGAGATGCCGATACCTTCTTTGGCGCACCGCTGGAACAGGTCAAAACGCTCCCTGACAGAACCGATGCCGTACTCGTCGCCCTTTTCAAAATCGTAGGCAGGATTGATGGAGAACATCATCATATCAATGAGGCCGGTGTCGATGATCCGGTTGGCCACACTGGGGGTATGGGAGGAGAAGCCGATGTGGCGCACGATGCCCTGAGCCTTCAGTTCCTTTAAGTAGTCCAGAACACCGATCTCAATTAGCTTGTCAAAATCTTCATCGGTGTCCACGCAGTGCAGGAAACCGAAGTCCACATAGTCAGTGCCCAGCTGCTCCAGTTCCCAGAGGAAGGTTTTCTTGATGGTTTCAAAATCCCGACACCAGCCGTATTCGCCGTTCTCGTCATAGACTGCGCCGAAATGCACCTGCAAAAATACCTGCTCCCGGCGGCCCGCAATGGCCCGGCCCACACGGGCATAGGTGGCACCGGCGGTACACATATCGAAATAGTTAATGCCGTGGTCAATGGCTTTGCGGATGATGGCCTCGATCTCCTCTACCGGGGTAGTGCCGATGCCGCCGAGGCCCAGACCAATCACGCTGAATTTTTCGTTTTCATTTCCGTGGGGAAGCTGTCTGTATTCCATATTGGTTCCTCCAATTATTCAAATCGCTGTGCAAATCTATTCAAATGTGCGATGGCTATAGCATCATGCTTCTTGCTGAATCCATGGGCGCCGCCCTCGATGATGTGTAGTTTCGCATTGGGGTAGGCACGCTGGGCCTGCCGGGAATAATCCAGCTTCACGACAAGGTGTTTTCGGTCGGATCTCATGAATATCTGCACCAACGGCATCAGCCAGCATATCAGCAACCTTTGCGGTCACACCGCTGGCAGAAAAATAAGCAACCAGTTTCTTAGCCATACATCATTCTCCTTTTTTATTCTGCAGTTCCATCTGAGCCTTGTATTTCTTACCTACATCAATCTTGGACTGGATGCTGGATCCACGTACAATTGTGGCAGATCCGAACTTAGCATTCAGGACATCTTTTGCCTTATCAATCTTCCGAGCCTTCTCCCGGTCCTTATCCTGGAACAGTGAAAACTGCTCAGTTTCTTCCCTGGTAATATTAGTCATCGCGATTCCCAACAATCGAAGGGGTGTGACGCCATTCCAAAGCTCATCGAACAGTTCCTTACTGATCTGATGCACCTCTTTGGAGATATCCGTGGGGTTCGTGAGGCTTCTTTGATGGGATCGTGTTTTGAAAGAGTTATCCCGGATGGTCACCGCAACACAATAGGCTTTTGCACCATCACTGCGAATGCGGGCAGTAACACTATCCGCCAGCGCCAACAGCACTGGGTATGCCTGATCCGCTTTCGCTACATCATCCTCCAATGTAGTGGAGATGCTGTAACCCTTAGCTTCCTCCGGCTCGGCCAGAACCGGAGTGGGATCGATACCGTTGGCGTAGTCGTGGATGTGCTTGCCCATTTTCATACCAACGATCTTTTGTACCCTGGCCAGATCTGTATGCGCCAGATCTCCGATGGTCATGATCTTGGCTTTCCGCAGCTTGTCTGCTGTTGCACCGCCGACCGTAAACAGATCCCCTACCGGCAGAGGCCACAGTTTCTGCGGGATCTCACGAAGGAATAAGGTATGTACCTTATCGGGCTTTTCAAAGTCGCTGGCCATTTTCGCCAAAAGCTTATTCTCACCGATGCCCACATTCACGGTGAACCCGAATTCATTCCGGATCCGATCCTTGATGGTGTGGGCCAGGGCCACCGGATCCGGATAGATCCGATGGGTTCCGCTCATGTCCAGATAACATTCGTCGATGCTGGCCTTCTCAACCACGGGAGCATACTCCCTGCAGATATCCATGAACTTCCTGGAGTTTTCTTCATAGAGTTTGAAGTCTGGCCTTGCCATGAAAAGATCCGGACATTTCCGCAGAGCCATACCAATGGGTTCTCCAGTCTTGATACCGCATTTCTTAGCAGGAATAGATTTTGCCAGCACCACGCCGGTGCGCTTCTCCCGATCTCCGCCGATCGCTGCAGGGATCAAACGGACATCCGGTTCTCCGTTGGCTACCCTTCGGGCAGCTTCCCAGGACAGGTACGCACTATTCACATCAACATGGAACACGAGCTTGCCCATGGCAGCCACCTCCTGAACTTGATACATTCATTTTAGCGGTTGGCCAGATAAATGTAAACAAAAAAGATCAGATTGGCTTTCTTTCTCAGGACTCTGCATCTTCGACCTTCATGATCACTTTCAGCCGGTAGACCAATTTGCCGGTTTCCAGTTCATCCCGGTCAATCACAGCAATTCCCAGCTGCGCGGCACGATGCCGGGCTGCGGCATTGCAGCATCCGGTGGAGACAATAACCGCTTTTGCTCCCTTTCCACCAAACCGATCCCGCAAGATGGCAAGCTCATTGAGAGCTTCTGTCTTTACATCGCTGACCTTGCAGCTGATGAAAAGCGGAACCACTCCTCTGGTGGCCATCACATCAATCTCGTTGATCACACTGGCATGGCCAAGAACTTCATTCCAGCGAACCACAGCACTGCTGATAATATCGTTGAAAATATTAGCATCCAGGCAAGCTTTATAAACGTAAAGTTCCAGAACGCTGCCTACATCCCGCAGCCATGCCCGGGTATTGACATCCCGGAAACGGAAAGAGACGCTTTCCCCGGAAACAATATCCAGATCGCGAAGGAAGCCGATGCTCTGGAAGGCCTGTAGTGCTTTTTCTTTTGCACTGATCCTTCCACCCCGTTCACCCTTTACAACATAATTTCCTCGAACCTGCATAGGAGGAATCTGACCATACTCCGACGGAGACACTCTCTGCATATACGTAATGATGTTATTCCAATCACGGCGATACTGCAGGAAGCAGTTGAAAAACGGATCAATATCATCCAGGTATTCCTTCAAAACACCGTTATCCATTCGGCCCAGAAGCAGGGTACCGCCTGCCATGAGGAAGAATTCTTTTACGGAATAGGAAATATTACAGGGCAGGTTTTCCGCGAACTCTGCTCCGGAGATGTTGTAGAATCGGTTCTTTTTCCGGGAGTAGGTGAAAACACGCACATTGGCCTTTGCGGCAAACAGACCTGCGGCAAAAAGCTCCGCGTCACTGCCGCCCGTTACATCCATTGCACAGTCAGGATACTTCTCACTGATGGTCAGAAGCTGCCGTAAAATGCGGTCGACTTTATACAAGCTTGCTTCCAGAAAAATCAATTCGGGGTTCCAGCCACGGTGACAGAAAAAGTCAGCGATCCGTTCCTGATGCTCCCGGCTTTGTGCTACCTCTGTTGGACATAGATAGACAATTCGCTGAGGTCGAAACATATCAGCGGCCAAAACATTTTCTATGGCTCGTTCGTCGTAAAGTTCAATTAAAGTGTCCATGTAGGGTCTTGCCTTTCTGTGATGCGCTCAAAAAGGGCGTTCTGTTATATTTACAGTATACTGTAAATTGCAGAAGCGCTCAAGCAAAATATGTACACAATGGTTCATTATCACTGCTTCCCAATATTTATGCATCTGATCCCTGAATGGATTGATAAAGTTGCTCCATACGGTAATCCAATAGAGCAGCCTGCTCTGCGCAGTCTCGGAGCTCCTTTGCCTCATCTTTGGTCACAGTAACCTCTTTCTTATACCGAATCTGATGCTCCAGGCTTGCCCACCAATCCATGGCGATGGTACGGAATTGCACTTCCACACGCATACGTCTCTTTTCATCGTGCAAATAGATGGGGACAGTAACAATCAGGTGCAGACTCCGGTAACCATTCCGCTTAGGATTCTCGATGTAGTCTTTTCTTTCGATGAGTTCCACATCGTCCTGGCTGAGAAATGCCTCTGCCAGGCGGTAAATATCTCCGGGAAATCCGCAGATCACCCGAACTCCGGCAACATCGTTCAGGTTTTTCTCGATGCTTTCAATCGTCAGTGGCAGATCCCGGCTTTCGAGCTTATTGCGAATACTCTCCGGAGACTTCATACGTGTCTTGATTGCTTCGATAGGGTTGCGATCATCTTCCAGAGAAAAATTCTCACTGAGAACACGGAATTTGGTCTCGACTTCCATCATCGCACAGCGATAATAGGCCATTACCTGCCATATAAAATAAATAATACGCTCTCGTACTATTTGGACTCAGTTATCTCCCCTATGATAGCGGATCTTCATATGCTCGGAAGCGTTTTTCAGGATCAGAGCCAGGGCCTTGTCCGACTCTTCTTTTACCATGTCGGTGATCTTCTTGTTGGCTTCCCTCAGGATTTCGGAGGTTTCGCCCTGGCGAATCTTTTCGTCATATTCATACAAGAATTGCTGTCCCCGGTTCATCACAGCATTCACATATCGCTCATCAAACAGCAGGGCATTTCCCATATGTGCATCCGTCAGCGCCGCAATCAGGCGGCTGTGCCAGTACATGCTGTCGGTGGAAACCGTTTCCGTGGTGCCGCTGATGTACTTGGGGAACTCGGTCACGTTGGCGTAGACTGGGAAACAGGCCGTAAAGCCACTGCCGCCCATGGAGAGCCACTGCACACCCTGAATGGCCTCCGGCAAATAGCCCCGGATCTGCATAATTCCGCAGACATCGCTATTGGGAACGCCGATGGTGCGGTATTTTCCCTTGAATGCCGCAGTTTTATCATAGGGATTGTAGGGCGTTCCCTGGTAGTAAGAGCCCAGCAGATACCGCACATCCTCCACCGTCACCTTCCGCTCCGGCACGAAGGACCAGGGGATGTCATTGCTCTCCGGGGTGAAGTCTGCATTTTCCCCATCCCACCGGTAGGTCCGGGGTAGGAAATACCGGGCCATGAACCAGGCACGGGGGGTGTTGTAAATATGGTCGGCATCCGAATGGGAACCAAAAGCCAGTCTAGGGTTGAACTCTCCACCCAGATCCAGGGCCAGGTGGTGTTTCTCCACGAACTCCCGCAGATCAGCAGAGCACAGATTCTCCTTCTGGTCGCCATAGGCATCGGCAAAGTCAAAATGGTCCAGGCCGAACTGATTGGGCATGATCACCACCCGGTCATCCGGAACTCGTTTGGCAATCCAGTGATGGCCGCCGATGGTTTCCAGCCACCAGATTTCGTTGGCATCCGCAAAGGCCATTCCATTGGGTTCATAGGTGCCGTACTGTTCCAGCAGAGCGCCGGTCCGAAGGACACCTTCCCGGGCAGAGCGAATATAGGGAAGCACCAAAGTCACCAGGTCCTCTTCGCCGATACCGCCGGGGACCTCCTTGGTATTACGGCCCTTTTTCGGCTGATACCGGACATAGGGGTCAGCACCAATAACCCGAGAATTGCTGGTGATGGTTTCGGTTGCAGTCATTGCCACATTGGCTTCATTGATGCCGCAGGCAGGCCACACGCCGTTGGTCTTTACCACATTGGGGCAATCGGTATAGCGCATGGCGTTTTCCGGGAGTTCCACCGTCAAATGGGAAATCACGGTTTTATAAGTAGTGGCCTTCTCCCTTACCGGGTGAACCAGGATTCGCTTGGCTTCAAATCCGCCGTCGTCATTGCGGGCAATGATCGTCGAACCATCATGGCTGGCTTTCTTTCCAACCAATATCGTTGTACAGGGCATAATGATCTCCTTTCTCTACCGCCCATGTGGGTTATATCTTTCTGGGATTGTTTGAAATTCAAAAGTAACCAGGTATCGCCGTAAAGGCGGCTCCTGCGTTTTTATGTAGCCTGTCTATCATATCACAGTCCCGTTTTCATTTCCACTGTCAGTTTCTCCGGTGCCCGGTCAGGAAAAATGAGCACCTGCTGCCCCTTCAATTTCTGCATACTTTTAACCACAAGTTGAATGACAAATCCAACAGACTGTGTTATACTGATGCCAGAAACCAAGAACAACCACTTTTACAGAAAGGAAATCGACCATGAGAATCATCTCTTCTGCTTTTGTCCATATGAGCGAACGGGAAGCCAGCTTCTTTTGCGAAGAACAGGGCTTTGCGAAGCACGCTCATTTTCAGGATAAGCAGAATCGGGATAGATTGATTTTCTAGGAGCCGTCCGGGCATCCTCCTATCTGGATTTTAGAAAGCCGCTTGTCTTGGAGTGAGACAAGCGGCTTTTTCGTCCATTATTGGTCAAATCATTCAGAATAGGAGGTGTTTGGGATGACACTGCCAACCATTGATCTGGCACAGACCGGTGCCAACATCGTAAGCCTGCGGAAGGCTGCGGGACTTACCGTCCACGACCTTCAAATGGTTTTTGGGTTCAACTCCCCACAGGCCATTTACAAGTGGCAAAATGGCGCAGCCCTTCCCACGGTGGATAATCTGATAGTTCTTGCGGCGCTGTTTCATGTGCACATTGATGATATTCTGGTAACCACAGTTGCCTGATCCGGGGAGTCCGCTCCCCATATGGTCCGCTCGTCTAAATGGTCAGGACACAGCCCTTTCAAGGCTGTAATGCGCGGTTCGAGTCCGGCGCGGATCACCACAGGGTCCCTTCGTCTAGTCGGTCAGGACGCCAGCCTCTCAAGCTGGAAATACGGGTTCGAGTCCCGTAGGGATCACCAGAAAGTTCTTTTGTACATCAGTCAAAACAGGCGGCTTCCTCCCGGAAGCCGCCCAACGTAATAATCATATCACAAGCACACTTCTCTTGTCTATCCGCATCTTTTCCAACTTTTCCTATTCTTTTTCAGATAATATGCGGGATTGAAAAACCGGCAATCCTATGGTATCTTTTAGGTACAACAAAGGAACGAAAGTTCCCCCATAAAGGAGGCTCATCTAACCATGAGAAGTCCAGAAATTCATCAGAACTAACCCTCGATTGAAGTTGCAAGTAATTCAATCGAGGGTTAGTTCTTTTTTATAAATAGTTATATTGAGGCAGTTTTCCATTGTGTCTACGATGGAAATTACTTATGTTTTGAAAGGAAACTTTCTCATGTATACCTATCAGTGTCTGATTAATCAATCCTATGCCGAAATTGCGGATTGCCTGAATCTGGCGTTTTCGGACTATGCCCTGCCCGTTCAATTGAGTGCAGAACAGGTAGAAGCTTTTTTCGCATCCAGCGGCGCTGACCTGGGGCTTTCTTATGGTGCCTTCTGTGACGGTCATTTGGTTGGGTTCATGGTCAACGCCTGCAGCGTCTACAACGGGGAGCGGGCCGTCTTTGATGTCGCCACCGGTGTGGTTCCAGAGCATCGGGGAAAGAAGGTCTTTACCAATCTCTTTTCCTTTGCAGAGGGAGAACTACAAAAACAAGGTGTTGAAAAATATTATCTGGAGGTTCTCCAGCAAAATCAGAAGGCAATCAACGCCTACCAAAAGCAGGGGTTTACAGTCTGCCGGGCATTTTCTGTCCTGAAAGCTTCTCACCGTACCCCCGACTCCGATGCTTGCTCCATCGCACACCTTGATTTGGATGCCTTTGATTTTGAAAAAGCGCGCCAGTGTGTCTGTGTTCCGCCGTCTTTTGAAAACAGCACCGCCATTCTGATGCGAAATCCGGCTTCCTTCGCCGTGGCCTGCCGGGAGCAGGAAACCGGGATTGGAGCGTTCTGTGTTTTTGAAAAACACCGGGGACAGCTGATGCAGCTGTCGTTTGCAGACCTTGCCCAGCTGAAAGAGATTCTCCAGTGGCTGTTCTCCCAATACCCTGAGATTGTCATTAAGAACATTGACAAAAGCTATCCGCAAGTGATTGAACTGCTTCTGTCCCTGGGAGCGCAGGAAGTGACCGAACAGTTTGAAATGGTCAAAGTACTGGGCAATTGATTGTGCGCAAAACAGCACCAGCTGTCTGAAATGATCAGGCGGCTGGTGCTCCTGTATTATGTACTCAGTTTACTGTTTTCTTTTGCCATACCCTCACAGCCTCCTGGGGTTGGCCGGGTGACGGTATTCCATCAGAAGGCAGGTTTCCATTTGGTTGAGGAAGATAATACTGCTTCCGGTCGGCGAATCCATAATGAATTTCCTTTACAAGTGGGTCAAATGGATTTGCCAAACTCTCGCGCCTCGTCCAGTTTGGGATTTCCTGCGATATCACCAACATGGAACACGCCGCCGCACAGGACCTTGCCCTTGTCTTTCCATCCAAGGTGGCTCATCAGCCGGTCATACCAGTACACTGTTTCCTCAAAGCCATTGCCTTCGGCGGCCATGATGAGTGCGCACTCCTTGATGGGATTCGCATAGTCCGCATTACACTCGGCAACCGCAAACAGACGATCAAAGGCAGCCTTCAGCTGACCGCTGATGTTCCAGTAGTACAGGGGAGATGCCAGCACCACCAAGTCTGCTTCTTTGTAGAAAGGGTAGATCTTGTCCATGTCATCTTTCTGGACACAGGGACTGCTGCAATCCTTGCCGCCCTTACAGCAGCCCAGGCAGGGATGAATGTTCATCTTCTGCAGATCGAACCGAGTAACAATATGTCCGGCGCTCTCAGCCCCTTCTGTGAAAGCCTTGACCAATTCAGCGGTATTCCCGTTCATCCGTGGGCTGCCATTGAGAATAACAATTTTCTTAGACATCTTGATTACCTCCAATTGACTTTTTTGTTTCTTTACACTATCATTATAATATGTGTTAGATTTTTAGCAAGTACTGTCTTTTAAGAAAGTATCAGGAGGCGGTTTCATGATCAAAAACTATATCGAAAATGCTAATTTTGAGGACACTGGTTTCAGTTACACTATGTCGCTGATCAATGGCAAGCATAAGATGGTGATTCTCTATTGTCTGATGGAGTTTGCTCCGGTGCGTTTTAATCAAATGCGCCGGTATTTAAAAACTGTTACAGATAAAACCCTGAGTATGAACCTAAAGGAACTGGAAGCGGACGGCCTGATTCTGCGCCAAGCATACCAGCAAATGCCCCCCAAGGTAGAATACCGCCTGACAGAAAAGGGGGAAGAACTGATGAAGATTCTGGACCTGCTTTGCGTTTGGGGGGAGCAAAACCGTCCCAAGAGATAGCCAGCCCCGTTATCTGTCTTATGGGTGTATTTGTAAAATTGACATTCAGATTGCCCGAAGAATCACTAACCAGTAAGTAAGATCCTCCTTAGGAAATAAAAACAGCACCAGTTGTCTGAAATGCTCAGGCGGCCGGTGCTGCTTTCAATTGCATCAAATCTGATTTCCAGCAACCCCGCCGCAACGCCAAAGAGCCAGACTTCCCAAGGGAAGCCTGGCTCTCGCTTTATGCTATTCGGTCATCATTTCCGCCATCATCCTGGCCCCAAGTTTGAAGCTGCTTTGAAACAGCAGCAGTTCTGTCAGGGATTGAAACTCCCGGACGCAGTCAGAGTACCTGTAGAACAGTTCCTTCTGCTCCTTTGTCATGGTGGACAGGAGTTTTTCTTCGTTGCGGGAAACCAGATGCAACAGTTCCTTGTATTCCCGACTGGAAGAGAAGGAGTATTCGCTGGGTTCTAAGCTGCCGTACCACAGTTCTTCCAAAACACTCATACTTCTTCCTCCCAGATCAGCTCCCGGAGGACCAGTTCCTCTGCCCGACTGCGGATGCTGTTCATTGCCCCCACCCAGGCCATGGGATTGTCAGCTTTCAAATCTTCCGTGACGGACTCCGCAGCTGCCATCTTGGCGATGATCGCTTCCAGACGGTCCTGGGCTTGCTCATTGACCTGGGCCAGCAATTCCCACAGCTGGCCGCTGAGAATCAGGGTGTTGTACCGGACCGGGTGGTGGTTTTTCAGGAAATCCCGATAGAGCCGCCCCCATTTTCCGATGGGTTTGGAAGGCTGGGGCAGGGAGATATCCGGGATGTAATAGTCTCCAGCCTGGATGTAATGGATTGCGGTTTCAGAACGTTTTTCCATGATCTCTGACCTCCCCTTCTCACAGCTTCCGGGGGTTGGCCGGGCGGCAGTATTCCATCAGGAGGCAGGTTTCCATTTGATTCTGGAATCGTGCCTGGGCCTGAAGGACCGTTTCCATCAGGACGGAGGAATCCTCATCCCATCGGTCAATTCCCCGGTAGTAGGCCGTCCTGCGCTTGTCATCCAGAATAAATGGGTCAATACCGTAGCGCAAACACTCTTTCACCAGAATCAGCCGCCCTACTCTGCCGTTATAGTCGGCGAAAGGGCGAATCCGCTCGAAGCGCACGTGAAATTCGAGAATCTTTTCCAGATCGGCGGTGTCTTTTTCGTAGTCCATTACCAGCTTGTTCAGCTTTCGGGCAATCTCTCTGGGGTCTGCCGCCGTGTCCTTGTACAGTCGGGGCATCTGGGTACGGAAGGTACCGCTGCCGAAATACTGCTTCCGGTCGGCGTAGGTACCGTAGGTCAGAAGATAGTGGAGCTTTTTCACATAGTCGGAAGTCAGCGGCTCCAGGGCTGTGCGGATCACAAAATCCATAGCCCCCAGGTGATTGAGCACTTCCAGAATGTCATCCACCTTCACCGGCTCAAAGCCCGGGTCAATTCGATTGGTGCGGTAGATGCTCTCCACCTGCTGCCGTTTCAGCCGGTTGCTGGCCATGCGGTTGGAGCTGTAGGCGGTATTCAGCTGCAGATACTCATAGATGCCGAAGTGGTTGTTCCGCTCCTGCTGGTAGCGTAGCTTTTTCAGGAAGGGGGTAATTTCCACTTCTTCTCTCACTGGGCCGCCCGGTTTTTCCGTATTTTCCGGGATCATCCAGCGTCCATCCTTCAAAATGGCTCCTGAAATGTGTCCACCACTGACGTACTTCAAAACCATCTGCCGGGATACGCCCCATTTTGCAGCAGTTTCTCTCACCGTGAAAAACTTCATAATTTTCAATCCTTTCAAGAAAATATTGTGGATATCCATTCAAAA
>DVGO01000030.1 GCA_018712645.1 Candidatus Faecousia faecavium | reverse complement strand
AACGGTGAACTTGAAGATTTGACAGATACATTTATCAAAGCAATACGGAGAGCTGAAAGAATTGCTCGAAGGAACTATAAATATGTCGTTCCTCAGTACCGAACAACCGCAACAGGAAACAAGATTCAGTTTTTGATGCCGATTTATATGTTGTCGAAGTACGAAGAGGCGCCTGATTTTGCACTTGTTTTGAGTGAAAGTATTATAGGAAATCAAAAGTTTTATAAACCCGAAACAGTGCTTGAGCTGGCATGGGCATACAATAACGCTCGAGTAATTTGCAAACCAGATGATATGTGGCTTAATCCTGCAAGAATTGAAGATGTTGAAGATCTTGCAATAGACGAATGAAGCTTGTCCATTTTTAATAGCCACGTGAAACAATTACCCTTATGCTCTCCCCCATTCTTTATCACTGCTGATAAGATTTTGATAAGCATCCATCGTATAGCTATGATAATATGGAGAATCAAAACAATCAGAAGAACTGGAGCAAATATCATCTAAGCCAAATTGTTTAAGATATGAGTTTCAAGAACGAGTGGGAATAATTTGAACACACGAAAAGCCGTTGCAACGCAACGGCTTTTTCTTTTTTCTAAATTCAATACGTTGGTATTTGGTTCCGTTTGGTTTGCCATTTGCTCGTGATTTTGTTCCCAGTAGGAATGGTTTTATTCTTTCTTCCGTGTCAGGAAAATCCCAACGATTGCACCGATGAGGAGAATCGGTGCTATTCTGACAAACAGCCACTCCAATACGTGAAACGCAACACCAAGAACAGCGGTTTCCGGATCGCCATAATCCCATCCCATGTAAGGACTACCTAATTGAAGTAAGACTACAAAAATGACTGCGATGACAGCACACAACGCAAGTAACAGCCAACGAATCATGTTCCTTTTTGCGGTTTTCCTTTGTGCCAGCTGCAAGTTGATCACCTCCAGCTTTGCGCAAATCGCCTTTAGGTCATCCGCTTGCGGCTCGGTGACAGTTTCTCCAAGCAAGGTACTTACGGGTGTTTCCAGCACTTCCGATATCGAGAGCAGCATGTCCGAATCAGGCACAGACAGTCCTTGCTCCCATTTGGAAACTGTCTGCCGCACAACATTCAGCTGGACGGCAAGCTCCTGTTGGGAAAGTCCCTTGGATTTTCTGATGGCTTTTATATTTTCACTAAGCATTGGGGATCTCCTCCTTTTTCAATTTCACCGCTATTGTAGACCAAAGCGCCCGTTGCCGCAAGCAACGCATTTTAACATCCTATAAAATGGCAGACTTCCTATTATTTTACAGAATAATGGGAACAAATTGATTATAAAAAGCTGCGGCATTGCATGATATTTCTTTCCCCTTGTCAAAAGCATTCTAAACTATTGGTTCAATTATAATTCAACAAATTGGACAATTTGTGTCTGTCTTTTCCTACAATGGCGTGATAGAATGTGGATGTGCAAAGGGAGGAGACAATATGAATCACGCACTTTCAGAAAATATCTGCAAACTGCGAAAAGAAAATCACTTGACCCAGCAGCAGCTGGCGGATGCGTTGGGGGTCAGCTTTGCTGCGGTGTCCAAATGGGAACGGGGTGCGGCGACACCGGAGCTGTCTCTCATCACCGATATGGCAGACTTATTCGATGTGTCCACAGATGTACTGATTGGGTATACCCTGAGAAACAACAAGAAAGATGCAATCGTGGAGCGGCTGAAACAGTATGTGCATGACAGAGAATCCCAGGATGCGCTGTCGGATGCGGAAAAGGCGCTGCAGCGGTACCCAAACTGTTTTGAAATCGTCTACTATAGCGCCGATAACTACTATGTCCGGGGTATTTATCAGCAGCAAGAAGCCTATTTGAAGCGGGCGCTGTCCCTTTTCAACCACGCCTGTCACTTAATTGAGCAAAATACCGATCCGAAAATCAGTGAAATTTCCCTATGGAAAGTCATTGCGGATATCCACATTTCCCTGGGAGACTATGACAAAGGACTCCAGATTCTGAAAACCCACAACCCTTGCCGGCTGAATGACGATGAGATTGGGCTGACGTTGGCCTCCTCTTGCAATGACACGGAAGGGTCTCTCCCCTACCTGTCCCGGGCTTTGATGGATTTGTATGCTTCCCAAATGCGGATCGTAACAGGGTATCTCAACGTTTACTACAAAGCGGGAGACTACGAAAGCGCCGCCGCATTGCTGGATTGGGCGCTTTCCTTCTATCCGGGACTAAAAAAGCCGGGAAGCGTGTGCTGTATGGACAAGGCGGAAGCCACGCTTTGGGTGCTTCGGGCTTCAGTGTCCCTGGAACAGAAGGAATCTGACTGCGCCGAAACATATCTGCGACGGGCCAAGGCCCTCGCCCAACACTTCGACAGCGCACCCAGTTACGATATAACCGGTCTGCGGTTCATTTCTGATGATACTGTGGCTTCCGCAATAGATAACTTGGGAGAAACCGCCATGGACGGAATCGAGAAAGTGCTGTTCGATGTAGACAGCAAAGAACTTACCGCGTTATGGAGGGTAATTCAGAATGAAGCATGAACGAAAAAAACTAATTTCCCAGTTTTTTCATCAGAACCGGTTTTCTTTCTTCCTGGCGGTACTGTCCGCTTTGCTGATTGCCGGAGTGAATCTTCTCATTTCCTGGCTGCTGCAGCAGATGATCGACGCCATTTCCGGTGTTCCCGGCTCTCTGGGACTTCCCACCTTGGGGCTAATGCTGGTAGGAGTCGTGGGGCTTATTCTGGTTGGCAAAGGGATGACCTACCTTTCCAAACCCCGATTTTTGGAAAAGGCCATGCGTCAATACAAAGACTACGCTTTTCAAAAGTTGACTCAAAAGAGCATCGGGGCATTCAGCAAGGAAGATTCTTCCCAGTATCTGTCCGCCTTTTCCAACGATGCGGCGGTGATTGAGAAAAGCTACTTAGAAGCCCAGTTTGACATTCTCCACAACTGCATCGTAGCCATGGGTGCACTGATTATGATGCTGCTGTACAGCCCGGTTATGACCGGAATCTCCTGTGCCTTTTTCCTGCTGCCCATCGGTGCATCCTTAATCGCCGGAAACCGCATTGCCCAGGCGGAGCGCAGGGCTTCGGACCGAAACGGCGTTCTGGTTTCTACGCTGAAAGACAGTCTCACCGGCTTTTCCGTGATGAAAAGCTTCAAAGCAGAAAAAGCCATTGCGGCCCTGTTCGCCAAAAACAATGCCGCAGCGGAACAGGCAAAGTGTGACAAACGCAAATGGGCTACCGTTGTCAACACGATGGCGGGGGTTGCAGGGGTGGTTGCCCAGCTGGGAACCTTCCTGGTGGGCGGCATTCTAGTACAGTACGGTTTTCAGATCACACCGGGTATTTTGATTGTGTTTCTGGATTTGACAGGCAACATCATTTATCCCATTCAGGAACTGCCGGAACAGCTTGCCCAACGGAAAGCGGCGGCTGCTTTGATTGACAAGCTGGCCACTGCCCTGCAGGATAATGTCCGGGAGGCAGGCATACATCTGACAAATCAACAGAATGCGGATATACAATTCAAAAACGTTTCCTTCGGCTACGAGGACGGAAACGATATTCTGCAGCAAATCAGCGTAACGTTTGAGGCTGGAAAAAGCTATGCAATCGTGGGGGCCTCCGGCAGCGGAAAATCCACGCTTCTGAACCTGATGATGGGAAGTCACGAGAACTACTCCGGGGAAATCTGCTACGGCGGTCAGGAAATCCGAACAATCAGCAGCGATTCCCTCTATGATGGGATTTCCATGATTCAGCAAAATGTGTTTGTATTCAACGCCTCCATCCGGGACAATATTACCATGTTCCATGGATTTCCGGAAGCAGAAGTAAATCGTGCCATTGCCCTGTCCGGTCTGTCCCAGCTGATTGAGGAGCGGGGCGAAGATTATCTGTGCGGAGAAAACGGCAGCGGCTTGTCCGGCGGAGAAAAGCAGCGCATTTCCATTGCCAGAAGTTTGCTGAAGAAATCCCATGTTCTGCTGGTGGATGAAGCCACCGCCGCATTGGACGCCGCCACCGCATATCAGGTCGCCACTTCCATCCTGGATTTGGACTGCATGACACGCATCGTTGTGACCCACAATCTGGATGCCGCACTGCTGAAGCGCTATGACTGTATTCTGGCGCTGAAGAATGGGAAAATCGTGGAATCCGGCACATTTGACCAGCTGATGGCGGAAAAGAACTACTTTTATTCCCTCTTTACGGTATCTCAGTAGCTTTTTTAGTCAAAAATTGCAAGAGCCGCCAGGGCGTTTGCCTGGCGGCTCTCCTTATTTCTATTATATCCAGTCTCAATCAGCGCATGACATTTTAAGATGCAGGGATAACCGTTCCGTCCTCAAAAATCAGGTGGTCAACCTGGTCAATCATCATCGGCGAATCCGGGAAATAACGGATAACATCCATGCCGCCCCACTGGGGCCGGAGGGTCATTTCGCTCCCATCTTTCATTACCGCGCGGATTTCCTGTCCAAAATCACCGCCGTATCCGGGACAGTCATAACCGATATCCACAGACAGCGCCCGAAGGGTAATGTAGGGAATGGAAATGTTTTCTTTCAAGGCAAAGGTTTTTTCTTCCGCTTCCATATCCAGGTAACGCAGCGAGCCTTTCGCTGGCTGGGAGATCAGTTCTCTCGTGCGCAGACTTTCCGCTGTCACGGAAACGTCAAATTCCCAATCTCCGGCGATAATCTGCTGATCTTCCCATTCAGTAAAGTCTTCGTTGCTGATTCTCTGATAGAAATCCCGGAAATGGATTTTGATTGTCTGGCCTGCCAGATCCAGGGGCTCTTCTTCCCGGGTCTCCGGATTCCAGATACCCTCCAGCATACCCAGAACAACATAATCCATGGTGTAATCCAAACCGTCCCCATCGTCCACAGAAAGGTACTGCAGGGAATTATAAATTCTGTTTCCATCCAGAGTCACAACATCTTGATCTGCGTACTCCACATCAGGGGCCTCATTTCCGGGATAGACAAATGCATGACCATTGTCGAATGGGTAGAGTACCACATCTTCCGGCGCCGTGATGTGCAGTTTCATAAAAATTCGAATACCGTCTGTCAGGGCGGATTCCACCGTCAGTCCCGGCTGCTTGGGAGCAACCTCAATGACATTTTCATTCAAATACGTCTTTTGTTCTTCACTCAATTCCGTCTGGGATTGCTGAGCAAAGTAATTCTGATACCACACACCAAGAGAATGCATCCCGCAGGCCGTCAACCCCATGGCTGCCAGCAGCGCCGCTGTGCCAAGCACCCGAAGGATTTTTCGTTTATTGGAATATGTAACCGGTTTGGAGAGTGCGTCCAGAATGATTTTATCGTCCAAATCGTTGATGGCTTCCAGAAGATTGTTGGTTTTCTTCATAAAACCCCCTCCTTTTTCAGATGTTTTTGCAGTTTCCCCCGGGTGCGGCTCAGCATGGATTTGACTTTGCTTTCGGAAAAATGGTACTTGCGCGCAATCTCCCGGATGGAATACAGATGCCAGTACCGCAGAACAAAAATCCTTCCTTCGGTTTGCTCCAACGCTTTGACAAACCGGTTGATACTTTCTGCCAGTTCCTTTCCTTCCAGTGCCGTTTCCGCAGAATCTCCCCAGGAGATACAGCCTTCCAGTTCCTCCAGCGCCAGGGTGGCTTCCCCTGCCCCTCGCTTTTGGGTGCGGCTGCCTCTCCATTTGTTCAGAGCCAACCGTCTGGAAATCTTTCCCAGATAAGCCGGTAAGGATGTGGGTTTCGTTGGGGGAATAGAATTCCAGGCTCCCAGGAAGGTATCGTTTACCACCTCTTCCGAATCCGGGTGATTTTCCAGAATCCGATAGGCGATGCTGTGGCAGTAGGCAGAATATTTGCCGGCAGTCTCGGCAATGGCCCGCTCATCCCGGGCAAAATACAGCCTGACAATCTGGCCGTCTTCCATAATCTCACTTCCTTATCTGTCTGTACAAGATCGATCTTCACCTATCCAGTCACCAAAAATCTGCTTTCGTCGTACATTTTATATTATTTTTTGAAAAATTACCAATCTTTCCTTTACCTTACATAATATTAACAAATACCTTCTTGAAAAGTCCCTTAAATTGTGTTAGAATACACAATGAGCTGGAAGGAAAACGCTCACCCGCTGGGAATCCAACATAGACATGGAGGTTATCTGCAATGAAAAAACTGATCAATCAAGTCGAAAATGTAGAACTGGAAATGCTCCAGGGCATTGCAAAGGCCCATCCGCAGCACCTGAAAAAACTGCCGGACTACAACGTTTTGGTCCGTGCGGAGAAAAAAACAGATAAGGTTGCACTGGTTTCCGGCGGCGGTTCCGGCCACGAACCTGCCCACGGCGGCTTCGTAGGCAAGGGCATGCTGGACGCAGCGGTGGCCGGCGCAGTCTTCACCTCCCCCACCCCGGACCAGGTAGAAGCCGCTATCCGGGAAGTGGCTACCCCCGCTGGCGTTCTGCTGGTCATCAAGAACTACACCGGCGATGTGATGAACTTTGAAATGGCCGCAGAGATGGCGGAGATGGACGGCATCAAGTGCATGAGCGTGGTCACCAATGACGACGTGGCCGTTCAGGACTCTCTGTACACCACCGGACGCCGGGGTGTGGCAGGCACGATTTTTGTACATAAGATTGCCGGTGCCAAGGCAGAGCAAGGGGCAACTCTGGAAGAAGTCCACGCCGTTGCCCAGAAGGTTATCGACAATGTACGCACCATGGGTGCAGCTCTGACTCCCTGCACCGTTCCTGCTGCTGGCAAACCCGGCTTTGAAATCGGCGAGGACGAAATGGAAGTGGGCATCGGCATCCATGGCGAGCCCGGAACCCACAAAGAAAAGATCATGACCGCCAACGACATCACCGATCATCTGCTGTCCAAGATTCTGGCGGATATCGACTATAGCGGCAGCGAGGTTGCCGTGATGGTCAACGGTTCCGGCGCAACGCCTTTGATGGAGCTGTACATCATCAACAACCGGGTGGCAGACGTTCTGGCGGAAAAGGGCATCAAGGTATACAAGACCTTGTTGGGCAACTACATGACCTCCCTGGAAATGGCTGGATTCTCCATCAGCCTGCTGCGGCTGGATGACGAACTGAAGGCCCTGCTGGATGCACCGGCAGATACCCCTGCTTACAAAGCATAATCGAAGGAGGAATCGCCTATGGCAATCATTGCCGATCTGATCTCCATTCTGGAAGGCATGAATGGAATTATTCAGGAAAACAAAGATTTTCTGACCCAGCTGGACATGCCCATTGGCGACAGTGACCATGGCATCAATATGGCCCGGGGCTTCCAGGCAGTGGCAGATAAATTGCCGTCTCTGGCGGAAAAAGATGCGGGCACCATTCTGAAAACCGTAGGCATGACCTTGGTGTCTACCGTCGGCGGTGCTTCCGGCCCCCTGTATGGCACTGCATTTATGAAAGCCGCCGTTGTGGCCAACGGAAAAACGGAATTGACCATGGAGGATTTTCTGGCCATGCTGGACGCTGCCGTGGAAGGCGTCAAATTCCGGGGCAAATCCACCACGGGAGAGCAGACCATGCTGGACGCCATGGTTCCTGCCCTGGAGGCCATGAAGGCAGCATCCGGCTCTGCCGGTGAGATTCTGGCCGCCGGTCTTGCCGCCGCCCAGGCCGGTGTGGAAAATACCAAGGGTATGATCGCTACAAAGGGACGCGCCAGCTATCTGGGAGAACGCAGTCTGGGACATCAGGACCCAGGAGCTACCTCCTTTGCCCTACTGTTGTCTGTAATTGCAAAGCATTTCGCATAAGGAGGCCCCCATGGTTGGAATTGTCATTGTGTCGCACAGCCAGAAGATTGCAGAAGGCGCCAAAGAACTGGCCCTGCAAATGGCCCCGGAAGCTCCGATTGCTGCCGCCGGTGGTCTGCCGGATGGCGGAATCGGCACCGATTTTCAGCGGATTTACGATGCCATTGAATCCGTCGCCGGGGCAGATGGCGTAATTGTCCTGTTTGATATGGGAAGCGCCATCATGACCACGGAGATGGTAATCGATTCCTTTGACGGCGTGGACATCCGCATGGTGGACGGTCCGGTGGTAGAAAGCAGCGTAGTAGCAGCGGTATCTTCCGCCGTAGGCATGGATATGGACGGCATTGTGGAAGCCATTCGGGATGCTGCCCAGACGCCGAAACTGTCCTCATAATCGAGAAATTTTCATCACAACACCACAGCCGGGATGCCTTCGGGTTGTCCCGGCTGCTTCATTGATAGGAGAAAGAAAATTGTCTTGACTTTTTGCTGGTTTGAATTTATCTTGAACGTAACCCCTCAGCAAAGGAGGCAAGGGGCGCTCCGGCGGCCCAGATCACTATGAATGAAATCATAAAAAGTCTACACCAACGCAAATCCGTCCGTGCCTTTCTGGATCGGCCCATCGGTCAGGAAGAAAAAAGTGCCATTTTGCAGGCGGCTGTCCAGGCTCCCACTGCCGGAAACCAGCAGTTGTACACCATTCTGGACATCACTGACCCGGCATTAAAAGAAGCCCTGGCGGTATCCTGCGACAACCAGCCCTTTATCGCAAAGGCACCTATGGTCCTGGTTTTCTGTGCAGACTGCAAGAAATGGTACGATGCTTATCAGATGGCGGGCTGCTCTCCCCGGGAACCGGGTGTTGGGGATCTGATGCTGGCGGTGACGGATACCGCAATCGCCGCTCAGAATGCCGTGACGGCAGCCGAAAGTCTGGGAATTGGCTCGTGCTACATTGGGGATATTATGGAAAACTGCCAGATTCAGCGCAAGCTGCTGTCCCTGCCGGAGTATGTGTTTCCGGCGGTGATGCTGGTTCTGGGCTACCCAACAAAGCAGCAACAAGAACGTCCCAAGCCTTCCCGGTGCCCTATGGAACAGATTGTCCACGAAAACGGCTACCGCTCCATGGATGCAGAGGAATTGCACGCACTTCTGGGCGGCAAAGCCGGTCAGCGAAGCTTTGACAGCTGGTGCCAGGCTTTCTGCCAGCGGAAGTACAATTCTGATTTTTCCCGGGAGATGACCCGGTCTGTGGGAGAATATCTGACCCAATATCAAACGGATTTTTCATCCGAAGAATAGGAGAATGGAACATGATGAAGGAATCTGCGCTGATGCAGCGAATTGACAAGTTTTTGGAAGAAAACCGGGATACTTTCCTGAAGGATCTGGCAGCCCTTATCGAAGTGGACAGTGTCCGGTCAGAGCCGGTAGAAAACGGTCCCTTCGGGTCGGGTGTCCGCAAGGCTATGGACAGGGCTTTGGAAATTGCGGGCCGCTTCGGTCTTTCCACCCGGGATTGCAGCGGCTACCTGGTCTATGCCGACGTTCCCGGAAAGAGCGAAAAGCAGATTGCTGCCATTACCCACCTGGATGTGGTGCCTGCGGGAAACGGCTGGGACAGTGACCCCTTCCAGCTGACGCGGCGGGAAGGCTTTGTCTTGGGCCGTGGTGTGGCAGATGACAAAGGCCCCGCAGTCATTACCCTGTACCTGGCAAAATTCTTCCAGGAGTACTGCCAGGAAACCGGAGAAACCCTCCCCTACACCCTCCGGATTCTTCTGGGCGGTGCGGAGGAAACCGGGATGGAAGATGTGGACTACTACCTGGAGCACTACCCCATGCCGGCATTCTGCTTCACCCCGGACGCAGAGTTCCCTGTGGGGCACGGCGAAAAAGGCGGCTTTGGCGGCACCTTCATCAGCGCACCTCTCAGCGGCAATCTGGTGGATTTCCAGGGCGGCGTTGCCGACAATGTGGTGCCGGATCTTGCCTATGCCCTGGTTCGCTGTGACATCTCCGGACTGAAAGAAAGCGATGGAATCTCTCTGGCTCAGGAAGAAAACGGCATTGTACGCATTACCGGACACGGCAAGGGCGGTCATGCTTCCACGCCGGAAGGAACCGTCAACGCCATCGCCCTGGTAACGGACTATCTGCTGCGCAACCAGCTTTGCTCGGATGCAGAAAACCGCTACCTGACCATGCTGCAGCAGCTGCTGGCTTCCACCGATGGTTCTTCCTTCGGCATTGCCGCAACGGATACCATCTTTACCCCTCTGACCTGCATCGGCGGTGTGATTTCCATGGATGAGGGCATTCTGCGCCAGACCATCGATGTGCGCTATCCCACCAGTATCACCGCAGAAGAAATTAAAGCTGCCTGCGACAAACTGGCAAGCCAAGGAGGTTCCCGGTTTGTTGCAGAAAAGTCCCGGGTTCCCTTCTATATTCCCGCCGACTCTCCTGAAATTGAAGCCTGCATCCGCTCTTACAATGAAGTAACCGGAAGAAACGACAAGCCCTTTACCATGGGCGGCGGAACTTATGCCCGTCATTTCAAGAACGCAGTAAGCTTTGGCATTGAGGAACCGGAGGCAGCGTATCCGGACTTTGTGGGTCAGATGCACGGCGCAAACGAAGGCGTGCCGGAGGCTCTGCTGTTCCAGGCGCTGAAAATCTATATCCTGGCCGTAACCCGGCTGATGAAACTTTCCTTCTGATACGTTTCCATTCTTCAAAAATCCGCCAGAGGATGTCTGGCGGATTTTTTGCATGTAATGCAGTATATTCTTGTATATATACAGAAAAAGCAACATGTTTTTAATATCCTTTCGGAGATGCATTGTGTTGAATCGCATTAGATATATTATATAAACATCCATAATATGTACATTTTGCCCACAGATTTAATGCCGTTTCTTTTTCATTTCGTCTATTCTGTAAAATATTCACATACTATTGCATATTTGCGTATATTTGTATTGACATGTGCATAAACCAGCGCTATAATCTCTCCATAAAAAACACTTGTACCCCAGGCACATCCCCCAATACAGCAAGTACACCGCAGGAGGCGACGATTCCATGACCCATGTATTTATCGATGGCAGCGCCGGTACCACAGGGCTTCGCATTCACGAACGGCTCCAGTCCCGGAAAGACATTTCCCTGATCTGTCTTCCGGAATCCTTGCGAAAAGACCCCAAGGCCCGGGAAGAAGCCATCAATGCCGCGGATGTGGCATTTTTCTGTCTGCCGGATGACGCGGCCGTAGAAGCCGCTTCCATGGTACACGGGAACACCGCCGTCATCGACACCTCCACCGCCCACCGAACGGCTCCGGGTTGGGTTTATGGCTTTGCGGAGCTGGCAGGCTTCCGGGAGAAAATCGCCGCTTCCCGGCGGGTAGCAAACCCCGGCTGTCACGCCAGCGGCTTTATTGCGCTGGTGCAGCCGTTGATTCAGGCTGGCATTCTCAAAAAAGACGCGGCTCTGACCTGCTTTTCCCTAACCGGATACTCCGGAGGCGGAAAAAAGATGATTGGCGACTACGAATGCGGCAATCCGGAATTGTCCGCTCCCAGGCAGTACGGCTTGAACCAGAACCACAAACATCTGCCGGAAATGGTTCGCATTTGCGGTCTGGAAAAGGTTCCTGTATTCTGTCCCATCGTGTCCGACTTTTACAGCGGGATGCTGGTGACGGTTCCCCTGTTTCAATCGGACATTCGGGGAAACCAGAAAGATCTGGCAGAAATTTACTCCAGCTGTTATCACGGTCCCATCGTGCATTTTGACACCATGTCATTGGGCGGCATGGCTGCTGCAAACGCACTGGCAGGCCGGGATGACATGGCCATCTGCATAGGCGGAAATGAGGAACGAATTTTGCTGATGGCTTTCTTTGACAATCTGGGCAAAGGCGCATCCGGTGCCGCCATTCAAAATATGAACATCATCCTGGGACTGGAGGAAACCACCGGTCTGAACATCGGCAGATAAGAAAGAGAGGTCGTATTATGAAACTGATTTCCGGCGGCGTTTGCGCCGCAAAGGGATTTTTAGCCGCAGGCGTACATTGCGGCATTCGCAAGAATCGGACGAAAAAGGATTTGGCCCTGATTTACAGCCAGGCACCCTGCAGCGCCGCTGCGGTTTACACCACCAATCTGGTAAAGGGCGCTCCCTTGATCGTGAGCAAATCCCACTTATCCGATGGGAAAGCCCAGGCCGTGGTCTGCAACAGCGGCAACGCCAACACCTGCAACGCCAACGGCATTCAAATTGCGGAAGAAATGAGTGTCCTTACCGCCAAGGCATTGGAAATCAGTCCCGACGACGTGGTAGTCGCTTCCACCGGCGTAATCGGTCAGCCGCTGTGCATCGACCCCATCGCCGAGCATATGCCTCAGCTGGCTTCCCTGCTGAACCCCAATGGCAGTGGCGACGCCTGTGAGGCCATCATGACCACAGACACCAAGCCAAAGGAAATTGCGGTGGAATTTCAGCTGGGCGGCAAAACCTGCCACATCGGCGGCATTGCCAAAGGCAGCGGCATGATTCACCCCAATATGGCTACCATGCTGGTGTTCCTCACCACGGATGCGGCAATTTCTCCCCAGATGCTTCAGAAGGCCCTGAGCGGTGACATTCAGAAAACCTTCAATATGATCAGCGTAGACGGGGATACTTCCACCAACGACATGGTCACCATTCTGGCCAACGGCTTGGCCGGAAACGCACCCATTGACAGTGATGGTGAAGACTTTGCTCAGTTCATGAAGGCACTGAACACCGTGAACATCCATCTGTGCCGCAGCAT
Organism: Candidatus Faecousia faecavium; assembly: GCA_018712645.1. Classification (GTDB taxonomy): domain Bacteria; phylum Bacillota; class Clostridia; order Oscillospirales; family Oscillospiraceae; genus Faecousia; species Faecousia faecavium. Next base: position 27,048 of record DVGO01000030.1, on the reverse strand, counting down.
TGCCGGCGATGGCGAAGGGGCAACCAAGCTGCTGGAGTGCAAAGTCACCGGCGCAAAAGACTGGGATGCTGCCAAAACCATCGCAAAAAGTGTGGTCTGTTCCAGCCTGACCAAGGCGGCAATGTTCGGAGCCGACGCCAACTGGGGACGGATTCTGTGCGCCATCGGCTACAGCGGTGCCCAGGTAGATGTCAGCAAAGTGGCTGTTTCCTTCCGTTCCCCGGCGGGGGAAGTGGCGGTTTGTCAGGACGGTGCCGGAATCGATTTTTCCGAAGAAGTAGCAAAAAAGGTATTGCTGGAAACGGAGATTGAAATTCTCATTTCCCTGGGCGATGGAAGCGCAGAGGCTACTGCCTGGGGCTGCGATCTGACCTACGAATACGTCCACATCAACGGCGACTACAGAACGTGAGGGTAAGCTATGGATACAGTCGATATTTTTTCCAACGCCCAGCGGGCACAGGTGCTGACCGAAGCCCTGCCCTACATTCGCAAGTATAACGGCCAGATTGTGGTTGTAAAATACGGCGGAAACGCCATGATTAACGAACAGCTGAAAACGCAGGTCATGGAGGACATTCTGCTGCTGTGGCTGGTTGGCGTAAAAGTGGTGCTGGTTCACGGAGGTGGGCCGGAAATCAGTGAGCTGATGGGAAAGTTGGGCAAGAAAGCCCAGTTTGTAGACGGACTGCGGGTCACGGACAAAGAAACCGTGGACATTGTGCAAATGGTTCTGGCAGGCCGGGTAAACAAAACCCTGGTGAATCTGCTGCAAACCAAAGGCGGCAAAGCCATGGGACTTTCCGGCATGGACGGACACCTGATTGAAGCAGAAATGAAGGACCCGAAGTTGGGATATGTAGGCAAAATCACCAACATCAACATTCAGCCGGTAATGGACTTGCTGGAAAAAGGGTATATCCCGGTGATTTCCACCCTGGGTTGTGACAACAACGGTAACGTATACAACATTAACGGAGACACCGCCGCTGCCTGCATCGCCGGAGCGCTGAAAGCAAAGCGTTTGATTATGATGACCGACATTGATGGTGTGCTGCAGAAAAAGGACGACCCCAGCACCCTGATTCCCATGCTCACCGTTTCCAAAGCAAAAGCTTTGTTTGAGCAAGGGGTTATTTCCGGGGGTATGATTCCCAAGGTGGATTGCTGCATCCAGGCCATTTCCAAAGGCGTCAGCAGCGTCATCATCATGGATGGTCGGGTGCCCCATTCGATTCTCATGGAGATTCTCACCGACGAAGGCGCCGGTACTATGGTTGTGGGAGATGAAGCATATGACGAATCTGAAATCCATCGATAAAACCTATGTGGCCAATACCTATGCCCGGTTTCCCATCGAAGTGGTTTCCGGCAAGGGTTCCATGGTTTATGATGATACCGGAAAAGCATACATCGACATGGGCAGCGGCATTGGGGTCACCGCCTTTGGAATTGCCGACGAAGCGTGGAAAGAAGCGGTGATGCAGCAGCTGGGAAAGGTGCAGCACATGTCCAACCTGTACTACACCCAGCCCTGCGCCCAGCTCGCTCAGCTGCTGTGTCAGAAAAGCGGCATGAAGAAGGTTTTCTTCTGCAATTCCGGTGCAGAGGCCAATGAATGTGCCATCAAAGTTGCCCGAAAGTATGCCGCCGACAAAAAAGGCAGCGGATGCTATACCATCATTACCCTGGAAAACAGTTTCCATGGGCGTACCCTGACCACTCTGGCTGCCACCGGACAGGATCACTACCATGAACTGTTCCAGCCTTTGACCCCCGGCTTTGTTCACGCCCGGGCCAACGACATTGACCACATGCGGCAGCTGTGTCAGGAGAACTCTGTTGCCGCCATTTTGCTGGAGTGCGTTCAGGGCGAAGGCGGCGTGAATGTACTGGACAAGGACTACGTTCAGGCGGTAGCGAAGCTTGCCCAGGAACAGGATATTTTGCTCATGGTGGATGAAGTGCAGACCGGCAACGGCCGCAGCGGAAAGCTTTACGCCTATATGCACTATGGCATTCAGCCCGACGTGGTTTCCACAGCAAAGGGGTTGGGCGGCGGCTTGCCTCTGGGCGCCACCATGCTGGGAAAGAAGGTGGAGTCTGTTCTGGGCTTTGGCGATCACGGCTCTACCTTCGGCGGAAATCCGGTGTGCTGTGCCGGGGCCTTAAGCATTCTGAATCGTCTGGATGATGCCTTCCTTGCGGATGTGCAGAAGAAGAGCGAAGCGGTCTTTGCTGCTTTAACCGGCGCAGAGGGCATCGAAGCCGTATGCGGCCTTGGATTGATGATCGGTATCCAGACAAAAAAACCGGCATCCGAGGTGGTAAAAGCCTGCATGGAAAAAGGCGTACTGTGCCTGACCGCCAAGAACAAAGTCCGGCTGCTTCCGGCATTGAATATCCCCATGGATATTTTGATGAATGCCATTTCCATAATCAAAGAAGCCTGCGTTTGATACAGCATTGAATACAAATACCCCCTGTTGGTTCCCAATGCCAACAGGGGGTGTATTTTTATGCTTCATAAATCTGCTGACTGCCGCTGATGGCTTCTGTCAGGTATTTCTGGGCCCAGCGGGAGGCACCTTCTTTGTCCCGGTTCAGCAGGTGCCGGTACAGCTCCTGGACATTGTCATGGAGGGCATGAACTCCGAATTTCCGGCAAAAGCGAATCCACAATGCCATGCACGGCACCTTAAAGGAAAGGTAAATCAGCGGCAGAATGGAATTCCCTCCCGCCAGGGTCAGCTCGTGGTGGAACTGAAATGCCAGTTCCGCCGCCTGGGCCGGAGAAGGTGTTGGGCTGGCAGCCAAAGCCCGGACGTATTGTCCCAGATGTTCCAAATCTTCGTCACTGGCAAAATCAATGGCGCGGCTGACGGTCATCTGCTCCAATCCCCAGCGTACTTCCAGGATGGAGCGGATTTCTTCCCTGCCCAGCACACCGCCATTGTAATGCATGATGGCCATCAGGGTGTCCATATTGCCATTGCGGCGGTAGTCCGTCACATATGCCCCCTGACGAGGCCGCACCTCCAGGAATCCCTGACGGGCCAACTCCGCAATTCCGGAGTTGACCACCGCCCGGCTGACATGCATCTGCTGACACAGTTCCCGCTCCGGGGGCAGCTTGGTTCCCAAGGGCAAATCTCCCGACAAAATCATCCCCTGAAGCTGCTGTACAAACAGATCTTTCAGGCTGGGTGCGTAGAGTCTTTCAAATTCCATAGAGCGTATCTCCTTTTTGTGGTTATACCACATACCACGGTTTTTATTTTACCATGGATTATTCACAAAAACAAGGTCAAATTCCCGGATAAATCGATGAAAAGTGAAAGTATCATTGACATGGTTTTGAAATAGACTTACACTATAAGAAAAGGAAAACTCTGGTATGACCAGGAAGGAGCAGCTGACGCCCATGGAGAAGGTTAAAATTTTAGCGATAAAACAAAGCGTCTTTGCCAACAACGATGCCCAGGCTTCCGCTTTGCGGGAGGAACTGAAACGCAAGGGAATTTACCTGCTGAATCTCATGTCCTCCCCCGGCTCCGGAAAAACCACCACCCTCACCCAACTGATCGGGGCGCTGAAGGATGAACTGCGCATCGGCGTGATGGAAGCGGATATTGATTCCGACGTGGATGCCAAAACCATTACTGCCACCGGCGTCAAAGCCATTCAGCTGCATACCGGCGGCATGTGCCATCTGGACGCCGCCATGACAAGGCAGGGATTGGAAGGATTAGATCCTGGTGAGTTGGATCTGGTCATCCTGGAAAATGTAGGCAATCTGGTATGTCCTGCGGAATTTGACACCGGTGCTTCCGCCAACTGCATGATTCTCTCCGTTCCGGAAGGCCACGACAAGCCGCTGAAATATCCGTTGATGTTCCAGGTCTGCGATACGGTTATCATCAACAAAATGGATGTTCAGCCCTATTTCGACTTTGATCTGGACAAATGCACGGAATATATTCACATGCGCAATCCCAAAGCCAGGATTTTCCCCATCAGCGCCAAAACAGGCAACGGTGTGGATGCGCTGGCCGCCTGGCTGAAAGCAGAAGTAATCGCCTGGAAAGGAGAGAATTGATATGAGCGATACCAAATTCCCCCTGGATGAAAGCAAACTGGACTTTCCCCTCCCCAAAAGCCACGCCCCCCGGGAAAAAATCATTGCCCTGGGCAAGAAAATCACCGACCGGGTTCCCGCCAAGATCAAAGGTGTCTCCGGCGACGATCCGGAATACTGGGGACTGGCAGGTCTTGTAACCGACGAAATGGCGGATGTCGCCCTGAAAATGCAGGTGCGAAAGCCAAAGACTTTGCAGCAGCTGGAGAAAATTACCGGCATGCCTGCTGAAAAACTGGAACCTCTGCTGGAGCAGATGGCCTATATCGGTCTTCTGGAATACCACTGGGAAAACTTGGATGGGAAAAACCCCAACCACGAAAAGCGCTATGTGCTGTGCCGGTTTGTGCCGGGCAGTGCAGAATTTTTCAACATGCGCAAATCCCAGATTGATGAGCATCCGGAAGTTGCCGCTTTCTTCGAGCGGATGACCTTCCTGCCTCTGGAGCGGATTACCCCTATGGTTCCTCCCGGAGGTGCCGGCATCGGCATGCACGTGATTCCGGTAGAAAAGGCCATTGAAGCAGAAAATACCTCCATTGATATTGAGCACATCTCCTACTGGCTGAAAAAATACAACAAATTCGCCGCCTCCCCCTGCTCCTGCCGGATGTCCCGGGAAAAGCTGAAGGAAGGCTGCGGCGACTGCTTTGAGGATTGGTGCATTGCCGTCGGTGATATGGCGGACTATGTGGTGGAAACCGATCGGGGCCGCTACATCAGCTACGAGGAAGCTCTGGAAATCTTCCGTAAGGCAGAGGAAAACGGCTTTGTTCACCAGATCACCAACATTGACGGTCAGGAGAAGATTTTCGCAATCTGCAACTGTAATGTCAACGTCTGCAACGCTCTGCGAACCTCTCAGCTGTTCAACACCCCCAACATGAGCCGCAGTGCTTATGTTGCCAAGGTGGAAACAGAAAACTGTGTAGCCTGCGGCCGCTGCGTGGAATACTGCCCTGCCGGTGCGGTGAAGCTGGGACAAAAGCTTTGCACCAAGGATGGTCCCATTGTCTATCCCAAGCACGAACTGCCGGATGAAGTCCAGTGGGGCCCGGAGAAGTGGGACATTGATTACCGGGACAAAAACCGGATCAACTGCTATGATACCGGCACCGCCCCCTGTAAAACTGCCTGTCCCGCTCACATCGCCGTGCAGGGTTATCTGAAGCTGGCGGCCCAGGGAAAATACACCGAAGCCCTGGCCCTGATTAAGAAAAACAACCCCTTCCCTGCCGTCTGTGGTCATATCTGCAATCGCCGCTGCGAAGATGCCTGCACCCGGGGCACCATTGACCAGGCAGTTGCCATTGACGAAGTCAAGAAATTCATCGCCCGGAAGGATCTGGACGCCGCCGTGCGGTACATCCCGCCCAAGGTCATTCCCAAGGCTGTCGGAGAATTTGATGAGAAAATTGCCATCATCGGTGCAGGCCCCGCCGGACTGAGCTGCGCCTTCTATCTGGCGGAAAAGGGTTATCGCCCGGTGGTCTTTGAAAAGAACGAAAAGCCCGGCGGTATGCTGCGTTACGGCATCCCCAGCTTCAAGCTGGAAAAGGAAGTCATCGATGCGGAAATTGAGATTCTGCGGCTGATGGGTGTGGAGATTCGCTGCGGCATCGAAGTTGGCAAGGATATCACTCTGGATCAGCTGCGGCAGGAAGGCTACAAAGCCTTCTACATCGCCATTGGCTGTCAGGGCGGCAGAAAGGCCAACATCCCCGGTGAAGATGCTGAGGGCGTGATGACTGCTGTGGAGTTCCTGCGCACGGTAGGCGCGGACGAATCGTATCCCGTCAGCGGAAAAACTGTGGTAGTTGGCGGCGGCAACGTTGCCATCGATGTAGCCCGTACCGCCGGACGGTGCGGTGCAGAATCCGTGACCATGCTCTGCCTGGAACCCCGGGAAAAGATGCCTGCATCCGCAGAAGAAATTGCGGATGCCGAGGACGAAGGCATCACCATCCGCTGCGGCTGGGGCCCCAAGGAAATCCTTACGGAAAATGGAAAAGTCAAGGGCATCGTATTCAAGCGCTGCACCTCGGTTTGGGACGCAAGCGGCAAGTTTGCTCCTGCCTACGACGAAAACGACACCATCACCCTGGATTGCGACCGGGTGTTCCTCTCCATCGGTCAAAGCATCCAGTGGGGCAACCTGCTGGAAGGCAGCAAGGTGCAGCTGGGCCGGGGCAACGGTGCTGTTGCCGACAGCCTGACCTATCAGACCGCGCAGCCGGACATCTTTGTGGGCGGCGACGTATACACCGGGCCGAAATTCGCCATTGACGCCATTGCCGCCGGCAAGGAAGGCGCCATCTCCATCCACCGGTTCGTCCATCCCAACACCAGCCTGACCATTGGCCGGAATCGCAATGACTTCATCGAACTGGATAAGAAGAACATTGTGGTAGAGCACTACGACAATTCCTCCCGTCAGATTCCCGGTTTCAACCCGGACATCGACCACAAGCGTTCCTTCCGGGATGCCAAGCTGACCTTCACCGAGGAGCAGGTCAAGGCAGAAACCGCCCGGTGCCTGGGCTGCGGCGCTTCCGTAGTAGACCCCAACAAGTGCATCGGCTGCGGTCTGTGCACCACCAAGTGCGCATTTGACGCCATCCATCTGCACCGGGAACTTCCGGAATGCTCTACCATGGTGCGCACCGAGGACAAGATGAAGGTCATTCTGCCCTACATGATTAAGCGGCAGTTCAAGATCAAGAAGGCACAGCGCAAAGCCAAGAAGGAGAAGTAATATGCACGAGCTGGGAATTGTCTTTCACGTCATGGACACGTTGGAGGGTGTGGCGAAGGACAATGAGCTGACCCAGATTCAGAGCGTAACTCTGGAAATTGGGGAGGTTTCCACCGTTGTGGGGGACTATCTCATCGACTGCTGGCAGTGGGCCGCAAAAAAGCGGCCCCTGTTTGAAAACAGCAAGCTGCTGGTGCAGACACTGGAAGCCATTACCCACTGCGACGGCTGCGGAAAAGACTACGGCACCGTGGCCTATGGGCGAATCTGTCCTTACTGCGGCAGTGAAAAAACCTGGTTAATCAAAGGAAATGAGCTGAATATCAAAGAAATATCCGCAATTTAAGAGGAGGTAACCGGTATGTTGTTTCAAATCTACGGAGAACGGGCCGGATTCCAGCTGTTTGGCTGGCTGCTGGTCTTTTTGGGGCTGATCCTGTGCAACGAGATTGCCCGCCGGTCGAAAAAAGGCGGTGCATTCTTCTTCCTGCTGCTGCCTGCGGGACTGACGGTGTATTTTATTTCCATTTATGTGGGAGCTGCCATGGGGGCGGAATGGGCGCTGAACAATCCCACCTATCTGTACATGAACGGCTGGTTCCACTATGCCAAGCTGTACGCATCCCTGGCCGGGTGTATCGGCTTTATGATGCTCAAGTACAAAAAGGGCGTCGGGGCAACCCAGTGGTTCAAAGCCTTCCCCTTCGTGATTGTTGCCATTAACATCCTTATTGCCGTTGCCAGCGATTTCGAGTCCGCAATCAAGGGCGCTGCTGCAATGAAGGAATTCGGTGACCGTTGGTGGCTGTCCAGCGAAAATGTCTGGCTGTACGGCGGCTGGTGGAACTGGCTCAACGGCATTGCCGGTATCATCAACATTTTCTGTATGACCGGCTGGTGGGGTATTTACACCTCCAAGAAGCATGACGACATGCTGTGGCCTGACATGATCTGGCTGTACATTCTGGCCTACGATGTATGGAACTTCCAGTACACCTATCTGAACCTGCCCACCCACGCCTGGTTCTGCGGCGTTGCCCTGCTGCTGGCTCCCACCGTTGCCAACGCATTGTGGAATAAGGGCGGCTGGATTCAGAACCGAGCCAACACCCTAGCCATCTGGTGCATGTTCGCTCAGGTATTCCCCCTGTTCCAGGATAACAGCGTGTTTACCACCATTCCGGTGCTGTACGCTGACGGATTTATGGATGCTGCCGTGCGTCCCACGTCGGTCAACCCGGTTCCCCAGGGCGTGATCTCCATCCTCTCTGTGGCAGTAAACGCACTGGTGCTGGCGATTATTGTCAAACGTGCTGTGGAGCAGAAAAAGAATCCCTACAAGAACGAAATCTTTGCCGATACCAAAGATTTCCAGCTTGCCATGGCAAGAGCCGAGTAAGAAAACACCGGCGCCACTTCAAACAGTGGCGCCGGTACTTTTATGTCGATATATTTTTACAGATAGTCTCTCAGGTGGTAGCGTTTTCTGCCTGCCGTTTCCTTGCCGTACTGAATGGCGGTCTGGGGGCAGTCGTGGATACAGCGCATACACTGGTAGCACTGCTGCTTCCAAACCGGCCGCCCGTTTTCCAGGGTAATGGCACCGGCAGGACAGTTTTTTTCACAAGCGCCGCAGCCGTTGCAGGTATCCTGGGCATAAAAAGGCTTGGTTGTGCGGGCAAATTTATTAAAGCCCATATTGATGGCATTGGATTTCAGCGCTGGGTGTTTGCCTTCCTGGACGCGATACACGCACTTTTTCTGCATAATCTCCCCGGAAATGCTTTCCAGTTCCGCCCGAGCGGCGGAGAGTTTTCTTACAATGGTGTCATCGTCGTCAATTTCGGAACCGATGATATAATTGTTGGGCATGGCAATGCTGTAGCTGCTGTCCAGATGATAAATCTTCGACAATTTTTTCATTGCCAGACCGGCATCCGCTCCGCAGGTACAAACGCCAAAGGAAAAAGCTGAGGTTTTCCCCAATTTGCCAGCAAACTGCATCATCGGCTCCGGCACGCCCCAGGCGTAGATGGGAAACACCAGGCCAACCTGCTGCTCCTGTTCCAGGCTGGGAATTTGGTTCAGCCCAACAATGTCCTGTGCCTGATCGTTCAACTTCTGGGCCAAAGTCTGAGCAACCCATTGGGAATTTCCTGTTCCGGAAAAGTAAAAAATCACGGTGAATCCTCCATTCTTCCTCCGCCGGAATTGCAACGTACCGCCAGCGGATACTGTTTTTTATATCATAGCAGATCTTCCGCAAAATGCAAACATCCCGTTTTGCCAAAAAGCGCAGCTTTCAAAGAAAGCTGCGCTTTTTCCGACTGAATCAGTCATAAAGTGTTATCTGGCATATTGTCTTAGTGGCTTCAATAGCATCATAGTATTTCGAGAACCAGCTGTCTGCGCCTTGGTTAATCACGGCAAAATCCCCTTTGAGTGTGTTTGCCGCCCAGTAAGACCAGGCTTTTCCACTTATATTGAGTTCGCCGTTGGGGCTTGCCACACTTTCCGGATAGCTTCGCCGTGTGGAATAGCCATGCCAGAATCCCTCATCGTAGACTCGATTGCTTTCTTCCGGGCGATACCCTTCCGGCCAAAAACTGAAATAGAGCCATCCAGTGGAAACATCGCCAGGCCGGCAGCGGATGCCATAGTTCGTGGCCTGGGGTTCGCCTTCCACAATCTCGTATTCCCAGCCCTCGATCAGGTGCAATGTCAAATCCAAATCATCATAGGAAAAATTCACCGTTGTTTCCCAGGGATATCTGGTACCGACTGTACCTTCCATATAATTTACGATCGGCCGCTGTTCGATAAGTGTGCGCATATATTCTTCCAGAACCGCATCTTCCACAGACCAATACTGATAAGATTCCAAGAACGCTCCAGATCCATCCACTGCCTTCTGCAGTTCGTCACTGAGCAAAATACCCATCCCTTCTTCGCTGTAACGAATCAGCACCCACAGGGAATTCACCGTGTCCATAATGGAAATTGCTGCACACTCGGTATTCCCCTCATCCAAAGTGTTATACAGATTCCGGTAGCTCAACTTCTCCTTTTCCTGTGGAGTGAATGCACTTTCCGGAATCTGATGGAGAATCTCCAGCAGCTCGTCCAGTGATTCCTGGGTCAGAATTCCCTCGGACGTGCATGTTTCCCGTGGTCTGCTCAGCTGAATCGGGGTCAGCCATTGGATGTTTGCGCTGGCCTTTTCAATGGCGTTGGTTGTAACATTCTGGGTCCAGTTAAAAATCTCATCCTTTGCAGCAAAAGGCTGCCCCGTGGTCTGCCGGTCCTTGACGCCGTTTGTCAGCCGTGCAAAATGGTCCTGTACCCAGTCCCATTGCTCCAGGGAATAAATCTGTCTCTGCCTTAAAGGAGCATCCTTCCAAATTAAATCACAGTCCTCGGAAAGACGATACATTGTGGTAGTATCGTCAGTATGATGTACCGCTATGTAATTCCAGGTAAGGTCATTCTGGATTTTCTCAGCAACCGAGTCTGTAGAAACCGGCGATTGTTCGAATGCCTGCGTGAGCATCTCCTGCAGCGGCACAACTTCTTCCCCTTTATCCAGACAAGCCATTCCATCCCTGTACCAGATATCCACACTGGAAACCCCTTCCGGCATGGGTATCTCGTCGCTGGGCTGCTGGAATTGGGCCAAAAAAGCTTCATCGTCCACCGTCTGGCCCTTTGGTTCGTAATCGTACTGGACCAGCCAGGTTACATAGCCGTTTGTGCGCCACTGTCTGCGCAGCACGTTTCCGTCATAATCGCAGAAATACATGGAATCGCTGGGGCCTGTTTCCCAGTCGGGACGGTTTCCAGAAACAACCGTGATGGTGTAGCCATCCTCCTGATAATCATATATTTCATGGTAATCATCAACTTCAGCATCTTTGTACCGTATGATTTTCTCCTGAGGATTGCCTTCCGCATTATAGATGTATTCCGTTTCTGACCGTACCGTACCATCCTCTGCGTATTCGGTACCCTTCACCGGTTTTCCATCTTCATACTCCGTTACCGATCGGGTAATCCCACCTCCGAATTCCTGCTGTACTTCTTTCAGAGTCTGCTGCCCCAGCCAGTTATAGGTGCGTTTCGTCTGGCTGACAAAGCTGACTTCGCCATTTTCCCCGTACATTTGGGTGGTTTGTTCCCATACAGCATTTCCCCGCCAGTCATATTCACATTCATACCTCATCGATACGGTATCCCCGCTGTAACTCTCCTTACGAACAAGACGGTGACGCCAATCCAGGGTTACTTGATATTCCAATATGTCGGTCTGGGTAATTCCGTCAGGCAGATAGAATGTGCTTCCCACTATATTGCCATAGGCATCCATGTCCGTAATAATCTTCCCTGCAATCTCCCCATCCCGATACTCGATCATATACAGGCGCTGTCCACCATTGCCGTAATAGTGTTCGGTTTTGGCAGTTCCGGTCATAACCCCGTCGTGATAATAGGTCTGCTCCATGGTTTTGCACTGCAGCGAGGTGTCTGGCTCAGCACCAGCATCCAGCCATTGCACTTGCTGGGGTGCAACAGGATTTGTCAGGAAGCACACCGCCACCACGATGGTGACCACCAGTGCCGCCAGCAGTATCCAGAATCCCGGCTTCTTATAGTGCATGACACTTTTGATCCGCTCCTTGACCCCCACCTCGCCGAACGCCAGCGGGCAGGCGGCGATGGACTTGCGGCGGATGCTGCAATTGAGCAATGCCGTAGAATAGGCACGGCGATCCTCCATGCCCATATCCCGGATCACCCGCTCATCGCAGGCAGCCTCAATGTCCCGGCACAGCAGGATGTAAGCCAGCCACAATACCGGATTGAACCAATAGACGCTCAAAAGGACAAAGCCAACCGGCTTCCACCAGTGATCTCCCCGGCGGATGTGGGATTGCTCATGGGAAATGACGTAGGGCAAGTCCTTGGGACTTATGGATATGGGAAGGTAAATCACCGGTCGAACCAGGCCCAACACAAAAGGAGAGTCAACCCGTTCACTTTGTTTGATTTCCTTTTCCAGGGGAATTGCCGCAGCAACCCGGTGCTTCAGCAGCAAGTAACTGATCAGCGCGTACAAAAGCATACAGCCGCAGCCTGCAGCCCAGGTTACGGACAGCAGGAAAGACCAAATCTGAGTCGGGTTGGCGCTTGTCACCGCAGGTTCTGATGCGGTCAAATTTTCTTCCAGGACCGGATTTACCACGGAATCCACAGCATCAATGCCGCTTTGGATTTCCGGCTGGGCGGTATAGACAATTTCCTGGGGCAAGGTTTGGGCGCTGGGAATCAGGCTCAAGGCACTTTCCAGTGAGAAGGGAAAAATCAGCCGCAGCGCAACCAGTCCCCACAGCAGGCACAAAATCCACTTGGGTGTTTTTCGGAACACCAGCCGCACTCCGATGATCGCCAGCACCAGCCAGCTGGCGGTGATGCTCATGTTTACCAATGTGACAAACAGCGCTTCCATTGGGCACCTCCTTTAGCCTTCGATGATCCGGCGGATCTGCTGTATCCCCTCTTCCGAAAGTTCCTGCCGTCGGCCAAAGGCCGCAATGAAGGCAGGTAAAGAGCCTTCAAATTTCTTCTCCATCAGCTCATCCAATTCACTCAGCTGAGCTTCCTCTTTGGATATCAGAGCGGTGACGATGGTATTCTCGTTCTTCACCACCCCCCGCTCAGACAGGCGCTTGATAACGGTATAGGTGGTGGTTTTGGACCAGTCCAGCTTCTGCTTGCAAAGCTTTGCCAGTTCGCTGCTCTTGATGGGCTGATGCTCCCAGAGAATCAGGCAGAAGCGGTACTCACTTTCAAATATTTTCGGCGTAGGCATAGACGTATCCTCCTAGGTCTAATCTATTAGTACACTTATATACTAACGCATTAGAACAGATTTGTCAAGCAAAATCCCGGTGACGACATTTGCTGTCATCACCGGGGAAAGGATAGGATATTTCCAGGTTACTGGGCAATCTTTCTGGCAACGTACACGCCGCTGGCAGAGGCATGGGACAGCGAATGGGTTATTCCGCTGCCGTCGCCGATGATATACAGGCCCGGATATTTGGATTCCAAATTCTGGTTGACTTCCACTTCCATGTTATAGAACTTGACTTCCACACCATAGAGCAGGGTATCTTCGTTGGCAGTACCGGGGGCAATTTTATCCAGGGCATAAATCATTTCGATAATGCCGTCCAGAATCCGTTTGGGCAGCACCAAGCTCAGGTCGCCGGGGGTCGCGTTGAGGGTGGGCGTAATGAAGGCTTCCTCAATCCGGCTGGGAGTAGAGCGGCGTCCGGCAATGAGATCGCCGAACCGCTGCACGATGACACCGCCGCCCAGCATATTGCTCAGCCGGGCGATGCTCTCACCGTAGCCGTTGGAGTCCTTGAAAGGCTCGGAGAAGTGTTTTGCCACCAGCAGGGCAAAGTTGGTATTCTCCGTCTGCTTCTCCGGATCTTCATAGCTGTGACCATTGACAGTGATGATGCCGTTGGTGTTCTCGTTGACAACGGCGCCTTTGGGGTTCATGCAGAAGGTGCGCACCTTGTCCCCGTATTTCTGGGTACGGTAGACAATCTTGCTTTCGTACAGCTCATCTGTCAGATGGGCAAATACCTCTGCAGGCAATTCCACCCGGACACCAATATCCACCCGGTTGGATTTCACCGGGATCTCCAGCTGCCGGCAAACGGTCTCCATCCACTTGCTGCCGCTGCGTCCTACGGAAATCACGCACTCCCGGCAGGAATAGGTCTGGTCCTGGCAATGCACTTCGCAGCCATCGTCCGCCACCGACACAGACTGAACCGGGGTATCAAAGTAGAAGTCCACCTTGTCCTTCAGATAGCCGTAAAGGTTTTCCAGCACGATATAGTTGATGTCCGTGCCCAGGTGCCGGACGGAAGCGTCCAGAAGGTGCAGATCATTCTGAATGCACAGGGTCTTGAACCGGGAACCGGCTGTGGTGTACAGCTTGGTACCCTCTCCGCCGTAGCGCATGTTGATTTCATCCACATACTTCATCAGATCCAGCGCCTGCTTTTTCCCGATATATTCGTAGAGGGTGCCGCCAAAGTCGTTGGTAAAATTGTATTTTCCGTCAGAGAAAGCGCCGGCACCGCCAAAGCCGCTCATGATGCTGCAGCTTTTGCAGCCAATGCAGCTTTTGATTTTCTCTCCGTCAATGGGACAGTGGCGTTTATCCAGGGCATGGCCTGCTTCAAAGACAGCCACTTTCAAAGAAGGCGCCCGCTGGGCCAATTCGTATGCCGAGAAAATACCGCCAGGACCTGCGCCGATAATGATGACATCATACCTCATGTTCAAAACCTCCAAAAAAGAATAGCTGACCACGGTAAGAAATCGTAGTCAACTATTTACGGCAGTTGGTAGAAACGCTCAACCATATTATGAGCTTATAACAATATTCTATTTGCCCGAACAAAGGTAACACAGTGCAGGAAAAATGTCAAGAGAATCTCCGTGGAAATCCAGGGTTTTCCTTGTTTTTTCATAAGAATGCACAAATTCCATGGTGTTTTTTTAGAAATCACGCCAGTGCAGTCTTGCCTTTCCATTTTGGGAATCCGGTTGACCCTTGTCCTGTTTTGCGCTAAAATAAAACCATCTTACAACTACCGGATAATCCGGCCCAACTTTGCAGGAGGAATCCACGATGAGCCTATATACCATCATTTTCAGCCCCACCGGCACAACCAAAAAAGTTGCCGATACCTTGGCTTCTGCCATGGCAGAGCATCATACCGAAATCGATTTAAGTGACAACAACCGAAGTTTCTCCAGGACCGCATTTACTGACGAAGATTTATGTATTCTGGCGGTTCCTGTTTACGGCGGGCGTGTCCCCAGCACCGCTGCAGGCAGACTAAAAGAACTGTCCGGAAATCAGGCCAAGGCCGTCTTGGTGGCAGTCTATGGAAACCGGGCCTTTGAAGATGCCTTAGTGGAATTACAGGATTTGGCGGAAGAGGCTGGCTTTTCCGTGGTTGCCGGAGTGGCAGCTGTTGCCGAGCACTCCATTGTGCGGGAAATTGCCCACGGCCGTCCGGACGAAGCAGATCTGCAAAGCTTGCGGGACATGGGCAAAACCATCAAAGCATCCGCAAACTGCTCTGCCGCCCCCGTGCTTCCTGGAAATCGGCCCTATCGGGTATATAACCCTGTCCCCATCGGCATTGAAGTGGGGCCGGACTGTGTCCGCTGTGGAAACTGCGCTGCTGTTTGTCCTGTAGGCGCTATTTCCAAGGAGAACCCTTCCCTGCCAGCCAGCAGCGCCTGTATCTCCTGTATGCGCTGCGTAGCGGTATGCCCCCTCCACGCCCGGCAAGCGGACCCGGAAAAAGTAGCGTTTATTCGGCAGAAAATCGGCCCTGTGTGCCAATCCAGAAAAGAAAACCAGCTTTTCCTGTAACAACAAACAAAAAGGAGAATGACCTATGGTACGACTTGGAATTTTAGGAGCCGGAAAAATCGCACACACCATGGCAAAAACCGTAACCATGATGAACCAGAAGGGAAACCATCAGATATCCCTGTACGCAGTAGCCGCCCGGAGTTCAGAGCGGGCGGAAGCCTTTGCGCAAATGTACGGTATCGAGAAGGCCTACGGTTCTTACGAAGAAATGCTGGCAGACGAAGCTGTGCAGCTGGTATACATCGCCACACCCCATTCCCATCACTACGCCCAGGCAATGCAGTGCCTGGAGCACGGGAAGCATGTTTTGTGTGAGAAAGCCTTTACCGTCAATGCCGCCCAGGCAGATGCCCTGATGACGAAGGCCCGGGAAAATGGGCTGCTGATTACGGAAGCCATTTGGACCCGTTACCAGCCCATGCGGAAGATGCTGCTGGATCTGCTGGATTCCGGGATCATCGGAACGCCCCGGATGCTCACCGCCAATCTGTGCTACGCCATTGAGGATAAGGTAAGACTGACAGAGCCTGCACTGGCTGGGGGCGCCTTGCTGGATGTTGGAGTTTATCCGCTGAATTTCGCAGAAATGGTCTTTGGCCGGGCGGACGATGTGAAAGCTTCCTGCGTCAAGTCGGACAAAGGTGTAGATTTGTGCGACAGCATTACCCTGACATGGAAGGATGGAAAAATGGCCGTCCTCAACGCCGGAATGCACTGTGTATCCGACCGGCAGGGCGTGATTTACGGCAGCAATGGCTTTGTAATGGTGGAAAACATCAATAATCCCCAGGCCTTTCGTGTCTTTGACCGCAATTACCAGCTGATTCAGGAAATCCCCTGCCCTGCCCAGCTGACCGGGTATGAATACGAAGTGATGGAGGCTGCCCAGTGCATCGAAGCCGGCAAAAATCAGTGTCCTTCCATGCCCCATGAGGAAACCCTGCACATGATGCAGCTGATGGACGAAATCCGTCGGCAATTCCAGCTTGTTTACCCCTGTGAATAACTTATTCATCCATATAAGAAACGGCAGACCCAATGGGCCTGCCGTTTTTGTAATCAGAATTCTTCCAGAGATTTTTGCAGGAATGCTTTTGTTTTCTCCTTTTGGGGATTTCCAAAGACCTGCTCCGGTGTACCCATTTCCTCGATGATGCCATCTGCCATGAAGATCACCTTGTCTGCCACATGGCGAGCAAATTCCATTTCGTGGGTTACCACAATCATGGTGCTGTCCTTGCTCTTCAAGCCCTTGATGACCTTCAGTACTTCTCCGGTCAGTTCCGGGTCCAGGGCGCTGGTGGGTTCGTCGAAGCACAGGATATCCGGATTCAGCGCCAAAGCCCGGGCAATGGCTACCCGCTGCTGCTGGCCGCCGGAGAGCTGACAGGGGTAGGCCTGGATACGCTCCGAAAGGCCCACTTGGGCAATCAGCTTTTTCGCCTTTTCCTGGATCTCCTGGGCCGTGCCAAGCTTCAGCAGAGTAGGCGCCAGGGTCACATTTTGCAGCACATTGTACTGGGGAAACAGGTTAAACGACTGGAAAACCAGGCCAAAGTGCAGCCGGTTCTCCCGGATTTGCTCGTCGGTCAGTTGGAAAGCCGATGCAGCGTCAAAGATGGTTTTCCCATTGACCACAATGCTTCCTTCCTGGGGCGTTTCCAGAAAATTCAGGCAGCGCAGCAAGGTGGTTTTACCGCTTCCGGAGGAGCCGATGATGGCAAGCACCTGGCCTTTTTCCAGGGAAAAGCTGATATCCTTCAGCACTTCCGTCTTGCCGTAATTTTTCTGAATATTGCGCACTTCCAAGGCTGTCATGTTTGCCACCTCCTTATACTTTGAAATAGTCCAGCTTCTGCTCCAGCCAGGCAAACAGCACCGTCAGGATTCCGTTAAAGGCCAGATAGTACACAGCCGTAAAGAACAGCGGCCAAAGCTGACCGGAAATTCCCTGGGAGCCTCTCATAAACGCCTGACCTGCCCAGATGATTTCCTGCAAGGCTATGATGCGGGCCAGAGAGGTATCTTTCACCAGGGTAATGATTTCGTTGGCCATGGGCGGGATGATCCGCTTGACCATTTGCAGCAGGGTGATCTTAAAGAAGATCTGGCTTTTAGACAGGCCCAGAACCTGCCCAGCTTCCTGCTGGCCAATGGGCACGCCCTGAATGCCGCCGCGGTAGATTTCCGAAAAGTAACATGCGTAGTTGAAGATAAAGGCCACCGCCGCCGCAGTGAACCGGCCGGATTCCCCTCCGCCCCAGCCGATATTGACACTGTAGCCCAGGACTTGCTCCAGATACGGCTGCAGCACCAGACCGGGGAAGTAGTAAATAATCATCAACTGAATCATCAGCGGAGAACCCCGGACAATCCAGACAATGGTTTTGACCACACCCCGCAGTCCCCGAAACCGGGACATAGAGCCGAAAGAGATCACCAGTCCCAAAGGCAGCGCCCCCAGCAAGGTCACAAAAAACAATTTCAGGGTTTGGACAAACCCTACATTCAGCGCCTGAATTACCACAGGGAGCTGCTGAGAAAACGTTGTAAGCTCCATATCTTCAACCTCAAATCATGTATTCACAGGAAAACACAGAGCTTTCTGCCGCTCTGTGTTTTCAGATTGCGCAAAAGAATTATTCGCTGATCACCGCTGCCTGCACGCCGTAGGTTTCTGCCAGCTTCATCATGGTACCGTCGGCCAAAGCATCGGCAAAGAAGGTATTCAGGGCCTCGGTCAGGTCAGAACCTTTCCGGAATCCCACGCCGTATTCTTCGCTGTTCAGGGCCACCGTGTAAGTAAGGTCAGCGTAGCTGGTTCCTTCCCCAACCATGGCTGCTGCCATCAGGGAGTCGATAATGGCGGCATCACAGGTACCAGCGGCCACTTCCATCAAAGCGGTTGCCTGGTCGTGGACTTCCGTATAGGAAAAACCATTTGCATCCGCCTGGTCCTGTCCAGCAGAACCGGATTCCACCGCAAAGTTCAGTTCCTTGCAATCTTCTGCGCTCTGATAATTGGCAGCCTGATCTGCAGGAACAATCACCACCTGGGCGTTGTTGCAGTAAGCATTGGTGCAGCTCATGGCAGAGCGTACTTCATCCGTCAGGGTCATGCCATTCCAGACACAGTCGATGGTCTTGCCATCCAGTTCCGGAACCTTGTTATCCCAATCAATTTCCACGAACTCCGCTTCCACTCCCAGGCTTTCCGCAAAGGCTTTCGCCAGGTCGGCATCAAAGCCAATCCACTCTCCCTGGGCATCCTTGTAATCCATGGGCGCAAAGTCCGTAATGCCCACTACCAGTTTTCCCTTGCTCTTCACATATTCCATGTCGCTGCTTGCCTGGGCGATTTCCTTCCCGCCGCAGCCAACAAGGCTGAATGCCAACATCCATACTGCAATCGCAGATGCAATCCACTTTTTCATATCCATCCCAACTTTCTTCAATTTAGCGCTTTATCACGTTAAAGCACTAAAATACTATCACATCTCCATCGGTTTGTCAATGGCAAAAATTCCTTTGTTTTCCTCTGAAGAGAAATTGACCATTCTATTTTTCATATCCCCTCTTGACAAACTGTTATAACTGTGTATAATGCAGATATACAGTTTAGAAACGAGGTGAGCAGGTGCATATCCTGATTGACAACAAAAGCGGGACGCCAATTTACGACCAGATCTATTCCCAGATCAAAGCCCAGATTATCAGTGGGGAATTGCAGGAAAATGAAATGCTTCCCTCCATCCGGGGTCTGGCAAAAGATCTGCGGATCAGCTTCATCACAACCAAGCGGGCCTATGATGAACTGGAAAAAGAAGGATTTCTTTACACCATTCCGGCGAAAGGCTGCTATGTAGCACCGAAAAATGTGGAACTGCTTCGGGAAGAAAGCCTCAAAAAAATTGAAGACCACATTGATCAGATTCTGAAATTGGCCGCTTCCTGCAATCTGAGCAAAGACGATATTGTATCCATGATTCTGTTCGCAATGGAGGGACAAGAATGAACGCCATCGAAATCAAAAATCTGACAAAATCCTTCCCCGGATTCACCCTGAACAATCTGAATCTGACTCTGCCCGGCGGATGCATTCTGGGCCTGATCGGTGAAAACGGTGCCGGAAAAAGCACCACCATCAAACTGATTCTGGACATTATCCATAAGGACAGCGGCAGCATCACCATTCTGGGCCGGGACAACACGGAGAACATCCGTCTGACCAAAGAAGAAGTGGGCGTTGTGATGGACGAAATCGGCCTTCCCGAATGCCTGACGGCAAAACAGATTGGCAACGTCATGGCCCATACGTTCCGGAGCTGGGACGCCTCCGCTTACCAAGCCCTGGTTCGGCGGATGGATTTGCCGGAGAAGAAACCCTTCAAAGACTTTTCCCGGGGCATGAAAATGAAGCTTGGCATCGCCATTGCCTTGTCCCATCACTGCAAGATTCTGCTGCTGGACGAAGCCACCAGCGGACTGGACCCGGTGGTTCGGGATGATGTGGTAGAAATGCTCAGCGAGTTTACCCGGGACGAAGGCCACTCCATTCTGATTTCCTCCCACATTGTCAGCGATCTGGAAAAGCTGTGCGACTATATCGCGTTTTTGCACAAAGGCAAACTGCTTCTTTGGGAGGAAAAGGATGTGCTGCTGGCGGAGTACGGGGTGATTCACTGTACTGCGGAACAACTGCAATCTATCGCACCGGAAGCAATCAAGCACAAGAAAGAATCCCCCTACGGGGTAGAAGCCCTGGTACTGCGAAGCCGGGTGCCCAGTGATCTGCATATCAGTCCCATCAGCATTGAAGAACTGTTTGTCTACATGGTAAAGGAGGCCCGGTAATATGAAAGGATTGCTTCTGAAAGACTGGTACATGGTAGTGAAGTACTGCAAGGCCTACCTGCTGATCTGCCTTGTGTTCATTGGCGTTTCCATCATGAGCGACGATAATTTCTTCTTCATCCTATACCCCTGCATTTTGTGCGGCATGATTCCGGTTACCCTTCTGGGGTATGACGAACGCAGCAAGTGGGATCAGTACTGTGCTGCCCTGCCCTACACCAAGGCCCAAATCGTTTCCGGAAAATACCTGCTCGGTATGGGTACACAGATTGGTATGTTACTGCTCAGCGCTGTGATTCAGGTTATCCGGATGCGTGTTAGCGGAGCTTTCTCCTGGAAAAGTTTTAGCAGCATACTCTCTATGCTGGCGATCCTTTCGTTTCTTACCCCGGCCATCAGCCTGCCGCCCATGTTCCGCTGGGGCGTGGAAAAGGGGCGTATGGCTTACTACATCAGCGTAGGTCTGGTTTGCGGCATCAGCGCCTTCGTTGTCAATGTCTCCGACATCACCTTGTTGGGCTTTCTTCCCAACAGTGCTGCAATGCTCCTGCTGGGGTTGGCTTCCTTGGTGGCTTATGGGATTTCCTGGTATCTATCCATCCTGTTTTACCAAAAAAGAGAAGGTTAACCCTCCTATTTCTGAACAAAGCCGGGAATGTACATTCCCGGCTTTTCTTATGCAAATTGTCATTTCCTACAGGCCCGTCATACTTGCCATGGACATTTTTTCATCAGCGGCGGACATTTTTGTTGGCATTTGCCTCTGAACGCTCTAGAATGATAGCCGTTGTTACCAAACAAAAGAAAAGAGGAGAAGTATGAACGGAATTCTCATGATGGTAATCGCTCTGGTAGTTCTCATCGGTGCTTACCTGGTCTACGGACGTTACCTCGCAAAAACCTGGGGCATTGACCCCAAAGCCAAAACTCCCGCCTACGAGCTGGAGGACGGTGTGGACTACGTCCCCGCCGACACCAACGTGGTCTTTGGCCACCAGTTTGCATCCATTGCCGGTGCCGGTCCCATCAACGGACCGATTCAGGCGGCAATCTTCGGCTGGCTGCCTGTGCTGCTGTGGATTCTGATTGGCGGCGTGTTCTTCGGCGCTGTACAGGACTTTGCTTCCATGTACGCTTCCGTCAAGAACAAGGGCCGCACCATCGGCTACATCATCGAAGCCTACATCGGCAAGCTGGGCAAGAAGCTGTTCCTGCTGTTCTGCTGGCTGTTCTGCATCCTGGTGGTTGCCGCCTTTGCGGACGTGGTTGCCGGTACCTTTAACGGCTTTAATCCCGATCAGAGTCTGAACACCGCCAACGGCGCTGTGGCTACCACCTCCATGCTGTTCATTGTGGAAGCAGTTGCCCTGGGCATGATTCTGAAGTACGGCAAGCTGAACAAGTGGGTCAATACCGGTATTGCCATTGCTTTCCTGGTGGTTGCGGTGGCTCTGGGTCTGGCAATGCCCATGTGCCTGTCTCTGAACACCTGGCACATTCTGGTATTCCTGTACATCATGGTAGCAAGCATTGTTCCTGTCTGGTCGCTGCTGCAGCCCCGGGATTATCTGAACAGCTACCTGCTGATCTTTATGATTATTGCCGCCATCGCTGGTGTGTTTGTTGCCAATCCCAGCTGCAATCTGGAAGCTTTTGTTGCCTTTAATGTAGGTGGACAGTATCTGTTCCCCATTCTGTTTGTCACCATCGCCTGCGGCGCTGTGTCCGGCTTCCATTCTCTGGTTTCCTCCGGCACCGCTTCCAAGCAGATCAAAAATGAGCGGAACATGCTGCCGGTTTCCTTCGGTGCTATGCTGATGGAGAGCATGCTGGCTGTGATTTCCCTGATTGCTGTTTCTTCCTTCGCTTCCGGCGAAGCTGCGGCTCAGGGTCTGAATACCCCCGCTCAGGTCTTTGCCGGCGCTATTGCAAACTTCCTGCAGGTGGTGGGACTGCCCTATAATCTGGTGTTTACCCTGATTAACCTGGCAGTGTCCGCCTTCGCCCTGACCTCTCTGGACTCTGTGGCCCGTGTGGGTCGGCTGTCCTTCCAGGAGTTCTGGATGGAAGATGGCATGGATGAAAAGACCATGAATCCCTTCCTGAAGCTGATGACCAACAAGGTTTTCGCCACTGTGATTACCCTGGTGCTGGCCTACCTGCTGGCTAAGGTCGGCTACAAGGAAATCTGGCCTCTGTTCGGCTCTGCCAACCAGCTGCTCAGCGTGCTGGCACTGGTGGCCTGCGCTGTGTTCCTCAAGCGCACCAAGCGCAAGGGATTCATGCTGTGGATTCCCATGTTCTTCATGATGGCCGTTACCTTCACTGCTCTGGCTATGACCATCTACACCCTGTCCGGCGCTCTGGTCACCACCGGCCTGACTCTGGGCAATACGCTGCAGCTGATCTTCGCTGTTCTGCTGCTGATCCTGGGCGTTCTGGTTGCCATTCAGGGAACCCAGAAGCTCTTCGGTAAGCAGCCGGAAGAAGCTGCCGCATAAGCTGAATACAGAAATCCCCGGATTCATCGAATCCGGGGATCAGCGTGTTAACAGAGCCTCGCAGAGTTTGCTGCGGCAGCAGCAAATAAAGTGAAAACCGTTTTCTGCCAGGGCGTGTACCTGGCGGAAAACACTTATCAGGCTGCAAGTGTGGAATTTGTCCCCCACCGGGGGGACAAATTATGCGCGCTGCAGACTGCCAAAGTTTGGCGGAAAAGCCCGCAGGGGTTTTTCGCCAGTCTAATCCCCGGATTCAGCAGAATCCGGGGATTTTCCTTTTACAGAACCATAAGGGAAAGCAATACGGTAATCATGCCGCAAATACCGATGGCAAGGCCGCTCATGGCACCTTCCACCTCTCCCAGTTCGATTGCCTTGGAGGTTCCCATAGCGTGGCTGGATGCTCCAATGGCCAGTCCGGCGGCTACCGGGTCGGAAACCCGGAACAGGCGAATCAGCAGCGGCGCTACAATGCTGCCCAGGATTCCCGTGAAGATTACGGCGACCACTGTAATCGGAACCACACCACCGGCAGATTCGGCCACACTTACCGCAATGGGTGTGGTCACGGACTTGGGAAGCAAAGATACCTGCAAACTCTCGTCCAGGTGAAACAGTTGGCACATGGCATAGACGCTGGCCATGGACGCTGCGGAGCCAGCGGTGCAGCCAACCAAAATCGGCAGCCAATACTGCTTCAAAATGGCAAGCTTGCTATATACCGCAACTGCCAGGCAGGCCGTTGCCGGTGCCAGGAACATGTTGATAATCTCGCCGCCCACGTTGTACGCTTCATAGGGAATCTTGAACAGGAGCAGAATGGCTGCAACCAATACAATCCCCACCATCAGCGGATTGCAAAAGGGCGTTTTCCACTTCTGATGGAGTTTCACGCCAATTCCAAAGGCCAGAATACTCAGTGCAATTCCAAAGTAAGGCGAATAGACAATCTCTTCCATCAGAAATTCACCTTCTCTTCCTTCTGGGCTTTCTTGTTCAGCAGGTGCATGGTGCATTTGACGCTCCAGGCTGTCACCCCAAAGGTAATTACGGTGGATACGGTGCAGATAATCACCAGCTGCACAGCCGTACTTTTCAGAATATCAAAATAGTTGATAATGCTCACCCCCGCCGGGACAAAGAAAAATGCCATATTGCTCAGCAAAAAGTCCGCTTTTTCCTGAATATGTCCGATTTTCAAAATTCCGGTCAGCAGGCAGAGCAACAGCAGAATCATGCCGATAACGCTGGCGGGAAATGTAAAGGGAAGCAGCTTTTCTATCACCTGGCTGATCCAGCAGATCGAAAAGACGATTCCAACCTGTTTGATGATTTTCAAATTCCTCGATCCTTTCTCTGTGCAGTTACTAGTCGCCTTCGTAATCTTCCGCAAAACTTCCGGCGGGCAAAACATTGCCGCAAGCACAAGTCTCATCGGAAACCAGCGTACCCGTCTGGCCGGGAGCGCCGCCCATTTTTACAAAGATCTCAACCCATTGCCCGCATTTAGGGCATTTCACTTCCATCAGTCTGGGGGTATGCTTTCCCTCGTGGCATCCATCCAGTACCATGTTCTCTCCTCCTATTCACGTTGGGACGTATCTTATTTCAGCATGCTGATTATAGCACAAGTTTTTCCATTTACAATTCCATTTTGAACATCCGGGAAAATTTTTTCAGTACCCAGCTTCTCTTGTTGACGCAAAACAGGCTCCAAGGGAACTTGGAGCCTGTTGTTTATCCGCATTTATACCGTTGCAGCTTCCGTCTGGGAGTCTTGGATATGGATATTCACGCCGTTGACTTCCACTTCCTCGTCTGTGCAAATCATGATGTATTTCACACCGCCGATTACCCGGGTCTCGATCAAGTCGCTTCTGGCGGGGTCCACTTTGATGACCACGTCCGGAGTTTTCAGCTCAAAATGTTTATTGTCGATGATGTTCTTCGGATGCAGGTCAGCTTCAAATCCAAATACTTCGTCATAGTCCACACTGAACTTGGCCACATGCTCTTCGGAAACCCCGCAGGAGGACAGGACTTCCTTCACATCCTCTTTGCTGATGAGCAGAGGTTCGGGTACCTTGCTCTCCTTGTGCAGTTCAATCCGCTGACAGATTTGGTCATGCACCGTCTGCACCACGTCCAGGCTGCATTCTTCCCCAAGGGCGGTGGTCAGCAGGGCCTCAAAGGACTTCTTCTGCTCCGCTGCCGGCTGGGGGACCGGGGTATTGAAGATCGCCTCAATCAGGGCATCCTGAGCGCCCTTGGTATCATGGGTATAGTACAGGGCGTTGTAAATATTGGTGGATCGGTTATCAAAGGCCGGGAACAAAAAGCCCAGGGCCGGGGCGGAAACCATCTGATTCATGGCGCCGTCATGGAATACCTTTTCCTCCGGAATGTAGTGCAGATTGGCCTTGGTCTGCTTCACCGGGCAGATGCAGCACAGCAGGAAGCGGTAAACTTCCTCCGAGCTGTCCTTCTGGAAGCTGTCGTCCTTGGACTTAAAGGGCACGTCATAGCTGTCGCAGCCCAGCAAAATCAGGTAATTTCCTTCCAAAACCACAGTGTCGATAATCTTCTGGTAAAATTCCAGACGCTTTTCCTCGTCCTCCAGACGGGACTCCCGCAGAGCCATCAGAAGCTTATGCTCCGGGCTGTCGGCAACCTGGGAGGTTTTGAAGGTGATGTCAATCAGATTCTTTCCCAGGGCACCGGACAGGCTCCGGCGCAGCAGAGCAAAATATTTATCCGACTCATTTTCCGGCATCATGCCAACGGACTGCTTGAACTCGGAAATGATCTCCTTATTGTCATTTACATAGCATCCATAGATGTGGGTAATATTGCTGCGGTCCCGGCGCAAATGCCGGCGGACTTCGCTGATTTCCTTATCAATCATGGTATAACCTCGCAGTTTCTTAAAAGTGCCAGTGCATTATACCACAATCACCAGAAAAAATCCAGTGGAAAACGCCGGGCAGCCGCACATGAAAAACCACGCCGCCTTGCGTTTTCCCAAGGCGGCGTGGTATGTAAGGTTCAGCTCCAAAGACATTTCCAGTTCTGGATAAAATATTCCGTTCCGGAGTACACCGTGGTCAGCACGATTACCGCGATAACCACCCAGTTGAGCACTTCAATGCCGGGAATCGCCATCATAATGCACAGGCCAACCATGGTGCTGGCGGTTTTGACCTTTCCGCTCCATCCGGCTGCAATCACATTGCCCTTCTGCACGGCAATCAGCCGCAGACCGGTAACGGCAAACTCCCGGGTCAGCACAATCATCAGCGCCCAGGCAGGAAACACACCCCACTCACAGTACATGGCCATGGCCGCGATCACCAGCAGCTTGTCCGCCAGGGGGTCCAGGAACTTACCAAAATCCGTGGTCTGACCATAATGCCGGGCAATATAGCCGTCGACAAAGTCTGTCAGGCTGGCAATCAGAAACACTGCCAGCGCCAGATACATCCACGGGCCGCTTTTGCCTCCGGAAAGATACATGCATATCATATAAAATGGAATCAGCACCACTCGAATCAGTGTAATTTTTGATGCAGTTGTCACAGCGCTACCTCCTCTAATACATATCCGGACAAGTCTCCGTCTACACATCCGTCAATCTTTACGGTGACAAACATGCCTTCCCGCAGGGGTTCTTCCGAAGCAAGCCATAACCGGCCGTCAATATCCGGAGAATCCGCATAGGTTCGGCCATAGAACTGTTCCAGTTCCTCGTCATAACCGTCTACCAGAACCTCCAGGGTCTTTCCCTGCATGGCGGCATTGTAGTCGTCCATAATTCCGGACTGGATCATCTCAATGGTCTGGGCACGCTGCTGGGCAACTTCGTTGTCCACAAATTCCATTTTCGCTGCCGGCGTTCCCTCTTCCGGAGAAAAGGCAAAGGCACCCACCCGTTCCAGCCGCTGCTCCCGGAGGAAATCACACAGTTCCTGGAACTCTGCATCCCCTTCCCCGGGCAGGCCCGTAATCAGGCTGGTGCGGATCACCAGGCCGGGAATCCGGCTGCGCAGCTTAGCAAACAATTCCCGCAGGAACTGTCCGTCTCCTCTGCGGTTCATCAGTTTCAAGATCTTGCTGTTGCAGTGCTGGATGGGAATATCCAGGTACTTCACAATCTTGGGCTGGGTTGCCATGACATCGATAAATTCATCATCAATTTCGTCGGGGTACACATAATGCACCCGAATCCAGTGCAGGCCCTCAATTTCGCACAGCTTCCGCAGCAGTTCCGGCAGCAGGCGCTTATGTCCCGGAAGGTCAGTACCGTAGCGGCTGGTATCCTGGGCCACCA
>DVGO01000029.1 GCA_018712645.1 Candidatus Faecousia faecavium | reverse complement strand
ACCCGTGATGGCCGACTCGTCTACCGAAGCGATGCCCTCAATAACCTCTCCGTCGCCGGGGATGATCTCGCCCGCCTTTACCATGACGACATTGCCTTTTTTCAATTCGCTGGACAGAACTGTTTTCTCCGTGCCGTCCTCCAGCAGCAGACGGGCCTGTGTATCCTTCTGCGTCTTTTTCAGACTGGCGGCCTGCGCTTTGCCCCGTCCTTCCGCCACTGATTCTGCGAAGTTTGCGAACAGGACGGTGACAAACAGCACCGCACAGACGATCATATTGTATGCTCTCAAATTTGTACCCGAACTGACATCCCCCAAAAGGCCCGGGAAAAATGAAAGTACAAGTGTGATAAAAAAGCCGATTTCCACAACAAACATGACGGGATTTTTCATCATGTAAACAGGATTCAGTTTTGTAAAGGAGCCGATAACTGCCTGGCGTAAAATTGCAGGCGTGACCAGCTTCTGATTCCTTTTGCTCATGGTAAATTCCTCCTTATGCCCAAAGGGTCAAATGTTCGGCAACAGGGCCAAGCGCCAGCACCGGGAAGAAGGTCAGCGCCGCAAAGATGTAAACGACAAACACCAAAATGACGGCAAAGCTCATGGTATCGGTATGAAGCGTACCTGCCGATTCACTGACAAACCGCTTTTTCATCAGAGACCCCGCAATTGCAAGCTGCAAGACGATCGGGAGGTAACGGCCGAAGAACATGACAAGACCGGTGGTAATATTCCAGAACAACGTGTTGTCCGCCAGGCCTTCAAATCCGGAGCCGTTGTTGGCTGCCGAAGACGCGAATTCATAGAGCACCTGCGAAAGCCCATGGTAACCGGGGTTGGTGATACCGGCCAGACCGTCCGGCGTAGCTACCGCCAGCGCAGAGAACGTCAGGATCAGCAGCGGGTGAATGATGATGCAGAGGGCCGCCAGCTTCATCTCCCGGCCTTCGATTTTTTTGCCGAGATACTCCGGCGTGCGTCCGATCATCAAACCGCAGATAAAAACGGCCAGGATCGCATAAGTGATCATATTCATAAGACCAACGCCCTTGCCGCCGAATACCACGTTGAGCATCATGTGGAGCAGGGGGATCATGCCGCCCAACGGCGTGAGCGTGTCGTGCATATTGTTGACCGTACCGGTCGTGAAAGACGTCGTTGTGGTTGTGAACATCGCGGATTGGGCGATACCAAACCGCACTTCCTTGCCTTCCATGCTGCCCATGGACTGTGCCAGCCCGACTTCTGCCAGCGCCGGGTTGCCCTGGCTTTCCGCCCAGAAGCAGACCCCCAGCCCAATCAGAAACAGGATTCCCATTGCCGCGAAGATGCTTCGGCCTTCACGGCCAAAGATTCTTGCCGTCAGGCTTTCCCGACCTTCGATTTGGGGGATCGCAGCGGCTGCACCATCTGCGACAACCGCAGCCGCCAGATCCCGTTTGCGGTCCCGAACCATCTTGCCGAAGGTGATCACACAGGCTCCGGGAAGGAGCATCATGGAATACAGCTCAATCAAGTTGGAGATGATGGTCGGGTTTTCAATCGGCGTAGCCGAGTTCGCGCCCAAAAATCCGCCGCCGTTTGTGCCGAGATGCTTGATAATTTCCAGCGCCGCCACAGGCCCCATAGCAATCACCTGTTTTGTGCCTTCAATGGTATCCACCACCACATTCCCGGAAAAATTCTGCGGCACGCCTTGCCATACCAGCAGCAGGCCGCCGATAATGGAGAACGGAAGCAGCACGCGGGTCGTGATGCGAACCAGATCGACAAAGAAGTTTCCGACGTTATCCTTCGTCCTGCCTGCCAGGCCGCGGATGAATGCGATGCAGGCAGCGTAACCGCTGGCGGCGGATACAAACATCATGAATGTGATGACCAGCATCTGCGACAGATTGGACAGCCCCGACTCGCCGGAATAGTGCTGCAAATTGGTATTGGTCATAAAGCTGATGATGGTGTTAAAGGAAAGGGATTCCTCCATCGCTCCGATCCCATTGGGATTGAACAGGCCAATACTCTGAATTCTCAGGATTATGTATCCCAGCAGAATCATAATCCCATTGGTTATCACCAGAGAAACGGCATATTTCTTCCAGTTCATTCCATTTTTGGGATTGACGCCGCAGACTTTATAAATAGCGCCGTCCACCCGGTTGAATACCGGATCGGCAAAGGTATGTTTTCCGGCGGCAATATGATACACGTAAACGCCTGCCGGGATGACCAGAATCAAATAGATGAGAATGGTCAAGGCAATTTGTAACATCTGATTTTCCTCCTGCTGGACTTAGAATTTTTCCGGGTGAAGAAGTGCATAGACCAAATAAACACCCAGCAGTAAAACGATGATTCCTAAAACAATCATGATTTCCCTCCTTACTCGCTTTTATCCACCTGCTTCTGGCACCAGCCGATCAGCAGGATAATGGAACCGATACAGCCTGCCAACACTGCAAGCATGATACAATCCATCATAAAGGTTCCCTCCTCTCCGCTTTTCTGGAGAGAATCTTACCATATAAACCGTGAAGGTGCTCTTAACATTTCCGGGCAAGGATTAAAAGCATATAAAGGCCCGCCAAAACAAAAAGCCGCCCGCAAAAGCGGACGGCTCTGGAACGCAGAGTCTATTGACGGATCATCCTGTAACCAACGCCAATGTGGGTCTGAATATACCTGGGGGCAGATGGGTCACGTTCAATCTTTTTGCGCAGGGTGGCCATAAAAACGCGCAGGGAAGGGATATCGGCGGCAAGGGCAGTTCCCCACACCTCTTTCAGGATATAGTTGTGGGTCAGCACCTTACCCGTGTTTTTTGCAAGTACGCACAGGAGTTTGTACTCAATGGGGGTGAGGTGGATTTCTTTTCCCCCCATATAAGCGCATCCCGCCGCATAATCAATCCTTAATTCCCCGTTCTGATACAGGGAGGACTGGGCCGGCTCGGCAGTCTGATCGGTTCGGCTGCGGCGCAGGGCCACGCGAAGCCTGGCCAGAAATTCATCAATGCTGAATGGCTTTGTCAGGTAGTCGTCTGCTCCAGCGTCCAGCGCATCCACCTTGTCCTGATCTTCGCTCCGTGCGCTTACAATAATAATGGGCACGCTGCTCCATCCGCGCACCTTGCGGATAATCTCCACACCGTCCATATCGGGCAGCCCCAAATCCAGAATGATAACATCGGGATTATAGGAGACGGCGTCCAGGAGCGCGCCTGCGCCGTTTTTGGCGGTGTGGTACTGGTATTCCTGTGTATCCAGCGTGGTTCGGATTAAATTGGTGATGGCAGGGTCGTCCTCTACCACAAGAATTTTGGGCTTATACATTTTGAATTTTCACCTCCTCCAAGGGCAGTGTAAAAGAGAACACTGAGCCATGGGGCTGGTTGTCATGAACGGTAATAGACCCGCCGTGCGCCTCTACAATGGATTTGCACAGGCTTAATCCCAGCCCAAGGCCCCGGCGGCTGTCCGCCCCGGCGCTGCCGGTGTTCACTGTATAGAACATATCAAACAGCCGTTGTTTGGCTTCGTCGGATATGCCCGGGCCGTTGTCAGCAATTTCGATGCGGACCATGCTGTTTTCCTTTTTTGCCGACAGGCAGATATCCGAACCTTCAGGCGTATACTTGACGGCGTTGTTCACGATATTGATAATGACCTGTACGATCAGGCGGGCGTCCATATTGGCCATCAGCATATCGTCCTCAAGTTCTACGCGAATCTCGTGTTCCGCAGCCCTGCGATCCACATGGGAAAGCGCTTCATGGAAAATGTCGCCAATCATCTCTGCGTCCCGCCGCAACGGCAGGGTCCCGTTTTCGATTCGGGTGATGGAAAGCAGATTCTCCGTCAGATTGACCAGCCACATGGAATCGTCATAGATGGAACGGTACATTTCCTGTTTTCTATTTTCATTCAGAGAAACGCTTTTTTCCATCAGCATACCGGCGTTGCCGCTGATGGCGGTCAGCGGTGTGCGCAGATCGTGGGAAATGGCCCGCAGCAGGTTGGCCCGCAGCTGTTCACGCTGGGTTTCCATCTCGGCGGCCTGCTTTTCAGCGCGCAGTTTGCGGCGCTCCAAAATCAGGCCGCATTCGTCCAGCATGGCGATCATCAGGTTTTTTTCAAAAGTATCCAACGGCGGATAAAACTTGGATGGTATGCCGACCACCGCCATGACCTCCTGATTGCCCCGGACGGACAGATACAGATTTTGCGCATGAGAAAGGGTGCTGGTCGTAGCGCCCGCGTGCTTATCGTTTTTGGCGACCCATTCCGCCACCCCAAGCTCTTCGGCAGTCAGCCTGCCCATGGTCTGTTCTGATTCAGAGGCTGGGACCGCATGAAATCGGAGCTGTCTATCCTTTTCCAGCAGTGCATACAACACTGGACGTCCCAGAAGAGATTGGAGCTGCTGCGCGGCAATCCGGATGATTTCCTGTTCGCTTTGGCCCTGCTGCATTTTTTGATTGCTGCTCATCAGGAGTTCCATATAATAGGCCCGTTGAGCAGATTGCCGCCCCTGCCTTTTCACGCGGGTAGCCAGAGAGCAGGAAAGACAACTTGCCAGCATCATCACTAGAAAGGTGACCGGGTAGTTCGGGTCGAGCGCTGTCAGGGAAAAACGCGGAATTGTAAAGAAAAAGTTAAAGGAGACTACGCTTAGTAGTGAAACCAAAACCCCGTAGAAATACCCGTTCGTCCAAACCGCTGTGAGCAGAACCCCCAATAGGTAGACAATGATGATGTTCGCTTCACGCAGGCCGAGTTCATAAAACAAAAAACTGATCCCCGTAGCGGCAAGGGTGAGCAGGAGGGATTTCCCTAAATCCTTCCAATCAAATTTCTGTTCCGGTTTGCGAAGCAGTGCCCTTTTTTTCTTATATAGAGGTTGGACATCCGGAATGATATAGACGTCCACATCCTCCATCCTGCTGGTAAGCCGGTCCACCAGCGGCTTGCTTTTCATAAAAAGGGATGCAGAGTGGTTTGTGCGCCCCAGCACGAT
>DVGO01000004.1 GCA_018712645.1 Candidatus Faecousia faecavium | reverse complement strand
GTTTTATTACTCATGCTTTTTACATTCTATCCTTATTTTTTAAATTGGTCAATAGAAAATCTCAGAATTCGGCAAATTATTTACAGAATTATTACATCTTAGGTGAAAGGCGTATAGATAACCTGATCCGGCCAGATGGTAAAACTGATGTCCAAAACACC
Source organism: Candidatus Faecousia faecavium (assembly GCA_018712645.1). GTDB lineage: Bacteria > Bacillota > Clostridia > Oscillospirales > Oscillospiraceae > Faecousia > Faecousia faecavium. The sequence continues at coordinate 32,362 of DVGO01000004.1, read as the reverse complement.
GGATTCAAATTCACTCAGCTGCAAAATAACGTCGCTCATGCAGTTGATTTTATACTCCAGATTGGTAGAATCTCCCAGGTTGACCTGATACCGGGAGCCATACCACAGAATGATATCCTCCAGCCGGGCTACGTCCACGCTGGCCGCTTCACCGACGATGTCGTTGGCTTCCAGGGCCTGCAGAATCTGCATCGCTGCGTTGAGCCGCTGGGCGCCGGTGTTGGTCACCGGTACCGCCTCACCGCTGGGGTCTGTTTCCGTGGGAACATTTTCCTTGGCAATGGCCAGGCTGCCGGCAGAGGGGTTTTCCAGTGTCACTCCCAGAACCTGGGTATGATTGGATGCCTTGCTGCCGTTGGCCTGCTCTACAATGCGGCCGCCGGAGTTCATCAGCCACCAGGTACCGGTGGTATCCTTGACGGCGTAAACCACATCCTCTTCTTCGATGATAATATTGACCGTATCCGGTAGTTTTATACCGAAGCGCACGGTTTTCACATAGGGCAAATTGGCTTTGATCAACGCACCGGCACGGGCGTGGCTGAAAGTAAGCAGGTTGTCGCCTTCGTTGATGCCGGAAGCTTCCCGCACCGACCAGGCGCTGTAGGTTTCCGCTCCCGTTACCGTAATGGTCTCCACCTTAAAGAATACCGACAGGCCCAAAACCAGTGCAGCCACCACCGCAGCCACTGTCAGCATCTGAATCAGCAGACGGGTCAGATTGAATGCCTTGGGCTGGGTGTAGATGATCACCGGCACAGGCTGACCAGAATGGGCAGTCTTTTTCCGGCCGCTTTTTTCCGGCGCATTCCGGGCTGCTCTGCGCTTTGCCTGGAAGCTCTCAAAAAAGTCCAAAGCCTGGATCACCAGCGGTTTTTTCTTGGGCTTGCTGTTTCCGTAGGCCCGCTTCTTGGAAGACAAATCCGAAGGCTCGCTTGCTCTTGCCGGGCGTTTCTGACGGGGCTGGGCTTCCGACTTTGCTTTTGTGCTCCGGGAAGGAGCTTTCCGGGTTTCCTCTTTGGCAGAGATGCGCTTCTGCTTGGCAGGCCGCTGGGCTTCTTTCTCCGGACGGCTGGCCGGCCGGCTTTGGGCGGCTTCCTCCCGGCTGACTTCTGCCTGTCTTGGCTTCCGGGCCGGGGATTCCTGCGCTGTTCGCTTTCTCTCCTCCCGCTGGTCGGCGGCACTGCGCTGGGCAGGACGCCGTTGGGATTTTTCCTGGGCCGGGCGAGTCTTTTTTTCCTCCGCAGCCGGACGCTTCCGCGGGGTTTCCTTTCCCGCCTTACGGTCCCGTCCGGGTTCCCGGTTCTTTCGTGTTATATCCATATTGTTCCTCCTGGGGTCTTAGCGCTGGGACAGCTCCTCCACAATCTGGCAGATCCGCTGGGTGGAATCCAGCCGCACCATGCTGTGAAGCTTCTTGGACATCTCCTCCCGGCGGCTTTCGTCCGCCAGCAGTTTCTGGATCAGTCCGTACAGGGTCTGAGGAGTGCAGTCCTTCTCCAGCAGCACCACGGCGCCGCCGCCTGCCTCCAGAACCCGGGCATTTTTCTCCTGGTGATTGTTGGTCACGTTGGGAGAGGGAATCAGAATGCAGGGCGTTCCTGCTGCAGCAATCTCATTGCAGGTAGCGGAACCTGCCCGGCCGATGACCACATCGGCTGCCGCCATTTCCAGAGGCATATCGTAGATATACTCCCGGATATCCAGGGCAGGACAGTTCTGATAGTCCACGCCGTTGTCCTTCACCCGCTGGGGCATCCACTCTCTGCCGAAGCTGCCGGTGGCGTGGATGTGGTGGAAGGGGAAATTGTCCTTCTGCTCCAGGGCCATCATGTCGGCAATGGTTTCGTTCATCACCTTGGCACCCTGACTGCCGAAGGCGGACACCACCACGGGACCTTCCAGTCCCAGTTCCTTCCGGGCCTGTTCCTTGGTGGTGAACAGGAATTCCTGCCGTACCGGCATGCCCACTACTTCCACCTTCTCCGGGTGCTTGTAGTGCTGGACGCTTTCCTCAAAGGCCACCAGTACCCGGCTGGCCTTATTGGCAGCCAGCTTGGTGGTCACACCGGGGACGGCGTTGCTTTCGTGTACGCAAGTAGGGATTCCCATAGCCTGGGCCGCATACAGTGCCGGGAAGCTGGCATACCCGCCGGTACCGATGACCACATCGGGTTTGAACTCCCGAAAAATTGCCTTACAGGCCCGAACTGCCTCCAGCACGCACTCCACAGCGTGGAGGTTCTTTTTTACAGCAGCCAGGTTTTTTCCCCGGCACAGGCCGGAGCCGGGCAGGCATTTCACCGGATACCCTGCCTGGGGAACCAGCTTTTCTTCCATATGACCGCAGGCGCCGATAAACAGGATATTGCAATCCGGGTGCCGCTCCTTCATCATATTGGCCACGGCAATGGCCGGATTGATATGTCCGGCGGTTCCGCCGCAGGTAAAGATCAGATTCATTGGATTTCCTCCTGGATTTTTCTCTGATTTCTGTGTCTGGATATACTTAAAACGATTCCCATTTCCCCCAGATTCACCGCCAGAGCCGTGCCGCCGTAGGAAAAGAACGGCAAGGCAATCCCGGTAGAGGGAAGCAGATTCGTGACAACGCAAAGATTCAAAATGGTCTGGACCGCAATCAGGGTGGTAAGTCCCGCCGCCAGAACCGTAGAAAACCGATCCCGGGCGTGCAATGCAATCCAGTAACCCCGCAAAATGGTAACGGCAAACAGTGCCGCAATGGCCAGTGCACCCACCAGCCCCAGTTCTTCGCAGCAAATAGCGAAGATATAGTCGTTATACTGAAAAGGCAGATACAGATATTTCTGCCGGGATTTGCCGTAGCCCAGGCCAAACAGTCCGCCGGAGCCAATGGCGTACAGCGACTGCAGAATCTGATAACCCGTATCTCCCGGGTCCTGCTCCGGATGGAGCCAGGCTGTGACCCGGTCACCGGCGTAACCCATAAAGGTGATGTAAATCACCACAAACACCGCCGCTGCCGCCGCCCCTGCCAGAAGCCATTTGGGGCTGGTGCCGGCAACAAACATCATCACCACCGCCACCATGCCCATGAGCATGATGGCGCTCAAGTGCTTCTCCAGCGCCAGGGGAACCAAGATCCCCATCAACGCCATACCGAAGCCCATCACGCCGTAGCGGAAGTCCTGCGCCCGCTGACCGAATCCCCGGGTCAATCGGGCAAAGAGTACAATCATGGTAAACTTCGCAATTTCAGAGGGCTGAAACTGGATGCCCGCCAGGTTGATCCAGCGTTTGGCGCCGTTGACCTCTTCTCCGATGAGCAGAACCGACAGCAGCAGCACAATGCTGACGCCATACAGCGGCCAGGCCATCCGGTGCCACACTCCTGCAGGAATCCGGCTAAAAAAGTACATGGCAGCCAGCCCGATTGCAGCACATACCCCCTGCTTTTGCAGATACTTTGTTGTGATTTCATAGCTGGTATCGTATTGGCTCTGGGCGAAGCTGGCAGAATACAGCATGGCAAGCCCCACCGTCAGCAGCAGCAATACCAGCAGCAAAAACGGATAGTCTACACTTTCCACCGCCGACAGCTTCCGGCGGTGGTCCTCTTTGGCTTGGAGTTTACGCTCCGCTGCCATAAGAAGCTCCTTTCCTTATTGAAAAAGGTTCTCTCGATCCTCCACAGTTTTCAGCCGATCAGGCCGGAAATACCAATCCAAGCCAGCAGGCACATCACCGCCGATACACCGGCGAAGGTCAGAACGATTTTCTCTTCCTTCCATCCGCACATCTCAAAATGATGGTGAATGGGAGACATCTTAAACAGACGCTTGCCGTGGGTCATTTTGAAGTAGGAAACCTGCAGAATGACGGACAGCGTTTCGCAGATGTACACAAAGCCCACCAGGATCAAAACCAGGGGCATTTCCAGAGCAAAGGCCAGGGCACAGACCACGCCGCCCAGAAACAGCGAGCCGGTGTCTCCCATAAACACCTTCGCTGGGTGCCAGTTATAAAACAGGTAGGCAATCAGGCCGCCCACCAGAGCAGCCGGCAGCAGCGCCAGTTCCCACTTGCCCAGTGCCATGGCCGTCGCGGCAAAGAACACCATCACCGGCAGGGTGACAGAACTGGACAGGCCGTCCACGCCGTCGGTCAGGTTTACGGAGTTGACGCAGCCCACCATGACAAACATGGCAAAGAAAATATACACAATGGGATGCAGGTCAAAGCTGACGTTAAAGAAGGGGATGTACAAGTGGGTGTCCATGCTGCCGCTGCGATACATCACATACAGGAAAATGGCCGATACCGCCATTTGCAGCATGGCCTTCTGCAATGTGGTCAGGCCCAGATTGCGCTTGTATTTGATCTTGGTAAAGTCGTCCAGAAAGCCGATAAATCCAAAGCACAGCGCCAGAACCAGCACATACAGTACCGAATAATCCTCCATGGCCGGTGCGTTCATCAGAAGGCACAAAATTGCCGCGAAAATGAACATCAATCCGCCCATCATCGGCGTACCGGATTTATAATTGTGCCAGGTCGGGCCGATTTCCCGGATGGACTGGCCTGCCTTCAGCGCCCGCAGCACCGGCAGCAGCAGATATCCCAACAGTCCCGACAGGACAAATCCCGCCGCGGCTGTAAGTAAGAGTCTCGTCATGGTATTTCCTCCACTATCTTTCTTCCTTCAGGAATGCTTCCAGAGCAAGCTCCAGGTGCATTCCGTGGCTGGCTTTGAACAAAATCACATCGCCGGGCTTGGCTGCCAATTTCAGAGCCTTAACCAGCTCCTGCCGGTCCAGGTACGCCCTGCCCCGGCTTTCCGGCATGCCGCCGGTAATGGTACCGGCAATGACCCGCTGGGCATAGGGGCCATAGGCAAATACCAGATCCGCCTTCTCCGCCGCAATCCGGCCTACCTTGTAATGCTCGGCCTGGGCGCAGTCTCCCAGCTCCAGCATGTCCCCCAGCACCGCAATATGCCGTCCAGGGCGATTGCCCAGGACTCCCAGGGCTGCCGCCATGGATTCCGGTCCGGCGTTGTAACAGTCCTTGATAATCGTATAGCCATTGGCCTGGAAAATCTCCTGCCGTCCGGAAATGTTCTGGAACTCCGCCAGACTTTCCTCAATTTTCTCCGAAGGAACCGCCAACTTCAGTCCCACGGCGATGGCCGCCAGAGCATCGTTGACAAAATGCACCCCTTCCAGGTTCATCCGCACCGGCAAAGACAGCTTGCCCGCCTCCACCCGGAAGCGCAGAAGCTCTCCATCCTGTCTGGCATCCAGTCCCCGGATGTCGCAGCCTTCCGATTGACCAAAATAGGTAATCCGCTGCTGGGGCTTCTCGTCCAGGTAGCGCAGCAGAGTATCGTCGCCATTGAGCAGCAGCATTCCCCGCTGGCTCATGCCTTCCGTGATTTCCAGCTTGGCCTTCCGGATTCCCTCCTGAGAACCCAGGAACTCAATATGGGAGGTACCGATGTTGACAATCACCGCCACATCCGGATGGGCAATATTCGAAAGGTATGCAATTTCCCGGAAGTGGTTCATGCCCATTTCCAGCACCGCTACCTCCGTATCTGCCGGCATGGACAAAATGGCCATGGGCATCCCGATGTCATTGTTGTGATTGGCGGGGGTTTTGCTGACCCGGTAGGTACTCTCCAGAACCTTGGCAATCATTTCCTTGGTGGTGCTCTTTCCCACGGAACCGGTCACCGCCACCACTTTGGCGCCGATGCGCTTGAGTTCCTCCCGGGCGATGTCTCCCAGAGCCTTCCGAGGGTCCTCCACATAGATGGCAGGGTAGTCCCCCACCCGGCGGCTGCACAGCACCGCCGCAGCTCCCTTCTCCATGGCTGCGGGAATGAAATCATGTCCATCCCGAGCGCCCTTGAGAGCCAGGAACAGCTGTCCCGGTTTCAGAATCCGGGTATCGTTATTGGCGCCGAGAAATTCCACGTCGGCGTATTTTTCATCCACAGTACCGCCGCACCAGCGGGCGGCCTGACGCAGGGTAAGATTAGCCATTGCAATTCCTCAATTCTTCCAGATGGGCTGCGACCTCTTCCCGTTCATCCAGGTGGTACTTGTGGCCGCCGATGTCCTGATAGGTCTCATGCCCTTTTCCAGCAAGTACAATTATATCATCTTTTTTCCCAATGTCCATAGCATATCTGATGGCTTTGCGGCGATCTTCTATCACAATATATTCCCCGGATTCCTTTTTTACCCCTTTGAGGATATCCGCAATAATCGACATGGGATCTTCCGTCCGGGGATTGTCGGAGGTAATCACCGCAAAGTCAGACAGCTCAACACCGATTCGTCCCATGATGGGGCGCTTGATCGGGTCCCGGTCGCCGCCGCAGCCAAAGACCGCAATCACCCGACCCTTGCAGAAGCCCTTCACCGAACGCAGCACATTTTCCAGGCCATCGGGGGTATGGGCATAGTCGATCAGCACGCTGTAGGGCATGCCGGGGGTAGGCACCACCTCTATCCGGCCTTTAACGCCCTGGACAGTTTTCAGCGCCTGGGCGCAGTCTTCCAGGGAAACTCCCAGCTGCCGGGCAATGCCCAGAACGGTCAGGGCATTGTACACCGTAAACCTGCCCGGAATGGGCAGGCTGATCTGTGCCTGATTTTCCCCTTCCACAGCGGTAAAGTCCACGCCTTCTGCGTGAAGCTGGACATCTTTGGCCCAAAGATCTCCCTGGGCTGTTTCGCTGGTGCGCAGCACCGGGCAGGTGGCTGCCACCAGAATCCGACCGGAATAGGCGTCGTCCATGTTGATCACCGCCCGGTCGCACCGGCGCATCAACTCCGCCTTTGCATCGCAGTAGGCATCCATGGTCTTGTGAAAGTCCAGATGATCCTCCGTCAGGTTGGTAAAGGCCGCCACGTCAAAGTGAATGCCGCCAACCCGCTCCAAGGTCATGGCATGGCTGGATACTTCCATCACCACATGGCTGCATCCGGCATCCCGCATCCGGGCGAACAATTCCTGCAGTTCCAGGCTTTCCGGGGTGGTGCGCTCGGTGGGAATCACTTCCTGCCCTACCATGTTGGCCATGGTACCCACCAGGCCTACCTTTGCTCCCAGGCAGGTTTCCAGCACCTGCTTGAGCAGCAGGGTGCTGGAGGTTTTGCCGTTGGTGCCGGTGATGCCGATCATAGTCATATCCTTTGCCGGATGACCGTAGAAATTGCAGCTGAGCAGCGCCAGGGCCAGCCGGTCGGATGAAACCATCACATAGGGAACATCCTGCGCCAGCTTTGCGGCAGTGACCACTGCCGCTGCGCCTTTTTCCATGGCCATGGGAATAAAGCGGTTGCCATCGGAAGCAAAGCCGGATATAGCCACAAACAGGCTTCCCGGGGTTACTTTCCGGGAGTCATAACAAATTTGGGAAATCTCCAATTCCGGGTCGGCGGTGCATTCCCGCAGGTCAATGCCTTGCAGCAGCTGTTTCAGTTTCATATATCTATTCCTCCAAGTACTTGCCGGGGTTCCATTCAATCCCGGGCAGTGGTATCGGTAAATTCCAGGGTAATGGTGGTTCCTGTGGGAACCTGGGTATCTTTGGGGATGCTCTGGGCGGTGACGGTAACTCCTGGGGACACATCTGCGTTTCCGGAAACCAGCACATACAGCCCCAATGCCCCGGCTGCGTCCGCTACCTGCTGTCGGTTCATGCCGGTAAAGTCCGGCACCGCCACCTGAGCGGTTTCCGGCACTTGCTCCAGGTACAGCAGCACTTCGCTGCCCCCGGGAACGGTCTGCCCCGCCGCCGGAATCTGTCCGGTAACCGTTTCTCCGGTGCCGGAAAACTTCGCCTGCAAACCCATGTCTTTTAGTTTACGCTCTGCGTCCTGTGCTGTCAAGTTTGTCAGGTCTTCCATGACGATTTCCAAACCTGCAGGGTCTGTTTCTGAGAAGGTACGCTCCACCCCCAGATAGGGCAGAATATCCGCCATCACCGCACCTACAGTGGGTGCCGCCATCACGCCGCCGGAGATGTAAATTCCCGTTTCCCGGGAGGGGGTATCCAGGGCCACCAGCACAATATATTCAGGGTCATTCATGGGTACAATGCCTACGAAGGAAACGATTTTATCCTGCACCCGCTGACCGTTTTCGTCAAAGACATCGATTTTTTCACTGGTGCCGGTTTTGCCACCAATGGAAAATCCCGCCACCTGGGCATTTTTCGCAGTACCTTCCGTAACCACGGACTCAATCAGGGTGCGCATGGTATCAGAGGTTTCTTTGCTTATGGTCTGGCGTACTACCGTAGGCTCCGCCTTCATCACCGTGTTGCCGTCGGCGTCCACGATTTCGGATACAATGTAAGGTTCCAGCAGATTCCCTCCGTTGACCACCGAAGCGATGGCTCGCACCAGCTGCAAGGGGGTAATCTTAAAGGTCTGCCCGAAGGAACCGGAGGTCAGTGAGGCCGTGCCCCACTTGTCCGTGTTGGTAATCAGCGACTTGTCAAAGAAAACGCCTTTGCTCTCTCCTGCCAGGTCGATTCCCGTCTTTTCCAGAACCCCGAACTTTTCGATGTATTCGTAAAACCGCTCCCCGCCCAGTTTCAGGGCGATATGGGCAAAGGCGATGTTGCAGGAATTTTGCAGGGCTTGGGGGGTCTGTTCCGCTCCGTGGCCCTGGGAGCGCCAGCAGTGCAGCAGCTGGGAGCGCCCGGGAATCTGCTCCGAGCCGGAGCAATGGAAAGAGGTGTTCAAATCGATGGCGCCGCAGTCCAGAGCCGCCGCCATGGTCAGCACTTTGAAGGTTGACCCCGGCTCGTAGCCGTCGGAGAGCACCCGGTTACGCCACTGTTTCAGCCGGGCAGCAGACAGAGCTTCCGTATAAGCCTGCTTTCCCGCTTCGTATGCTTCGCTGCCTTCCGGCTGGGACAGGTAGCTCTGCCGCAGCAGCTCCACCTGGGATGCCGCATCCGGGTCGGCAAGTTCCAGGTAGTTGTTGGGATCGTAGCTTCCCAGGGTGGCCATGGCCAGAATTTCTCCGGTTTTGGCATTCATTACCAGGCCGAAAGCACCATTTTGCACGTCGTAACGGGCAATGGCAGCTTCCATCTGCTTTTCCAGGCAAGCCTGCACCGTGGTATCCAGGGTCAGAATCACGCTGTTGCCCTGGCGGGAAGCGATGTAATTTTCATAGGAAAAGGGCATATCCATTTCATTATTGCCCTTGGTGGTAATCACCTGGCCGGTGCTGCCGGACAGATAAGCATCATAAGCAGCCTCCACCCCTTCAGAGCCATCGTTGGAAGCGTTGGTAAAGCCGATGACCTGGGCTGCCAGGGTGCCAAAAGGGTACGCCCGCTGGGATGTCGGTTCCAGATGGATACCGGAAATGTCCTGCTGCTGGATATAGTCCCGGATTTTCGAGGCAGTCTCCTCATTCACCCGGGTACCGATCTGCTTATAGCGCTGCTTGATATCCCCGGCTTGTTCTTCAATCCAAGCCGGGTCCTTGTCCAGAATCTCCCCCAGGGCCTGGGCCAGGGCAGGAATATCGGCTTTGGACTGCTTCAGCTCATGGGGGTCCAGGTAGACGTTTTCCACGCTGACCGAGGTGGCCAGAATGTTCATGTTACGGTCCAGGATGTCCCCCCGGTGGGCCGTTACCGATGTGGTTCTGGTCTGGTTTCGCAGAGCAAGGCCCGCGTAATATTCATACTGGTCAATCATCAGTGTATACAGCCGCCAGGCCACCGGTACAAAGGCCAAAATTCCCAGCACCAACATCACCAGCAGGATTCTCTTGTGCTGACCGCTGTTCAAACGCAGCCGGTCGTATTCCTTCCTACCCATACTCGGCCCTCCTTAAGACAAATCCCTGAGTTGAAAGAATGGGCAGCAAGGGAACCCCTCGCCGCCCACCGCAGCTTTATCTTAATTGTATGGCCGAGATCCAGTTTTATGCAAACAGCCCTTTCAGAAAGCCGGTGACCTCTTCCCAGAAGGTTGCCTCCGGCTGCTCAGTGGGGGCAGTTATGGCGATAATCATGGTCTGCGCTTCACTTTCCGGCACCAGTCCCAATGCGGTGGCCCGTTTGCGGACTTCCTCAAGATCGTAGCCGGCACGGTAAGTGCGGGTCAGCTGGGCATGTTCCTTTTTCAGCTGAGAGACATATGTGGACATCTGGTTGTAGTCCGTCCAGTCCCGATACAGCTGCAGCGCTCCCACAGCCATCACCACAAGCAGCGCCACAGCAACCACAATCCCGCCCAAAGCCACCGGGTCGACGGAAATCTTTTCCACTTTCCGCACTCTGGCCATGGGCAGCTTGGTCTTTGGCTTGCGCTGCTTCTTGTGCTCCAGCTGTCTGGCTTCACTGCCGTAGACATAGAACTGGCCGATATATTGGATCTCAGGCTTGTGGATCATGGTATTCTCTCCTTAAGTGCTCAGAGCTTTTCACAAATACGAAGCTTGGCACTTCTGGCTCTGGGGTTGCGTTCCAGTTCCGCATCGGCGGAGACAATGGGCTTGCGGGTTATGAGTTTGACTTGGGGTTTCTTGCCGCACACGCACACCGGAAAATTGGGCGGGCAGGTGCAGCCTTTGGCGGCAGCCGCCATAGCATTTTTCACAATCCGGTCCTCCAAAGAATGGAAGGTGATAACCGCCAGCCGTCCGCCGGGATTGAGACGGGGGATCGCTGCCTGCATCACCTTGGACACAGAATTGAGTTCATCGTTGACCGCAATGCGGATGGCCTGGAAACTGCGCTTGGCCGGATGCTGCTTTTCCCGCAGGGCGGAAGCCGGCATCGCCGAGCGGATAATATCCACCAGTTCCAGGGTGGTTTCAATGGGGGCCGTTTCCCGCCGGCGGCAAATGGCGGAGGCAATCTGCGGGGCATAGCGCTCTTCGCCGTAATCGTAGAGGATGCGCTTGAGTTCTTCGTAAGACCAGGTATTGACAATGGCCCGGGCATCTGTGGAATCCTCGTTATTCATCCGCATATCCAGGGGTGCGTCCACCATATAGGAAAAGCCCCGCTCCCCGTCATCCAACTGGGGAGACGATACGCCCAGATCCAGCAAAATGCCGTCCACTCCGCCGATTCCCAGACCGTCCAGGGCGGAATCCAGTTCGCAGAAATTGGCGTGAACCAGGCTGACCCGATCTTTGTAGGGTGCCAGCCGCTCTCCTGCGGCTTTCAGCGCCACCGGGTCCCGGTCAATGCCTACCAGCCGGCCGGTGGTCAGCAGCGCCGCAATCCGGCTGGAATGTCCGGCACCGCCCAGGGTGCCGTCCACATAGATGCCCTCCGGCTTGATTGCCAACCCTTGAATGCACTCTTCCAGAAGCACGGAAACATGATGAAATTCGCTCATAGTCCAATCGCCTCCAGAGACGCCAGAAGTTTCTCCGGTGTCAGGTTCTCCTGTTCAAAGGCTTCAAATTCCTTGGCATCCCAGATTTCCGCCTGACCGGCCCGGCCCACGATCATCACTTCCCGGTCAATTCCGGCATAGTTCAAAAGGAAGGGGGTCAGACCAAACCGGAACTGTTTATCCGGGCTGCACTCGGCGGCGTTCATAAAAATCAGACTGGTGGCACCGGCACGCTGGGAAATGCTCAAAGCGTTGAAGTTCTCCGACAGCCGCTGCCACTCCTGGGCAGTATAGATGGTCAGGCATCGGTGACCGCAGTTGACACCCAGGGTCACGAAGAAGGTTTCGCCCAATTCTCCCCGGAGTTTGGACGGGACGAACAAACGGCCCTTTTCGTCCATCTTGGCGGGATATTTTCCAATCATGGGTGCAACCTCCTTCCCTGATACTCCACTTTACTACCCTTTTGCTCCAATTAGGGACAGTATACTACTTTCTCAAGGAAAAATCAATCTTTTTCTCCGGCTTTCTTGCTCTTTTCCTAAAAAATACCATATATTCAAACATTCGTTCAACTATTCGACAGTTAGGAACAAAAGCAGACACTGCCTTCCTCCAGCCGCAGCTTTACCCGATTGGGACGGCGGGAGCAGCGCAGCAGGAAGGCTGCCAAGGGGCCTTCCACCTCGCTTTGGACCAATCTGCGCAGCTGTCGTGCCCCGTCTCTGCCGGGGCATTTTTCCAGCAGGAAGGATGCCAGTTCCTGGGGCAGCTGAAGCTGGGTGCCGGTGGCGGCAGTACGCTGCTGAAGCTGACGCAGATACTTCCAGGCAATGGCTTCCATAGCTCCCTGGCCCAGGGCAGAAAAATGCACCGTCTGATCCAATCTGCCCAAAAACTCCGGTGAAAAAGCCTGGCGCAAAGCCTCGCCCACTTCCGCTTCCCGACCCACGGCGCAGAATCCTAATCCCTCTCCCCGGAGCTGTCCGCCCACATTGGATGTCATCACCACAATGGCATTTTTGAAGCTGACCTGCCGTCCGGTGGAATCCGTCAGCACACCCTCTTCCATGATCTGCAGCAGAATCCCCAGTACATCCGGGTGGGCCTTCTCCAATTCATCCAGCAAAACCAGACAGTAGGGGCGGCGGCGCACTGCCTCTGTCAGTTTTCCCCCTTCTTCATATCCCACATAACCAGGAGGCGCACCAATGAGCCGGGAAACCGACTGTTTTTCCATATATTCCGTCATATCCAGACGGATTACCGCATCTTTGCTGCCGTAAACTTCCTCCGCCAGCGCCCGGCAAAGTTCCGTTTTTCCCACGCCGGTGGGGCCGGTGAACAGCAGGCAGGCAATGGGACGGCCCGCATCCCGGATGCCGGAATAGCCCCGGCGCACCGCCTCTGCCACAGCGCTGACCGCCTTTTCCTGGCCCACCACTTTGGCGCACAGCAATCCTTCCAGGTTCAGCAGCCGTTCCCGTTCTCCCGATGTCAGCCGCCCCACCGGGATACCGGTTCTGGCAGACACCACCCAGGCAATATCCGCCCCGGAAACGCTGCGGCTGCGGCGGCTTTCGCTGGGTTTGGACAGGTGCTGCATTTTGTCCCGGAGCTCCGCCGCTTTTTCAAACTTTCGCTCCCGGACGGCGCCCTGCAACTCCTGTTCCAACTCTTTCCGGGCAGCGCCGCCCCGGCTGCTTTGCATCTCCTCCATTCTGGCCCGGGCTGCGCCCTCATCCAGCAGGTCGATGGCCTTATCCGGCAGGTACAGATCCGGCAAATACCGCACCGACAGCCGCACCGCCTCTTTCAGCGCATCTTCGGTAATGCGAAGATGATGGTGCCGTTCCAGGCCCGGCTTCAGCGCCCGCAAAATAGCCAGGGTGGTATCTTCCCCCGGCTCTTCCACCGCCACAGGACGAAAACGCCGTTCCAGGGCGGCATCCTTTTCAATATATTTGCGATACTCTTCCCGGGTGGTGGCTCCTAGCATTTGCAGCTCCCCACGGCCCAGGGCGGGCTTGAAGATATTTGCAGCGTCGATAGCCCCTTCCGCCGCACCGGCACCCACAATGGTATGCATTTCATCAACGAACAAAATCACATCGCCGTTGCGGCGGATTTCCGACAGCACATCCCGCAGCCGTTCCTCAAATTCGCCCCGGTATTTTGTTCCCGCCACCAGGCTGGCCATATTCAGGCTCACCAGCCGTTTGTCCTTCAGCTGGGGCGGCACGTTGCCCATGGCCATCCGCTGGGCAAGCCCTTCGGCAATGGCAGTTTTACCCACCCCCGGTTCTCCAACCAGGGCCGGATTATTCTTGTTCTTTCGGCACAGAATGCCGATGACCATATCGATTTCCTTTTCCCGTCCAATTACAGGCTCCATAGTCGATGCTTTTGCAATCAAATCCTCGCTGAACTGTTCCAACAGCCGCATTGTGACCGCCTCCTTTTTTCCTTTCCCGAGAGCATTCTGCTCCCAACGCAAATAGTCCACCGTATAGGTAAACAGCGCATCGGCGCTGACACCGTTTGCCCGCAGCAGTTCTCCCGCTGCCGAATGTTCTTGCCGAGCCAGAGCCAGCAGCAGATGATGGGGCTGGATTTCCCGGCTGCTTTGCTGCCGGGCTTCCCGGGCAGCGCACCGGAGAATTTTCCGGGCCTCTTGGGTCAGGCCCTGGGGCAGCGGCAGATCCGGTGTTCCCGCACCGTAGAGCAGCTGGGCCATGGCTTCCGTCAGCTCCGGGTCAACCCCCAGCTGCCGCAGCACCAGTCCCATTCCACCCGGCTCCCGGCACATCACCAGCAGCAAATGCTCCGAACCCACATAGCTGTGGCCTAAGCTTCTGGCCTTCCTGGCTGCGCTTTGAATCAGGTCGGCCGTCAACATATGGTAACGCAATGTATCCCTCCTAGATTAGCAGAAGGCAACTTTTAAAGTTCTTCCTTTTTCCGAAAAAGCATCGCCAAGCCGGGAAAATTTTATTCAGTAAATTTTGAAAAAGGAATTGCATTTTCTAAAATCCATGCTACAATGGAGGTGCGTTACCTATTAACGTCAAACATACAAGAATATTGGAGGTAATACCATGGCTTACATCATTACTGACGCTTGCGTTTCCTGCGGCTCCTGCGCTGAGCAGTGCCCTGTTGAGGCTATTTCCGAAGGCGACGGCAAGTACGTTATCGATGCCGATGTCTGCGTTTCCTGCGGTTCCTGCGCTGAGCAGTGCCCCGCTGAAGCCATCGAGGAAGGCTAATTTATCTTTGCGCCTGTAATTGGCCTGCGCAGTTCTTGCGCAGGCCAATTTTTTATTGTATAATGGCTGCATCTTATGTAGGAGCCGACATGTCATGGAATATCTTCCCAATGGATTTACTCTGGAACTTGCCCCCGGAACCTTCCCCTTAAGCACCGATTCCATGGCGCTGGCCCACTTTGCCGCGCTGCCAAAAAACGCACGGGTACTGGATCTGGGCTCCGGCTGCGGCACCCTGGGATTGCTGCTTTGCAGCCGGTGGGAAACTTGCAGCGTCTGCGGTGTGGAACTGAACCCAAACGCCCACCAGGCCGCCCTGGAAAATATCCGCCGCAACCAGCTGTCGTGCCGTATGGAAAGTATATGCGCCGACCTGCGGTCGGTATCTGAAACATTTTCTCCGGGAAGTTTTTCCTGCTGCATCTCCAATCCTCCCTATTTTTCCGGCGGCCCCGCAAGCAAGACGCTGCCCCTGGCCCGGCGGGAAGACAGCTGCTCTCTTGCAGAGCTATTCCAGGCCGCTGCCTGGGCGATAAAATTCGGCGGTGACTTTTTCCTGGTTCACCGTCCGGAGCGGCTGGCGGAGCTGATCGCCCAGGGAAGCTTGGCGGGGCTGGAGGCCAAGCGGCTGTGCCTGGTGCGGCATCGTGAAGGCGCTCCGGTGAATCTGGTGCTGCTGCAATTTCGCAAGGGGGCCAAGCCAGGCTTAATCTGGCAGGAATGGACGCTGCATCACAGCGACGGCTCCCCTACCCCAATTTATCAGGAAATCTATCACAGGAAGGAATCCTAACATGGCTGGAATGTTATACCTTGTCCCCACCCCCATCGGCAATCTGGGGGATATTTCCCAGCGCTGCCGGGAAACTCTGGAACAGGCCGACTTTATTGCCGCAGAAGATACCCGGGTCAGTTTGAAGCTGCTCAACCACTTGGGCATTAAAAAAAGCCTTGTCAGCTACTACGAGCATAACAAAGCCTTCAAGGGCGATCAAATTGTACAGCGGATTCTCGCCGGAGAAACCTGCGCTCTGGTATCCGATGCAGGCAGCCCTGCCATTTCTGACCCCGGCGAAGATCTGGTCAAGCAGTGCGCCCAGGCAGGCATTGTGGTCTGCGCCATTCCCGGCCCCTGCGCCGCCATTACGGCGCTGAGCATTTCCGGTCAGGCCACCGGCCGATTCTGCTTTGAAGGGTTTCTCTCCACCGCGAAAAAGAGCCGCCGGGAGCATCTGGATTCCCTGAAAAACGAGACACGCACCATGATTTTTTATGAAGCCCCCCATAAACTGTCAGCAACCCTGGAAGATCTGGCGGAAGCATTCGGAAGCGACCGCGGCATCAGCCTGTGCCGGGAGCTGACCAAGCTTCACGAAGAGGTTATCCGCACCACCTTGGGCCAGGCCATAGGATATTATCAGGAGAATCCCCCAAAAGGCGAGTTTGTTCTGGTGGTTGCCGGCGCACCGGCCCAGGAAACCGCGGTTGCCTCAGATTCCGACGCCGCCGCTCGGGTAGCCCAGCTGATGCAGGAGGGCATGAGCCGCAAGGATGCCGTGAAGCAGACCGCCAAAGAGCTGAATTTGCCAAAAAATGTGGTATACGACATTGCTCTTTCCCAGTCAGAAGATACCATCTGTGAATAAACAAAATCGCCCGGAATGGCCGTGTACATTCCGGGCATATATTATGCTTGTAATCAAAACCAGCGGGCGGAAAACCTCTTAATATTCTCCCATCTGCTTGATGCACTCCTGGCAGACAACCTTCCGCCGGTAGGTAATCAAGCCCCGGGTGGAACCGCAAAAGATGCAGCTTTCTTCATATTTTTGCAAAATAATGCAATCTTTCTCCAAGTAAATCTCCAGTTCATCCCGTTCCGCTATATCCAGCGTACGCCGCATCTCCACCGGCAAAACAATTCTTCCCAGTTCGTCTACCTTACGTACGATTCCCGTCGATTTCATGCTTCCATCCCTCCTATCAGGTACCACACCGCCGCGTGTAACGCCTTATGTGTTTTATCATTATACCGTCTGAATGGTCTGTAGTCAAATATTTTTTGATAAATCATCGTTTTTTGTCAAAAATATCCATTCATCTATTTTGGTCTGAGGGCATATTGTACAGCAAAAGGAGGAATTTTCATGCTAATGAGCTGGATTTGGGCCATTATTTCCGCAATTAGTCTGTGTTCTGCCTTCCTTACCGGCAATGGCAGCGCACTGGCAGGCGCTGTGGTCCAGGGTGCCGGGGCCGGTGTGAACCTGGCGATTACCATGGCAGGCAGCTTATGCCTGTGGTCCGGTGTAGGCGCTGTTATGGAGGCAGCTGGCGTTACGGACATGCTCAGCAGGCTCTTTCGTCCCCTGCTGCACAGGGTGTTTCCCTCTACCAAGAAGGATGCGGCCCTGTCCAGGGACCTCAGCGGAAATATCTGCGCCAATTTCTTAGGTCTGGGTAACGCCGCCACACCACTGGGAATCCGTGCCGCCCAGCGGCTGAAGCGGGGAGATACTGCCACAGACGAGCTGTGCCGTTTGATCGTTCTGAACACCGCCTCCATCCAGCTGATTCCCGCCAATGTGGCAGCGGTACGCAGCGGTCTTGGCTGCCAGAGTCCCTTTGACATTCTGCCTGCGGTATGGATTACCAGTGCGCTGTCTGCGGGCCTGGGAGTTACGGCAGCGTTTCTGCTGGGAAGGGTTTGGAAATCATGACGGATTATCTGGTTCCTTTGATTCTGTTCGTCACAACCGCCCTGGCGCTGCGCAGGAAGGAACGGGCCTATGATCTGATGCTGGACGGTGCAGCTCAGGGGCTGAAGCTGCTAGTTACCATTCTTCCGGCACTGATTGTGCTGCTGACGGCGGTGTACATGCTCCGGGCCTCCGGCGCCACGGAAATTCTCAGCGGCTTTCTGTCACCTGTCTTTTCCTTCTTCGGGATTCCCCCGGAAACTGCCATGCTGGTTCTTATCCGCCCCATCAGCGGCAGTGCGGCACTGGCTGTGGGAGCAGAACTCATGGGACGCTACGGTGTGGATTCCACTATTGGGCGAACCGCTGCGGTGATGCTGGGTTCCACCGAGACAACCTTCTACACCATCAGCGTCTACTTTGGCGCTGCCGGCATCCGGAACACCCGATACACCGTACCCGCTGCGCTGTTTGCCGATTTTGTGGGCTTTTTCATGGCGTCCTGGACTGTAAAGTTTCTGTTTTAGGACTCTTGAGGATTCTCCGCTTTCAAAGCGGCGCTTCTTCTGCGTCTGCGGCGGCGAGGACGGGTGCCATCCTCCGGGTCGGCCTTTTCCGCCCGACGGGCGTAAGCCTGAGCCGCCTCGGAAGTTGCCTCATAGGTCAGGCGGCTGACCCGGGTCAATCCGTCCGGCTGCTGGGACAGCCGCACCCGAATCAGGAATTTACCATGCTCGGGACAAGCCGCCAGATCCATATACCGATGTCCCGGCTGGGCAAACCATCGGGACCCCAGCATTCTGCCCCCGCAAATGGGGCATTTGTTTTCTTCCCCGGCCATGGCGCTCAGGGCTGCGCGCTTATCTGCGTAGTCATAATACACCTTCCGGGCAATGCAGCCGGGAAGCTCCGCACCATGGAAACCATTTTCGTGGCTCTTCAGGGCTTCGTCATACTCCCGGGCACCCTTCTGCAAATCCAGTCGGGCGCAGATCAGCGCCGTATGGTAGGCATCTCCCAGCGCATCATGGGCAGGCCGGGTGGCCTGGATTTCAAACATTTCCATGGCAGTTTTCAGTGCCTTCTGGGCATTGGAGCCATCCGTCTGGGCATTGAAAATCATCTGGGCATTATACCAGCGATGGGTAAAATCCGTATCCAGGTCAAACAGTTCCAGATTTTCCCGCAAAATGCCGATGTCGTCAAAGCCCCAGGTTAGAAATACGATATCTTCCCCGCACCACTGGCGGAACTGCTCCATGGCTTCCGGGAAAGGCACGCCCTCTTCCCGAAGGCGGGCTTCCTTAATTCCCGTCAGCTTGCTGACCCGGCGGTTCAGGTGGCGATAGTATTTAGGCTTAATCAGAATCTGGAACTCATCTGCCACGGTCTGCTCCTGGGTCAGCCGCACCGCACCAATCTGGATGATTTCCCCCCGGATGGAAACCGGCAGGACTTTCTTTGCCGACGGTGACCCGGGCCAGGGTTGATTCCATTCCATATCCAGCACAATATAATCCATTGCAACAACCTCTGTGTTCATTTTATCCTTTTAAGTATCATACCACATTCCACCGTCTTCTGTAAACAGGAAGTTATGGATACCGCAATTGAGCGCCGTTTTTCTGGAAGTTTTCCAGTTACGCCGGCCTTCTTTCAGCAAAAAGCACCCGCACTGGGCGGGTGCTTTTCTGTACTGTTCAAGTAGACTCCGTGGGCTGCGTCGTCTCTTCTGTGGTTGGTGGTGTAGTCGGCTCCGTCGGGGGTGTGTAAGGAATCGTTTCGTTTTGTACATCCCCACAGTGTTCACAGCTTCTGTGCTTTGAGCCCGGAGCCTGGGGCGTCGGGTCACTGTCAACTACCCAATTGCCATACTTATGACCCAAAGCAGGCTTGTCGTTGCCAATGTAACTATAGTTACATTTGGTACAGGTATAGGTGGTAAAGCCGCCTGTTGTACAGGTTGGCTCCGTCACCGTTTGGGTATACTCATGCTTACACTCAACGGGAATTACCCCTTTTTCCGTCACACCGCAAACCGTGCAGGTATGCTGTTTCTCACCCGGCTCAGTTTCGGTAGCCGGTTTGGTGGTTTCCCACTCTCCCCAGGCATGTCCTTTGGCAGGTACCTTGTCATCCACATGAGAGTGACCGCAGGCGCAGGTGTAGGTGGTATAGCCTTCTGCTGTGCAGGTAGGATCCGTCACAACCGCCGTATACTGATGGTCATGCTCCGTCGGCTCTGTACCAGGTTCAATGGGTTCCTCCTGGACCGCAGCGCATACCTTGCAGGTACGGCGCTTGAGGCCGGATTCGGTTTCTGTTGCATCTTTAATCGTTTCCCAGTCTGACCAGCTATGGCCCAATGCCGGCACCATATTGCTGTTGTAACTGTAGCCGCACTGGCAGGTATAGGTGGTAAAACCGTCAGTGGTGCAGGTAGGAGCTGTCACCGTCTTGCTGTATTGGTGGGTATGCTCCGTAGGTGTAGTCAGTTCCTGTGTCGGCTCTGTTTCGGTTTGCGGTTGGGTTGTCTCTTCCGTCTCGGAGGGGTCCGTCTGCTTGTGAGGCTGAGACATCTGCTGGGTCTCGGTAGGCATGGTATCAACCGGGGCCGTACTTTCTTGTGATGCCTCCCCACGAACACATCCGCTGAGCAGCAGCACTGCCAGAAGGACGGACAGGATCACTTGATATGTCTTCTTCATAAAGGATGTCCTTTCTCGGGAACACGGTTTGGCTTGCGGAAATTAAATCACACCTTGCGATGGCCATAGACAAAATCACAACAGCCGTTAAGATACCGGCCCATTGGATTTGTCAGTTGTCACAGAAAGGCCATTTCAGCACTTTGCACAAGGATTATTGAAAAAAATAAATATTTTCCATCAAAATTTCGCCAATTACCAGATTCTTTGCGTAATTATACTACATCTGCATAGCAAATGTCAATGCGTAAGGAAGCCGGTAAATCTTAGGAATTATTTAAGGTTATGAAGAGTCGTTTTTTGATTACCAAGGCAATCCCTGGGCGGATTTTTACTCCATTTTCGCCTGGGTGTGTCAGGCTTTGTGTTGATGTGAGCATATCATACAGCAAAAACCATGGGTAATCAGTAATTAAATTTTTTGTAAAAAAATTATGACCGCCAAATTCCCCCAAAAAATACGGCCCGCCCGAAGGCAGACCGTTACGAAACAGTACCACTGTTACAGGTCGGCATATCCAAACGGTTCTGCCGACCTGTATTTTTCTCTACAATAATGTCATTACAGCAGCAATGCAAAGATACCACCATCAAACACGACATCCTCGCCATGCTCATCTTTATAAAATGACACCTTTTCCGTTTCTGTCAATGAAAAGCCCAATGCTTTCAGGAACGTGACCGAAGGTTCATTCTGAAGTGCTGTACCTGCTGTAAGCCTGTAACCCCCAACTTCCGCATATAATCCAACAGTGCCAAGTGACTTTCGTTGGCATAGCCTTTCCCATGGAATGCTGAATGGAAACAATAGCCCATCTCATATCCATTTTCCCTAATATTGAAGGCGCTATATCCAATCACTGTTCCATTCAAACAAATGGCAAAAAACATATGCTCAGTGCCTCTGTTTGCTGCCGCCCACTTGGATATTCTTTCGCGGACAGCCCCATCATCCGTATCATGAGGCCGATCATACTTAGAAAAGGCGGAATTATGAAAGTCTATCCAAATTTCCTTTATGCTTTTCCAATCATCTGCTGTGACCGGTCGGATGGTCAGTCTTTGTGTTTTCAGTACCATCTTGTTCCTCGTGCTTCCTGTAAAAGACAGAGTGTAAGCTTATCTCCCCTATTCTAATTCCAGATGATTTCTCTTCAGCGCGGAGTGGATGGCCAGGGCCAGAATGGGTGCGCAGATGATGGCGATCACCGCATTGAAAACGGTGGCAGGCAGCTTTCCCACCAGCGTCAGTGCAGCCGCCTGGGGAACCAGTCCCTCTTTAAACATACCGTTATAGAAAAAGCTCTTCGCCAGATACAGCGCCGCGTACACCAGGGCTCCCGTAGTAGTTGCCAGGGTTGCCCGGCCATAATGCCAGCCCTTTTTCCCATACCAGAACACCAGTCCCGCTGCCAAACCATAAGCACCCTTGGTCAAAAAGGTAATCCAGCACTCGTCAATGTACATGGACAAAATGTCATAAATCGCCGAACCCAGACCGGCTGCCAAACCACCCAGCCAAGGCCCCAGCAAAATACCAGACAAGGCGCAGAAAATGTTGCCCAGGTGAAAGGCCGTAGTGCCCCCAATGCTCAGCGGCAGCACAATCCGCATGGCAGAGCCTACCATAGTCAGCGCTGCCATCAGCGCTGTCATAACGATTGCTTTGGTGGAAAGTGACTGTTTCTTTTCCATAATACGATACCTCCCGAACTTTTTATGCTATTATATCGGTATCTGGCAATAATTATAGTGCCAAAATCAAATTATAAAATAAGGCCAGTTCAAAATAATGAACAGAAAAAAAGAAAAAATGTATCGAATTAAACTGAAAAGCAGAAAAAGACTATACAGATATACAAAATGATGTTACAATACACTCAGCAAGCATTAAACTGCGTTATTACGAAAGGGGTACTCATCCATGAGACTGATTCGCGCAAAAGACTACAACGACGTCAGCCGGAAGGCTGCCAACATCATTGCCGCGCAAATTTATCTGAAGCCCGACTGTGTTCTGGGTCTGGCTACCGGCAGCAGCCCTGTGGGCACTTACAAGGAGCTCATCGCCAAGTACGAGTCCGGCGATCTTGACTTTTCTCAGGTCAAGACTGTGAACCTGGATGAGTATGTGGGTCTGACCAAGGACCACGACCAGAGCTACGCTTACTTCATGCGCAGCAACCTGTTCGATCATGTGAACATTGACCAGAACAACTGCAACATCCCCAACGGTATGAATCCGGATGCCGAGGCTGAGTGCGCCCGGTACGACGCTGTGATCGATGCCTTCGGCGGTGCTGACCTGCAGCTGCTGGGCCTGGGCCCCAACGGTCACATTGGTTTTAACGAGCCCGCCGACGAGTTCGTCAAGGGCACCAACAAGGTCGCTCTGACCAAGTCCACCATCGACGCCAACGCCCGTTTCTTTGCCACCCGGGACGACGTTCCCACCCACGCCTACACCATGGGCATCGGCTCCATCATGAAGGCAAAGCGGGTTCTGCTGGTGGTCAACGGCGAGAACAAGGCTCAGGCCGTGAAGGATTGCTTCTTCGGCCCCATCAAGCCCCAGGCTCCCGGCTCCATCCTGCAGCTGCATCCCGACTTCACCTTGGTAGCTGACGAGGCTGCTCTGTCCCTGGTGAAGGATCTGCTGTAATCGCGCAATCTTACAAATTACCAAACGGCCGTACCATTTTGGTGCGGCCGTTTTCAACAGCCAATATTCCGCTTCTATCTCGTATCAAAGCCCATCCTTTGGGAAATATAACTCCAGGAGGAATGGTTATGACGGAAAAACAATATGGTCAGCTGCTTGCGGAGCTGAACCCCAAATCTCCAATTTTGCGAGATTGTGTGAATGCTTTCTGGATTGGCGGGCTGATTTGCACCCTGGGGCAGGGGTTTGTAAATCTCTACCAGTTCTGGGGGCTGGACGCAGACGCCGCCGCCCTGGCGGGATCTCTCAGTTTGATTGTTCTGTCCGCTTTGCTCACCGGACTGAGCCTGTATGACAACATCGCCAAACACGCCGGCGCCGGGACGTTGGTGCCCATCACTGGTTTTGCCAATTCCATCAGCGCTCCGGCGGTGGAATTCAAAACGGAAGGGTTCATTCTGGGTGTAGGCTCCAAAATCTTCACCATTGCCGGGCCGGTAATTGTATACGGTCTGACTGCCAGTGTGGTATATGGACTGATCTACTGGGCATGGGGCTTATTTTAAGTGCAAAAAACCGGGACGGTGCGCAATGCCGTCCCGGTTGGTTTTTTATAGAAGATAGGTTTCGATTGCCTTGGCTGCACCGTCCTGGACGTTGGTATCCGTGACGGCCATGGCGCTCTGCTTGACGAAGTCCGGAGCATTGCCCATTGCCACCGAAAATCCCGCCGATTGCAGCATGGAAAGATCGTTGCCGCTGTCTCCCATGGCTAAGGTCTGCTCCGGCGGAATTTGCAGAAGCCGACACAGCGCCCTCAGGGTTTTGCCCTTGGAAGCTTCCGGATGGGTAATCTCCAGACTGCTTGCTCCGCACCAGACTGCCTGGACAGATACTTCCGACAGGGCCTGAAGCACCCGTTCCTTTTTCTCCGGCTCCACAACGGGCAAATTGATTTTATCCGCGATTCCTCCGAAATTTTCAGCAAAACCAGAAGCGTCTTCCGAAACCACGCCGAATTGAGGCAGGATGGTATGGACATGGTAGGGAATCTTCTGGGCGTATGGCTGCTGCATCTGCCAACTTTTCCGGGTCAGGTACAGCTGGTTTTGAGCAGAAATTTCCAGGGGCAGGTCAAAGTCATCCGCCAGGTCGATCAGATCCTGAATGGTCTGCCGGGGCAGGTAATATCCCAGCACGCATTCTCCCGTATCCATACGGCGAATCTCACTTCCGTCACATACGATGGCGTAGCGCAGCCAGTCATGTTTTTCTTTCAGCACCGGCGGAAGCATGGCATAGGGACGTCCGGTGGTGGGCACAACCAGAGTCCCCCGGCGGTGCACCTCCTCCAGGGCGGCCATCAGCCGGGGAGAAAAAGATACGCCGTCCGGCTGCAGAGCAGTTCCGTCCAAATCCATGGCAAGCAGAGAAAATTTCATGGTATACTCCTTCTATTGTCTAAAAAACAGGTCACGGTCCCGAGGGACTGTGACCTGTTTGGGGTTATGCTTTGGTCAGGACAAATCGCTGGCCATTTTTCACACAGTCCGCCAGCAAACCATAGCCGGGCTTCACGGTGCCGATCACATTGACCCGGGTATCCCCGGGCAGATCTGCGCGCAGAAGCTGAACCTCACCGGTATAGCGGCCATAACTTACATTGTCCACCGTAATGCAGCCTTTGGTTCTGGCAACGCAGCAATCCGGCAAAATGGTCTGTCCCTGGCAGGAATACTCCCGGGACTCGGCAAACCGGATCACCGACGCTGGAGAATCCGGGCGGCAGGTAAAGACTCTGCCGTACAGGCTGTGCCAGGATTCTTCCAGATAGGCAGGAATTTCCCAGATACCTTCCCGCTCATAGCGCTGAATCCGGGTAAGTTCCCGTTCAGACAGGGCCGGGTCTCCCAGGAAAATGCCGTCCACCTGGAAGTTTGCCTTCAAATCCGCGTAGCAGACAGAGGGCGGCAGGAAGCGGTGGTGCTCCAGCGTGGGAAGGCCCTGGAACATGGGCCCCCGAAGCTTGGCATCTCCGGGAATGAATGCCAGAACCTTCAGCCCTGCCGCCTGCAGCTGGGCGGTGGATGTCCGGAAGAAGGCTGCATCCAGCCCAGTTTCCGGTCTGGGATAGAAATTGTGCATTGCCATCACCAGACCGCCGCCGGCTGTGATGATTTCCGCCTCTGCCCGGGTGGTGGTGGATGCGTTCACAACCACCGGCATTCTGGCAGCCAGAGCGGCAATCTCCTCCGGAGAAAAGCCGTAATCCACCCGCAGTGCCCAGATATCCAGCGACTTTGCCAGCTCACACAGATCCGGCTGCTGAAACTGCCGGGCAGTTTTGGGGGAGACATCTGCGATGATGGAAAACTCCCGCTGCCGGAGAAAGCGGCAGATTTCCCGAACCCGGTCACAGTAATCCGGTGAAAATTCCTCGCTGATGTGCAGGGAAAGAAACACGGGAGCGTTGCGGCGGGCGTAGGTTTCCCAAATCGGCTGGTTTTCGTCAAAAGACGATACGTACGCCGCAAAGCCCAGAGAATCAAGCATTGGCGATATCCTCAGCCTTGATGCCGAACCAGGTGATGATGAAGCCCATGATATAGGCAATCACCAGGCCCAGGAAGAACCACAGCATCATAGCCGGTGTCTTCATCAGAGGAATGGCAACCAAGCCGGAGGGGCCCCAGGCGATGGCCTTGACACCCATGAGCATCACGAAGGCGCCGCCGAAGCCGGCACCCAGACCAGCAGTGACGAAGGGCTTGCCCAGAGGCAGGGTAACGCCGTAGATCAGAGGCTCGCCGACGCCCAGCAGGCCGGCAGGCAGAGCACCGATGATGGTCTTTTCCATCCGCATATTCTTGACCTTACGGGCCTTCAGCAGAATTGCCAGAGCAGCACCCACCTGACCTGCGCCAGCCATAGCCAGGCAGGGGAACAGGCTCACGCCGCCCATGGACTCCAGCTGAATGGAGTAAATGGGAATCAGGCCGTGGTGCAGTCCCAGCAGCACCATGGGCAGGAACACAGCGGACATAACGAAGCCGGAGATGATGCTCACCACAGGATTGGTGGAAGCAATCAGCACGCTGAGCACGGCAACCAGAATGTCAGAGATAAAGCCGGTGACAGGCATGAGCACGAACACGTACAGAACGCCTACCACAAAGATGCTGACGAAGGGGGTCACGATCAGGTCCAGCACATCGGGCACCTTCTTACGGACAGCCCGCTCAACCTTGGCCAGAATCCACACACCCAGGATGACGCCGATGATACCGCCCTTGCCGGTGGTGAGGATGGATTCCAGAGGCACTTCCGCATTGTAAAGACCCAGAGCAGTGGAAATGGACACAATCTGGCTGCCGATGGAGGCACCGCCGATGATGCCGCCCAGAGCGGGAGTTGCGCCAAATTCCTTGGCTGCGTTAATGCCGGTGTAGATAGCAAAGTAACCCAGGAATGCGTTGCCGAACAGGGCGCACAGCTGGCTCAGGGTGTACAGAACGCCGGTCTGGGAAGCAATGGCTTCCGGGAACAGCTGGCCCATCAGGCTGGATACGCCGTTGAACAATCCAGCCGCGATGATGGCGGGAATCATGGGGATGAAGATGTTGGCAATGGTGCGCAGGCCCTGCTTCAAAGCGGAATCCTTCTGCTGGGACTTCATGGCAGCCTTATTGGTCTGCCAGTCATTGTCGGTGGACATGCCGTTTCCGGCCTTCACACCGGCATCCTCAACAAACAGATCGGTGACCTTCTTGGCCTTGCCGGGTCCCAGGATGATCTGCAGAGTGGTGTCCTCCACCACGCCCAGAACACCCTCGGTGTTCTTCAGCTGCTCAATCTGTGCCAGGGTGTTGTCCTTCAGCTGGATGCGAAGGCGGGTCATGCAGTTGGTGGCGCTGATTACGTTTTCTTTTCCGCCAACCAGTTCCAGGATTTTCTTGGAAAGTTCCTGATTTGTCATGGTTTGTTCTCCTTTCTTCCTTTCAAAAAACTCCGTCTCAAGCCGAGACGATCAACACAGCCCAACAGGCTGAATTGTACAGATGGTTAGGAAATGGCTTCCCGGACACGGCCGCCGGCCTTTTCCAACCGCTTTTCGGCCTCTTCCACGTCGCAGTCTGCCAGAATCATGGTTATGGCAGTCTTGGTGCTGCCGCCAGCTTTGGCAATGGCAGCGGCCGCTGTTTCGCTGTCCACGCCGGTGGCTTCCATCACGATTTTCTCCGCACGAACCCGGAGCTTTTCGTTGGTCTGCATCACATCCACCATCAGATTCTGATATGCCTTGCCGGTGCCTACCATAGAGGCGGTGGAAATCATGTTCAGAATCAGCTTCTGGGCAGTGCCGGCTTTCAGTCTGGTGGAACCGGTGAGCACTTCCGGGCCTACCACGGCCTCAATGGCCAGATCCGCAGCCTTGCCAATGGGGCAGCCTGCATTGCAGGAAATAGCCACAGTCTTGCAGCCTACCTCCCGGGCATAGTCCAGTCCACCCAGCACATAGGGGGTACGTCCGCTGGCGGCAATGCCGATAATCAGGTCCGCCGGGGTGATATTCAGGGCAACCAGATCTCCTCTGCCCAGTTCCCGGCTGTCCTCCGCACCTTCCACAGCCTTGACAAAGGCCTTTTCACCACCGGCAATCAGTCCCACAATCCGATCCGGGGATACGCCGAAGGTAGGCGGGCACTCCACCGCGTCCAGCACCCCCAGACGGCCGCTGGTACCAGCGCCCATGTAAACCACCCGTCCGCCCCGCTTCAGCGAGTCAATGGCCCAAGTCACCGCCTGGGCAATCTGAGGCAGAATAGGCGCAATGGCCTGGGGAACCTTGGCGTCCTCCCGGTTCATGGCGGTTACCACCTCCAGGGGCGTCATGGTGTCCAGATTCATGGTATCCCGATTTCGGGTTTCCGTGGTCAGGGCATCCAAATTCAGCTTCATGATGATACATCTCCTTTCTTTCCGGCGAATCTCTTTGCCGGAACAATGAACGCCGTTATTATATTTCGGGCAATACAAAATGTCAATTATTTCAGATATATACGAAACTTTGTTTCATATATTGACAATTTTTGAACGAAGATTGTATATTTTGTGAAACAAGGCTGAAAAATCCCCTGTTGTCTTTTGTTATATTAACCAATTATCAAAATCACTTTTTGTTGACAGCTACCAACGACGCTGGTATACTACAAATACACGATAAGGGAGAATGTTCTATGAAAAGTGTGCTGATTCGGCTGCGGGAGGCCAGTTCCACCTTCAGCGCCGCGGAAAAAACCATCGCTTCGTATATCCTGCAATATCCGGAGGAAGCCATGCACCTGAGCGTCCACGCCCTGGCAGAGAAAGGCTTTTCTTCCCCCGCCACAGTGGTTCGCATGTGCCGCCGGATTGATTTTGACGGCTATCGGGAATTTCGTCAGGCCCTGACCTATGAAATGGCCGTCCGTCAGATCAACACCGAAAAAAACAGTCAGGAAATTACCCATTCCGATGGGATAGAAGATCTGATTGAGAAAATTACCTTTCGGAACATTGTATCCTTGGAGGACACAAAAAATTTGCTGGACCCGGAGACATTGCAAAAATGTGTGGACCTGCTGTGCAGCTGCAAAACCATTTTGCTGTTCGGTATCGGCGCTTCCCTGTACGCCGCCCACGATGCACACCTGAAGTTTCTGCGGATGAACAAGCCCTGCATGGTCAACGACGACTGGCACTCCCAGTTTTTGCAGGCCCGGAACGCTTCTTCTGAGGATCTGGCCATTGTGATCTCCTATTCTGGCGAAACCCTGGAAATGGTAGAGTGCATGAAAGCCCTGAAGGAAAACGGAACGCCCATCATTGCCATTACCCGCTGCGTTGCCACCTCCGTCAGCGCTCTGGCAGACTACAAGCTCTTCACCACCGCCAACGAATCGGTGTTCCGCAGCGGCGCTATGGCCTCGCGCATCTCGCAGCTGAATATCATCGACATTCTCTTCACCGCCTTTGTCAATCAGGCATACGACGATTACCTGCCCCGGCTGGCAAAGACCCACATCCGCAAACCCGGCGTTCCCGTCAGCGATAAACTGTGAATCCAGGCGGGGTTTTCCGGGCATGGCAGAATTGGAAACAGAATCCCCTGCAAAAATGTGGATAATTTGGTAAAAATACGGCTTGTGATAACAGAAACTATCTGCTATAATCAGTCTGATATTGACAGGCTGCCCCCTGCAGCCATTTATAACTGTGCTAAGGAGAATCCGTTTCATGAAATTAGGTATCGGCGTTCACACGCTGGATTCTATATCTCCATACCTCTCCATAAACGCCGCTAAAGCCTGATATAGCGCGGTTTTACGCAAAACCAACCAAATTATAACTTCATATTTCTCTATGCAGTCCCACGCGGAAATGGCGTAAAAATGGCGTAGAGGAATCGGCTAATTTGCAGATGGAAAAGAGCACTACTACTTTGAGAAAGCACAAGATGAGCACGGCCTATACAAACGGGCCGTGCTCATCTTTTTTATACAATCAAACTGTTTCGTGCTTACTTGTCATCGCTATTGGCGGGATTTTGACGAAAATCCTCTTGAACACCTTCGTTCAGATCAAAGCACATGGTTTTTGCATCAGCGACCCAGAAGCCACGAACGCGGTACCGCTTACCCGGCACCCAATCCTCGCCCGTGGCAGCACGGAGCGGTTCCAGAAGATTCTTGCTGGAAATCGTCACAACGCCCTTCTGTTCGCCCCTCGGCTTGGAGAACTTAAAGCTCTTCGGCTCGTTGCTCTTGCACATACGGATTGCAAACACCTTTGCCTTGGCATCCAGCAGGCACAGCACATAGGCGGGATAACCCAGATCCTCCAGCACCTTCTTGCTGAAGGTGACACCGCTCTGGTTGAGGTACATATCCGGGTAAGCGTTGATGTTGGAGTCAATCGTTTCAAAATTTAGAGAAGAAAAATCAAAATTCATTGTAAAAATCCTTTCATTTCGTGTTATCCTGTGTGTCATCGACAATTTTCATAAATTCCTGCCGTTCAGCAGGAGACCACCGGGAATCAAGAATCAAATACCCTTTGAACAGGCCATCTTTGACGTGGTGAGCGACAAAGCGGTTGCTCAGGAAACGCAGTTTCGCCTTATGGGGTGAAGTGTGCCACTCAGACAGCAGCTTTTGCACTTTCAGCCAGTCCTCTTTTTTGATAATTGCTGTATGGTGATTTTCCTTGAAGTACATATTCAGGTCTGTATTTTTCACAGACTTGTGGGTGCGGAAATCCTTGGTATAGGTTTTCTGCATCAAGGCATCACCACAGTATTTTTCGTTTCGGAGGATGCTGCGGACGGTACCGGCAGACCAGCTATCATTGCCCATAGGGGATTTGATTCCCTGTTCTGTCAGCGCAGCCGCAATCTCTGACGGTGTTGCTCCTTCCAAATAGCTCTCGTAGATATACTCAACAATCCTCGCCTCAGTCGGTTCAATGACCAACCGGCCAAAGTGGTCGCGGTAGAATCCCAGAGTATTCTGTACAGAGAATTTGTAAATCCCCTCAGCCATTCGCCAGCGAATACCCGCCTTGATGGCCTCGCTTTTCTGCTGGGACTCCATTTCGGCCAGCGCAGACAGAAGGACGATCAGCAGATTGTTTTTTCCATCGCCTGTATAAGTGATATGTTCTGTCTCAAATTCCACCGAAACAGGAGGATTCAGCGCCGATAAAGTATTCAGGTTGTCCAGTATGTCTACAATATTCCGGCCAAAGCGGCTGATGCTCTTGGTAAGGATCAGATCAATTTTCCCGTCCACTGCATCGGCAATCATTTTTTGAAAACCAAGGCGCTTTTTGACGGTCGTGGCGCTGATGCCCTCGTCCTGATAGATTTCCACAAACTCCCAGTCGGGATTGCCTTCAATCCGCTGGGTAAAATGTCGGACTTGCATATCAAAGCTGCCAACCTGTTCTTCTTCCTGCGTGCTGACGCGGCAGTACGCCGCAACACGCAGCTTAGGGCGATCTTGCTGCACTTCCTGTAACTTTTTCGGGGGAATCACAATCACGCCGTTGCTGCGCTGATTCTCCGCAATCTCGTCCTGCATGAGTTTGCGCCGCTGTTCCCTGCGCTCGGCACGGCTGCTAAACTGACGGGCCGACTCTATCTTCTTCGGGTCAAGCGGCTTCGCCATATCCTGCCTCCATCGAATTTACAGCCTTTTTCCCGTACTGCATGGGTATGCCACCTCCTTTGCGCAAATTTGTCTTTTCATCTGTATCGCCTCCCTGTGCGTTTATTTATGACAACCCCTGCGGGACGAATCCCCACAGGGTAGTCACCATAAGAAAAAGGCAGCAGATTTCTCTGCTGCCCCATCAGAAACCATGAGATGCGGTTATTCACTTATTATAGGGCTTCGACTGTCTCCAAAAACTGCCCCATGCTCACCGCCCCATGTGGCAGATTTTCCTCGTCGCGGAACACCATGTAATAGCGGTATTGGTTTCCCGCTGCATTTCGCCACGCCGCGCCCATCTCAATCTTCTCACGGCTGTCATCGTTTTTCAGGTGCTCACCCTTGGTTTCGGCAAGGATGATTTTGCCGCTCTGCGTCATAATCATAATGTCCGGGTAGTGGTTGAAGTACCCGTTGATGGCAAACCCATGCCGGGCGATATTCCGGTGCCACCATAGCACATTGGGAATAGCCGTCAGCCGCTTCACCAAATCCTGCTCCAGCGCGTTCATGTCCTCCTCGGCTTCATAGAGCGATTTCCCGTAAATCGCCGTACTGCTTGTGGGGTGGATTGCCGACGGTAAGCAGTAGTGGGGTTCGCACACGATTTTGCCTCGGTCAAGCCATGTGAAGAAAGCCTCCTTGTAGTGCTGCTCCAAAAGGCTCTCAATTTTGACGCGGATTTTTGCTGCAAAGCCAAGCGGGGCTTTTTCCATGGCGGCAAGCTGCTCCCGATCCATCCCATCCACAATGAGATTGACATAGGCGCGCAAGTCGCCGCCATCCACCATGTTCAGCTTGTCCAACTGGTGAATCATCATGTCCTTGCACTGGCGCACCCGGCTCTCCGGCGGTAAACTGCTGAAATACTCCTTGAAATACCGCTGGTCGGCAGCTTCCATCTGGTAAGCCCTCGGCACACTGCGGCCAGTTTCCACATCGACTTTGACGATCTCATCGTCCGCTGCGGCAAAATCAATGTCGTATGCCTTGCCTTTCAGGGTGAAGCCGTCTGCAAGCATTTCCTTGCTCAACAGCACCTTATCCCCATCGGTAAACAGGGACTGCGGGATCACTTGGAAAAACTGTGGGATCAGCAGGCCGTCCACGCTCTCCCGATATTGGGGAATGATATGAAATGTGTTCACCTTGTCTCGCACCTCCCACGGCAGAACGGCAGCAAACGGGTCGTTGTCTGCGCCCTGCACCGCCTGATTATATGCGTCGCCCGCCTGCTGGGCCTCGGCAAGCATACTGTCCGCTTTTGGGGCGGATTCCGGCGAATTTTCGCTCTCTCTGCGCCGTTGCAGCTCTGCCCCGATGGATTTCCCGTTCAGCCCGGCAAAATCATCCTGTGGGGCTTCTGGTTCGATGATCGGAAGCTGCTCCGGTACGGG
>DVGO01000003.1 GCA_018712645.1 Candidatus Faecousia faecavium | reverse complement strand
GATCTGAAACAGGACAAGTCCCCGGAAGAATTGCTGGGAAA
This sequence comes from Candidatus Faecousia faecavium, assembly GCA_018712645.1. GTDB lineage: Bacteria > Bacillota > Clostridia > Oscillospirales > Oscillospiraceae > Faecousia > Faecousia faecavium. The sequence continues at coordinate 5,874 of DVGO01000003.1, read as the reverse complement.
TCTATATAAGTATTACGACTACTATCACCAGGCCTACAGCGCCGCTTTGGGCGGACTGGTAGGCAGTTACGCCATTGAGAAAAACGGCCAGTGGGAAGCTGCCTATGGCTTAAAAGCCTTCAGCCCCATTGGTGCAGGGTATGGCTACCGTCACTGTGATGATTTTGGTGTAGGCCGCTCCTTCGGGTTTCAGCGAAAGCATCTTGGCAACGACCTGATGGGTTCTTTGGGTACCCCCATTGTGGCCGTGGAAGGCGGCGTGGTGGAGGCCCTGGGATGGAACCGTTACGGCGGCTGGCGGGTGGGCATCCGTTCTTTTGACGGAAAACGCTACTACTATTATGCCCATCTGCAAAAAGATACCCCCTTCGCCCCTGGGCTGGCGGAAGGAGATATGGTGCAGGCCGGGGATCTCATTGGGTTTATGGGAAGAAGTGGCTATTCCGATACCGAAAACGTCAACAACATCGAAACCGTTCATCTGCACTTTGGCATGGAACTGATTTTTGATGAAAGTCAGAAAGAATGCAACAGCGAAATCTGGATTGATGTTTACCAGATTGTAAGGCTTCTGTCCAGCCACCGCAGCAGTCTGCAAAAAGGCAGTGACGGATGGGTGCGGATGTATCCTTACCAGGATTTGGACTTAGAAGACTTTCAGCCCAAAATAACCTGAATTTGATTCCGGAAGAATGGTTTCTTCCGGAATTTTTGTTGCAAAATCAGAGAATTTAGGCTATAATGAGCAAGATATACACCTAAGAAAGCAGATTAGACATCTTTCATCTGCTTTTCAAAGAAAAGAGGAACCATTTTGAAAACCAGTGATTTTTGGTATGACCTGCCTGAGGAACTGATTGCCCAGACACCACTTCAAAAGCGGGACGCTTCCCGGCTGATGGTGCTGGACCGGGAAACCGGTGCTGTGACCCACAGGCACTTTTACGATATTGCAGACTATCTAAAACCCGGTGACTGCCTGGTAATGAACGACTCCCGGGTACTGCCTGCCCGGCTGCTGGGCCACCGGCCCACCGGCGGCGCTGTGGAAGTGCTACTGCTACGGGATCTGGGAAACAAGCGCTGGGAATGCCTGTGCAAGCCCGGCCGGAAAATGCAGGTAGGCAATGAAGTCATCTTCGGAAACGGCGAACTGACTGCCACTGTGGCAGAAGTCCAGGAGGACGGCAACCGTGTAGTGGAATTCCACTATGAAGGCATTTTTCTGGAAGTGCTGGAACGGCTGGGAAAAATGCCCCTGCCCCCCTATATCAAAGAAGAACTCCAGGACCAGGAGCGCTACCAGACCGTCTACTCCCAGGAAGTAGGTTCTGCCGCTGCCCCCACTGCTGGCCTCCACTTTACCCAGGAGCTGCTGGACAAAATCCGGGCGAAGGGCGTAAAAACCGCCTTTGTCACCCTCCATGTGGGTCTGGGCACCTTCCGTCCGGTGAAGGCCGAGGAAATCACCGATCATCACATGCACAGTGAGCTGTGCATGATGAGCCAGGAAACTGCCGACATGCTCAATGAGACCCGCCGCAGCGGTGGTCGGATTATCTGCGTGGGCACCACCTCCTGCCGGACGCTGGAATCCCTGGTGAACCCTGACGGCACCTTCGCCGCCGGTTCCAAGTGGACGGAAATCTTCATTTACCCTGGCTATACCTTCCGGGCCATGGATGGTCTGATTACCAATTTCCACCTGCCGGAAAGCACGCTGGTAATGCTGGTCTCCGCCTTTGCCGGTCGGGAGCATGTGCTGGATGCTTACAAAGAAGCCGTAGCCCAGCGCTACCGGTTCTTCAGTTTCGGAGACGCCATGTGTATCCTCTAAAAAAGGAGCAATGTCATGAATGCACCTGTTGACGTAACCAATGTTCAGATCGAAACTCCTCGTTTGCTTTTGCGTCCTTTCCGGGAATCCGATGTGGAGGACCTTTATGCCTACGCCAGCGTGGATGGTGTGGGACAAATGGCGGGCTGGAAACCGCACGCTTCCATAGAGGAATCCCGCAACGTCCTGAATATGTTTCTCCAGGAAAAGAAGACCCTGGCACTGGTATGGAAAGAAACAGGAAGCGTCATCGGCAGCCTGGGATTGGAGCCCATAGAGGAACCCCTTCCTCTCCCGGAATCCCTCCAGGGGCGGGAAATCGGCTTTGTTCTGAGCAAGGACTACTGGGGTCAAGGACTGATGCCGGAAGCCGTGAAGGCGGTCATCGATTTTTGTTTCCATACATGGCAATTTGATTATTTGGTTTGCAGCCATTTTGTTCGGAATCATCAGTCCCGCCGGGTAGTGGAAAAATGTGGCTTTACCTATCTTCAGGACTGTATTCGCCAAACCGCTTTTGGTACAGAAGAACCTACCAAGCTCTACGTTTTATTTAACCCCAATAAAGTGAGGTAATCTATGTTTACATTAAAAAAGACCGAAGGGAAAGCCCGCCGGGGTGAATTTACCTGCACCCACGGTACCGTGCAGACCCCGGTATTTATGAACGTGGGCACCCAGGGGGCCATTAAAGGCGCTCTCAGTGCCGAGGATTTGAAAAACATCGGATGCCAGGTGGAGCTGTCCAACACCTACCACCTGCATCTGCGCCCCACAGACAAGGTGGTGCGTCAGATGGGCGGCCTGCACAAGTTTATGACCTGGGACGGCCCGATTCTGACGGACTCCGGCGGATTCCAGGTGTTCAGCCTGTCTTCCCTGCGGAAAATCAAGGAAGAAGGCGTGTACTTTGCCTCCCACATCGACGGACGGAAGATTTTCATGGGCCCGGAGGAAAGTATGCAGATTCAGTCCAATCTGGGCAGCGATATCTGCATGGCTTTTGACGAGTGCATTGAAAATCCATCTCCCCGGGACTATGTCCAGAAAAGTGTGGACAGAACCTACCGCTGGCTGGTGCGCTGCAAGGCGGAAAATGCCCGGCTCAATGCCCTGCCGGATACCGTCAACCAGCAGCAGATGCTCTGGGGCATCAACCAGGGCGGCACCTACGCCGACATCCGTGTTGACCATATGAAGCGGATTGCCGACCTGGATCTGCCCGGTTACGCCATTGGCGGCCTTGCAGTGGGCGAAACTGCGGAAGAGATGTACGACATCATTGAAGCCGTAGAACCCCACATGCCCAAGGAGAAGACCCGGTATCTGATGGGTGTGGGAACCCCAACCAACATCATCGAAGCAGTAGCCCGGGGTGTGGACTTTTTCGACTGCGTTATGCCCGCCCGAAATGCCCGTCACGCCAGACTCTTCACCTGGGAAGGTGCCATCAACCTGAAAAACGCCAAATATCAGCTGGACGAAAGCCCCATTGATCCTCAGTGTGACTGCCCGGTCTGCCGCCGTTACAGCCGTGCCTACATTCGCCATCTGTTTGTAGCGGAGGAAATGCTGGCTATGCGGCTTTGCGTGATGCACAATCTGTACTTCTACAACAAACTGATGGAAAAAATCCGCAGCGCCTTGGATGAAGGACGTTTTGAAGAATTCCGCCAGACCTATTCGGCAAAATTGGCCCGGAGAATCTAACTTGCCCCTTGCAATTTCTGCCAGCAATGCTATAATAAACGAGATATTAAACACGAAGGAGATTTATCCATGTTGAATTTTCTGACCAACACCACCGGAGCCGCCGGAATGGCAAGCCCCCTGATTATGATGGTTCTGATGATCGCCATCTTCTACTTCATGCTCATCCGTCCGGAGAACAAGCGGAAGAAGGAAGCCGAGCAGATGCGCAGCGCCGTTAAGACCGGCGACAAGATCACCACCATTGGCGGTATCGTCGGTACGGTTGTTCACGTTAAGGAGAACCGGATTGTGATCGAAACCGGTGCTGACCAGGTCCGGATTGAGCTGGAGAAGTGGGCCATTTCCTCCAATGAGACCGCAGCAGAAGCCGCTAAGGCAGAAGCAAAGAAGGCTCAGGAAGCCAAGGCTAAGGCCAAGGCCGCCAAGAAGGCTGAAAAGAATCTGTAATTTCGGTTTACACAAACTCCCCGCAGGCAATGCCTGCGGGGAGTTATTTTGTCTTAGTGCATTTCAGGATGATTCACCCAATACAGCCACTGCCACAGCAAGGCCGTAATCGACAGAGAAAAGGGCAGCGAGGGGATAAACTGACTCCATTCAAGCGCTCTGTTTCCAAAGCTGTCTAAATAATCCCCGCCAGTAATTACCAGGGACGCTCCCACAATACTACCAGCAATGGTTCCCAGAATGCGCAGACATAGAGACACTTTCCGATTTGGGATAAAATGCGCGGCAATGAAAGCTCCAATTCCTATTACAAGGGATACACCAAAGAAAATCAAGTATTGCTGAACCAAGAAATCAAGGCTTGTCAAATCCTCGTATATCTGCCCGTCATCCCCGTCCCAAAGCAAAACAGGCTCTTTTAGCCCCGGCTCTACATAGAACAAATCATATGTATGCTCTGCGGGCGTGTAAGGAGCAAACGGATCATCAGCAAAATAGCCTTCAAAGTCCGGTTCATACGCAATGGTAAGAACGCCATTTACATCCGTAAAACAATACCGCGTTTGAACACTATTGAATCTGTCCCAGTCCGCCTGAGAAAGTTCCTTCTTGGAATATAGCTTTTTGACATAGTTCTCGATTTCTTCCTCTGTCATTCCGGAAAGCTTTTTCTCTTCCTGTCTGGCACGCCACCAGTTATAACGCGATGTTGTAGTGGCCAAGACAATATCACCATTATCGTATTTCCTTCCTCCGGTTCCCATGATGCAGTCAGCCAGATCAATTGCCAGCGCACCATCCTCTCTAAGTTCAACACCTTCAATCGCCTGCTCGGCATTGAGATAGATCGGCGAAAGAACAAAGGCCATTCCGGACCAGATCAGGCTGAAAATTGTGGCAATCACGCAAAGTACCGTCAGAATTTTCCGTTTACGAATTTCCTTACTGACCCGCTCCAAGCCGTGGGTGTCCACATCAACAGGCAATTTCTGCGCCTGTTTTAACAGTTCCAATTCCTTCTTACACGGGTCACATCCTTCCAGGTGTTCTTCCACCAGTCCGCGGGAGTCATTGCTGACCATGTCTTCCGCATACAGCGGCAGCAAATCCCGAATAACATCACAGGAAATATCCATTGTCATTCCTCCATTTGTTCCCGAATTTTTTGTTTTGCCCGGTGATAGGTCACGCAGGCCCAGTTGGCTGTCCGCCCAAATATCCCGCCAATGTCCTCAAAAGAAAGCTGTCCAAAGGTTCGCAGAGAAAACACCTCTTTGTAAGGCTCCGGAAGTCCGTGCAAAATGTGATGGATTGTCAGCGCCTGGGACCGGTCCAACAGCTGCTCCTCCACACTTTTTCTGGGGTCGGGAATTTGAATGTCATCCAGATTCTCTTTTGGCTTTTCCCGGCGCAGGTGGGAGTAATAGCAGTTTCTTCCAATACTGCACAGCCAGGTTCGGATGTCACACTCTCCCCTGAATTTCGGCAGTTGTTTCAGTGCTTGGAAAAAAGTCTGCTCCGTCAGCTCTTCTGCCAGCAATTCATCTTTACAGATTGCTCGTAAGTACAGTTCCACCTCCCGGAAATACTCCCGGTAGATTTCCTCAAATTCCGTCACAGCCTCACCTCCTTCACCTATTAGACGCATCAACCATCCATATCTTACAAACTTTTTGAGATAAAGTTATATTCATCTCAAACTTTCTCACTGCAAAAGAAAAAGAGCCAAGCAAAAAACTTGACTCTTTCTTGTGTTGGCATTACCTATCTTCCCGGGCAGTCGCCCGCCAAGTATTGTCGGCGCATGTGAGCTTAACTTCTGTGTTCGGGATGGGAACAGGTGGACCCTCACAGCAATCAATACCAACTCGTTTGGA
>DVGO01000028.1 GCA_018712645.1 Candidatus Faecousia faecavium | reverse complement strand
AATCAATAGGTGTTGTATACCTTCACCTTGTTTTGGCTGAGACATAGGTCTGACAATTCAGCCTGTGAAAGTTTTTTCGGGAGAATAAAGAACGGATGTTCTACGATCGTTCGTGGCAAGGTGTCACGTTGGAAAGGTTTATGCAGCATATTGAGTTGTATATGGTTTGGTACCGGGATACGCGAATAAAGTTGTCTCTTGGCGGACTAAGTCCGGCGGAATATAGAACAAAAACGGGGGTTCCCATTTAGTCCAATAAAATGTCTCCGGGACCTTATCTGAGAAGATCCTTCTTTATGGAAATTTTCTTGAAATTTTAAGGGGAAAATGCTATTATAATCTAAAAAACGGTATAGTATAGAAATCAAAGGGAAGGAGATTTGCGTCTTGGCCAGTTTTACCCCAAAAGCAATTCGGGACTCTTTTGTGAAGTTATTGAATGAGAGACCTATGAGCCAAATCACCATCCGGGATATTGTGGATGACTGTGGTGTCAACCGAAATACATTTTACTATTACTTTCAGGATCTTCCCGAATTGGTAAAAACCATTGTGGACGAGGATGCCCAGCGGATCATCCGGGAGTATCCGACGGTTGAATCGATCGAGGACTGCCTCAATGCTGCGATCGATTTTGCACTGAAAAACCGGAAGGCGGTGCTGCACATTTATCATTCCGTCAACCGGGATATCTATGAGCAATACCAGTGGTGGGTATGCACACATGTGGTTACGGTTTATGTGGATGGGATTCTGGCTGACCGGACGGTAACAGACCAGGATCGAAAATTGTTGATTGATTATCTGAAATGTGTGTGTTTTGGCGTTATTATGGGATGGCTGGAAGAAGGTATGAATGCAGATATCCAAGCACGTTTCCAGAGAATCTGTGAATTGAAGCAGGGTGATTTTGAGCAGATGATCACCCGGTGTGAAAAAACATAACATAGAATTTAGACAAAAGCGGCCTCCGTGCCTAAAAATCAGACAATGTTAGCCCCTGTGCCTGATTTTCAGGCATGGGGGCTTTTGTTGTCCATATGATATGTGCGTGTTTTTTGTTATAGTGTAGCCAGAAAACAGAAACACAAAATACATCAAGGAGGAACACGATATGTATTATGCAAGCGGTACTTACGAGGCATTTGCCCGTCCCCAAAAGCCCAAGGGCGTTGACAACAAATCTGCCTACATTATCGGCACTGGTCTGGCGGCACTGACTGCAGCCTGCTATCTTGTCCGGGATGGTCAGATGAAGGGCGGACACATCCATATCTTTGAAAAGGATCCCATCCCCGGAGGCGCCTGTGATGGCTGGAACTATCCCGGCGTGGGCTACGTCATGCGCGGCGGTCGTGAAATGGATAACCATTTTGAGGTCATGTGGGATCTGCTCCACTCCATTCCCTCCATCGAGACCGAGGGTGTCAGTGTTCTGGATGAGTACTATTGGCTCAACAAAGAGGACCCCAATTACTCGCTCTGCCGTGCCACCGTCAACCGCGGTGAGGACGCCCATACCGACGGGAAGTTTGCCGTTTCCGACAAGGCTGCCATGGAGATCATGAAGCTTTTCTTCACTCCCGACGAGGAACTTTTCGACAAGAGAATTACGGACTACTTTGACGATGAGGTCCTGAACTCCAACTTCTGGCTATACTGGCGCACGATGTTTGCATTTGAGAATTGGCACTCCGCCTTGGAGATGAAGCGATATATCAAGCGGTTCATCCACCATATTGGTGGCTTGCCTGATTTCAAAGCTCTGCGGTTTACCCGCTACAATCAGTACCAGTCCATGATCCTGCCTATGGTGAAGTATCTGCAGGCGCATGACGTTCAGTTCCACTATAACACCAAGGTAGTCAATGTGGAGTTCGATATTCAGCCGGATAAGAAGCTGGCCAAGCGGATTGAGATTTTGAGGGATGGAAAGCAGGAGTTCATAGATCTGACCGAAAATGAACTGGTCTTCATCACCAACGGCGGCTGTGTAGAAAATTCCAACATGGGTGATCAGAACACTGCTGCTGCCTACAATACGGAGATCAAACCCGGCGGCGGTTGGGACATGTGGCGTAAGATCGCTGCGCAAGATCCCGCTTTCGGTAACCCCGACAAGTTCTGTCATGACCCGGAGCAGACCAACTGGATGTCCGCTACGGTGGAGACTTTGGATCAGCGCATCATCCCTTACATCAAGAATATCTGCAAGCGAGATCCCTTTACCGGCAAAGTGGTTACTGGCGGTATCGTCACAGTGAAGGATTCCTCCTGGCTTTTGAGCTGGACCATCAACCGCCAGCCTCAGTTCCCTGAGCAGCCGAAAGACCATTGCTTGGTTTGGGTGTATGCCCTGTTTACGGATGTACCCGGTGATTACGTCAAAAAGCCTATGCGCGATTGCACTGGTAAGGAAATCTGCATGGAGTGGTTGTACCACATCGGTGTACCGGTGGACCGAATCGAGGACATGGCCGAGCACAGCGCCAACACCGTCCCCGTCATGATGCCTTATATTGACGCTTTCTTCATGCCCCGCAACGATACGGATCGTCCTAAGGTGGTCCCTGATGGCGCTGTTAACTTTGCGTTCCTGGGCCAGTTTGCGGAAATCGCCCGGGATACCATCTTTACTACCGAATATTCCATGCGAACCGGCATGGAGGCGGTCTACACTCTGCTGGATGTTGACCGGGGTGTTCCCGAAGTGTGGGGCAGCACCTACGATATCCGTGATCTCCTGGATGCCACTGTGAAGCTTCGGGATGGCAAGCCCATTACGCAGATGAATTTGGGCTTCAAGGAGCGGATCGTTCTGAAAAAAGCCCTGGAGAAGATCAAGGGCACCGATATCGAAAAGCTTTTGAAGGAGTACCGTGTAATTTAACCAAAATGGTTGAGTAAAAGAGTTCCCGCACCCCGAGGGTTCGCTTTGGGGTGCGGGAACACCATGGAAAGTAAAATTGCTCCTTTGCATCACAAAAAATCAAGGGAAAGGAGACTCTGGCTGTGATTTCCAATAACCGTATTCAGACCGCAAAGCTCGGCTATATTATTATTTCCGCCGTGCTGTGTGTGCTGGGCATTGTATTGATTACTGTCCCTGATTTTTCTGCTTTGCTGCTTTGCAGGATCGGTGGGCTGCTTCTGATTATATTCGGTTTCGTGAAGATTATAGGCTATTGTTCAAAAGACTTGTACCGCCTGGCTTTTCAATACGATTTGGCTTTTGGCATTCTGCTGATTGCCCTCGGCGCAACGCTCATACTCCGCACGGAAACAATGGTGAATGTCATTTGGGTTTTCCTGGGAATCAGTATCCTGGCCGATGCACTTTTAAAAATACAGATCGCAATTGATTCCAAGGTGTTTGGTCTCCATCAATGGTGGCTGATTCTCGCCACGGCAATCCTTACAGGCATGATTGGTTTCCTGGTGATCTTACGTCTGTCCGAAAGTGCAAAGATTATCATGGTTCTTCTTGGAACGTCCCTGCTTTTTGAGGGAGTCTTGAACATGGTTACGATTCTGACAGCCGTCAAAATTATACGCAATCAAAAACCGGTTATAGTTGACTCTGAATTCTGAGCGATTAAGCGCAATTGGTAATTCGATGAAAGCAACACCGCAGAAAGGGTATGTGATCATTATGCTTTTTTCAAAAGCAGTGGTAAAGCAACGTGTCTTGATTTTAATTATCACTGTTTTGCTTATGATTCCAGCTGTGATTGGCATGGTAAACACGCGAATCAATTATGATATGCTGACTTACCTGCCGGAGGATATGGATACTGTTATTGGACAGAACGAGTTGATGGAGGATTTTGGGAAAGGTGCGTTTTCCTTTATCATTGTGGAAGATATGCCAAATAGAGATGTGGCTGATCTCAAGGCGCAGATCGAGAAGGTTGATCATGTAGAAACCGTGATTTGGTATGATTCCATCTTTGATTTATCCGTTCCCATGGAGCTTTTACCGGATGAAATCTATTCGGAATTCAATACAGACCACTCGACAATGATGGCCGTATTTTTTGACAGTTCTACCTCTGCGGATATTACAATGGATGCCATTCGGGAAATCCGCTGGATCTGTGGGAAGCAGTGCTATGTTTCCGGAATGTCTGCACTAGTTACCGACTTGAAGGATCTTTGTGAAAAGGAAGAGCCGATTTATGTTGGGATCGCTGTGGCCCTGGCCTGTTGCGCTATGCTGGTATTTCTGGATAGCTGGCTGGTTCCGTTTGTGTTTCTGGCAAGCATCGGTATGATGATCCTTCTGAATCTTGGAACAAACTTTGTTCTTGGCGAGATATCCTACATTACAAAAGCACTATCCGCTGTTTTGCAGCTTGCTGTTACCATGGACTACTCCATTTTTTTATGGGAAAGTTACAATGAGCAGCGCAGTAAATACAGTGACCACAAAGAAGCAATGGAAGTTGCAATCCAGGAGACACTGACGAGCGTCGTCGGCAGTTCCATTACCACCGTAGCCGGATTCATTGCCCTGTGCTTTATGACATTCACCATGGGCAGAGATTTGGGAATCGTTATGGCAAAGGGAGTCCTGTTGGGCGTGCTTGGGTGTGTGACGGTGCTGCCTGCATTGATCCTGATTTTGGATAAGCCTTTGCAGAAAACAAAACATAAGGCTTTGATTCCCAATATGGGAAAAGTGGCAAAGGGCATTATCAAGGCTTTTCCGGTGTTCCTTATCATCTTCGTCCTGGCCATTCCGCCCGCTTACTACGGATACAGCAAAACCAACGATGAGGTTTACTATGACATGGGGGAATGCTTACCTGAAGATATGGAGTATGTGATTGCCAACCGCAAGCTTGCGGAGAATTTCCATATAGCATCCACCCACATGCTGCTGGTAGATGCCGATACGCCATCCCAGGATATTCGCAAGATGATTGGCGAGATGGAGCAGGTAGATGGAGTCAAATATGTGCTTGGTCTGGAATCTATTGTTGGACCGCATGTGCCAATCGAAATCCTGCCGGAGTCCATTGTAAGCACGCTGAAAAGCGACAAGTGGGAGCTTCTGCTCATTAACTCTGAGTACAAGGTGGCGAGCAACAATGTGAATGCACAGATTGATGCGCTGAACACCATCCTCAAGAAGTACGACGAAGGTGGTATGCTGATCGGAGAAGCACCCTGCATGAAGGATATGATTGAAACCACGTCTCATGACTTCCAAGTGGTCAATACGATATCGATCCTGGCGATTTTCATCATTATTGCATTGGTTGAAAAAAGTATTTCCCTTCCTTTTATACTCATTGCAGTCATTGAGTTTGCAATCTTCATCAATCTGGGCATACCCCATTATCTTGGACAGAGTTTGCCTTTCATTGCGCCAATCTGCATCAGTACGATTCAGCTGGGCGCTACCGTTGACTATGCGATTTTGATGACGACCCGGTATAAAGCCGAGCGAATTCGTGGAGTGCAAAAAAAGGATGCCGTATGGATAGCGCTTTCTACGTCTGTACCATCCATTATTGTATCGGGCATGGGACTTTTTGCTGCGACCTTCGGCGTCGCACTTTACTCGAACATTGATATTATCAGTGCCATGTGTATGCTGATGGCCAGAGGCGCAGTGGTAAGCATGCTTTCCGTCATCCTGATTTTGCCTGCGCTGCTGCTGCTATGTGACAGATTGGTCTGCGTCACAACTCTGGATATGCGGCAAATAAAGAAGCCCTTGAAAAAACCGATGGAGGTAACTGCAAAATGAAAAAGAAAGTAATCCGGTACATCGCCATTGGAATGTGCGTCGTGTTTGCCTTTGCCGCCTTGCGCCCTGTGGTATCAGCCCGGGCTGCAGAGGGGGGCGGTGCGGCAAGTGCTGCCCTGGAGGAATTGCAGGGCACCCAAGAGGAGACTATTTATGTCCTGACCGGCTCTGACGGGGCTCTGCGCAAGATCATTTCCAGCGAACAAGCAGCAAATGAAGATGGCAGCGCCTTATCTGAGGCGGATCTGAAAAAAGAACTCCCCATTGGGCTGAACATTACATACAAACTGGATGGAAAGCCCATCACCGCCGGGGAACTTGCAGGAAAAAGCGGCCGCGTTACCGTCCGCTTTGACTACACCAACCAGCAGTCCCGTGAGACAACCATTGATGGCAAACCGGTAAAATGCTATGTTCCCTTTACCGTGATGACCGGAATGCTTCTGGACAACGAGAGGTTTCAGAATATTGAAATTTCCAATGGTAAACTGATCGATGACGGCGCTCATACCGCTGTGATTGGAATTGCATTCCCTGGCCTCCAGGAAAACTTGGCAGTTGACCCTGATAAATTGGAGATTCCCAGTTTCGTAGAGATGACAGCAGATGTCCAGAATTTTTCCATGGACATGACCGTCACGCTGGTGACGAACGCCCTGTTTCAGAAGCTGAATACCGATGAACTGGATTCCGTCGGGGACCTGAGTGAGTCCCTGAGCAAGATGACAGATGCCATGGACCAACTGATGGGGGGCTCTAGCCAGCTGTATGATGGATTGAATACGCTGCTGGGAAAATCGGGAGAGCTGGTCGGCGGGATCAGTCAGCTGGCGGCCGGGGCTAAGAATCTGAAAGAAGGCGCTGGAAATTTGGATGAAGGTGCAGCGGCGCTGCAGGCAGGTGCGGCCAAACTGCAGTCCGGATTGGATGCAGTGGTTTCCAACAACGGTGCTTTGCAGGGCGGTGCGACCCAAGTTTTCAATACCCTGCTGACCACAGCCAATGCTCAGCTCGCCGCAGCAGGACTGGATGTTCCCGCGATGTCAATCGGAAATTACGCAGATGTCCTGAACGGTGTCATTGCTTCCATGGACGAAAGTGCTGTATATGAGAAAGTGCTCGCTGCGGTAACTGCCCAGGTGGAGGAGCAGCGGGATTATATTACCGAACAGGTTGCCGGGGTAGTTCGCAATAATGTTGCGCAGCAGGTCACGGCCGCCGTAGCAGCAGAAGTTACGAACACTGTGAAGGAACAGACAGCTGAAGCACAGGAGCAGATCAGATCTACAGTCACCCAGACCGTAAGAGAAACTGTTGAGAATACAGTAATCCAGTCCCTCGGCATAGAAGGCATTACGAATAAAGCGGAGTATGATGCCGCCGTGGCAGATGGAATGGTGGATGAGGATACGCAAGCAGCGGTTTCCAGCGCAATCGAAGAGCAGATGCAAAGCCAGACTGTTTTGCAGGAGATTGAGACTCAGACTCAAACCCAGATTTCGAAAATCGTTGAGGAACAGGTCAGCATGCAGATGCAGACCGAGGAGGTCCAGGGCATCATCGCCGCCAAGACGGAGGAGCAGATGCAAACTGCTGAGGTTCAGAATTTGATTAGCACCAATACGGAAGCACAGGTTCAACAGGCAATCGCCGATGCAATGGAAAGTGACGCTGTGCAGTCCCAGCTTGCGGCGGCATCGGAAGGGGTCAAGGCGGTTATTGCGCTGAAAACCTCCCTGGACAGCTACAATGCGTTCTATCTTGGCATCCAGAGCTACACTGCCGGAGTGGCCCAGGCGGCCTCAGGCGCAGGAGAATTAAAGGCGGGCCTTGATAGCCTTCGGGATGGTTCCGACAAGTTGTCCAATGGCGCAGATGCACTCTACAACGGTGTCCTGACGCTGAATAACGGTGCGCCCGCTTTGGTAAGCGGTGTTACCCAGCTGCGTGATGGTGCGCTGCGGCTATCGGATGGACTGAAGGAATTTGACGAGAAAGGTGTTCAGGCTCTGGTGGATGCGGTAGACGGTGATGTGGATAACCTGCTGAAACGAATCCGTGCAACCGTTGACGTATCCCGGGAATATCAGGCTTTCACGGAAGCTGAGGAAAAACTGGATGGCCAGGTAAAGTTTGTTTACCGCACTGATCCAGTGAAAAAAGAGAAATAAAAGGAGCATCACTATGGCTTTTTCTACCGCAATGAAAAAATTTGGAATGGAGCAGGCACTGAGCTATGCCATCAAAGATCCGGAACATAACCTGCTCAAGCTGCTGGGCTGGGTCGATAAGCTGGCAGGAGACGGTCCCAACAGCTTCCCCACCCAGCGCGATGCCTTCCGTAAGGTGCTGTCTGACCCGAAAAGCAACATGTACCAGCTCATCATGAGCGTTCTGAAGGACATTGACCAGGATGTTCTGAAAGCGACCTTTGAAAATTTCTTTCTGAATGCAAACATCATTGGCTGGCCGGAGCAGGAGCGGTACCGTCAGAAGTACGGCTGCAATATTCCCTGGGCCATCCTATTGGATCCAACCTCAGCCTGCAATCTGCACTGCACCGGCTGCTGGGCAGCGGAATACGGCAACAAGCTCAATCTGAGTTTGGATGAGATTGATTCTATCATTACCCAAGGTAAGGAAATGGGGGTGTACATGTACATCTATACTGGCGGCGAGCCTCTGATGAGGAAAAAGGATTTGATTGTCCTATGCGAAAAGCACAGCGACTGCCAGTTCTTGAGCTTCACCAATGCAACTTTAATTGATGAGGCGTTTGCAAATGAAATGCTCCGGGTAAAAAACTTCATTCCTGCTATCAGTTTGGAAGGTTTTGAAATTGCCACAGATGGCCGCCGCGGCAATGGTGTTTATCAGAAAGTGGTCAAGGCCATGTCGATTCTGAATGAAAAACATCTGCCTTTCGGCATGTCCTGCTGCTATACCAGCGCCAACCTGGACTCTATTAGTTCTTTTGAGTTCATCGATCATATCGTGGAGTTGGGAGCCAAGTTTGTGTGGTATTTCCACTATATGCCCGTGGGCAACGATGCGGTGCCCGAGCTGCTGCCCAGCCCTGAACAGCGGGAATTCATGTACCACCGGATTCGGGAGATCCGTTCCACCAAGCCTATTTTCGCTATGGATTTCCAGAATGACGGCGAGTATGTGGGCGGCTGCATCGCCGGAGGCCGGCGTTACCTGCACATCAACGCCAACGGCGACTGTGACCCCTGCGTGTTCATCCATTATTCCGATTCTAACATCCGGGAAAAAACACTGTTGGAGTGCCTGCAATCGCCCATGTTCATGGCCTATCATGACGGCCAGCCCTTCAACGACAATCACTTGCGTCCTTGCCCTATGCTGGAAAATCCGGAGAAGCTGCGGGAGATGGTAGAAAAGACCGGTGCTAAATCCACCGATATGCAGTCTCCAGAAAGTGCGGAGCATCTGTGTGCCAAGTGCGATGCCTATGCGGCCAACTGGGCTCCCACTGCTGAAAAATTGTGGCAGTGCAGCGGCTCTTGCAGGACTGCGAAGAAAGAGAGATAATATCATTTCTGTAGATGTAAATTGATCTTGACCTGGACTCGAATCTCATTATTTAAAATTAGCCGGAATTTTTCGGAGCAGTTTGCTCTGAGAAATTCCGGCTTTTTTATTTTTAAGCTGGGTGCTGAACCGGATGACTTTCGTACCCAGCCTTCGGGAAATGTGGGGAAAAAGATTGCCTGCGGCGTAATTCAGCAAGTATAAAGAACAGGAGCGTCGGTGTGGTAAAACCGGCGCTCCTGTTGCCTATTCAATTTCCTGCTAAGTATTATCCAATAATGAAATAGAAATCCCTACGGGTACTACATCAGTGGAGCCAGCGGCTTTAAAATGACTCCATACAGCCAACGAGAAAGGCTGGCTTTGCGCATCGTCTCTTTGGTCACCATGCGGCATTTGCTCCATGTGACCTCAAAATCTTCCTGGATCTGAGGAATACACGGAACATCTTGAAGATAAGCAGCACACTCAAAATGGTGGTAGAGGCTGCGATAATCAAGGTTGATTGTCCCTACAACAGCCTCTTTGTCATCGCAAACAAAAACCTTGGCATGAACAAATCCAGGGGCGTACTCACCGATTTTCACACCGGCGTCTATCAGTGTCGGATAGTGGGTAAAGGCCAGGGCATAGGGGAACGCTTTGTCCGGTATTCCCGGGAGAATCAACCGCACATCAACTCCACGCTTCGCAGCATAAATCAGAGCGGCTTCCATTTCTCCATCCAAAATGAGGTAAGGCGACATGATGTGGACATATTTCTGTGCCCGGTTGAGGATATCGATATAAACCTGTTCGCCTACCCGATCCTCATCTACCGGACAATCCCCGTAGGGAATGACAAACCCGTTTGTTGCCGCGGAAGGAGCGGGTGGGATCTCGGATACGATGGAAAAGTCCGGCATTTTCTCATCCAAATTCCACATCTGCAAAAACATCAGCGTAAAACTGCGGGCAGCTTCACCTTCCAGCATAATGGCGGTATCTTTCCAGTGACCGTGTTTCACAGTCTGATTGATGTACTCATCTGCCAGATTTACACCTCCGGTAAAGGCGGTACGCCCGTCGATCACCAGAATCTTTCGGTGATCCCGGTAGTTGTAATGGGTCGATACAAACGGGGTGATCGGGGCGAAGGGCTTACATTGGATGCCGAGCTTTCGAAGCCGCTTCGGATAGTCGCGAGGAAGTGTAGATAACTCACAAGTTCCGTCATACATTACCCGCACATCTACACCTTGGGCCGCCTTCTGCGCAAGGATTTCCAAAATCTGCCCCCACATCAGGCCTTCCTCTACAATGAAGTACTCCAAAAAAATGAACCGTTCTGCTTTTTCCAGCTGCTGCAGCATCGCTTCAAATTTCTGTTCTCCCAGCGGAAAGTATGTCACGGCTGTATTTTCATAGACCGGAAAGCAGCCAGTTCGATCCAGGTAACGTGCCAAAGCTGCTGAACCAGGGCTCTGCTGCGTCAGTTTTTCCATCGTTGCGGAGTCAGTGGTAATGAGGCTGCCGGTCTGGTCTATCATCTTGGCGGTCCGCTCACGCAATGTGCGGTGCCCCAGGTCACTTCGTGTGAATAGATACAAGAGAGCGCCAAATACTGGCATGAGCATGATCACCAAAAGCCAAGTGAGTTTTGCCGAGGCATCCAGCCGGCTGTTAAGTAAATACAGCACCATGATGACGGAAAAGAGGATGGTTCCTCCAAATATATGGGGAAGGAAATCTTCAAACCAGCAAAAAGCGCTGAACAGCAGCCATACCTGCAGCACCAGCAGGAGCACAATAATCGCCATTCGGCTGAATACAATGGAAAAAAGGCCTTTCCGGCCAGCTTTCAGCAAGGAAAGCCCTTTGTTTCTCAGAGGAGTTTTTTCTGGTTCCATTTTTGGTATACCTCTTTTCTTGCGTTAGTCGTATGTCCTTTGCCTGTTTCCAGCAAATTTCAAAAGTCGAAGTGGGTTTCGCGTTTGGAATCGTCCTAGCCCCAGAATGTCATTACCAATGTACCCGCTGTCATGAGACAGAGGCCAACACCGGCTTTTCGGCTCAGTTTCTCCTGGAATACAAAATACGAAAATGCGACGCTCAGCAGAACGCTCATTTTATCAATGGGAACGACAATACTGACAATTCCGTTCTGAATGGCGTAGTAGTAGCACAGCCAGGATGCTCCTGTGGCAATTCCAGAAAAGAACAGAAAAATAAGCTCTTTTCGGTCCAGATTCCTCAGCTGGGACTGCTTCCCTTTCAGAAACACGATCAGCCATGCCATAATCAGGACCACAATCGTTCGTATGGCGGTACCCAAGTTGGAGTCCACACCGGTGATGCCAAGTTTTCCCAGAATGGATGTCAACGCGGCAAAAACCGCCGATCCAACTGCGTAGAAAATGTAGGTATGCCCCTGTACAGTTCCCGTTTTCTGCTTTCGCTCCACCATCAGAAGAATCCCAATGCCCAGCAGGGCAGTACCAAACAGCTTTGCCGGCAGATGGTTCGTTTCGCCAAAGCAAAGGATGGCAAGCAGCACGGACAGAATCGTGCTGGATTTGTCAATGGGAACTACCTTGTTGACATCGCCGATGGACAGCGCTTTGAAATAACAGATCCATGAAGCTCCGGTAGCTGCGCCGGAGAGAATCAAAAACAGCCAGGATTTGGCTTCGATTCCCGTTATGGATGGAGCAGAGCCTGACACCAAGACCATCAGCCAGGAAAACAACAGCACAACGATGGTTCGCAATGCCGTCGCCACATCCGAGTCTGTGTTTTTGATACCACACTTTGCCAGAATTGCTGTCAACCCCGCAAAAACAGAGGAGAAAACTGCTGCCGTCAGCCACATGTGGCTCGCCTCCTATGGAAATAAGAACGTAAATAATCATCGGGACCGAGAACCGCTTCCGATCCAAACATGATTTGTTGCGTGTTTTTTCAGAAATCTTACCGATCTTTGTCAATGATATTATACATTGTGCATATCGGTTTTAGTCAGCAACAGCCGAAACAGCAACAGCGCGTGCCAGCCTTGCAAAGAGCTGGTCGGCTGAGCGTCTGCGGTTGAAGCGGAAGCAGTATTCGTCCAGGTAACTCTGGAGTTGCTC